>NZ_JBITFA010000016.1:0-34751 GCF_044455705.1 Kitasatospora sp. NPDC051170 | reverse complement strand
GTCACGGGCCTCTGCTCCCGCCACTCGTGCCTGTCGTGTTTCTTCCCATTTCTCTCCCCCGGGGGGCCCCCCCGGGGGGGGGGCGGCCCCCCCGGGGGGGGGGCCCCCCCCCCGCCCCCCCCGGCCGCACCACAGGCGCGTAGCGTGGCCGGTAAGGGCTTCGCCGACCCGGCTACGGAGGAGGAGCGATGTCCGTCACCGAAATCGATGTGGCCAAGCAGGAGGAGTTCGCCGGCCACGTGGTGCAGGTGCTCAACGACGCCTGCCTCGGGCTGATGACCAGCATCGGCCACCAGACCGGTCTGTTCGACCTGATGGCCGGGCTCGCGCCGTCCACCAGCGAGGAGATCGCCACCGCCGCCGGGCTGAACGAGCGCTACGTGCGCGAGTGGCTGGGCGGGATGGTCGTCGCCGGGTTCGTCGCGTACGACCCGGAGAAGGCCGTCTACGCGCTGCCGCCCGAGCACGCGGCGTCACTGACCAGGGCGGCCGGGCCGGAGAACCTGGCCGCGATGATGCCGTTCCTCGCGATGATGGGCGAGGTCGAGCAGGAGCTGCTGGGCCACTTCCGCACCGGCGGCGGCATGCCGTACTCCGCGTACCCGCGCTTCCAGGAGCTGCAGGCCGAGGAGAGCGCCCGGGTGTACGACCTGGCGCTGGTCGACGAGATCCTGCCGCTGGTGCCCGGGCTGACCGAGCGGCTGCGCACCGGGATCGACGCGCTGGACGTCGGCTGCGGGCAGGGGCACGCCGTGATCGTGCTCGCGAAGGCGTTCCCGCGGAGCCGGTTCACCGGGATCGACATCTCCGCCGAGGGGATCGCCGCCGCCCGCGCCTCGGCGGCCGCGCTCGGGCTGGGCAACGCCTCCTTCGAGGTCGCGGACTCCGCCCGGCTGACCGGCGCGTACGACCTGGTCACCGCCTTCGACGTGATCCACGACCTGGCCCACCCCACCCCCACCCTGGCCGCCGTCGCGGGCGCGCTGCGGCCCGAGGGCGTCTTCCTGATGGGCGACGTGGCCGCCAGCAGCAGGCTGGAGGAGAACATCGAGCACCCGCTCGCGCCCGCGCTCTACACCTTCTCGACCTTCTACTGCATGACGGTGTCCCTCGGCGAGGGCGGGGAGGGCCTGGGAACGGTCTGGGGCGAGCAGACGGCCCGCCGGATGCTGGCGGCGGCCGGCTTCCGCTCGGTGGAGGTCAAGAGCGTCGAGGGGGACATGCTGAACCTCTACTACCTGGCCAGGGTGGACGGCGCGGCCGGTGAGGCAGGCCGGGGATGACCGGCAAGGAGTACGCGCACCCGGAGTCGCTGGTCGGCACCGAGCGGCTGGCCCGCCACCTGGACGACGGGACGGTGCGGATCGTCGAGGTCGACGAGGACACCACCGCCTACGACCGGGCCCACATCCCCGGCGCCGTCGGCTGGAACTGGACGACGGACCTGCACAGCAGCGTCGGCCGCGACTACGCGGACCGCGCCGCCGTCCAGCACCTGCTGCGGGCGGCCGGGGTGGAGGAGGACACCACCGTCGTCCTGTACGGCGGCAACAGCAACTGGTTCGCCGCGTACGCCTTCTGGCTGCTGCGGCTGCGCGGCTTCGGCCCGGTGCGGCTGCTGGACGGCGGGCGCAAGAAGTGGGAGCTGGAGGGGCGCGAGCTGACCGCCGAGGTGATGGACTACCAGCACACCTCCTTCCGGCTGACCGGCCCCGAGCGCCCGCAGCTGCGCGCGCTGCGCGACGAGGTGCTGGCCAAGGCGGAGGTGTTCGCCAAGCCCGGGGCGGACGCGGTGCTGGTGGACGTCCGCTCCCCGGCCGAGTTCCGGGGCGAGCTGATCGCCCCGGCGCACCTGCCGCAGGAGCAGGCCCAGGTGCCCGGGCACATCCCCGGCGCCGTCAACGTGCCCTGGTCGCAGGCGGCCCGGGACGACGGCTCGTTCCGCTCGGCGGAGGAGCTGTGGGAGCTGTACGGCGGCAAGGGCGTGGAGCCCGAGCGGGAGGTGATCGCGTACTGCCGGATCGGCGAGCGCTCGGCGCACACCTGGTTCGCGCTGACGGAGCTGCTCGGGTACCCGCACGTCAAGAACTACGACGGCTCGTGGACGGAGTACGGCTCGCTGGTGCGGGCGCCGGTCGCGCTGGGGGCGTGAGGCGCGCTCATAGCGGGGCTATTTCGGCCTGTTTCTTATCATGAACAGCTCATAATTTGAGAGTGGCGTGGGCCCCACCGGGACATGGATCGATCCAACATCGCTCCAACAACGCACCATCCCGACGTTCCGGTGATCCTGGAGGACCCACGTTGCGCAAGAGGCTGATCGTCTCCGCCGCCGCCAGTGCCCTGAGCCTGCTGCTCGTCGTCCCGGCCTCGGCCGCGGACTTCCAACCCGGCGCCGCCGGGATCGGCGACCCGTACTACCCGACCTACGGGAACGGCGGCTACCGCGTCTCCCACTACGACATCCGGCTCAAGTACCAGCCCGCCACCGACGAGTTGGAGGGCACCACCACCATCCTGGCCACGGCCACCCAGGACCTCTCGCGCTTCAACCTCGACTTCGCGCTGAACGTCTCCGAGGTCCGCGTCAACGGCCGCACCGCCGCCTTCGCCACCAGCGGCGAGCAGGAGTTGGAGATCACCCCGGCCCGTCCGCTCGCCAAGGGCGCCCAGGCCACCGTGGTGGTCCGCTACAAGGGCGTGCCGTCCACCGTGAAGAAGTACGGCTTCACCGCCTGGCTGCGCACCCCCGACGGCGGGGTCGCCGCCGGGGAGCCCGAGGGCGCCTGGTGGTGGTTCCCGAGCAACGACCACCCCAGCAACAAGGCCACCTACGACGTCTCGGTGCTGGTGCCGGACGGCAACCAGGTGATCAGCAACGGCGTGCTGACCGGCACCAGTTCCACGGCCGGCTGGACGCGCTACACCTGGCGCGAGAACAAGCCACAGGCGACGTACCTGGCCACCCTCGCCGTCGGCAAGTTCGACCTCGCCCAGGACACCACCCCCAGCGGCCTGCCCGTCTACACCGCGTACAGCAAGGACCTCGGCGAGAACGCCGACGCCGCCCGCGCCAGCGTCGAGCGCACCGGCGAGGTGGTGGACTTCCTCAGCGGCTACTTCGGCGACTACCCGTTCAGCTCCGTCGGCGGCTACGTGCCCAACGTGACGACCGGCTACGCGCTGGAGAGCCAGACCCGGGTCTTCTACAGCCCCAGGCAGTTCTCCCGGGGCGCCAACACCTCGGTCGTGGCGCACGAGCTGGCCCACCAGTGGTTCGGGGACAGCGTCTCGCTCTCGCGCTGGAGCGACATCTGGCTCAACGAGGGCTTCGCCCGGTACGCGCAGTACCTCTGGTCCGAGCACGAGAACGAGGGCACCGCCCAGCAGCTCGCCGACTACGTGTACGCCTCGCACCCGGCGGACGACCCGTTCTGGACGGTCAAGCCGGGCGACCCGGGCCCGGACAACCAGTTCGCGGGCGCCGTCTACGACCGGGGCGCGGTGGCCATCCAGGCGCTGCGCAACGCCGTCGGGGACGAGGACTTCTTCACGATCCTCAAGGGCTGGCCGACCGAGCACCGCTACGGCAACGCCACCATCCCGGAGTTCCAGGCGTACGCGGAGAAGGTGTCGGGCAAGAAGCTCGGAGACCTGTTCACCACCTGGCTGTTCACCCCGTCCAAGCCGGCCGTCGGGCCGGTGGTCCCGGGCGCTGCCGCCTCCCTGGCGGCGGCCTCGCCGTCCGCGCAGGGGACGGACGCGGCGCCGGCGGAGCCGAAGTCCTGGAAGAAGATCCAGGAGAGCACGGCGGAGCACGCCGCGGGGCACGCCGCGGGGCACTGACGGGCGCTGCTCGCCGGCAGAGGGGCGGCCCGGGCGATGGCCCGGGCCGCCCCTCGCCCGCTTCGGGGCTCAGGCGGCGGGCACCTGGCCGAGGGCGCGGGCCTCGGCCAGGACCGTCTCCTCGATCCCGTACAGGAAGCGCTCCATCTCCGGGCGGGGCAGCACGGCCGGATCGGCCGTCATGGCCAGGCTCAGCGCCTCGCCCGACTGCGCCGCGTCCAGCGCGTACGTCAGCCCGGGGCGCGGCTCGAAGTCCACCGGCCAGGTCAGGGTGGTCGCGCCCGGCTCCCCGGGGGCGTCGGTGCCCGGGGGGACCACCTCGCGGACGTCGTTGAAGACGCAGGAGCGGTCGGCCAGCGGCACGCCCTCGGCGGTCAGCTCCGCGATCTGGGCGTCCAGCGCCGTCTTGTCGTAGTACGAGTTGAGGTAGCCGCCGAGCGCGGCCGCGTGGGTGCGGCGCACCAGGGCGCCGAACTCCCCTTCTGCGTCCGGGAGATGGAGCAGTACCTCGCCCGCGACCGCGCTCACCGAGTTGGCCAGCTCGGGCAGGAAGCGGTTGCTGACCACGACGTCGATCAGCGCCTCGCCCGAGCCGGACATCCGGGCCGTCATCGCGGCGACGGCCGCCAGCAGCACCGAGGAGGTGCTCGCCCGGTGGCCGGCGGCGACCTGCTCGACGGCGATCGCCAGGGCGGGGGAGCGCAGCACCGCGTTGGGGAACCGCGCGGCGTCGGGCCCGGCGGCCTGCGGTGCGGCGGGCCTGGGGAACTGGTGGGCGGGGCCGCCGCGCAGTTTGCGCAGGAACTCCCGGCGCCCGGCGGAGTCCCGTCGCGCTCCCCAGGAGGAGCGCTGGAACTCGGCCTCCTCCAGCGGCTGACGGGCGGGCACGCGCAGTTCGGCCAGTTCGGCGGGGGTGCTGCCGAGGCAGAGCGCGGCGAGGTCGGCGACCAGGCGGTTCATCCCCGCGCCGTCCACGGCCGTGTGGGGCAGGGCCAGGGTGGCGTAGCGCACCAGCCCGTCCGTCTCGATGACGGCGACGTGCAGGGGCCACTCCATGGCGGTGTCGAAGGTGCGCCCGGAGAGGTCCCGGTGCAGGCGGGCACCGGCCTCGGGCACCTCCTCGGCGTCCGGGCAGGAGTGCACCTCCAGGGTCAACGTCCCTTCGGCGTCGACGGTTTGGAGCAGTCGCCCGTCCTTGTCGGGGAACAGCCGGGTGTGCAGGGAGTCGTGGACGTGGAGGAGCCGGCCCAGCGCGTCGACGAGGACGGGCAGGGGGAGGCCGGGGTCGATCGGGGCGCCGCCGGCGACGTTGTAGCGCGGTCTGTCGGCGGGGGCGAGGGCGCGGATGGTGTCCCAGAAGGCGCGTTGGCCCCAGGTGGCCGGTCCGACGCCTGAGCGGCCGGATGTGAAGGGGATCTCCAGCAGTTGACGGTTCGTCACCGGGTGGCTCTCCAATGGGGGTTGGGGTTGTCGGCGGTGGCGTATCGGTGCGTCGTGCTGGTGCGTGGGAGCGCGGGTGCTGCTGGGGAGCAGTCTGGCGCACGGTGCCCGGGGCGTCGAGGGTGCACCTTCGGTGCGCCGGGGGTGAGGGGACCCTCGACCCCGTCCGGCCTGCGGAAACAGGGGGTTCCGGAATCTCTCGGTCTCAAGTATCTTGACGTCGAGATTAAATCGGAAGGCAGAGGCACCAGGGGGAGCCGACATGCGGGACAACGGACTGATCGCACAACTGCGCAGGCCACCGGGCGGACGCGACGCGCGCATCATGCTGCTGGCGCAGGGCATCGACCGCACCGGCACCGGCGTGTGGGCGGCGGCCTCGGTGCTCTACTTCACCTTCGTCTGCGGCCTCGACGAGCGGCAGCTCGGCCTCATGCTCGGCGTCGCGGCCGTCGCCGGGATCGCCGGATCACCGCTCGCCGGGCGCGCCGCAGAACGCTTCCCCGTCCGCGGCCTGCTGATCGCCACCCACCTGCTGCGCCTGGGCACCATGGCCCTGATGCTGGTCGTCCACCACTTCCTCGCCCTGCTGCTGGTCGTCGCCGTGACCTGCCTGGCCGAACGCTCCGCCAAGACCCTGGAGATGCTCTTCGCCAGCCGCGTCGCGGGCGAGCAGCGCGGCACCTTCCAGGCGCTCTTCCGCAGCATCGCCAACGCCGGGTACGCCGTCGGCGCCGGGATCGCCGCCCTCGGCCTCGCCTTCGGGACCACCACCGCCTACCAGGCGCTGATCCTCGGCAACGCGCTCACCTACGTCCTCGCCGCCGAACTGGTCCGCCGCACCCGCGAGCCCGCCGGGCGGGGTCTGCTGACGGCCCCGGCCCCGGCCCCGGCCCCTTCCTCGGAGGAGGTTCCGGAGGTTTCCCATGCCCCGCGCGGCCCCTGGCGGGACAAGGGCTACCTCCTCTTCGTCCTGATGGACATTCCGCTCAGCCTGGACGACTCGATCCTCAATGTGGGCCTCCCGGTCTGGCTGGTCCACCACACCTCGGCCCCCAGCGCCGTCGTCCCCGTCTTCCTGGTGCTCAACACCGTGCTCGTCGTCGCCCTCCAACTGCGCGTCTCCGCCTGGGCCCAGGGCGCCCGCGGCGCCACCCGGGCGGTGCGCTGGTACGGGCTCACCGTGCTCGCCGCCTGCGCGCTGATCGCCCTCTCCGCGGGCGGCGGCGTCTGGACGGCCTCCCTGGCGCTGCTGGCCGCGGCCATGCTCGTCACCTTCGCCGAACTGCTGCGCTCGGTCACCTCCTGGGAGCTGGCCGTCAGCCTCGCCCCCGCCGGGGCCGGCGCCTCCTACCTGGGCGTCGCCGGGATGGCCCAGTCCGTCCAGCGGGCGGCCGGGCCCCTGCTGCTCACCGGCGCGGTCATGGCCGCCGGCCCCCTCGGCTGGCTCACCCTCGGCGCCGCCACCACGGGCCTCGGCGCCCTCCAGCGCCGGGCCAGCCTGCGCCGCCTCGACGCCCTGGAGGCCGCCGTGGCCCGCCCGTCGGCCGCCGCCCAGCCGGTGGCCTGCTGAGGCGGGCCTTGCGGGGCCGTCGTGTCAGGCGTCGGACGGGCCGGTCCGCCACAGCCGGACCACGCCGCCCCGGCAGGCGGCGGCCACGAGCGAGCCGTCCGGGCTGACGGCGAGGTCGAGGACGAGGGGCTGGGGGGCCTCCAGGGTGAGGTACTTGAGGTTGAAGTACTTGAGGTAGGGCGACACCCGGTTGTCCGTCTCGGGAACCCCCAGGGTCGCGAGGGCCCGGCCGGAGGCGACGTCCCACACGTGGACGCTCTCGCCGCCCCCGTACGCGGCGCCCGTCCCGCCGTCCGCGCTCAGGGCCATCCTCGGCGCGGCCGGGACGGCGGTCGTGCCCACGCCGCCGGTCACCTGGCCGGTCGCGACGTCCCAGAGGGTGACGGCGGCGGGCGACCACCCCCCGGCCGGGACGCCGCCGGCGATGACGGTGCGGCCGTCGGGGCCGAAGGCCACCGAGTGGGCCGCGCTCATCGCGTCCGTGCGCAGCACGCCCAGGACGGCGCGGCTGCCCACGTCGAGGAGCGTGACCGAGCAGGTGCCGCGCGAGCGCGGCCCCGGCTTGCCGCCGCCGACCGCCAGCAGCCGCCCGTCCGGGCTGAACGCCGCGCACAGGCCCCGCAGTTTGACGGCGGCGACCAGCCCGCCGGTGGCGGACTCCCACAGGCGCAGGTCCTTGTCCCGGCCGACGCTCGCCAGCACCGCCCCGTCCGGGCTGTGGGCGACGGCGCCCGTGACGATGTCCGTGCTGAACCGGTGGACGGCGCTCATCCGGCCGGTGGCGGTGTCCCACCGGACGGCGTCGACGTGCAGGGGCACGTAGTTCGTCACCGGCACCCCCTCCACCAGGGTCAGGGCGCGGCCGTCGGCGCTGTACGCGAGGTGGCCGACGGTGGTGCGCGCCGCCGTCCGGGGCTCGCCCCAGCGCGCGACCTGCTCGCCGGAGGCGACGTCCCACAGGTGGACGGCCGGCGTCCGGGACCCGCCGGCGGTGGCCAGCGTCCGGCCGTCCGGGCTGAACGCGAGGGCGGAGACGCGCTCGTGGGCCAGCAGGACGGTGCCGGTGCTCAGCCAGCGCGAGGGCGCCTGCTCGAACACCGTCGCCGCGTACGGCGGTGGAGCGGCCGGCGGTGCGTCCTGGGGGCCCTTGACCTGGGCCGCCGTCGGCTCCGGCCGCACGCCGCCGCCCAGCATCGCCAGCGCCTGCGCCGCCGTCGGCCGGGCCGCCGGGTCCTTCTCCGTCAGCGCGGCGATCAGCGGGGCCAGCCGCCCGGCGCGTGCCATCGCCGGCAGGGGCTCCACGGCCACGGCGAGGACGGTCCCGGTCCACGTCGCCCGGGCGAACGGCGAGTGCCCCTCCACCGCCTCGAACAGCGCCACCCCCAGGCTGAACAGGTCCCCGGCCGGGGTGTCCACCCCGTCGCGCCGCTCCGGCGCGAGGTACGGCGCCGAACCGATGATCACGCCGGTCTCCGTCAGGCCCGTCTCGGCGACATCCTTGGCGATCCCGAAATCCGTCAGCAGCGTCCGCCCGTCGGCGTCGTTGATCATGATGTTCAGCGGCTTGACGTCCCGGTGCACGATCCCCGCCTCGTGCGCGAACCCCAGCGCCGACAGCAACTGCGCCGCCAGCACCGCCGCCTCCTCCACCCCCATCGGCCCGCCCGCCAGCACCTCCGCCAGCGTCCGGCCCCGCACGAACTGCATCACCGTCCACGGCATGCCGTGCTCCAGGACCACGTCGTGCACCGTCACCACATTCGGATGGTCCGCCAGCGCCGCCGCCTTCCGCCCCTCCCCGGCGGCCCGACTCAGGAACTCCGCCTGGTGCGCGGGCGCGATCGACTCCAGCGACACCTCCTTGATCGCCACCGTCCGCCCCAGCAGCGTGTCCCGCGCCTCCCAGATCCTCCCCATCCCGCCCTTCGCGACCTCGCGCTCCAGGACGTACCGCCCACCGCCGATGTGCTGCACGAAGATCCCACCCCTGCAAGAGCCCTGACGAGTGCCACCACCACCCTACTGTCGCCCCCACGTCACCAACGGGCGCGGCGACGGCCGAGCCGCCCCTTCCGCACCGCTGCGGAAGGGGCGGCTCGCCGTCGGGCCGGTGCGAGGGATTCGTTACAGGGTCCAGACCTGGTCGGAGTACCTGGCGTCGCAGTCGTGTTGGACGGCGGGTGCGCTGTTGTAGTTGTTGGCGGCGCGCCCCGGACCCAGGTCGTCAGCACCTACCTGCGGGGCATGGACGGGGACGCGACCAGCAGCGGGACCAGGAACGTCTCCGTCTCCTTCACCCCGTATCCCGGCGCGGCCGCCGTGACCCACACGGACGACAAATGGCTCGCCGGCGCGGTACTGGGCAGCCAGACCTTCGACCGGGCCGACGGCTCCGTCGTCTCGGCGAGCTCCACCTTCACCAGCGACCCCGTCGTCACCGCCACCCGGAGCCAGTCGGGCGGCATGCCCGACGTCGTGGCCCGCTTCAGCGCGACCAGGACGACGGACAAGAGCTGGGGCAGACTGTCCGACGGCACCTGGCGCACCACCACCAAGGTCCGCACCTCCGACCCCGACCCGGCCCACGGCAACCGCCCGCTCCAGGTCGACGACCAGGGCGACGGCACGCCCGCGGCACCCGAGACCTGCCTCACCACCAGCTACGCCGACAGCACCGACCCGATGATGGTCATGCTGTCCTCCGGGACGACGACCGTGGCAGGCCCGTGCACCACCACGCCCGGCCCCACCACGACCATCGCCGCGACCCGGGGCTACTACGACGGCAAGCCCTTCGGCGGGGCCCTGGCCGTCGGCGACCAGAGCTCCTCATGGACGCTCGACCACTACGACACCGCCGGTCAGGCGGTCTACACCCAGCTCACCGCGACCACCTACGACGCCTACGGCCGCCCGCTCTCCGTGACCGGAGCGAACGGCGCCACCACCACGACCGCCTACACCCCGGCCACCGGCTCCCTGCCGGTCAAGACCACCGTCACCGGCCCGATGGGCGCCGACTGGGCCACCACCACGACCGTCGACCCCGCGCGGGGCCAGCCCCTGGTCGCCACCGACCAGAACGGGCGGGCCGAGACCCGGAAGTACGACGCCATCGGCCGGCTCGTCGCGGTGTGGAAGCCCGACCGGGCCACCAGCAAGTCCGCCAGCTTCGTCTTCGAGTACGCGCTCAACGGAACCACCGCCGCTTCCGCGGTCACCACGAAGTCCCTGCGCGAGGGCGAGAGTTACAACGTCCAGACCGAGCTGTACGACGGACTCGGCCGGATCCGCCAGATTCAGCGGACTCCCGCCATCGGTGGCGACGGCCGACTGATCACCGACACGGCCTACGACTCGCACGGCTGGGCGATCAAGACCTCCGAGGCGTACTTCGACCCCACGAGCCAGCCGAACGGCACGGCCTTCGTGGCACCGGACTCCCAGGTGCCCGCCCAGACCTGGGTGACCTACGACGGCATGGGCCGCGCCACCACCAAGGCGTTCGTCTCCTACGGGCAACAGCAGTGGGCGACCACGACCGCCTTCCCCGGCGTCGACCGCACCGACACCACGCCGCCCCAGGGCTCCTTCCCCAGCAGCGTGTTCACCGGCGCCCGGGGCAAGACGACCCAACTGTGGCAGTACCGGACCGCCACGCCGACCGGTGTGGCCGCCGATGCGGACATCACCTCGTACGCGTACACGCCCAGCGGTGAGACCGCCAAGCGCACCGACTCCTCGGGCAACGTCTGGTCCTACGCCTACGACCTGCGGGGCCGCAAGGTCAGCTCGACCGATCCCGACACCGGCACGACGCTGACCACCTACGACGTCGCCTCCAACGTCGCGTCCACCACCGACGCCAAGGGCGGCGTCCTCGCCTACTCCTACGATGTCCTCGGGCGGAAGACCGGTCTCTACGCCGGGTCGGTCAGCCGCGCCAACCAGCTCGCGGGCTGGACGTACGACACCCTGCCCGGGGCCAAGGGCAAGCTCACCTCCTCGACCCGCTACGTCGGCGGGGCCGACGGCGGCCAGGTGTACACCCAGGCCGTCACCGGCTACGACACCGCCTACCGCCCGCTCGGCACGGCCACGACCATCCCGTCGGCCGAGCGCGAACTCGCGGGCACCTACACCACGACCAACCGGTACTCGGCGATCCTCGGTGAACTGAAGCACACCGACCTGCCGGCGGTGGGTGGTCTTCCTGCCGAAGGCATCGACTACCTCCGCATCAACACCGGCCTGCTCATCTCCTCCGGCGGCCTGAGCAGCCTGGTCTCCGACGTCCAGTACGACGAGACGGGGCAGCCGGTCGTCACCACGGTCGGCGACATCGGCACCCAGGTCGTCTCCACCCAGCAGTACGACGCCGCGACCGGTCACCTGATCAACTCCTACCTCGACC
Source organism: Kitasatospora sp. NPDC051170 (assembly GCF_044455705.1). Taxonomy (NCBI): domain Bacteria; kingdom Bacillati; phylum Actinomycetota; class Actinomycetes; order Kitasatosporales; family Streptomycetaceae; genus Kitasatospora; species Kitasatospora sp. NPDC051170. The sequence goes on along the minus strand of NZ_JBITFA010000016.1, from coordinate 23,478 downwards.
GGCAGGTCGGCAAGACCACGCTGGACGCCACGTCCTACACCTACACGCCGTCCGGCCGGGTCACCTCGGTCAGCGACCTGCAGAACGGCACGGCCACCGACACCCAGTGCTTCACCTTCGACCACCTCGGTCGGGTGACCAACGCCTGGACGGACACCGGCGGTACCACCACCCGCCCCAGCGGCGCCTGGACGGACACCGGCGGCCACACCACCGGCAGTGGCCCGGCGGCCTCCGTCCCCGGCATCGGCGGTTGCGCCAACGCCAACGGCCCGGCCGTCAGCGGAAGTCCGGCCAAGCCGTCCGTCGGTGGGCCGGTCCCGTACTGGCAGAGCTACACCTACGACGCCACCGGTAACCGGACCGGCCTGACCCAGCACGACCCGGCCGGCGTCACCGCCAACGACGTCACGACCGTCCAGACCTTCGGCGCCCCCGGCACTGCCAACACCAGTACCAACGCCCCGAACAGCGGCGGCGGAACCGGCGGCCCGCACGCGCTGCTCACCAGCACCACCACCTCGTCCGCCGGAACGAAGAAGGCCACCTACCAGTACGACGCGCTCGGCAACACCACGGCCGTCACCGACACCACCGGCACCACCAACCTGACGTGGAACGGCGAGGACAAGCTCGCCTCGGTCACCAAGACCGGTGAGGCCGAGGGGACTTCGTACCTCTACGACGCGGACGGCAACCAGCTGATCCGCCGCAACCCCGGCCGTACCACCGTCAACCTCGGTGCCGACGAGCTCACCCTGGACACCAAGTCCCGGTCCATGTCCGACGTGCGCTACTACAGCTCGCCCGGCGGCATCACCATCACCCGGGTCACCGCGGCGACCGGCGGGGGCAAGCTGGTCTACCAGTGCGCCGACCCGCACGGCACCAACGGCGTCCAGATCGACACCGACGCGGCCCAGACCGTGTCGCGCCGCCCCACCGACCCCTTCGGCAACATCCGGGGCACCCAGCCCGACCCCGCCACCTGGGCCGGCGACAAGGGCTTCGTCGGCGGCACGCTCGACCCGTCCACCGGCCTCACCAACCTCGGGGCCCGCGAGTACCAACCCGTCACCGGCCGCTTCCTCAACCCCGACCCGCTCCTCGGCGACGGCGACCCCCAGCAGTGGAACGGCTACGCCTACAGCAACAACGACCCCGTCAACGCCAGCGACCCCAGCGGCCTGTACGGCAGCTGGTGCACGACCCAGGAGTGCGCCGAAGGAACCACCAAGAGCGCCGGCAGCTGGTGCGCGACCATCCAGTGCGCGGAAGGCACCTCGGGCACCGACCCGGCGGCCCTCCACCCGACCACGGCCAGCAACGGCTCGGGCAAATCCGGCAACGGTGGCTCGAACGGTGGTGGCGGCGGCGGGGGAGGTGACGGTGGAAACGGGCGCGGCACCGAGAAGTGCGACTCGTGGTTGTCCTTGTCCGGAGTCAGCTGTCACATCGGCAACGGGGCCAAGCGCGTTCAGAACTTCACCACCGACCATCCGGTGGTCCGCGAAATCATCGTCGCGACGGTCAGCACCATCGCCGGATCGATCTGCCTCAGTGCCGGCGCGGCCACCGGTCTCGCCACCGCCGGTGCCTCCACGGCACTGGCCGCCGCAGGCTGCGGCGCGCTGGCGGGTGCCATCGGAGGTGACCTCAACAACATTCTGGACGGCGACGCGGATCACTCGGCCAAGGGCGTGTTGACGGACACCGTGATCGGTGCTGACTTCGGCCTCGCGTTCGGCGCCCTGAGCGCTCGTGCACCTGGGTGCAACAGCTTTCCTGCGGGCGCCCAGGTCCTGCTCGCCGACGGTACGAGCAAGGACATCGACAAGCTCTCCACCGGCGACCTGGTCACGGCTACCGCGCCCACCACGGGCGAAACACGCCCCGAGCCCGTCACCGCGACCATCACCACCCCCGACGACCAGGACTTCACCGACCTCACCATCGAGGCCAAGCCCGGAGACCGAGCCCCACCGGCCAGCCCCCTCACCCCGGCTCAAACCCTCACCACCACCTGGCACCACCCCTTCTGGGACGTCACCACCAACCGCTGGACCGACGCCTCCCAGCTCCACCCCGGCGACCAACTCCGCCAGCCCGACGGCAGCACGATCACCGTCACCACCGTCCGCAACCACCACCGGGCCGCGGTCACCTACAACCTGACCGTCGACCAGCTCCACACGTACTACGTGCTGGCAGGTAATATCCCGGTCCTTGTTCACAACTGCCCGAAGGCGGTCAACCTTCCTGGGTGGCGAAAGGTGGACATCGATATGGACCATATCCTTGACCGGCACACCGCAGCAGGTAACACCTACAAGCAAAGCGGAATAAAGACGAAGTTCCCGGATGATATGGGGCCAAAGCAGATCGAGTCTACAATTCGCCAGGCATATAAGTCGTCTTCGACCGCAGGGCCTTCTCAGGGGGATCGAGTCTTCCTTAGGGGATCGTCCAACGGGCTTGAGATAGAGATGTGGGTTAACAGGGAGACGCGCATGATTGAGACTGCATATCCGGTCTGGAGGTGAAGCCGATGAGTTTCGAGGTGTTCTGTGATATAGAAACTCTCGATCTCGCTAGATCAGGTTCTATCTGGGGCGACGTCTGGATCAATATCGACGGATTCGACTTTCCGGAATCGAATTGGAATGATATGCCGCTCGCATTCCTTGTGGAGTTGCTTGACGCGATCGCTGATGTCCGCCGCAGGGAGGGTGACAGGAGAGTAAGGTTCTTCGACGGCCCGTTCTGGGTCGATCTGAGCGGTCAGGGTGATGGTACCGTGAGCATTTCCACTAACGCTCCTGGCGGGGATAAGCAGGTGACGGTCAGCGCTCGCGACATATCTCGATCGTTGGAGGCGATTCGGGTCAATGTGGTCCGCGCATGCCTCGGGCGCGGATGGGGTGAGCATCTGGACGTCCGTCGTTTGCAAGCCCAATAGCAGGCAATCGGCGGGAGTCCAGGGCTTCGCGGCGCGTGGTTAGTCGGTCAAGTCGCGAGCAGTTAATGCAGGAGCCCGGCTGGGATTTCCAGCCGGGCATCCTGCATGGGCAGCGGTTGAGTTCGACGATGATATGGGCCAGGCGCTCCGGACTGGCGGAAGATTGCAGTCGGATGGGTTGGGGGTGCAGCGACATGGCTGAGGGTGATGGAGCGGGTTGAGAATTTGAGAGCCTCTTCCGGGTGAATTCGGGAGAGGCTCCCAATCGTCTTGACGGTAGCGTCAGCGGGTGGCGGTGAGGAGGTGGTAGTCGAGGAGGCCGTCGCGCCAGGCGGGGAGGAAGTTGCGGGTCCAGTGGCCGGTGGGGACGGTGTCGGTGAGGTAGCGGTCGAGGCCGGGCCAGACGTCGGGGCCGATGGGGGTGACGGAGACGGAGGTGAAGCCTGAGGTGGCGAGATCGGTGGTGAAGTCGTCGAGGGTGTGGGGGACGTCGAGGCCGTCGGCGAAGCTGGCGAGGAGGATCTTCAGGCGCTCGGCGATCTCCGGGCCGGGGGCGGCGAAGAAGGTGGTGACCACCAGGCGGCCGCCGGGGCGCAGGACGCGGGCGGACTCGCGGGCGAAGCTGGTCAGTTCGCGGAAGTGCTGGGCGGCCTCGACGGAGTAGAGGCCGTCCAGGGAGGCGTCGGGGAAGGGCAGTTCGTCGGCGGAGCCGAGGGTGTAGGCGAGGCGGTCCGGATAGGTCGCCAGGGCGAGGGCGTTGACGGTGCGGGCGCGTTCGATCTGGTCGGGGTGGATGTCCACGCCCGTCACCGAGGCGAACCGGAACTCCCGTAGGGCCAGGGCGGCGCCGAGGCCCCGGCCGCAGCCGACCTCCGCGAGGCGCTTCCGTTCGCGCGGCTCCTCGAAGGCGCGCAGCACCCGGCGGTAGAGCTGCTCCTGGCTGCGCACCCGGTCCTCGGCGGTGGGTGCGGTGAGGTCGATGCCCTGCCAGTCACCGAAGTTGATGAATCCCCCGGCGAACGACGGTGCGGTCGACAGGTCGTCCGTGCCGTAGGTGCGCCGTACCGTCGGCGGGATGTGGTTGTGGTCCATGGCCGCTGGGTCTCCGTGCTCGGTTCGCGCCCGACCCTCGGGCGCGCGGGGTACGTACCCAAACGTGTACCGCTCCGAACACGGAACGTGACGATTGGGGTGAGGGGGTGTGAGGGGGTGTCAGAGCGTCTCGGTGGCGGTGGCTACTGGAGGGCGCGGGCCCGGTTCTCCCAGGACTCGATCTCGGTGAGGACCGTGACGATGGCGCGGACGGCCGCGGCCATCTCCCGGGCGGGGGTCCGCAGGACGCGGGAGTAGCCGGACACCTGGCGCATGAGCGACCCGAGGGCGACGATGTCGTGCGTGCTGTGCCGCATCTGGACGCCGGTGTCGATCAGCCCGGCGAGCATGGCCGGTGTCTGCGGGTCACGCTCCTCCGGGGGTTGCTGCTCGACGAAGTCGAGCAGCGCGTGGATTCCGGCGTTGACGTCCCCCATGCGGCGCGCGAACGCCTCGGTGCTGGAGCGGAACGCGGCGGAGGGGGCGGTGATGGCGTCGGAGAACCGCTTGACGACCACGAGCGCGGCGTTGGGCGACTGGTTGGGTTTGGGTGGCGTGGCCGTGAGCTCCTCGGCCGCGGCGGCGAAGAGCGCGGTCGCCTCCTCCATGTCGGAGAGGTCCGCCATGGCGGCTTCCATCTGCACCTCGGCCTGGGCGATCCGGTCGAAGAGTCCGGGGGCGTCGTCCTCGGCCTCCGCGGCGCCCTCGACGGCGGGGGCGGCACCGGGGACGGCGCCGGGGGCGAGCGAGGGGACGAGCGCGCCGCGCGAGGTGCTGACCGCGGCGAAGGTGCCGAAGCCCTTGCTGAGCCCCTCCGAGAGGAACCGGTGCAGCTGGTCGCGGGCTTGGACCAGGCCGCTGCGGTCGCGCCGGAACCGGATGGTGCGCTTGCGGGCGATGTCGAAGGGCAGGAGGCCCGTTTCGCCGATCAGGATCGTGGGTTTGCCGGCGCGGTCGCGGTAGCCGAGCTCGTACATGACGTTGGGGTTGCCGCCGCTGACGTCGGCGATGACGAGGTCGTCCTCGTCGAGGTGGGCGAGGATCTGGTCGGTGATCTCCCCGGCGTCGGCGATCGCGTCCGCGCGCAGCGGGTCGATCCCGTGCGGGCGGCAGGCGGCGCGGACGACTTCGTCGTAGACGAGGAGGGCGCGCTCGAAGACGCGCCGCTCCGCGCTGTCGAGCTCCGCGTGCTCGTCACCGATGGGGCCGATGACGAAGCAGGTGGGCGCCGCGGGCTCGTCCGGTTCGGTCGCGGTGATCGGCATGAGGGTCATCGCGGTTCCTCCGTGGTGGTGTTCCGGCCGTCGAGGCGGGCGGCGTGGTCGGCGCCCTCGGCCAAGTGGCTCGCGTAGACGGGGAGTTCCTCGACGTCCAGGGCGCGCATGAGCGAGGTGGTGGGGACGCGGTACTGGTACCCGACCCGGAGGACCCGGCAGGGGAACGAGCCGAGCTGGACGAGGCGGTAGGCGGTGGCCCGGCAGACGCCGAAGGCCCTCGCGGCGGTGCCGAGGTCGACGCACACCGGCAGGTCGAACGCCTCGCCGAAGGTGAGCGCGCGTTCGGGGGAGTAGCTCATCGGGGGCTCCCGGCAGGTCGGAGGGACAGGGTTCCGATGCGGCGGCCGGCCCTCGGCCGGCGGGCCCGGTGGACGATGTCGTGCAGCCCGATCCCGACCGCCATCGCGCCGAGGCGCTCGCCCGCGAGGCGCTCGCGGGAGACGGTGAAGTGCAGCGGGGCGGTCAGGCCGTCCGGGCGGTCGGGCGGGGAGATCTGCAGTTCCCAGGAGTCCGGTCCCGGCTCCGGGGGCTGCCACAGGACGTCGCGCCTGTCCGTCAGGGCGACGAAGTGGGGGACGGTTCGCTCGCGGACACCCTGGCGGGCGAGGCGCCAGGCGCTCCCGGTGGCCGTGCGCATCACGCGCTCGCCGGCGAGTCCGTCCCCGGTGTCCTCGAACCGCAGGGAGCCCTCGATCACTCCCAGGACGGCGGCGGCCTCGAGGTCGTTCCGGTCGGTGCGGAGCCGGCGGTGGATGCGGTGAACGGCGCTCCGCAGCCGGGGCAGCGCGAGCCAGACGGGCAGGACGTCCCACGGCGGCGGTGACTCCGGAGAGCGGGCGGTCAGGACGGCGAACCGCCAGACGGCCTGGGCCAGCGGGCTCGTGCGGCCCGGTCCGTGGACGAGGTCGCGGGCGTCGGCCGGGGTGAGCTCGAACCGGCCGTCCGCCGTGGTGACGCGGAAGGTGTGCGGGGGGAGGGCGGGGTCGGGCCGGGCGACCCGGGACTCGACCGCGTCGAAGAGGCGTACGGAGGGGGTTGGGGCCACGGGCTTCTCCTGATCGGAGGGGGAGGGGGAGGGGGCGGGGGTACGGGGGCGGGGTCAGGGGCTCGGTTCCGGGCCGGCGAGCAGAGGGGCGAGCTGCCGGAGTGCGGCGGCCGCACGCAGGGCCGGCGCGGTCAGCGCGGCGAGGGCTCCGGTCAGCGCGATCAGGCGCACGGTCAGGTCGGCGGGCCGGGGGCGGGGCGGGGCGTCGGTGGCGGGTCGCTGACGGCTCCGGACGGCGTGCTCGGGCGAGGGCCCGTAGATGTGGACCGCCCCCACGTAGGCGCCGTTGAGGTTGGCGCCGTGCGCGACCGACTGGTGGTGGGAGGAGGTCCAGGACGACGGCGGCGGGGCGTCGTCGTCCGGGAACCCGTCGTCGTCCGGGAACGCGTCGTCGTCCGGGAACGCGTCCTCGACGGCGGTCGCGGTCACCGGGCCCCCGGCGTCTCGGAGCCGGTCGTCAGGTGGGTCTCGACGGTGTGGATGATCGAGTCCATGGCGTTGACGCCGTTCTGGACCCGCTGGGCGCGGATCGACCGAGGGGTGGGCACGCGGCGGGGCCGGCCCGGTGCGCCCGGTCCGCCCGGGCCGGGGCGCGGGGTGGGCGCGGACGGCTTGGGCGCTCCCGGCGCGGGGTCCGTGCCGGGCGGCGGCGGGAGCAGGCCGCCGGACGGCGAGGGCACGTACATCCAGGCGCGCTGCGCGAAGTCCTTGCCGTCGACCTCGGCGTGGACTTCGGTGAAGCGCTCGCGGGGCAGCCCGCAGTACCCGCCGACGACCACGTCCCGGTAGAGCGGGTCGGAGACGATGGCGACCAGCGGGGTGGCGTTCGGGCTGCCGAGGGCGAGGTAGTCACGAGCCGGCCGGGAGTCCAGCAGGCGGTGGAGTTCGCTGCGCGGCGTCGCGTTGCCGTCGCCGGGCCGGCCGCCGGTGAGCGGCACGGAGCCGGCGTGGACGCTGAGCCGGAGCCGGACGTTCGGGCCCGCGCCGCGCGCGTTGTGGGCGAGGAGGACGTCGTTGAACCGGTCGATGAACGGGTGGAGGACGAACGGGAGGAACTCCGGGGGGAAGCCGAAGGAGAGCCCGTCGCCGGTGCTGGTGGTGAACGGGCGCGGCATGGAGCCGAGCCCCGCGAGGTCGAGGGCCCGCTCCAGGGTCTCGGCGATGGCCCGGCTCAGGGCCGCCTGCTGCGCGGCCGGCAGCTTGGTGGAGTCCTTCGCGTCCACCGCGAGCAGGCCCTGACGGGGCGGAAGGGGGCGGCTGGTGTGTTCGGTGTGCTTGGACGGTTCGTACGGCTCGGACATGGCACTCCTCGAAGGAATCGGATTTCCGGACCGCGAGTGCGGTCGCCTTTCGAGGATGTGCGCCGGGCGGAAGCCGGGAGGGAAAGAATTTTGCCTCCGGAACGGGTGTGACGTGGCTCACGTCACGACCTGGCGCGGGTGCGTGCTTTCTCGCTCCGCGCTTTCGCGATTGAGTCGTCCAGACGGGCGGTCTCGCGCAGGGCGGCCTGGTCCCTGATCTCGATGCTGGGCCAGTTCGCGCGCACGGCCCCGCAGGTGGAGAGGTCGGCCACGGCCTTGCGGAGTGTCGGGACGGACACGCCCAGCAGCCCGACGATGGCCTTCTGGGTGATCCCGTGCAGGGTGGGCGAGCCGTAGCGCCGGGACAGGTCGAGCAGGAGCCGGCTCGCGCCGACGACCGCGCCGAAGGGCCGTGCCCCGGTGAGCCGGTTCGCGGCGAGGTGGTGGTCGTGTGCGCTGAGCAGGAGCTGGTCGAGCAGGTCGTGCTGCCTGATGAACGCCAGGAACTGCCGGCCGCCCACGGCGACCGTGACGGTGCGGCGGACGGCACGGACGTTCGCGTTGCGCGGGCGGCCGCCGAGCACGCCGGTGTCGCCGAGGAGTTCACCGCGGCAGCGGAGGTCGAGGACGGTCTCGCTGCCGTCGTGGTGGGGGTCCGTCACCTGGGCCCAGCCGCTGCGGATCAGCCGCACGTCGTCGGCGACCGCTCCCTTGAGGAGGATCAGGTCCCCGGGCCGGTAGACCTCGACGCGCCCCTTCGTGAACAGTTCTGCCAGCTTCTGCTTGAATTCCATGGCATTCCCTCCGGATTCCCGTACTTCTCGCCCGGCTGCTCACGGATCCGTCCCGTGGTTTTCCGGTTCGTATTCCCAGGGGAATGATGAGGGCGCACCGAGGGGCGTGAAAAAGGGCGTGAAACGCCGAATGGTGCGACGGGAATGCGCGCGCATCGAATCGTGCCCGGAGCCTGCCGGGACATGCGCACTTGCGTGCGCCCCGCAGCCGATTCCCGTGTGGCGGCCGTCCGCGCCGTCCGCGCCGTCCGCGCCGTCCGCGCCGTCCGCGCCGTCCGTGGTGTTCGTGGAGTTCGCGGCGTTCGCGGGGACGGTCAGGGGATCGCGCCGTACCTGACGGGCGGACCGAAGGGGCTGGGGGGCTACCAGCCGAGGAGGTGGGTGCGGTGGGGGAGCGCGGTGAGGATGGTGTCGGCGGTGGCTTCGGGGGTGGTGGGGCCGTCGTCGGGGGTGGGAGGGAGGACGACGTAGTGGAGGGGGGCGCCGGTGGTGCGGCTCTCGCGGCGGAAGGTGTCGAGGGTGGGCGGGGCGGTGGGGGACTCGACGATGACCTGGTAGCCGCCGGTGGCGTAGGCGAAGGCGGCCTGGGCGGCGGCTGCGAGGGCGGTGGCGGTGCGGCGTTGGGCGTCGAGGGGGGTGTCGAGGGGAGTGGGGGTGTCGCGGATGACGCGCAGGAAGTCGTCCGTGCGCAGGTGGACGCTCGGGTGCAGCCGGGCCGTGAGGAGTTCGGCGACCTTGCTGTGCCCGGCGCCGGACGGGTCGACGAGGACGAGGACGCCCCCCGCGCCCCGACCGCCCCCGAGTTCCGGCCCACCTACGGTCGTACGGTTCACAGCTGCTGATCCCTTCGCGGGCCGGGGGAGGGGAGGGGAGCCGGGAGTCGGCGGCGGCCGGGCCGTCCGGATACGGACAGCCGACCGCCTCATCCCTACGACTGACGCGTTCGGGGATCAACCTAGTCCACTCGGGTGGTCCGAGTCGTCCCCCACCCGGGCTCAGCGGCCCCCGGCGCTCAGCACGATCGGGTTGGTCAGCGCGGCCATCGGGCCCCAGGGGAGGTCGGGCCCCATGGAGTTGCCCTTGCCCGGCGTGCCGTCCGCCTTCGGGTGCCGCACCTCGGCGCGGACGTACGCGGCGAGGGAGGCGGTGGTGCGCCACACGATCGTGCCGGAGCCGTCCGCGGCCAGGGGTTCCTGGTGCATCTGGCCCTCGTCGGTGATCAGGCGGACGGTGCCGCCGGGCACCCCGGAGACGGTCAGGCGCACGTCCACCGGCGCGTCGGCGGGGACGGTCAGCTCTTCGCCGATGCCCGCGCTGCGGCCGTGACCGGTGGCGGTGAGCTCGAGGTGGACGGCGGAGGACTCGGCGAGCCAGCTGCGCCCGTCGCGCAGCCCGTCGAGGATCGCGTCGCGGGTGAGGTCCTCGGCGAGGACGACGTTGTGCGGGGAGCCGATCACCTGCGGGGCGCTGTGGGCGTCGCTGTTGCCCATCGCGGGCGTCCAGGAGCGGCCGTGACGCAGGGCGACGGCGAGCTGGGAGTCCCAGGTGTCGACGGCCGACTCGTCGTCGTACGTCCACGGGCCGTTCCACACCTCGACGGCGTCGGCCTGCTCGTAGCCGAACTTCCACTGGCAGGCGACGTACGGGCAGTACGGGTGCGCGGGCACCACCAGGCCGCCGGAGCGGTGGACCTGGCGGACGAAGCGCGGGAACTCCTCGTCGCGGGAGCGGTAGCGCCAGTCGACGAACTCGCCGGCCTCCAGGCCGAGGGCGAGCCAGTGGCCGTTGCGGGTGGTGATCTCCTCGCCGGGCAGGATCAGCAGGTCGGGGCCGGCCAGCGGGCCCCAGACGGCGTGCGAGGAGCTGGTGTTGTGGTCGGTGGAGACGATGAAGTCCAGGCCCGCCGCGCGGGCGCCGGCGGCGACCTCCTCGGGGAGGCGGCGGCCGTCGGAGTGCACGGTGTGGAGGTGGCAGTCGCCCCGGTACCAGGCCCGGCCGCGGCCCCGGGCGCGCTCGGCCGGGTAGTGCGGGGTGAACGCGGGCCCGGGCTCGCCGAACCTGAGGGTCACCTCGACGTGGTAGTCCAGGCCCTGCGGGGCCACCTGGTAGGGGCCGAGCACGATGTGCCAGGTACCGGGGTTGATCGGGCCGGGCAGGTAGCCGGGGGTGGCGGCGTCGCGGGCGAGGCCGAACTCGGTGCGGAAGCCGCCGGACCAGCCGCGGAAGCCCTCGCCGCCGAGGTCGGTGCCGCGTTCGTCGAAGATGCCGATGTCGCAGGAGTTGCCGGGGGTGCCGGCCGGGACGGGGGGCTTGTCGTAGCCGTAGGTGACGGCGATCTCTCGTACGCCCTCGGGGACTTCGACGGGGAGGTAGACGAAGTCGGGGCAGCCGGTGGGGAGATGGCCGGTGAGGGTGAGGCTTTTCGGGGACGGGGACGGGGACGGGGAGGAGGCGGCGGCGGGGGTGGGGGTGGACAGGGGGAGGGCGGCGGCGCCGGTGGCGGTGGCGGCTGCGGCTGCGGCGAGGGTGGTGCGCAGGACTGTGCGGCGGGTGGGGTCGGCCTCTGCGGGCATCGGGGTCTCCGGGGGCTGGCGGCGGGCGGGTCGTCCGTGCGCCTACCCCGGAGGGTGAACCGGCGGTGAGGCGGGGGTCACGGGGGTGGGGCGGGCCCGTGAAGGGGTCGCGGGGGTGAGCGGAGGGGGCCGGGGGGTGAGTGGAGAGGGAGGGGTGGAGTTGCGGGGTGTGACCGATCATCGGTTCATAGGGGAGGGGAACAGGTGATCGGTGGAGAGTGGAGGAGACGGGTGTGGCGCTGAGTCGGCGGGTGCTGCTGGTGGCGATGGCCGGGGGTGCGCTGGCGGGGTGCCAGGGGACGGCGGGGCGGTCGGCCGGGGCGGGGGCCCTGCCCTCTGCGGGGGCGGCGGCTTCGGCGGGGGCTTCGGCGCAGGCTACGGCCACCGTGACGGGTTCCATAGCGGCGACGCCCTCGCCGGCGCCCACTCCCACGCCCGACCCGCCCGCGAGCGAGCCTCCGGCCCAGGAGCCGACCCGCGCCGAGATGGTGCGGCGCTACGGCAGCACCGCCCCGACCGACTGGGGCCTGGAGGTCGCCGGGGTGCTGACCGCGCTGCCCGAGGGCGAACGGGCGACGGCCCTGACCTTCGACGCCTGCGGGGGCCCCGGCGGCAACGGCTACGACGCCGACCTGATCGACTTCCTGCGCGCTCACGCCGTCCCGGCGACGCTGTTCCTGAACGCCCGTTGGATCGACGCCAACCCGGACACCTTCGAGCGGCTCGCCGCCGACCCGCTGTTCGAGATCGGCAACCACGGCACCGTCCACCGCCCCCTGTCCGTCACCGGCCGCTCCGCGTACGGCATCGCGGGCACCGGGGACGTCGGCGAGGTGTACGACGAGGTGGCGGGCAACGCGAACAAGCTCACCGCCCTGCTCGGCCACCCGCCCCGGTTCTTCCGCTCCGGCACCGCGCACTACGACGACGTGGCCACCCGGGTGGTCGCCGACCTGGGCGAACGCGTCGCCGGGTTCACGGTGAACGGGGACGGCGGCGCCACGCTGAGCGCCTCCGAGGTGCGGCGGGAGGTGGCGGGGGCCGGGCCGGGCGCGATCGTCATCGGCCACATGAACCACCCGGGAGGCGGCACCGCCCCCGGGGTGGCGGCGGCGGTGCCGGGGATGCTGGCGGCGGGGCGCCGGTTCGTCCGGCTGTCGGACGTGATTTGACATCCTCCCCGTCTGTCCACGTCCCGCAGGGACTGGATCAGAGGGTCCACACCGACCGAGGCGAGCCACGCCCGCTCGGCGGTGCGCTTCGCCCCGGTGATCACCAGCTTCTGCAAGTCGGTGATCTTCGGGTAGGGCTGGCCGTCCTTACGGGCCGCCTTCCGAGCCACCAGGGCATCGTTGTACACCACCCGCGCACACCCGAACGTCCGGGCCAGCGCCTTGAGCTGACCGGCCGTCGGACAGATGCGATAGGAGTACCGAAGGTGCACAGGATCAACCTAGCGGGAGCCACTGACAACGGCTCCTGCCCAAACCTCCGAAGCCCACTCCGCCGCTTCGCGGCTCCGGGCCAAGGGCCCTCCCCGACCGTCTGGGCCGGGAGGCCCCCATCTCCCCGGCCCGACGGCCGGGGCATCCCGGGAGATCAAAAGTGATCCGGCGCGGCGATCCGACGCGATGCGACCCGGCGGGCTGGGCTCAGGCCAGGCGCAGGCCGCCCGGGTGCTCGTCCTCGATGATCCGCACCAGCCAGTCGTAGACCGTCGGCCCCTTGCCGGCCCGGGCGTCGGCCAGTTCGGCGGCGATGCGCGGGCGGTTGGTGGGGTGGGCGTGGGCGAGGCGTTGCTCCAGCCGGCGGACGGTCTCCGGGTACCCGAGCCTGCGGCGGGAGACCTCGTGGTCGCGCCATTCGATGAGGTAGTCGCCGTCCTCGGGGGTGCCGTAGCCGCCGCGCAGGCAGTCGGCGAAGGCGTCGAGGTTGCGGCCGAAGTAGCCGTCCTCGCCCATGGCCCTGCCGACCGCGTCCCAGAAGTCGTCCAGCGAGCCGATCCGATTGCCGTCGATCACATAAGTCACCGTCACGGGGTCGAGGATATGCCGCAGGCACGCTACGAGGGCGCGGGCGCGGGCAGGACGGCGATCGCCGTGGCGAGCAGCCCGTCCCGGACGGTCCAGCGGCCGTCGAAGCCCGACAGCGGCCGGCCGTCGACCACGGGGGCGGGCACGAGCACCCGGGCGGAGAAGGTGCCGTCGGCGGAGATCGTCAGCTCCGCCTCGGTGAACTCCAGGAAGCGCAGGGCCAGCGGGAACCAGGCCTTGTAGACGGACTCCTTGGCGCTGAACAGCACCCGGTCCCACGGCACGTGCGGGTGCGCGGCGCTCAGCGCGGCGATCCGCCGCTGCTCCGAGGGCAGGGCGACGACCTCCAGCACGCCCTCCGGCAGCGCCAGCGCCGGCTCGGCGTCGATGCCGACCGAGGTCAGCTCCCCGGCCCGGGCCACGGCGGCGGCGCGGAAACCGTCGCAGTGGGTGAGGCTGCCGACCACGCCCTCCGGCCAGCTCGGGGTGCCGCGCAGGCCCGGGACGAGCGGACGGTACGGGACGCCCAGGCGCCCGAGCGCCAGGCGGGCGCAGTGGCGGACGCTGGTGAACTCCAGGCGGCGCTTCTCCACCGCCCGGGCGACCACCGCCTCCTCCTCGGGCTCCAGCCGGGCCTGCGGCGGATCGCCGTACGCGACCTCCGTCACCACGACGTCCGGCAGCAGTTCCCCGATCATGCGTCCGTCCCCCTCCAACCGGCCCGCGCGGCTCGGTCGATGCCCCGCGCGAGTCGACCCTACCTAGGGCGTGTCTGACAATTCCCGCCGGGCGGTCGCCGCCGGAGCACGCACCTCGACGGCTTCTCGTCAGTCGCCAATGCTCCGCATGGACTCCCTCCTCGGCCCCGCCGATGCACGCACCCCAACGCCGCCCGCTGACCCGACGCCAATTGTCAGACACGCCCTACTGCCCGAGGAGGCGGGCGAAGTCCAGGCCGAGGCTGCCGAGGACGGGCAGGGCGCCGAGGTCGGTGACGCCGCCGACGGGGATGCTGTAGCCCTGGTTGACCTCGCGGGGCGTAGCGGTGGGGGTGGTGGCGGCGGCTGCCGGGGCGGAGGCGGCCGCGGCGGCCGGGAACAGGACGGTGCCGAGGAGCAGGGCGGCGAGGGCGGTGCGCATCTGGGGGCCTCCGGAGGGTGTGGGGTGCGGGGTGCGGGGTGGCTGGGCGTGGGGTGACGGGGCGGGGTGACGGACTGACAACCTCGGTGGATGCGGGGCGGTCACGCGCTGTCGCCTCTTCGGCCGTACGCTCTCCCGGAGCAGTCCGGGTCGCGGCGAACTCGTGTACGGAAGGAAGCAGTTCACGCGATCGCCGGAACCCTGCCGGGCACCCGGGCCGCTGTGGAATCATCGGCATGCCCCGCCGCGACGGCGGGCGCGGTCGGGGGACCTGGAGGGCGCGCGATGTCGGCGGGGGAGTGGATCGGGCCGTACCGGGTGGTCGGGCGGCTGGGCGCGGGCGGCATGGGCGAGGTGCTGCTCGGCGTGGGACGGGACGGAGGGCTCGCCGCCGTGAAGACCGTCCGGCGCGACCTGCTGGACCACCCCGAGGCGGCGGACCGGTTCCGGCGCGAGATCGAGGCGCTGCGCGCGGTCGGGAGCCCGTACGCGGCGCGGCTGCTGGACGCCGACCCCGAGGCCGAAGTGCCCTGGCTGGCCAGCGAGTTCGTCGCCGGACCGCGGCTCGACCGGGCGGTGGCCGAGTGCGGGCCGCTGCCCGTACGCGTGGTCGCCGAGCTCGGGCTGCGGCTGGTGGAGGCGCTCGCCGACGTGCACGGCCGGGGCCTGCTGCACCGCGACCTCAAACCCGGCAACGTGCTGGTCGCTGACGGCGGTCCCAAGCTCATCGACTTCGGCCTCGCCCGCGACGCCGACGACGGCGCCGCCGACGCCGACGAGGAGACGCTCACCACGGACGGGCTGGTGCTCGGCTCGCTCGGCTACATGGCGCCCGAGCAACTGGCCGACGCCCGGCGGGCCGTCCCCGCCTCCGACGTGTTCTCCCTCGGCGCCGTCCTGGTCTTCGCCGCCACCGGCACCGGCCCGTACGGGAACGCCCCGGCGCCCGCGATGCTGCACCGGATGGCCCGGGCCGAGACCGAACTCTCCGCCGTGCCGGAGGAGTTGCGCGGCATCCTCGGCGCCTGCCTGCTGCGCGACCCGGCCGGGCGGCCGACCCTCGCCGAGCTGGCCCCGGCCCTGGAGGCACTCGGGCCGGCCGGGTGGTGGTGGTCACCGGAGATCGGGCGGATGATCGAGCGGAGCGCGGCCGAGGCCCGGGCGGCGGCGGGCGGGGCCAGGTCGGGCTGGACCAGGTCGGGCTGGACCAGGCCGCGCCGACGACGGCTGATCGCCTTGGGCGCCGCGCTCGCCGTGCTGGTCGCGGGCGGCACGGCGGCCGCCCTGCGGTGGGGAGGCGACGGGGGGAAGCCGACGGCCGTCGCCGTCCCCCCGGGGCTCACCGGCGTCACCGACAGGGGCGGGCCCGGGGGCAACCGGGCCTTCCCGAGCGGGAAGAGCCGGCTGCCGGCGAGCTTCAAGCCGTGGTCCGCCTACCTGGCCGACCAGCCGACCGGCTGCTCGCTGGGCCGGGGCACCCTCGTCTGCCGGCTGGTCGACGGCAGCCTCCAGGCCCTCGACACCGCCGACGGGCACCAGCGCTGGCGGGTCGACCTCGCCAGGGACCCGAGCGTGCAGGCGCAGCCGGACACCGAAAACGGGCTGCTCCTCATCCCCCACGACGGGGAGGGCCCGGCGATCGAGGGCGACCGCGTCGCCAGCTCCAGCCGGGAGGGCTCGCTGCGCGTCCAGGAGCTCACCAGCGGCCGCGTGCTGTCCACCACCCCGTTCGGCAAGGACGTCTCCCTCTACGAGGAGCCCCTCGCCGTCGGCGACCGGCTCTTCCTGACGGTCTGCGACCACTCGGGCGCGGAGATCGGCTGCGCGTTCAGCCTGAAGGCCGCCACCTTCGCCGGGGGCGAGCCCGTCTGGAGCCGCGGGCTGGGCCACAACGGCCCGAGCACCGCCCGGCTGCGGCTCGTCTACGGCGCCGAGGCCGCCGACGGGCACGCCGTCTACGCCTCCACCCCGGACGGGATCGCCGCCCTCGACCCGGGCAGCGGCGCGATGCTCGGCACCCTGTCCGGGCAGTGCAGCCCGTTCGCGCTGACGGGGTCGAAGGTGCTGTGCCGGACGGGGGAGGGCCTGGTCACGGCCGGGGCCGGGGACTTCGCGGGGCGCAAGGACCTCGCCGACGCCAACTCGGCGCTCCACGACCAGAAGTGGCAGGTCAGCGCGGGGGACGACACGGTGATCGTGAGCCTGAACGGGGCGACCGGCATGCTGAGCGCCCTGGACGCCGCCACCGGGGCGTCGCGCTGGGAACAGAACCTCGAACACACCGGCACCTCCGGGAACGCGCTCCACCCGGGCATCGCGCCGCCGATCCTGCTCGGCGCCAGGGTCGTCACCATGACCGACAGCCGGCTGATGCTGGTTCCCGTGGACCCGTCCGGCACCCCCGTCGTCGTGGAACTGCCCAAACCCGCCGGCGCGCCCGGGATTCACGTGAACATGGGCCGCTTCCCGGACTACGCGCACCCCCGGGTGCTCGCCCTCGACGGGCTGCTGCTCGCGATCGGCGGGGACGGCGCCGTCCACGCCGTCGCGGAGTCGGCGCTGTGAGGTCGTGACGCTCAGGGAAGGGAGGACGCCGTGCTGCAACCGCTGCCGCCGGACCAGCGGCGCCTGATCGGGCCCTACCTGACGCTCGCCCGGCTCGGCGCGGGCGGCATGGGGGAGGTCCACCTCGCCCGCTCCACGGCTGCGGGCGCAGAGGTGGTCGCGGTCAAGACGCTGCTCCCGCAGGCGGGCCCGGACACGCCGGAGCTGCGGCTGCGGTTCCGCCGCGAGATCGACTCCGCGCGGGCCGTCGCCACCGCCCTGCCCGGCGCGCTCGTCGCCTGCGACCCGGACGCCGAACCGCCCTGGCTCGCCTCGGAGTTCATCCCCGGACCGACCCTCGCCGAAGCCGTGGAGACCACCGGCCCGCTGCCCGAGGAGTCCGTACGGGCCCTCGGCGCCGAACTCGCCGCCACCCTGAGCGCCGTCCACGCCCGGCGGCTGCTGCACCGGGACCTCAAACCCGGAAACGTGCTGCTGTCCGGCCTCGGGCCGCGGCTGATCGACTTCGGCATCGCCAAGCCGCTGGACGGCACCGTCCTCACCGCGATGGGCCAGGTCATCGGCACCCCCGGGTACATGTCGCCCGAACACCTCGACGCGGAGACCGAACTCGGGCCCGCCTCGGAGGTCTTCTGCCTGGCCTCGGTGCTCGCGTACGCCGCGTCCGGGCGCGGCCCCTTCGACGGCGGGCAGACGCAGGCGGTGCTCTACCGGATCAGCCGGGCCGAGGCCGACCTGTCCGGGGTGCCGGCCGGGCTGCGGGCGGTGCTGGCCCGGTGCCTGAGCCTGCGTCCGCAGGCGCGGCCCGGGCTGGAGGAGCTGATCGCCGAGCTCGCCCCGGGGCCGGGTGCGGCTGCGCGCGGGTGGCCGCCGGCCGTCGAGGCGCTGTGCGTGCGGTACGAGCGGGACGCGGCGCACCTGGCGTCGCTGCCGGTGGTGCCGCCCACTGCTGATCCTGGGCAGCGGGCCCGGTGGGCTCGCCGGGGGGTGCTGGCGGGGGTGGCCGGGGCCGGGCTGGCGCTGAGCCTGGTGGGGGCGTTGCTGGTGCCCGGATGGCTGGCCGAGGATGCGCGTACGGGCGGGGGCTCCCCGGCGCCGTCCGGCTCGGCTGCTGCCTCCGCTGTCGCGGCGCCTCCTGCTGCGCAGCCCCTCGTCCAGGCGGGCGGCGACCTCGCGGCCAGCGGGGAGTTCGGCGCCGCGGCCCTCGACGGCACGGCGGTCCCCACCGGGTGGAAGCCCTGGAGCCGGCAGCTGGGCGTACGGCTGGGCGGCTGCGCGCTCGGCGGGGGCCTGTTCGTCTGCTCCCGCTACGACGGCGGGCTGGTCGCCCTCGACGCCGACGACGGCACCACGCGCTGGAGCCTCGACCCGCACACTCCGCTGCACGGCCGTCTCGGCGACGCGAGCGTCAGGGCGCCCGTCCTGGCGGACGGCAACGCCTACACCACCGACGGCACGTACACGCGCGCCGTGCGGCTGGGCGACCACGCCGTGCTGTGGGAGAAGCCCGTCCGCGGCGGCTGGATCGCCAGTGGGGTCACCCTCCTGTGGGGCACGGTCGTCACCGAGACCGCCGATCCGGCGAGCCCGCACCTCGGCGGCAGCGGCGAGACGGACCACGGCGAGCTGCGGGGCAACGCCGCCGTGGACGGGCGGGAGGAGTGGACGGCGCCCGTCGACTCGGCCGGGGTCGCGCCGATCGTGCTCGGCGAGAAGCTGTACGCGGCGTCGGGGCGGCGCCTGGAGATCGTGGACGTCCGCGACGGGCAGGTCTCCGCCGCCGCGGCGGCGGACTGCCAGGGACTCCACGGGTACGGCCAGTGGGTGATCTGCGCGGGAGGCGGCATGATCACCGCCTTCGACCGGCAGCTCGCGGGTGGCGCCCGGCCCCTGATGAACGGGACGGGGCTCCACCTGGCCCTCGGCGCGGGCGGCCTGCTGGTGGTGAACGGGATGCGGCACGGCTCGTACCTGGCCCTGGACGTCGCCAGTGGGCGGCTGGTCTGGAGCTACCAGAAGCCGGAGAGCCAGGTCAGCCCGACCACGGGCCTGCTCCTGGCGGGGGACGAGGTCGTGGAACTGACCGCCGCCTCCCCGGGGATCATCGACCTGTCGAAGGGGTCGAACGCCGTCCCGAGGCCCGTGTCGCCGGGTGCGGCCGGGTGGCCCGGCAGCCGTGAAGGCGGGGGTGCTTCGGCGGGCGCGCCCTCGGCCGTGCTGGCGGGCGGGCTGCTGTACACGGGATTCGCGGACGGCACCGTCCAGAGCGACTACGCGCCGCGCTGAGCGGCGGCGCACTACGGAAGTAGTGGCACTGCATCCGTAGTTCTGCCTCACTCCCGCCACAGCACTACGGATGTAGTGCCACTACTGGCGTAGTTCCGTCCCGCCCCCGGGGCAGGACTACGGACGTAGTGCCACTACTTCCGTAGTTCCACGGCGGGCGTCGTGCGACTACGCCCCCTCCCACCCCAGCAACGTCGTGCCCTCGCCCCCCGCGCCCAGCTCCGGCGGCAGGGTCTGCTCCGCCGTGAAGTGCAGCTGCCCCGACATCCGCACCGCCACCGAATCGCCCAGGACCAGCCGGTCGTCGACGCCGAAGGCCACCCGCTCACCCGGCTCGACCCGGCGGGCGGCACCGGACTCGCGCACCACGACCGTGCCGTTGCCCGAGCCGAGGTCCACCGCGTATGCCTGCGGGGTGTCGCCCGTACGTTCCAGGGAGACCACCAGGTGCGCCCGGCTCACCCGCTTGACCCCCAGCGGCGCCGGCAGCTCCTCCGCCGCCAGGTTGAGCCCCTGGCGCAGCGCGCCGCGTCCCAGCTGGACGGCGTCGCCCACGCTGACCGGGAAGCGCAGGAACTCGCCCGCCGACAGCCCGCCGGGCAGGTCCGGGGCGGTGGCGTCGGAGACGACGAAGCTGCGGGTGACGCCGCGCGGCCCGAGCCGCTCCAGCAGCGAGCCGCAGACGCACACGGCGCGCCCGCCGGAGCCGACGGTCGGCCAGCCGAGCAGCCCGTCGGGCCAGCGCAGCGCGGTGTCGCAGCCGATCGCCGTGCAGCGCCAGTGGCTGCGCAGGATCTGCTGCTGGTCGCGGTGGTCGGGCTCCAGCAGGCGCAGGTACTTGAGGTCCTTGACCTGGATCGCCTTGGACACCCGGTGTGCGGGCAGCGGCACGATCGCGCTGGGGTGCAGCCGCACCCGGGCGTCCGCGTCGGTGCTCCAGGCCAGGACGCGCTGCGGCTGCTCCTCGATCCAGGGTTCGGCGCGGCGCAGGTCGGTGAACAGGTCCGAGCTGATCACGTGCCGGCCGCGCTCGCGGGCCAGGCGCAGGAACACCGGGTCGGCGTAGGGCACGAACCGGATCTCGTCGAAGCCCTCCGCCCCCGGGTCCTGCCGCAGCCGTTCCAGCAGGGCGCGGTCCTCCGGCAGGAGGCTGCGCAGCAGCGAGTTGTCCCCGACTAGGTCCACCGGGGCGCCGGCGCCGTACTGCTCGCGCCAGGCGTCGCGGATCAGGAACAGCCGCTCGAGCAGCGGGAACTTGCGGCCGACCGGAGGGAGGTGCTTGGACCAGCACACGTTGGAGACGTCGATGACCGCACCCGGGTGCTTGCGCACTGTTCCTCCCCCTGGACCCTCTCGTACCGGAGCCCCTCGTACCGGAGCCCCTTGTATCGGAGCCGCTCGAACCGAAACCCCTCGGACCGAAATCCCTCGGACCGAAGCCCCTCGAAGGCCCCGGATCCGGGCCCCTGGCGGGATGCTAACGGGCCGACAGGTCGGCCGTGGGCCGGACCGGGATCTTCGGCGCCCGTCCCCCGGTCGCGTGCCAGGGCGCGCGGCTGCGGCGCGGAGTCGGCACGGTGGGGGTGTGCTTCGAACCCCGTGCCTCGTCGGCGCCGCCGTCCTGCTCCTGCTCGGCTCGCCCCTCGCCGGCCGCGCCGACGCCAGGTCGTACGGCTGGGAGGTGGTCGTGGTGGACCAGGCCTCGCGCAGTGCCATGGTGCTGCAGAGCGCCGAGGAGCTGATGGCCTACCAGGGCCCGGGCCGGCTGCCCGTGGTGTGGAGCTGGAGCGCCGACCGGGAGCCCGCGCTGGCGGACCTCCGCCCCGCGCGCAGCTGGACCAGCCCCTCCGAGGCGAAGAGCCGCGTCCGGGCGGGCCGCCGGTACCTGGTGACCACCGCCTCCGGCGGGCTCGCCGCCGTCGTCGACACCGCCACCGGCCGTACCCGCTGGGCGACGGACGTCGGCGGGGCCGCCAACCCGCACAGCATCGAGCTGCTCCCGGACGGGAACGCGGCGGTCGCGGCGAGCGCGGGCGGCTGGGTGCGGGTGTACGCCGCCTCCCAGGGGCCGCGCGCCGCCGCGTACGCCGAGTACCGGCTGCCGGGCGCGCACGGGGTGCTGTGGGACGGCCGGGCGGGCCTGCTCCGGGCGGTCGGCGACGCCGAGCTGGTCGCGCTGCGCGTCGGCGGCACCCCCGCGGCGCCCACCCTCACCCCCGTCCGCCGCACGCCGCTGCCCGACGGGGGCGGGCACGACCTGGCGGCCGTCCTCGGCGCGCCCGGGCGGTTCTGGGTCGCCACCCTGCGGCACCTGTACCGGTACGACCCGGCCGCGGACCGGTTCACGCCCGTGGAGCTGCCGGGGCCGCACGCGGACCGCGACCTCAAGAGCGTCGGCGACGAGCCCTTCACCGGCCGGCTGCTCACCGTCGCCCCCGAGCACACCGGCCCGTGCGACTGGTGCACCTCGGTGATCACCCTGCACCGGCCCGAGGGCGCCCGGACCCTGCGGTGGACGTACCTGTACAAGGCCCGGTGGTGGAGCATCCGCTAGCAGATCGGTGACGCTCGGTAGCCGATCTGGCGGGCCGAGTCGGTGATACCACCCGATTCGCCGAAGGCATTCGGCTGATGGGGCATATTGTGTACCCCGGCAAACTACTCCAATGGAAGTCAGTTTCCCGTTGACCTCCGCAAACCATCTGCCGACCCGCGCCGACTGGGATAGCGTCGAAGGTGTCGGGGGGCCGACACCGATCCGATGCCGATCCGGTGCTGATCCGGTGCTGATCCGATGCACGAGAACACCAGCCGCTGGCCGTGAACGGCCGGAATACGCCATGGAGAAAAACATGACGACGATGCGGAACCCGCAGAACGCGCTCGGCGCACCGCACCCGGGGAATTCCCTGGTGAATTCCGCGGTGGATTCCGCGGTGGATTCCAGGGCCGACTCCGGGGCCGGCGCCACCCAGGGTCCCACCCTGGACGCCACCCCGGAGAAGAAGTCCGAGAAGATCGACGACCTCCAGCTCGCCGTCGACTCCCTCGCCGCGTTCCCCGCCCGGGGCGCCACCGGCGGCGCCGACGTCACCGAGCGGCTCGCGGCCGTCGCCGACCTGTGCCGCTCGGTGGACGCCGTCCTCGACAGCCTCGTCGTCCAGGCCGCCGCCGAGGCCGCCGAAGAGGGCTGGACCGCGGCCCGGATGGCCGCCGAACACTCCGGCTACTACGCCCGGTTGCAGCGCGCGCTGCTCCCCGCGGGCGGCGGCGTCGGCACCGGGCTGACGGAGCAGTGAGCGCGGCGAGCCCCATCGGGCACGTGCTGTCCTGCCCCACCCGGTGGAGCGACGTCGACGAGAACGGGCACATCAACAACGCCCGGCTGGTCGGCTACATCCAGGAGGGGATTTACGACCTGTTCTGCCACCACGCGACCGCCGTCCGGGAATCGCTGTTCCCCTCCGGATTCATCATCGCGAGGCACGAGATCGATTATCTGGAGCAGTTGCACCACCGCCCCGAGCCGCTGTCCGTACGGTTGACCGTGGAACGGATCGGGCGGAGTTCCGCACATGTGGAAGTGAATGTCTGCCGGACCTCCCTCACGTTTATGCGGGCGCGGACGGTGGTGGTCGCGCGGGACCGGGAATCCGGGCGTTCGCGCAAACTCAGCCAGAGCGAGAGGCGCTTTCTCGCCGGGTTTATGCCCGAGGCCGAGTCGGCCGCCGTCCTCAAGGCCCCGGGGCAGCGGATGCCCGTCGGTGGTGGCAGAGCGTCATCGCCGTCCGGACCGCGCCGCCTCTGCCGCACGGCGGCGGGCTGAGGGCCCGCAGTACGCTGAGCAGGACGGGCACCGGTGCCGTCCCGCCGGTCGCCCACGCCGACCGGAAGGAGGACGTGATGACCATCTCCTGGGAGGACTTCCTCGCCCGCATCGTCGAACGCGGAGAGTACCGGGGCGAGGCCGAGGCCGACCACGCCGCCCGCGTCGTGCTGGCGCTCCTGGGCGAACACCTCGTCGGCGCCGAGCGCACCGAACTCTCCGCCGCCCTGCCGGACACCTACGCGGGCCTGCTGCGCGACGCCCGTCCCGCCGCCGAACCGCTGACCGCCGAACGCTTCGTCCAGGCCGTCGTCGGCTGGATCCACGGCGCGACGGAGGCGACCGCGCAGTGGGACATCGGGGCGGTGCTGAGCACGGTCGCCGACCTGGCCCCGCCGGAGCTCGTCGACCGGGTGCTCGATCAACTGCCGGACGGCTACGACCTGTTGTTCGGCCACCCGCTGCGGTCCTGACAGGAGTGGGGCGGGGGGGGGGGGGGGCCGCCCCGCCGACCACCCCCCCCGCCCCCCCGGCCCCCCCCCCCCCCCCCCCCCCCCCCCCCCCCCCCCCCCCCCCCCCCCCCCCCC
>NZ_JBITFA010000015.1:236607-251672 GCF_044455705.1 Kitasatospora sp. NPDC051170 | reverse complement strand
ACCCGGAAGCTAAGCCTCATAGCGCCGATGGTACTGCAGGGGGGACCCTGTGGGAGAGTAGGACGCCGCCGAACAATCATTGTGAAGAACCCCCATCCGGGCTACGGATGGGGGTTCTTTGCGTTTCCCCTACAGCTGTTCCGTCAGAAATTCGGCCAGGCGGTCGGCGAATCCGGTGAGGCGGTCCAGCTCGGGCCCGCTTCGCATGACCCGGAATCCGTGGCGCCGGCCCCAGAAGGCGGCGGTGACCGCGTGGAACTGGGCCCAGCGCCGGACGCGGTCGAGGTCGAGTTCGGCGGAGTCGGCGAAGACGTTCAGGATGCGGCGGATCGCCGGCCGGGGGTCGTCCTCCCCGATGAGGTGGAGCGCGCGGGACTTGAGCAGGGTGCCGCCGTCGTAGGCCGGGTCGCCGGCGTAGCCCTTGGGGTCGACGGCGAGCCAGGGTTCGCGGTCGGCGCGCAGGATGTTCCGGGCGTGGAGGTCCCCGTGGACGAGAGTCTCGGGCTGGGTGCGGCCCAGTTCGCGGACGGTCGCCAGGGCGGCGGCCACCGTGGCCTCCGACATGGTGTGCGACAGCTCGTCCGCGTCGTGGTGCAGGTTCTCCTCCCACTCCTCCGCCCGGTCGCTGAGCCTCGGCAGGCCGGGCGGCGCGGGGACGGCCAGCCGGCGGTTGAGGCGGCCGGCGACCGTCACCAGCTCGTCGGTGTCGGGCACTTCGGAGAGGTTGGTGCTGTGCGCCCGCTCGAGCAGCATGGCGAACCGGGCGTCGTCGCGCTCGTACAGGTGGACGGCGCCGCAGCCCTGCCAGGCGGCGAAGGCGTCCGGCTCATGGACGTTGCCGGGGTGCGGGAACGACACCTTGAGGACGGCGGGGCCCGTCGACGGCCGCTGCACCGGCACGACCAGGCCGACGCCTCCATGGGTGACCGGGCCGTCAGGCCGGCAGTCCCAGGTTTCCGTCAACTCCTCGACGATCCGGGGGAGTTCGGCGATCCACGCCGCCCCGGGATCTTGCTCACGATCGACGGTGGTCCGTACGAACGCCTCTGGAATCTCGATCATGCAGGCACTCTATGTACAGGGCCCACGGGCTCCAACTACCGTCGCCCCCATGGACCGTAGCGCGGTGTTGCGTAGCCTCGTGACGAACGGAACCGCCACTGAGCCCGCTCGACTGGCCGAGCTGGCGGGTGAACTCGACCTACCGGTGGCCGACTTGCTGGTGGTGGCCGGGCACCCGGTGCCGCCGGAGCTGCTGCCCCCGGAGCGGGACGCGAAGGTGATGCAGGAGTTCGCTCGGCGTGTCGGCGAATGCGAGCACGACCGGCTGGCGGAACTGGAGTCCTACGTCCGCTCGCTCCCGCACCTCGACGCTCCGGGGCCCTTCGTACAAACCCACCGGGGGAACTGGAAGCCGGCAGAGAGCGGCTTCGCGGCGGTGGTGAACGGGCTGATCCGTAATCGGGGCTTCGGCGTCGCGGAACTTCCCTTTATGGGGCTGTCGAGGCCCACGGTGGTCGCCATGGTGCAGAGATGGAGCCCGGCCGGCCGGAACAGTCGGTTCGAACTCTGCGCGTTGGCCGGGGCGGTGGGGTGGACGTGGCCCGACCTGTTCGCGATCGCCGGTGAGCCCTATGACGAGGGGTACCGGCAGTCGGCCCTCTGCCGTCACGTCGGAATGCTGTTCGCGGCGGCTGTCCACCTGACCACCGACCAACTGATCGAGGCGACCACCGTAGCGGCAGGGATGCGGATCAAGGATCACGAGCGGGGCCCCGGCCCCTGGCAGCACGTCTGCCTGGGCTGGCGTGACGACGAGTCGTGAGGCTCAGAGCCGTCCGGCGGCCTTGAGGGCCAGGTAGGCGTCCGCCAGGGCGGGGGCGATCTGGGTGGGTGGGGCGTCGAGGACGGTGAGGCCGTGGCGGGAGAGGCGGTCGGCGGTGGCGCGGCGGTCGGCGCGGGTCTGTTCGGCGGCGGCGGCGCCGTAGACGGCTTCGAGGGTGCCGCGGCCGGCGGCCATGACGTCCAGCTGGGGATCGGCGACGGAGGCGATGACGACCTCGTGGCGCTTGGTCAGCAGCGGGAGCAGGGGCCGCAGGCCGTCCTCGACGGGGGCGGCGTCGAGGCCCGTGAGCAGGACGACCAGTGAGCGGTGCGGCGCCATCTTGAGCGAGGTGGAGACCAGCGAGCGCATGTCGGTCTCGTGGAGGGCGGGTTCCAGCAGGGCCATCGCGTTGGTGAAGGCGGGCAGGATCTCGCCGGGGGAGGTGCCGGCGACGGAGATGCGCTTGCGGGTGTCGTGGGCGAGCAGGTCGACGCGGTCGCCGGCGCGGGTGGCGAGGGCGGCGAGCAGCAGGGCGGCGTCGAGGGCGGCGTCGAGGCGGGGGGCGTCGCCGACGCGGCCGGCGGAGGTGCGGCCGGTGTCGAGGACGATGAGGATGTGCCGGTCGCGTTCGGGGCGCCAGGTGCGGACGGCGACGGTGTGGCGGCGGGCGCTGGCGCGCCAGTCGATGGAGCGGACGTCGTCGCCGGGCAGGTACTCGCGCAGGGAGTCGAACTCGGTGCCCTGGCCACGGGTCAGGAGCGAGGTGCGGCCGTCGAGTTCACGCAGCCGGGCGAGCCGGGAGGGCAGGTGCTTGCGGCTGGTGAAGGGCGGCAGCGCGCGGACGGTCCAGGGCAGCAGGTGGGAGCCCTGGCGGCCGGCGAGGCCGAGGGGGCCGAGGGAGCGGACCGTCACCTTCTGGGCGTGGTGGTCGCCGCGGCGGGTCGGGGTGAGGAGGGTGACCGCCCGGCGTCGTTCGCCGCCGGGGACGTCGAGGGTGTGCCGGGAGTTGGCGCGGTCGGTGCCGGGCCGCCAGGCGGAGGGGGCCCAGGCGTCGCGGATGCGGCCGCGCAGCAGGCGCCCGGAGGGGTTGGTGACGGTCAGTTCGACCGAGGCGGGTTCGCCGAGGCGGACGGCGGTGTCGCCGCCGCGCCCGAGCCGCAGGGTGCGGACGGGCGCGGCGAGCACCAGGTCGACGATGACGCCGATCAGTACCGTGCCGGTGACGAGGCCGATCCCGGTCCAGGACGGCAGCAGCAGGCCCACGACGAGCGCGCCGAGCGCGGCGAGCAGGGCGGTTCGCCCGGTGAGGGCCATGCGGGTGCGCTCCTTGGGGACTCGGGAAGGGGCTCAGGAAGGGGACGTGGGAAGGGCGCGTCAGCGAGGTGCGGGCGTCTGCGCGAGGACGGCCTGGATGACGGAGTCGGCGGTGACGCCCTCCATCTCGGCCTCGGCGCGCAGCGCGACGCGGTGGCGCAGGGTCGGCAGGGCGAGCGCCTTGACGTCGTCCGGGGTGACGTAGTCGCGGCCGGCGAGCCAGGCCCAGGCGCGCGAGGCGGCGAGCAGGGCGGTGGCGCCACGCGGGGAGACGCCGATGGAGAGCGACGGGGACTGACGGGTGGCCCGGCAGAGGTCGACGATGTAGGCGAGGACCTCGGGGGCGACGGTCAGCTTGGCGACCTGGGCGCGGGCGGCGGCCAGGTGCTCGGGCCCGGCGACGGGGCGCACGCCGGCGGCGTCGAGGTCGCGGGGGTCGAAGCCGGAGGCGTGCCGGGCGAGGACCTGGAACTCCTGGTCGCGGTCGGGCAGCGGCAGGATCAGCTTGAGCAGGAAGCGGTCCAGCTGGGCCTCGGGCAGCGGGTAGGTGCCCTCGTACTCGACCGGGTTCTGGGTGGCGGCGACCAGGAAGGGCAGCGGCAGGGCGCGGGGCTCGCCGTCCACGGTGACCTGCCGCTCCTCCATGGCCTCGAGCAGGGCGGCCTGGGTCTTGGGCGGGGTGCGGTTGATCTCGTCGGCCAGCAGCAGGTTGGTGAAGACCGGGCCGGGCTGGAAGGAGAACTCGGCGGTGCGGGCGTCGTAGACGAGCGAGCCGGTGACGTCGCCGGGCATCAGGTCGGGGGTGAACTGGATGCGCTTGGTCCCCAGGCTGAGGGCCTTGGAGAGGGTGCGGACCAGCAGGGTCTTGGCGACGCCGGGGACGCCTTCGAGCAGCACGTGGCCGCCGCAGAGCAGGGCGACGACGAGGCCCGTGACGGCGGCATCCTGGCCGACGACGGCCTTGCCGATCTCGGCGCGCAGGGCGGTGAGCGCGGCGCGCGGGTCGTCGGTGGTGCCGGGAGCAGCGGCGGCGGGGGCGGCGGCGGGGTCCGTGCCGGGGACGGAGCGGAGCTGGGCGGTTGCCTGGTCGGTCACGGGTTCCGTACCTGCCTTTCGAGGGCGTCGAGGTCGTCGGCGAGCCGCAGCAGTGCGGCGTCGTCGATGGGGGGCGGGCCGTACAGCAGGGCCCGGACGTCCCCGGGGGGCTGCTCGGGGCGGCGGTCGGTGATCGCCGCGCAGAGTGCGTCGGGGTCGGGTGCCCCGGCCCGGAGCGGGATGCCGAGGGCGGGGGCGAGGCGGTGGGCGGCGGCGCGGCGCAGGGCTTCGGCGGCGCGGCCGCGGGCCTTGGCGCGCCGGTAGAGCCGGGCGCGGCCTTCGGTGGTCTCGGCGGCGCGGACGACCACGGGCAGGTCCTCGCTGACCACGGGCCCGAGGCGGCGGCCGCGCCAGAGGGCGGCCAGGAGGGCGGCGACGAAGAGCTGGAGGAAGGCCCAGTTCCAGCCCTTGGGGAAGAAGTCGGTGAGGGTCTTGTCGTGGGTGCTCGTGGGGGCCGGGAGGCTGTAGTCGGGCAGGTGCCAGGCGAGGGTGGGCTGGGAGCCGAGCAGACCGAGGGCGAGCGAGGCGTTGCCGACGACGGGGAGTTCGCCGTTCTGCAGGAGGACGCCGCTGCCGATGACGATCACGTCGCGGTCGCCGTCGAGCGGGAGGTGGACGAGGGCGTAGCCGTAGCCGCGCTTGTAGCAGCCCTCGCCGCGGCTTCCGCTGGTGTAGAGCATGCCGCCCATCTCGGCGTCGCCGGCGCGGACGGCCTCCGGCAGGTTGCACCGGGGGGTGCTGTCGGCGACGCGGGCGTAGGCGAGGTCGCCGCGCTCGTCGGACATCCGGATGCCGGGGGCCAGGATGTCGAGGGCCGCGGTGCCGGGGGCGATGAGCACGAGCCGGGTGTGCCCGGCCGCGGCGATGGAGTGCAGCTGGGCGGGCGGGATGAGGTCGGGCTGGGGCAGGACGAGGGTGTCCCTGCCGCCCGCGACGGTGATGGGCTCGGTGGTGGTGGAGACCTTCACGCCCTGCTGTTCGAGCAGCGCGTACGCGGCGTGGGCGCCGTCGCGTTCGTAGGAGCGCGGGTCGATCTGCGGGTACTGGCGGTCGTCGCCGAGGGAGACCACGGTGACGGCGCCGACCAGGAGGACGGCGAGGAAGGCCAGGTACCAGCGGGCGCGGCGCAGCAGGGCGCGTCCGGTGAGGGTGAGGCTGGTCGGGGCGGGGCCGGTGGGCCGCTCGGCGTCCGGGGCCGGGGCGGGGGCGGTGCTCGTCATGCGGCCTCTCCCGCGGTGGTGGCGTGGGTCGGCCGGGTGCGTTCCAGCTTCCGGTCGAGGTCGTGCAGGAGCTCGTACGCGGCCCGGTCGGCGGTGCGGTCGCCGTAGGCGACGTCGTCGAAGGTGCGGGCGGCGGCGGCGAGGGCCTCGGCGTGTTCGGGCAGGGAGCGGCCGGCTTCGGCGGCGGCCTCGTCGGCGGTGCGGCCGGGGCGGCCGTCGAGGAGGGTGCGCTCCTCGAGGGAGCGGACGAGGGCGCGCATCTGCTCGACGACGGCCTCGTCCCAGCGGCCGGCGGCGGCGTGGGCGGCGGCCTCGGAGCGGTGCTGGTCGGCGGTGCGGGGGCCTTCGGCGCCGAAGACCTCGGGGGTGGTGCGGGCGGAGCGGCCGGGGGCGCCGAGGCGCCACCAGATCGCGGCGCCGATCAGCAGGGCGACGATGACGAAGAACACCAGGCCCGTGGTGCCGGAGGTGCCGCCGCCGCTGCCGATGCTGTCGAGGGCGCTGGTGATGTGGTCGTTGATCCAGTCGATGGCCCGTTCGATGACCGACGGGTCGTTCCGGTGGTACTTCGCGTTGAGCAGTTCCTCGCGGGCGGCGTCGCGTGCCGGATCGCGCGGGAGCGTGACCGGTGCGCCGCTCGCCAGGAGCAGCCCGTCCCCCCAGGTGGCCATCCGGCTCAGACCCCCGTGGGGGGCTGGTCGCCCCAGCCGGTGCCGCCGTACTCGGGCAGGCCGGCGGCGCGGGCGAGTTCGATGTCGAGAGCTTCGCGGCGGATGCGCTGGTCGACGTAGATCAGGACGCCGAGGGTGCCCAGGAACGGGATGGTGAGGGTGGAGGAGATGATCCCGGAGATGGCGCTGACGACCAGCACCGCGGTGCTCTGGTCGACCGTGCCGTCGAAGGACATCTGGCGGTGCAGGTCGATGTAGCCGAGGGCCATGCTGGCGACGGTGAACGGCATCGCGATGATCATGGCGAAGACCAGCGACATCACGTAGGCGAGCAGGCTGATGCCCAGGACGCGCCACCAGGAGCCGCGCACCAGGCGGGCGGAGCGGGAGAGGGCGGCGTTGACGCCCTGCTTCTCCAGCATCAGCGCCGGGGCGGCCAGGCTGTAGCGGACCCAGAGCCACAGGGCGACGGGCGCGGAGGCGAGGCCGAGCAGGAAGAGCAGGGCGGTGACGCCGCCCGAGCCCTCGTACAGCGCCAGGGGCAGGAAGCCGAGGACGAGCACGCCGCCGGACATCAGGGTGGTGAGCAGGGTGACGCCGATCAGCTGCGGGAGCCGGGGGCGGGCCTCGCGCCAGGCGTCTGCGACGGTGACCGGGCGGCCGAGGACGGCGCGGCTGACGACGATGGTGAGCAGCGCGGTGGCCAGCGCGTTGAGCAGCACGGCCAGGGGGATGCTCGCGGCGAACTGCGCCATCTGCGTGCCGCTGCCGGTCTTGCCGTCGATCAGCATCCGGAGGCCGACGCGCCCGGCCTGCTCGATCACGGCGATGCCGAGGGCGAGGGACAGGGTGGTGCGCCAGTGCCGGCGGACGGTGGTGACGGCGCCGTCGAGCAGTTCGCCGACGCCGAGCGGGCGCAGCGGGATGACGCCGGGCCGGGGGCTGTGCTGGTCCTGCCCGTACGGGCCCGGGCCGCCGGGCTGTCCCCAGCCGGGCCGGCCGTAGGGGGCCTGCTGCCCGTGCTGGGCGTTCCAGCCGGGGGCCTGCGGGGTGGTCTGCGGGGCGGTCTGGGGCGGTGCCGACGGCCCGGGCACGGTTGCGGGTGCGTCGGCCGTGGGCCGGACGCCGTCGCGGGGCGGCTCGGACGAGCCGGGCGAGGCCCAGCCCGGAGTGTCGGTCATCACTGCTCCTCGGAGGGGCTGTTCGGGGGCGCTCGTGGCGGTGTTCCGCCCGTGCGCAGCGCCCATCGTGCCATGGGGCTGTGACGGGCCCCAGGGGTATCCGGCCCGATGATCGTCTTGGCGGGTTCGCAGGACCTCGCGGAGCGGGCGGCGGGCCGTTCGGAGACGTTCCGGCCGGGAGGATTCGCCCGGTATGGCCGGAATACCCGGGTTCCGGAGTTGGCCGTTGTGGAGCAATGACACTGCTGTGCGGCAGGTCACAATCCGGTAATGAGAAGATGGACGCATGAAGGGACGCGTCCTCGTCGTTGATGACGACTCCGCACTGGCCGAGATGCTCGGCATCGTGCTGCGTGGAGAAGGTTTTGAACCGTTTTTCGTCGCGGATGGGGACAGGGCGCTAGCCGCGTTCCGGGAGACCAAGCCGGACCTGGTCCTGCTCGACCTGATGCTGCCCGGCCGGGACGGCATCGACGTCTGCCGCCAGATCCGGGCCGAGTCCGGCATTCCGATCGTCATGCTGACCGCGAAGACCGACACGGTCGACGTCGTGGTGGGCCTGGAGTCGGGTGCCGACGACTACGTCACCAAGCCGTTCAAGCCCAAGGAGCTGGTGGCCCGGGTGCGCGCGCGGCTGCGCCGCGCCGAGGAGCCGACGCCCGAACAGCTGACCATCGGCGATCTGGTGATCGACGTGGCCGGCCACTCGGTCAAGCGCGACGGCCGGGGCATCCCGCTGACGCCGCTCGAGTTCGACCTGCTGGTCGCCCTCGCCCGCAAGCCCTGGCAGGTGTTCACCCGCGAGGTGCTGCTGGAGCAGGTCTGGGGCTACCGGCACGCGGCCGACACCCGGCTGGTCAACGTGCACGTCCAGCGCCTGCGCTCCAAGATCGAGAAGGACCCGGAGCGTCCCGAGATCGTCGTGACCGTGCGTGGCGTCGGCTACAAGGCCGGGCCCAGCTGACGTGACGGACCTGGCTGACGACACCCCGTCGGGTTCCTCGACCGACGGGGCGGTGCGCGGGGACGTGCTCAGTTCGACCACCCGGCGGCGAGGGCCGCGCGGGGTGTTCGGGCTGCTCAGCCGTCAGCTGCGCCGCCCGGTGCGCCGGGCCTCGGCGCTGTACCGCCGCTCGATCCAGCTGCGCGTGGTCGCCGTCTCGCTGCTGCTGTCGATCGCGGTGGTGCTGGTGCTCGGCGTGGTCGTCGTGGCGCAGGTGCGCAACGGCCTGCTCGACACCAAGATGGGCGCCGCCCGGGAGCAGGCCAGGATCGGCTTCCAGGCCGAGGCCAAGAAGATCGACGAGGCCAAGGACCAGAAGCTGCGCGGCACCGCGGACCAGACGGTGGAGGACACCGGCACCTGGCTGCTGCGCCGGGTCAACGACCTGGCCGCGAGCGGGCAGACGGTCTACTCGGTGATCGCGATGGCCCCGGGCAGCGGCGCCGTCCTGCCGGACACCGGCTTCGCGCCGCGCTACACCGGCGACATCCTGCCCTCCAGCGTCCCGGACACCCTGCGCGACCGGGTCCGCCTGGAGGCGGGCCAGATGTTCGACCAGCCGACTCGGATCCACCGCGCGGGCGGCAGCACCGAGCCGGGCCTCGCGCTGGGCATGCAGTTCTACGGCCCCTCCGGCGCCAGCTACCAGATGTTCTACGTCTTCTCCTTCGGCCAGGAGACCGACACCCTCAACCTGATCATGGGCACCCTGGCGACCGCCGGCGTGTTCGTGGTGATCCTCATGGGCGGGATCGCCTGGGTCGTGGTGCGCCAGGTCGTCACCCCGGTGCGGATGGCCGCCGGCATCTCCGAGCGCCTGGCGGACGGGCACCTGGAGGAGCGGATGAAGGTGACCGGGACGGACGACATCGCCCGCCTCGGCGAGTCCTTCAACCGGATGGCCAACGCCCTCCAGGCGCAGATCCGCCAGCTGGAGGAGCTCTCCCGGGTGCAGCGGCGCTTCGTCTCGGACGTCTCGCACGAGCTGCGCACCCCGCTGACCACCGTGCGGATGGCCGCCGACCTCATCTACGACAGCCGCGAGGACCTCGACCCGATGGCGGCCCGCTCGGCGGAGCTGCTGCAGGGCCAGCTGGACCGCTTCGAGTCGCTGCTCGCCGACCTGCTGGAGATCAGCCGCTTCGACGCCGGCGCCGCGATCCTGGACGCCGAGCCCGTCGACCTGCGCGAGATCGTCGCCCGGGTCGTCGAGGCCGCCGAACCGCTCGCCGAGGCCAAGGGCAGCGCCGTGGTGATCCGCGGCGACGGCGAGCCGGTGCTGGCCGAGGTGGACTCCCGCCGGATCGAGCGCATCCTGCGCAACCTGGTGGTCAACGCGCTGGAGCACGGCGAGGGCCGCGACGTGGTCGTCCGGCTGGGCTCGCAGGACGGCGCGGTCGCGGTCGGCGTGCGCGACTACGGCATCGGCCTCAAGCCGGGCGAGGCGTCCCGGGTGTTCCACCGCTTCTGGCGGGCCGACCCGTCCCGGGTGCGGACCACCGGGGGCACGGGCCTGGGCCTGTCCATCGCCGTCGAGGACGCGCACCTGCACGGCGGCTGGCTCCAGGCCTGGGGCGAGCCCGGCGGCGGCTCGCACTTCCGGCTGACCCTGCCGCGCACCCGCGGCGGGGAGATCAGCCGGGCGCCGTTCCGCCTGGAGCCGGAGGACTCCCGCAACAACCGGGGCCTCGGCACGTACGGCGCCCCCTACCGGCGGGCCATCGCCCCGGCCGGCGCGACCGCGCTGACCGTGGCCGAGGAGCAGGCCGACCTGCCCGAGGGCAACGGCATCGGGCTCGGCAGCGGGCTCGGCGGGGTGCTGGACATCGGCCCGGGCCTGGGCCGGCAACGGCTGCCGGAGGGTCCGCGCACGGACCCCTCGGACGTACGGACGGCAGGGGCCGGGTACGGTGCCACCGGCGCGCAGGTCATGGTGGACCCGACGCCGGGACGGCCGTCGGTGGCACAGCGGACGGCGGAGCCGGACATGACGGGTGGGATTGACCTGGAGGGGTCGCAACGTGCGAAGGACGAGCTGGACTGAGTCGCGGGTGGCCGCCACGGCCGGCACGGCGCTCGTCGCCCTGCTGGCGGGCGGCTGCGCGGCCATGCCCGACTCCGGCGGCATCTCCAGGGTCGAGCTCTCCCAGGGCTCGGCCGACAAGAACCTGCTGCAGGCCAGGGTGTACCCGCTGGGCCCCGCCAAGGGTGCCAAGCCGCGGGACCTGCTGACCGGGTTCCTGGACGCGGTCACCGCCGACGAGGGCTACGACGTCGCCCGGCAGTACCTGACCGAGAGCGCCGCCGCGAGCTGGAACCCGGACGCCGGCATCCAGGTCGCCGCCGACAACATGGACGTCCCGCCCACGCAGGCCGTCACCGACACCGATTCGGTCGCCTCGCTGTCCGTGCACGGCACGGAGGTCGCCACCGTCGACGCCAAGCACTCGTTCCGGCTCCCCGACGGCCGCAAGAGCCTCACCTCGGACTTCACCTTCGTCCGGGGCAAGGACAACGAGTGGCGGATCGACCGGCTGGCGCCCGGCGTGATCATGAACGAGACCAACTTCCGCAACAGCTACCGCCAGGTCGACCGCTACTTCTACGCCGCCCCCGACCCGTCCGCCTTCGTCGCCGGCGGCGCCAAGGAGGTGCTGATCGCCGACCCGATCTACCTGCGGCGCCGGACGGACCCGCTGACCGCCGCCGCCAAGGCGCTGGTCGCCGGCCCCTCGGACTGGCTCGCGCCGGTCGCCCGGACGGGGTTCCCGCGCGAGGTCGGAGGCGTCAAGGTGTCGGTGGACGACAGCCACCTCGCCCATGTGCAGCTCGACGTCGACGCGGCGGACGAGACCTCCTGCCGCCGGATGGCCACCCAGCTCTTCTACACCCTCGCCGACCAGGTCAAGGGCCAGGTCGAGCGGGTGGAGCTCAAGGGCAGCCACGGTGTCTGCGCGACCGGCCGCGCCGAGGCCGGCACCCCGGCCGGCGTGCCCAGGTACTACCAGCGCGCCGACAACGGCGTCCTGATGGTCACCGACGACCAGCGCAGCGGGGACCCGGTGCCAGGCCCGCTCGGCAAGGCGCAGCCCGGTGGCACGCCGCTGAGCACCGTGGCCGTGGCCCGGGACGGCTCCCGCGCCGCCGCGCTCAGTGGGGACGGCCACCAGCTGTACTCGGTGCCGCTGGCGGCCGGCGCCACCGCCATGCCCGAACCGGTGCTCACCTCCGCCGGGAAGGCCGGGGACAAGGACGCCCTGGCCTCGCCCAGCTGGGACGGCCGCGGCGACCTGTGGGTGGTGGACCGCGCCCAGTCGGGGCGGGTGGTCATGGTCCGCGGCAACAAGACGTACACCGTGCCGGTGGAGGGCCTGGACGGGCAGAGCGTGCAGGCGCTCAAGGTCTCCGCGGACGGCGCCCGCGTCGCCCTGGTCGTGCGCAACGCCGGCTCGGGCACCCGCTCGCTGCTGTTCGGCCTGGTGATGCACGGCGGCACCACGGAGGCGCCGACCGCGCGGATCGTCGGGCTGCGCCGGGTGGCGCCGCTGCTGACCGACGTCGCCTCGGTGTCCTGGGCGGAGGCCGACCAGCTGCTCGTCCTCGGCAAGGAGGGCGACGGGATCCAGCAGCTGTACTACATCAGCACGGACGGTTCGCAGAGCAGTGACACCCCGCTGCAGAGCGGCCCCGGCTGGCTGGCCGTCTCCGCCTCCGAGTCCCGGGGGAACGTGCTGGCGGCGGCGCAGCCGGTGCTCGCGGTGACGGAGGGCAAGGTCTACCGGCTGGTCAGCAACC
This sequence comes from Kitasatospora sp. NPDC051170, assembly GCF_044455705.1. Taxonomy (NCBI): domain Bacteria; kingdom Bacillati; phylum Actinomycetota; class Actinomycetes; order Kitasatosporales; family Streptomycetaceae; genus Kitasatospora; species Kitasatospora sp. NPDC051170. Next base: position 239,568 of record NZ_JBITFA010000015.1, on the reverse strand, counting down.
AGTGGCGGGAAGTGCAGATGACGGACAAGGTCAGCTCCTACTTCTACGCGGGCTGACCGGCCGTCACCCCTGCGGGCTGCGCAGGGTGCCCGGACGTGGCCGCCACGGTGGCGGCGGCCCGGGCGGGCAGGCCCGCGTCGGCCAGCGCCCGGGCGGCCTCGGCGAGGCTCGCCCCGGTGGTCACCAGGTCGTCGACCAGTACCGGGTGACGGCCGCTCAGCGCCGTGCGGGCGCGCGGCAGCACGGTGAGCGCGCCGTGCAGGTTGCGGCGGCGCTCGGCCGCGCTCAGCCCGGTCTGGTCGGCGACCGGACGGGCGTGGCGCAGCAGCGAGGAGGCCCGGGCGTCCAGTCCGGAGCGGCGCAGCGAGCGGGCGGCGGCCCCGGCCAGGCGCAGCGTGGAGTCGTGGCCGCGGGCGCGTACCGCGGAGCGGGCCGAGGGCATCGGGACGAGCACCAGCGGCGCGCGTTCGCCCTGCGGCCCGAGCGCCGAGCGCACCGCCCGTCCCAGCGCCTCGCCGAGCGGGCCGGCCAGCCGCAGGGCGCCGCGCTCCTTGTGGGCGAGCAGCAGCTGGCGGACGGGGTCGGTGTAGGGGGCGGCGGCGTACGCCCAGGGCAGCAGGGTGGGGGCCGGGCGGGCGGTGACCAGGGTGTGCCGGCAGGACGGGCACAGCTGGGTGCGCTCGGCGCCGCAGCCGGCGCAGTCCGCGGGGAGCAGGACGTCCAGCAGCCCGGCCAGGGCGTGGCCGAGCGGCCCTCGGGCGGGCCACGAGGGGCTGGGCGTAGGAGTGGGGGTGGTGGGCACGGGTGCTCCCGACGGCGGCACGGAGAGTGAGCACAGAATGCGCCGTACGGGGGGTGTTGTCCAGGTATTCACTCATGCTTCACTCGCAGGAGGGTAAACAGGGGGCGCCGGCTTGACCGGCCCGTCCGCGCCCGCGGCCCGTCCTCCCCGTTCCCGGCTGGGGAGGCGAAAAGCCCGTGCGAGGTGTTCGATAAGGCTCCAGGGGGTTTCAACCGTCCCTGGTGGGGAGGAAGTGAGGTGAGGGCCAGTCGCTTCCACCGGGTCCGGTGGGGCGGGGGGCCGGCAGTGGACGGGCTGGTCCGGCTGGGTCTCAGCCCGATCCGGTAGCACCCGGATCGGCGTCAGCACGAGGGATCGGAGTTCTGCGTGGACATCGTCGTCAAGGGCCGCAAGACCGAGGTGCCCAAGAGGTTCCGCGAGCACGTGGCCGAGAAGCTGGAGAAGGTCCAGAAGTTCGACGGCAAGGTGATCAGCCTCGACGTCGAGGTGTCCAAGGAGCACAACCCGCGTCAGGCCGACCGGTCCGACCGGGTGGAGATCACTCTCCGTACCCGTGGCCCGGTGATCCGTGCCGAAGCCGCCGCCGCCGATCCGTACGCGGCGCTCGACCTGGCCTCGGCGAAGCTCGACGCGCAGCTGCGCAAGTCCGCCGACCGGCGCCGGGTGCACAAGGGCGGCAACGGCCGCACCCCGATCAGCGTCGCCGAGGCGACCGCGTCCCTGGCCGCCGCGCTGCCGGAACCGGCGGTGTCGGAGGAGACCAACGGGGCCGTGCGCAAGACCATGATGGGATCGCTGGAAGTGGAGGGCGAGGGCCCCCTGGTGGTCCGCGAGAAGAGCCACTCGGCCGCTCCGATGGCGCTGGACCAGGCGCTGTACGAGATGGAGCTGGTCGGACACGACTTCTACCTCTTCGTCGAGAAGGACAGCGGCCTGCCGAGCGTCGTCTACCGCCGGCACGGCTACCACTACGGTGTGATTCACGTGCAGCCCGACATGGCGGCCGGTGTGGCCAGCGGTGCGGGTGGCGCGATCGGTCGGTTCGACGACGAGGACTGACCGCCCGAACGGTGTCGGAGATGGTGACCCCGGTGGCTCCGGCCGCCGGGGTCACCGGCGTTCCGGGGGCGGATCGCGGCGGGCGGTGGGGCGGTGCCGGGCACAGCAGGTCACCCGTAGCGGGGCAAACGGCGCCGGAGGGTGACCGGGGCCCTGGCGGGGCGTGGAATGATTGGCGCACGTCGACCCGCGAAGGGGGAGGAGCGGATGGGGGATCACTTCGGGCTGGGGCCCGCTACGGGGCCGGTCACCGGGCTGCCGCCGGGGCCGGAGGAGGAACCCGCGTACGCGCCGCGCCGGGGTGAGCCGATCCGTGTGCTGGTCGTGGACGACCACGCGCTGTTCCGCCGGGGGCTGGAGATCGTGCTCGCCGAGGAGCCGGACATCAAGGTCGTCGGCGAGGCGGGCGACGGCGCCGAGGCCGTGCTGAAGGCCGCCGACCTGCTGCCGGACATCATCCTGATGGACGTCCGGATGCCGCGTCGCAGCGGGATCGAGGCGTGCACGGCGATCAAGGACGTGGCGCCGAGCACCAAGATCATCATGCTGACGATAAGCGACGAGGAGGCCGACCTCTACGAGGCGATCAAGGCGGGGGCCACCGGCTACCTGCTCAAGGAGATCTCCACCGACGAGGTCGCCACCGCGATCCGGGCGGTGGCGGACGGGCAGTCGCAGATCAGCCCGTCGATGGCCTCCAAGCTGCTCACCGAGTTCAAGTCGATGATCCAGCGCCGCTCCGACGACCGGGACCTGGTGCCGGCGCCCCGGCTCACCGACCGGGAGCTGGAGGTGCTCAAGCTGGTGGCGACCGGGATGAACAACCGGGAGATCGCCAAGGAGCTGTTCATCAGCGAGAACACCGTGAAGAACCACGTGCGCAACATCCTGGAGAAGCTCCAACTGCACTCCAGGATGGAGGCCGTGGTGTACGCGATGCGGGAGAAGATCCTCGAAATAGGGTGAGGCGGGCCGCCCGGACAGGGGGGGGGGCGGGGGCGGGCCGGCCCCCCCCGGGGCCGGGGGCCCCCCGGAACCCGCCGGCCACGTTTACCGGGGCCGGCCCCGCCCCCACAACGTCACCCTGGCCCCCCCCCCCC
>NZ_JBITFA010000015.1:0-236597 GCF_044455705.1 Kitasatospora sp. NPDC051170 | reverse complement strand
AGTCCGACCTTTGGGGGGGGGGGGCCCCGCCGGGGGGGGGGGCCGGGGGCCCGCCCCCCCCCCCCCCGGGGGCGGGGCGGCCCCCGTCAGCCGGCGAGCAGCTTCTCCAGGGCCGGGCGCAGCCGCTCCTCGTGCAGCGTCTCGACCCGCACCGAGTCGCAGCCGACCCAGGAGGCCGCCTCGCGCAGGGCCGTGGCCAGCGCCTCCACGTGCCGGGCGCCGCCCGCGTCGCCGCGGCCTTCGAGCAGCGAGACCTGACGGGCGACCAGGGTGCGTCCCTCCCGGGCCGGGTCGACCCGGCCGACCAGCCGGCCGCCGGCCAGCAGCGGCATCGCGAAGTAGCCGTGCACCCGCTTGTGCTTGGGCGTGTACGCCTCCAGCCGGTGCGTCATGCCGAAGATCCGTTCGGTGCGGGGGCGGTCCCAGACCAGCGAGTCGAACGGCGAGAGCAGCGTGGTGCGGTGGCGCCCGCGCGGGGCGGTGGCCAGGGCGGCCGGGTCGGCCCAGGCCGGGGCGGGGGCGCCGTTCGGGCCCCAGCCGGCCACCTCGACCGGGACGAGGCCGCTGTCGGGGAGCACCGCGTCCAACTCCTCGGCGCGCAGCCGGTGGTAGTCCTGGAGGTCGGCCCGGGTGGCGACGCCGAGCGCGGCGCCGGCCTGGGCGACCAGGGTGCGCACGCAGTCCGCGTCCTCGGGCTCCTGGCCGAACAGGGCCTCCGGGATGGCCTGTTCGGCCAGGGCGTAGACGCGCTTCCAGCTGCGGCGGTCGGTGCACACCACGTCGCCGAAGGCCAGCGCCCGCTCGACGGCGATCTTGGTGTCGGACCAGTCCCACCACTCGCTGGTCTTCTTGGCGCCGCCCAGCTCGGTGGAGGTCGACGGGCCCTCGGCGCGCAGCTTGTCGAGCACGTGCCGGTACGTCTCGGGCGTGACCTGGTGGTTCCACACCCGGCCGCGGTCGCGGTAGCGGCGCCGCCGGAAGGCGAACAGCGGCCACTCCTCGACGGGCAGGATGCAGGCCGCGTGCGACCAGTACTCGAAGCTCGTGCCCGCGCCCCAGTACGCGGCCTCGACGGCCGGGCGGCCGACCGCGCCGAGCCGGGCGTAGGGCACCAGCTCGTGCGAGCGGGCCAGGACGGAGATGGTGTCCAGCTGGACGGCGCCCAGGTGCCGCAGCACCCCGCGCACCCCGGAGCGGCGGTCCGGGGCGCCCATCAGGCCCTGGGCCCGCAGGGCGATCCTGCGGGCGTCGTCGGCGGAAAGGACGGTCACGGGCGCGGGGGCTGCGGCGGTCATGCCGCGGAGCGTAGCCGGGGGCACCGACAGCGGGACCGGTCGGTCCTCAGGCCTGTTCTCAAGCCTGTTCTCAGGCCGGTCCTCGGGCCGGTTCGCCTGGGCCGGTACTCGGGCCGGCTCGCCCGGCCGTTCCTCCGGGTCAGTCCTCCAGGTCGGCGGGGAGCAGCGAGGCGACCCAGGAGTCGTGGAAGACGCCGCGCTGCTCCGCGTACGCGCGCATGGTGCCCTCGAAGCGGAAGCCGACCTTCTCGGCCACCGCGCGGGAGCCCTCGTTGCCGACGTAGGCGAGCCACTGCAGGCGGCGCAGGCCGCCCTCGCGCAGGCCGTACTCCGCGACGGCGCGCGCGGCCTCGGTGGTGTAGCCCCGGCCGCGGAACTCCTTCACGGCCCACCAGCCGATCTCGCCGGCGCCCCGGTCGTCGGCGCGCAGCACGATGCCCTGGGCACCGACCAGGGCGCCGGTCGCGCGCTCGTACACGCCCCAGATCCGGTTGTCGCCGGTGCGCCAGCCGTCGACCGCGAGTTTGCGGACGAAGAACTCGGCGTCCTCGCGCCGGTACGGGACGGGGACGACCGTCCAGTGCTGGATCTCCGCGTCCTGGCAGGCCGCGAAGATCGCGTCGACGTCCTCCTCGAGAGGGGCTCGCAGGACGAGGCGCTCGGTGGTGAGGGTGACGGGCGGGCGGGGGGGTTCGGTGGGGAGTGCTTCCATGAACGGATTATTTCGCCGAGCGGGGAAGACGGTCATCCGGTTATCCGTCCAACTCCTCGCCGCGTCGACCGTTTTGCCCCGGTGGGCGGGGCTATCGGCTCATGTGCTCGCGCGGGTGACACGGGAATAGCGTGCTGACGCACCTCCCGGGGCATTGGACTCCTCGCATACGATGGCCCGTGCGGTGGGGTGGACCCCCCGTGCAGTCGTCCAGTGCCAATACAGGCAAGGAGCCCGCTCAAGTGTCCGTCTTCGACAAGATCCTGCGCGCCGGCGAAGGCAAGATCCTTCGCAAGCTGCAGCGGATTGCTGCCCAGGTCAACTCCATCGAAGAGGACTTCGTCAACCTCACCGACGCCGAGCTGCGCGCGTTGACCGACGAGTACAAGCAGCGGCTCTCGGACGGCGAGTCGCTGGACGACATCCTCCCCGAGGCTTTCGCGACCGTGCGCGAGGCGGCCAAGCGCGTGCTCGGCCAGCGCCACTACGACGTCCAGCTCATGGGCGGCGCCGCCCTGCACTACGGCTACGTCGCCGAGATGCGCACCGGCGAGGGCAAGACCCTGGTCGGCACCCTGCCCGCGTACCTCAACGCGCTGACGGGCAAGGGCGTGCACCTGATCACCGTCAACGACTACCTCGCCGAGCGCGACTCGGAGTGGATGGGCCGGGTGCACCGCTTCCTCGGCCTCGAAGTCGGCGTGATCCTGGGCAACATGACGCCCGCCGAGCGCAAGCGCCAGTACGGGATGGACATCACGTACGGCACCAACAACGAGTTCGGCTTCGACTACCTGCGCGACAACATGGCCTGGTCGCAGGAGGAACTCGTCCAGCGCGGCCACAACTTCGCGATCGTCGACGAGGTCGACTCGATCCTCATCGACGAGGCCCGCACCCCGCTGATCATCTCCGGCCCGGCCGACCAGGCGACCAAGTGGTACGCCGACTTCGCCAAGCTGGTGCTGCGCCTGAAGATCGACCGCGACTACGAGGTCGACGAGAAGAAGCGCACCGTCGGCATCCTGGAGGAGGGCGTCACCCGGGTCGAGGACTACCTCGGCATCGACAACCTCTACGAGTCGGTGAACACCCCGCTGGTCGGGTTCCTCAACAACGCCATCAAGGCGAAGGAGCTCTACAAGGCGGACAAGGACTACGTCGTCATGAACGGCGAAGTCATGATCGTCGACGAGCACACCGGCCGCATCCTGGCCGGCCGCCGCTACAACGAGGGCATGCACCAGGCGATCGAGGCCAAGGAGGGGGTGGAGGTCCAGAACGAGAACCAGACCCTGGCCACCATCACCCTGCAGAACTTCTTCCGCCTGTACGACAAGCTCTCGGGCATGACCGGTACCGGTACCACCGAGGCCGCCGAGTTCCACCAGATCTACAAGCTCGGCGTCGTGCCGATCCCGACCAACAAGGACCCGCTGCGCATCGACCAGCCCGACCTGATCTACAAGTCGGAGCCGGCCAAGTTCGCCGCCGTCGTCGAGGACATCGCCGAGAAGCACGAGAAGGGCCAGCCGGTGCTGGTCGGCACCGTGTCGGTCGAGAAGTCCGAGTACCTGTCGCAGGAGCTGCGCAAGCGCGGCATCCCGCACGAGGTGCTGAACGCCAAGCACCACGAGCGCGAGGCGCAGATCGTCGCGCAGGCGGGCCGCAAGGGCGCCGTCACCGTGGCCACCAACATGGCCGGCCGTGGCACCGACATCATGCTCGGCGGCAACCCCGACCACCTGGCCGCCGCCGAGCTGGCGCAGCGCGGGCTGACCGAGACGGACAACCCGGACGAGTACGTGGCCGCGCTGCCCGACGCGCTGGAGAAGGCCAAGGCCGCCGTCAAGACGGAGCAGGAGGAGGTCAAGGAGGCCGGTGGCCTCTACGTCCTCGGCACCGAGCGGCACGAGTCCCGCCGCATCGACAACCAGCTGCGCGGCCGCTCCGGCCGTCAGGGCGACCCGGGCGAGTCCCGCTTCTACCTGTCGCTGGGCGACGACCTGATGCGCCTGTTCAAGGCCGGCATGGTCGAGCGCGTGCTCTCGATGGCCAACGTGCCCGAGGACGTGCCGATCGAGTCCAAGATGGTCACCCGCGCGATCGCCTCCGCGCAGACCCAGGTCGAGCAGCAGAACTTCGAGATCCGCAAGAACGTCCTGAAGTACGACGAGGTGCTCAACCGCCAGCGCGAGGTCATCTACGGCGAGCGCCGCCGCGTCCTGGAGGGCGAGGACCTCCAGGAGCAGATCACCCACTTCATGGACGACACCGTCGAGGCGTACGTCCGGGCCGCGACCGGCGAGGGCTTCGAGGACGACTGGGACCTCGACAAGCTCTGGACGGCGCTCAAGCAGCTCTACCCGGTCTCCCTGGACCTGGCGGAGCTGGAGGAGGAGGTCGGCGGCCCGTCCGGCCTGACCCCCGAGTACCTGATCAAGGTCCTCCAGGAGGACGTCCAGGCGCAGTACGGCGCCCGCGAGGACCAGCTCGGCGAGGAGATCCTGCGCGAGCTGGAGCGCCGCGTGGTGCTGGCCGTGCTGGACCGCCGCTGGCGCGAGCACCTCTACGAGATGGACTACCTCCAGGAGGGCATCGGCCTGCGCGCGATGGCGCAGCGCGACCCGCTGGTCGAGTACCAGCGCGAGGGCTTCGACATGTTCACCGCGATGATGGAGGGCATCAAGGAGGAGTCCGTCGCCTACCTGTTCAACGTGGAGATCTCCGTCGAGCAGCAGGTCCAGGAGGTCCCGGTCGAGGACGCCGAGGTGGTGCTCGACAAGCTGGAGAAGGACGCCGCGGCCGCCCGCCCGGAGATCAAGGCCAAGGGCCTGGAGGCCCCGAAGCCGAAGCGGCTGCACTACACGGCCCCCTCGGAGGAGGTCGGCGGCGGTGTGGTCGAGGGTGACTTCGACGACCTGGCTCCGGAGGACGAGGGCGACGGGCTGACCCGCGCCGAGCGCCGCAAGGCCGCCCGGTCCGCCAAGGGCCGCCGCCGCAAGGGCTGAGCCCCGCCGCCGGGCCCCCGAGGTCGGTGGCAGGCCCGCAGGACGCCGTACAGGGCGCCGTTCCCCCACGGGGACGGCGCCCTGCGCCGTCTCGTACCCCTCGTACCGGGGGCGTGTCAGCAGCGCGCTCACCGGGCCTCCACGGCGGTGCACCGCCACTGCCCGGCGGGGCCGCGGCGCTCCAGGCGGAAGGCGACCATGTGCTGGCGCCGGCCGAGGTCGACCCGTACGCACGCCTCCACGGCGCCGGGTGAGGGCGAGCGGTCGTGCACCGGCCCGAGCCGGGGCCGGTCGGCCGGGCCGCCGCGGCGCAGCGCCCCGACGCGGACGAGCGAGGCGAGCTGCCCGTAGCCGTCCAGGGTGGTGTGCCGCATCAGCTGGCCCGAGGGGCGGGTGCCGGTGAGCACCTCGACGAGCTGGTGGGCGAAGCGGGCGGCCAGGGCGCGGGCACCGTCGTCGTCCCGGTCGTCCGGCGGGGCGACGGCGGCCGCGCAGGCGGCGCGGGGGTGGAGGGGGCGGCGCCCGGCCCGGTCGCAGTCGGAGGCGCGCGGGTGGAGGTGCGGGCGGGCGGCGAGGCGGTTGAGGCGGGCGGTCACGGGGGCTCCCGGGGCGGTCGGTGCTGCACGGTGCTGCTCGGTGCAGGGCGGTGCAGGGCGGTGCAGGGCGGTGCGGGTACGGACGAGGTTCAGGCTGGAGGGCGTCCGGACGAGGCGGCAATGCGTTTTCGAGCCCGTGGGAATCCGTGCCGAGTTCACCTATCCGGGCGAATCGACGGATGCGGCGCCTGGCCGGGCGCCCGCTCGCCCGGCACGCGGTTGACGGGCCCCGGCGGGCCGTACGACCCGGAAAGGGGACGCCGGGTTCGGCGGACCGGGTGGCCCCCGGGTGGCCCGCCGCGTTGCGCCGGGCGGGCGCGGGCGCGCAGGATCGGAGCCTGACCGGGGGCGCGGCACGAGGACGGGCGGCCGGAATGACGACACGGGTGGCGGCGATGCCGGCCCCGGCGGTGGCGGGCGAGGCCCCGCCCTCGGCCGGCCCGCCCCGGCGCGCGCTGGTCCTCGGCGGCGGAGGGATGCTCGGCGCGGCCTGGACGGTCGGCGCGCTGTGCGCCGTCGAGGAGGCGGCCGGACGCCCGCCGGGCGAGGCGGACCTGCTGCTGGGCACCTCGGCCGGCTCGATCCTCGCCGCGCTGCTGACCGCCGGGGTGCGCCCCGAGCAGCTGCGCGATCACCAGCGGGGCCTGCCGATCACCGAGGGCCCGCTGGCCGGGGTGGACTTCGACTACGACACGGCCGTCGGCGGCGCGCTGCCGCCCCGCCCCCGGGCCGGGATCGGCTCGCCGGGGCTGCTGCGCGAGGCCGTGCGGCACCCGGGGGAGTACCCGCTGCTGACCATGGTCTCGGCCGTGGCGCCGCACGGGCGCGGTTCCCTGGCGCCGGTCGGCGAGCTGGTGCGGGGGCTGCTGGGCACGGCGCCCCTGCCGGAGGGCGGCGCCTCGCCGCTGCGGGTGGCCGCCGTGGACTACCGCACTGGCCACCGGGTGGTCTTCGGTGATCCGGACGCCCCGGCCGCCTCCGCCGCGGAGGCGGTGACGGCCTCCTGCGCCATCCCCGGCTGGTTCGCGCCGGTGCGGCTGAACGGCTCGGCGTACGTGGACGGCGGCTGCTGGTCCGCCACCAACGCCGACCTGCTGCTCGGCCGGGGCCTGGAGGAGGTGTACGTCCTCGCCCCGATGGCCCTGCGGCTGGCCCCGAGGCCGGGCGCGGGCGAGCGCGGCACCCTGGCCGCGCTGCGCGAGTGGCGCGGGCGGGACCGCCCGCGCGGGGTGCTGGCGCAGCTGGTCAGCCGCTACCGCCGTTCCGTCACCCGGCAGCTGCTGCGCGAGGCCGCGCTGCTGCGGGCCGAGGGCGTCCGGGTGCGGCTGCTCGCCCCGACCCCGGCCGATCTGGCGGTCATCGGCCCCAACATGATGGACCCCGCCCGCCGGGGTGAGGTGCTGGAGAGCGCCCTGCGGACCACCCGCGAGGTGCTGCGGGCGGCCCGGTAGGTGATCACAGCGCTTATTCTGGGGCGCTGAGTAGCTGTGCCGCTGGACGAGACCGGAGAGTGCCACCGATGCGCGTGTACGTGCCCACCACCCTGAACGGCCTGGCGGCGGCGCACCAGGGCGGTGCCCTGGACGAGTCGGCGGCCTACGCCGTGACCCCGGCGCTGCGCGAGTGGTACGTCAGCGACGACCTGGAGGAGCTGGAGTACGCGGCGCTGAACCGGGCCGCCCAGTCCTCGCTGCGGCTGCTCGCGGCCGACGCGGACGCCCCGCGCCGCCGCGTCGTGGTGGCGCTGGACGTGGCCGACTCGGCCGTGCGGCCCTTCCCCGGCGACGAGTACCAGGACCAGGCGTCGCTCGGCCGGGTGGTGCTGGCCGGGCCCGTGAAGCTGGCGAAGGCGGCCTCCGTGCACGCCGACGTCGCCGACGCCGAGGTCCTCGCCGACGTCACGGCGGCGGTGGCGGCGGTGGCCGCGGCCGACGCGGGCGACCAGGATGCCCAGTTCACCGTGGACGGCGCCGAGGACCACGACCTGCTCTGGTTCGCGACCCAGGAGATCCCCGCGCTCCTGGGGTGACGACCCGCGGTCCGCCCCGCCGCCGCCCTACCGGCGGCTGCTACCACTGGGCCCAGGTGAGGTTCCAGCCGCCGAGGCCGTTGTCGGGGGCGACGGTCTTCTCCTTGGTGTTCACGATCCTGACGACGTCGCCGATCATCGAGCCGTTGTAGAACGACCCCGCGGGGGAGGTGTCGCGGCCGCCCTCCACGTCCTTGAGGGCGATGCAGCCGTGGCTGGTGTTCTCGGTGCCGAACGGGTCGCCCTTGTACCAGTAGTTCCCGTGGAGGTAGGTGCCGCTCCGCGTCAGCCGCATCGCGTGGGGGACGTCGGGGATGTTGTACTCGCTGCCCATGCCGACGGTCTGGGAGTCCATGTGGGTGATGGGCTCCTTGGACATGATGACCATGATTCCGCCCCAGGAGGGGTGCTGGGCGTCGCCGAGGGTGGCCGGCACGGTGGTGGACCTGCCGTCCCGCTCGATCGTGATCTGGTGCTTGGCGGAGTCCGCGGTGGTGATCTGGGAGCGGCCGATGATGAACGGTTCGTCCTTGTCGACGTCGCCCCAGACGCCGGGGGCGACCTCGACGTTCTTCAGCCGGTAGTGGATGGTGACCTTGGTGTTCGGCTTCCAGTAGTCCGCCGGGCGGAAGTCGAGCCGGTTGTCGCCGAACCAGTGGCCCTTCACCTCGGTGCCGTTGTCCGTCTCGAAGGTGATGGCCTTGGCGACGGCGTCCTTGTTCACGACCTTGCTGCTGAAGTCCACCTTGACGATCATGCCCACGCCGTAGGTCTGGCCGTCGGCGATGTTGTCGTTGGTGGACACCTGCTTGCCGGCCGCCGCCGTGGTGAAGGCGCTGGTGATCGCGGAGACCAGACCGGCGGCGTCCTTCGCCTGGGCGTTCACCGAGTACGCCGTGCCGGGGGCGAGCGCGGCGGAGGGCTTCCAGCCGGTGCCGTCCGGGGTGATCGAGCCCTGGACGGCCTTGCCGTTCTTGTCGGTCACGGCGACGGCGGTGAGCTTGCCCTGGGAGACGGACACCTGGAGCGCGGTCGGTGCGACCGCCTGGGACCCGTCCTTCGGCTCCACGTTCAGCACCGCGGCCGAGGTCTTCGGCGCCGCCGCGGTGGCGTCCCCGCCTGGCGCGTCGGTGGCGGCTGTCGCGGCGGTGGCGGGTGCGGCCTCGGGGGCCTTGTCCTTGTCGTCGCCGCAGGCCGCGGACATCAGCAGGACCCCGCCCATCGCCAGTGCCACCGCACCGCGGCGGAGACGGTCGTTGGTGCGTATCGCGGCCGGGGCCGTCCGTACAGTGCTCACAGGTTCGCTCCCTCTCGGTGTTCGGCGTCAGCTTCCGTGCCGGTTCGTCCCGGCCGCAACGGTGGGCCGGTGATCAGGGATGCGGGGACGCCCCTACCGCGTTTGAGCAGGGGAGACGTAACCTGCCTGGGACGCCTCGGCGGGGCGTTGGGACGGGGCACGAGCGGGGGGAGGACCGGTGCCGGAGGGGATCGGGGAGTCGACGGGGGCGGACGCGGTCGCGGGGCTGCTCCAGGAGCTGAAGAGCCGGTCGGGGCTCAGTTACGGCGCGCTGGCGAAGCGGCTGCACGTGAGTACGTCGGCCCTGCACCGCTACTGCAACGGCGACGCGACGCCGGTGGAGTTCGCGTCCCTGGAGCGCTTCGCGCGGGTGTGCCGGGCGACACCGGAGGAACACGCCGAGCTCTACCGGCTGTGGGTCGCCGCCGACGCGGCGCGGGGGAACCGGCAGGCGGCCGCCCCCGCGGCACCGGAGCCGCACGTGGAAGCCGAACCCGAACCCGAACCGGAACCGGAAGCCGAGGCGGTGGCCGGACCGGAGGCGCGGCCGGCCGCGCGCACCTCCGCCGCGCCGAAGCGGCGGCGCGTGCGCCGGGGCGTCCTCGCGGCCGTCGCGGCCGCCGCGGTGCTCGCCGCCGTCGGAGCCGTCGCCATCGATCGCGGGACCGGCTCGGGCGGCGGCCCCGGGCAGTCGGCCGGATCCGCGGCCCCGCCGTCGACCCCCGGCGCCACGCCGACCGCCACCGACCGGGGCGAGAGCGCACCGATCACCGTCGCCGTCCGCCCCTCCGGCTGGGACTCCGAGTGCGACCGGTTCCTCGTCGACCGCCCGCCGTCGCAGGTCCCCCGCCCGCCCGAGGTGCTGGACGTCCCCGGCTGGGCCTCCAAGCTCGGGGCGGTCCCCGGCCAGTACCAGTCCATCAAGCTCACGGTGCAGGGCACCGGCAGCGAGACCGTGGTGCTGACCGCGCTCAACGTCCGCATCGCCCGGATCGCGGCCCCGCTGCCCTGGAACGCCTACGCCGTGGGAGAGGGCTGCGGCGGCGGGGTCGGCCTCCAGTCGTACGACCTCGACCTGGACGCGGCCCGCCCCCGTCCGGTCGTGAGCGGGGGCAGGAGCGGACTGCCGCTCAAGGTGAGCGAGCGGGATCCGGAGGTCATCGAGGTCAACGCCGAGACCAGGTCCCACGACGTCAGCTGGTACCTGGAACTGGAGTGGTCCAGCGGCAACCGGAAGGGCACGCTCTCCGTCGGTCTCGGCGACGGCGAACCGTTCCGCACCAGCGCGCTCAAGGGCCGGCCGCAGTACCACTACCCGATCGGCGCGAACGCCTGGGAGCTGAGCCCCTTCCAGCAGTGACGCCCCCCGGTAACGCCCCCAGTGACGCCCGTCCTACCCGGGTCCCGGCCGAGCCGTTTAACGTATGACCTCGTGCGCACTCACATCGTTTGGGACTGGAACGGCACGCTCTTCCACGACATGGAGGCGGTGCTCGGGGCGAGCAACGCCGCGTTCGCGACCATCGGGGTCGGCCCGATGTCCATGCAGGAGTACCGGGAGCGGTACGAGATCCCGATCCCGCGGTTCTACGAGCGGCTGCTCGGCCGGATGCCCTCCGAGGAGGAGTGGCGGGGCCTGGACCTCGCCTTCCACGAGCGGTACGTCGAGCTCAGCCCCGCCTGCGACCTGACCGAGGGCGTGCGGGAGCTGCTGGCGGGCTGGGAGTCGGCGGGCAACAGCCAGTCGCTGCTGTCGATGTACCAGCACGAGAAGCTGGTGCCGCTGGTCGACGCCTTCGGGCTGACCGACCGCTTCCTGCGGATCGACGGGCGCAGCGGCCCGGCCGGCGGGAAGAAGGCCGAGTCGCTGGTCCGGCACCTGGACGGGCTCGGCGGGCGGGTGGACCCTGCCCGGACGGTGCTGATCGGCGACGCCGCGGACGACGCCCTGGCGGCGCTGGCGGCGGGCGCCCACGCGGTGCTGTACACCGGCGGCTCGCACACCAGGGAGAAGCTGGAGCCGATCGGCGTCCCGGTGGTGGACAGCCTGGCCGAGGCCGTGGAGCTGGCCGGGCGGCTCACCGCCTGATCGGCGGACACGGACGGGGGGCGGGGGGGGGGGCGCCCCCCCCCCCCCCGGGGGGGCCCGGCGGGGGGCGGGGGGGGGCCCCCCGCCCCCCGTCCGCGTGTCTGAACGGGCGGATCGCGTCCCTCCTGGTCAGGCTGGAGTGATCCCCCGCCACCAGCCGCCAGGACGGAGCCGTCATGCCCATCGACGCAGTCACCGAGGTGCCGACGCCGGTCAACGAGCCGGTCCTCACGTACGCGCCGAACACCCCCGAGCGGGCCCGGCTGGTGCGGCGCCTGGACGAGCTGGCGGCCGAGCCGGTGCCGCTGCCGATGACGATCGGCGGCGAGCAGCGCTTCGGCGGGGGTGAGCGGATCGACGTCGTCCAGCCGCACCACCACGCCGCCAGGCTGGGGGTGCTGGGCAACGCCACCCGGGAGGACGCCAGGGCGGCGGTGGACGCGGCGCTGGCGGCCGGGCGGCAGTGGCGCTCGCTCTCCTTCGACGACCGGGCGGCGGTGTTCCTTCGGGCGGCCGAGCTGCTGGCCGGTCCGTGGCGGGAGACGCTGAACGCGGCCACGATGCTCGGCCAGTCCAAGACGGCCCAGCAGGCCGAGATCGACTCCGCCTGCGAGCTGATCGACTTCTGGCGCTTCAACGTCCACTTCGCCCGGCGGATCATGGCCGAGCAGCCGGTCTCCTCGCCCGGTGTCTGGAACCGCGTGGACCACCGCCCGCTGGAGGGCTTCGTCTACGCCGTCACCCCGTTCAACTTCACGGCGATCGCGGGGAACCTGCCCACCGCCCCCGCGCTGATGGGCAACACCGTGGTCTGGAAGCCCGCGCCGACCCAGACCCTGGCCGCGTACCACCTGATGCGGCTGCTGGAGGCGGCGGGCCTGCCGCCCGGGGTGATCAACCTGGTGACCGGCGACGGCCTCCAGGTCTCCCCGGTGGCGCTGGCCGATCCGGCGCTGGCCGGGCTGCACTTCACCGGCTCCACCGCCACCTTCCAGTCGCTCTGGCAGACCATCGGCGCCAACATCGGCGGCTACCGCACCTACCCGAGGATCGTCGGCGAGACCGGCGGCAAGGACTTCCTGCTGGCCCACCGCTCGGCCGACCCGGACATCCTCAGGACGGCCCTGGTCCGCGGCGCCTTCGAGTACCAGGGCCAGAAGTGCTCGGCGCTCTCCCGCGCCTACCTGCCGCGCAGCCTCTGGCAGCGGATCAAGGACGAGTTCCTCGCCGAGGTCGACGCCCTGACGGTGGGCGACGTCACCGACCTGTCGAACTTCATGGGCGCCCTGATCGACAAGCGGGCCTTCGAGAGGATCCGTACGGCGATCGACCGGGCGAAGGCGGACCCGACGGTCGAGCTGGCGGCCGGGGGCCAGTACGACGACGCGATCGGCTGGTTCGTCCGCCCGACCGTCCTGGTCTCCTCCGACCACCGGGGCGAGATCTTCCGCACCGAGTACTTCGGCCCGGTCCTCGCGATCCACGTCTACGAGGACTCCCGCTGGGAGGACGTGCTGGGCCGCGTCGACTCCGGCGCCCCGTACGGGCTGACCGGCTCGGTGATCGCGCAGGATCGTTACGCCATCGCCCAGGCCGTGGAGGAGCTGCGGTTCGCCGCGGGCAACTTCTACATCAACGACAAGCCCACCGGGGCCGTCGTCGGCCAGCAGCCCTTCGGGGGCTCCCGGGCCTCCGGGACCAACGACAAGGCGGGCGCCGCGCAGAACCTGCTGCGCTGGACCTCGGCGCGGGCGATCAAGGAGACCTTCGTCCCTCCGACCACATCCGGTTACCCCCATATGGGCTGAAAGCGAACATCAGCCTCCGGTTTGGACATGGTGTCCAGGACGGCCCGGACATCCTGCATCTTTGTGCCTACCTGTACCTGTGCACCTTCGATTGATCCGGTTAGGCTGGCTGGCGTCGTCGGGTGGCTTTCGCAGGACGAACCGTCCTACCCACTGTGCGGGCGTTTCATGCGTGCCATGAGCCCCTTTCAGTCGGAAGGTGCGGCAGGATTGCGATAGACCCGTCGGTGTTCATCCACACACCACCGAGTCACGCAACGGCGCGCGACAGGAGCCAAGAAGTCATGCAGACCAAGCTGGACGCAGCCAAGGCCGAACTGCTCAAGAAGGCAGCCGCAGCCGCTGAGAACAGCCAGGTGGGGGGAGCGGCGCCGGGGGAGGGTCTGAGCAACGGTGCTCTGACCGCGTACCTGCACCACTACTACCTGCACACCGCGCCCGAGGACCTGGTCGACCGCGACCCGGTCGACGTGTACGGCGCGGCCGCCTCCCACTACCGCCTGGGCCTCAAGCGCCCCCAGGGCACCGCCGAGGTGCGGGTCCACACCCCCTCGGTCGAGGAGAACGGCTGGTCCTGCGGCCACACCGTGGTCGAGGTCGTCACCGACGACATGCCCTTCCTGGTCGACTCCGTCACCAACGAGCTGTCCCGCCAGGACCGCGCGATCCACATCGTGATCCACCCGCAGCTGCTCGTCCGCCGTGACATCACCGGCAAGCTGCTGGAGATCCTCGACATCGACGCCTGCTCCCGCAGCCAGGCCGCCGGCACCGAGTGGCCCGCCGACGCGACCGTCGAGTCGTGGATGCACATCGAGATCGACCGCGAGACGGACCGCGAGGACCTGCGCACCATCGAGACCAGCCTGCGCCGCGTCCTCGGTGACGTCCGCGAGGTCGTCGAGGACTGGGGCAAGATGCGCGACAGCGCGCTGCGCCTGGCCGACGAGCTGGCCGAGGAGCCCCCCGCCGCCCTGCCCGAGCAGGAGGTCGGCGAAGCCTGGGAGCTGATGCGCTGGCTCGCCGACGACCACTTCACCTTCCTCGGCTACCGCGAGTACGACCTCGTCGAGCACGAGGGCGAAGAGGTCCTCAAGGCCGTCGCCGGCACCGGCCTGGGCATCCTGCGCTCCGACCCGCACAGCCACGACAGCGCCCACCACCCCGTCTCCGAGGCGTTCGGCCGGCTCTCCGCGCCGGTGCGCGCCAAGGCGCACGAGAAGAAGCTGCTCGTCCTCACCAAGGCCAACAGCCGCTCCACCGTGCACCGCCCCGCCTACCTCGACTACGTCGGCGTGAAGAAGTTCAACGCCGCCGGCGAGCCGATCGGCGAGCGCCGCTTCCTCGGCCTGTTCTCCTCCGCCGCGTACACCGAGTCCGTCACCCGCATCCCGGTGGTGCGCCGCAAGGTGCAGGAGGTGCTGGACGACTCCGGCTTCTCCAGCGAGAGCCACGACGGCCGCGACCTGCTGCAGATCATGGAGACCTTCCCCCGGGACGAGATCTTCCAGACCTCGGCCTCCGAGCTGCTCTCCATCGCCACCAGCGTCCTCTACCTGCAGGAACGCCGTAAGCTGCGCCTCTTCCTGCGCCAGGACGAGTACGGGCGCTACTTCTCCGCGTTCATCTACCTGCCGCGCGACCGCTACACCACGCGCATCCGGCTGCTGATCACGGACATCCTCAAGGAGGAGCTGAACGGCGCCACCATCGACTACACGGTGTACGCCACCGAGTCGGTGCTGACCCGGCTGCACTTCGTCGTCCGCGTCGCCCCCGGCACCGCGCTGCCGCAGCTCACCGACAGCGACATCGAGCGCATCGAGAACCGCCTGGCCGAGGCCGCCCGGTTCTGGATGGACGGCTTCCACGACCAGCTGCACATCGAGCTGGGCGAGGAGAAGGCCGCCGAGCTGGGCCACAGGTACGGCAACGCCTTCCCCGACGGCTACCGCGCCGACTTCCCGCCGCGCACCGCCGTCGCCGACATCAAGCAGATCGAGTCGCTGCACGGCGAGGGCGACTTCCGCCTGAACCTGTACCAGCCGGTCGGCGCGGGCGACGACGAGCGCCGCTTCAAGATCTACCGCGTCGGCGGCCCGATCTCGCTCACCGAGGTCCTGCCCGTGCTGCAGCGCCTGGGCGTCGAGGTGCTGGACGAGCACCCGTACGCGCTGCGCCGCTCGGACGGCACCACCGCGTGGGTGTACGACTTCGGCCTGCGGCTGCGCGAGGCCACCGAGCTCCCCGACGAGGCCCGCGAGCGCTTCCAGGAGACCTTCGCCGCCACCTGGACCGGCAAGGCCGAGAACGACGGCTTCAACGAGCTGGTCCTCACCGCCGGGCTGACCTGGCGCCAGGCGATGGTGCTGCGCGCGTACGCCAAGTACCTGCGCCAGGCGTCCTCCACGTTCTCCCAGGACTACATGGAGGACGCGCTCCGCAACAACACCCACACCACCCGGCTGCTGGTCAACCTGTTCGAGGCCCGGCTCAGCCCGAGCCACCGGCTGGGCGCGGACGAGCTGACCGAGGGCATCCTGGAGGAGCTGTCCGGCGCGCTCGACGAGGTCGCCTCGCTGGACGAGGACCGCATCCTGCGCTCCTTCCTGAACCTCATCAAGGCCACGCTGCGGACCAACTTCTTCCAGCACGACGGCTCCGGCGAGTGGCACTCCTACGTGTCGATGAAGTTCGACCCGCAGGCCATCCCGGACCTGCCGGCCCCGCGCCCGGCCTTCGAGATCTGGGTGTACTCGCCGCAGGTCGAGGGCGTGCACCTGCGCTTCGGCAAGGTCGCCCGCGGCGGTCTGCGCTGGTCCGACCGGCGCGAGGACTTCCGCACCGAGATCCTCGGCCTGGTCAAGGCCCAGATGGTCAAGAACACCGTCATCGTGCCGGTCGGCGCCAAGGGCGGCTTCGTCGCCAAGCAGCTGCCGGACCCGTCGGTGGACCGCGACGCCTGGCTGGCCGAGGGCGTCTCCTCGTACAAGACGTTCATCTCGGCGCTGCTGGACATCACCGACAACCTGGTGGCCGGCGAGGTCGTCCACCCGGCCGACGTGGTCCGCCACGACGAGGACGACACCTACCTCGTCGTCGCCGCCGACAAGGGCACCGCGACCTTCTCCGACATCGCCAACGGCGTCGCGGAGTCGTACGGCTTCTGGCTGGGCGACGCCTTCGCCTCCGGCGGCTCGGCCGGCTACGACCACAAGGGCATGGGCATCACCGCCCGCGGCGCCTGGGAGTCGGTCAAGCGCAACTTCCGCGAGCTCGGCGTCGACACCCAGAGCGAGGACTTCACCGTCGTCGGCATCGGCGACATGTCCGGTGACGTCTTCGGCAACGGCATGCTGCTCAGCGAGCACATCCGCCTGGTCGCCGCCTTCGACCACCGCCACATCTTCCTCGACCCGAACCCGGACGCGGCCGTCTCCTACGCCGAGCGCCGCCGCCTGTTCGAGCTGCCGCGCAGCTCCTGGGACGACTACGACAAGTCGCTGATCTCGGCCGGCGGCGGGGTCTTCCCCCGCTCGGCGAAGTCGATCCAGGTCAGCGCGCAGGTCCGGGCCGTGCTGGGTGTCCAGGAGGCCCGCCTCACCCCGGCCGAGCTGATGAAGGCCATCCTCCAGTCGCCCGTCGACCTGTTCTGGAACGGCGGCATCGGCACCTACGTCAAGGCGTCGACCGAGACCAACGCCGAGGTCGGCGACAAGGCCAACGACGCCATCCGCGTCAACGGCGAGCAGGTCCGCGCCCGCGTCGTCGGCGAGGGCGGCAACCTCGGCTGCACCCAGCTGGGCCGCATCGAGTACGCGGCCGTGGGCGGCCCCGAGGGCAGCGGCGGCTGGATCAACACCGACGCCATCGACAACTCGGCCGGTGTGGACACCTCGGACCACGAGGTCAACATCAAGATCCTGCTCAACCAGGTCGTCGCCGAGGGCGACATGACGGTCAAGCAGCGCAACGCCCTGCTCGCCGAGATGACCGACGAGGTCGGCCACCTGGTGCTGCGCAACAACTACGCGCAGAACGTCGTCCTGGCCAACGCCGTCGCCCAGGCGCACAGCATGGTCAACGTCCACGCCCGGATGATCAACCGCTTCGAGGCGGCCGGCCGCCTCGACCGCGGCCTGGAGTTCCTGCCCGCCGAGCGCCAGATCCGTGAGCGCCAGCAGGGTGGCCGCGGGCTCTCGCAGCCCGAGATGTCCGTCCTGCTCGCCTACACCAAGATCATCCTGGCCGACGAGCTGCTCGCCACCGACCTGCCCGACGACCCGTACTTCCGCACCGCGCTGCACGAGTACTTCCCCAGCGCCCTGCGGACCAGGTTCGCCGACGCGATCGACAACCACGCGCTGCGCCGCGAGATCATCACCACGCTGATCGTCAACGACACGATCAACCGCGGTGGCTGCACCTTCGCCTTCCGCCTGAAGGAGGAGACCGGCGCCACGTACGAGGAGATCGCCCGGACGCACACCGCGGCGCGGGCCGTCTTCGGCCTGGAGGAGATCTGGGCGCAGATCGAGGGCCTGGACAACAAGGTCCCGGCGCGCGTCCAGACCAAGATGCGGCTGCACTCGCGGCGCCTCGTCGAGCGCGCCACCCGGTGGATGCTCAACAACCGCCGCCAGCCGCTCGACATCGCCGGCACCATCGAGTTCTTCCACGACCGGGTCAACCAGGTCTGGGGCTCGCTGCCCAAGCCGCTGCGCGGCGAGGACCTGGCCTGGTACGAGAAGGTGTACGGCGACCTCGCCGGCGCCGGGGTGCCGGAGGAGCTGGCCGTCCGGATCGCGGGCCTGTCCTCCACCTTCCCGACGCTGGACATCACCGAGGTCGCGGACCGCTCGGGCAAGGACGTCGCCGACGTCGCCGAGCTGTACTACGACCTGGGCGACCGCCTGCAGATCTCGCACCTGCTCGACCGCATCATCGACCTGCCCCGCACCGACCGCTGGTCGTCGATGGCCCGGGCCGCGATCCGCGAGGACCTCTTCGCGGCGCACGCGGCGCTGACCGCCGACATCCTGGCCTGCGGCCCCGAGGGCGCCACCCCGGAGGAGCGCTACAGCGCCTGGGCGGAGCTCAACGGCACCCTGCTGAACCGCGCGAAGAGCACCCTCGACGACATAAGGGGTTCGGACAACTACGAGCTGTCCAGCCTGTCGGTCGCGATGCGCGTCATCCGCACGCTGCTGCGCACGGGTTCGATGCGCTGACGCCTGGCAGTGCCCGCAGTGGGGCCCGCACCTGGGAAACCGGGTGCGGGCCTCTCTCGTGCCTTGGATAGGATGATCGAATTCAACCAGGGGGGTTTGGACATGAGGAAGAACCGAGGATCGGTTCGCGTCGTCGGTGCGAGCATGATGGTGGCGCTGGTCGTCGCCGGGGCGGGGGCCTGCTCGTCCGACAAGAAGAAGGACGACGCGGCTCCGGCAGCGGCCTCGGCGGCGGCCACCAGCAAGGGCCCGGAGGCGTTCAGCGCCGCGGGCTACCGGGGCCTGAAGCCGGGCATCACCAAGGACGCGGCCCTGGCCGGGGGCACCCTGGAGACCGCGCCGGTCTCCCTGCTCGACGGCTGCACCGACTTCTCCTACAAGGGCGGTCCCGCGCCGGACAAGGTGCGGATGGACGCCGAGGCGGCCACCGAGGCCAAGTTCAAGGACCTCAACGGCAAGGCCGACGCGGCCGCCGCCAAGCAGCCGGGCGCGGTGCCCACCCTGCCGCCCAACGCCTCCGCCGCCGACTCCGCGAACATCGCCGCCCAGGCGGCCGGCTCCGCCCAGAACTCCGCCGCCGACGCCAAGCTGATGGCCGACGCCGCCCAGTCCAGCGTCGACATGCTGACCGCCCGCGAGACCAGGAACAAGGCGTTCGCCACCAGCGGCCGCGTCTCCTTCGCCACCTCCGGCCTGCGCGAACTCGTCGCCCCCGCCGACGCCAGGACCGCCGAGGGCATCGGCGTCGGCTCCACCGCCGACGCCGTCCAGGCCGCCTACGGCTCCAAGGGCCTGGTGAAGGACAAGTACGGCAGCTTCACCCTCCCCGTCGAGGGCCAGCCGGGCTGGACCTACGAGTTCACCGTCACCGACGCCAAGGTCACCGGCCTCACCCTGGCCAACCGCACCCTCAAGTGCACCGCCTGACCCCCAACTAGCCAGAAGGAGGGCCCGCGTCCGACCGGACGCGGGCCCGTTCCGTTTGCGCCCTTCGGGCGGGGCGGGCGGCGCTATCGTTGGCGTGAGTGACCTACGAAGGAGTTCGGATGGCCGCCGCGCCCGACACCGTCGAGGCTGGCGAGTCGGCAGATCGCTCTCGCGGAGTCGATCTACAGCCGCGTCAGTGATCTCCGTAGCGAGCCGCGCTGGATGTGGTACTTCACCGAGCACAAGCTGCACGGCGAGACCGGACACGCCCTCTACCTGCTCGCGACGGTCAAGGGGAGGCCTGTCTCCGACCTGGTGTCCCGCCTCCGCCGAGCCGCGGACTCCCAGACCTCCAACCGTGCCCGCTCGAAGGCGATCGATACCGCCCAACTGGCAACAGTGCTCTACCGCCAGGGCGCGCGGGAAGAAGCCGAGCACTATGCCCACACAGCTACCGACCTTTCCACTGTGGTCCGCTCCGCGCGACTGGACGCCGCGCTGGCCGAGATGAGGAGAGCCCAGACATGACGATCGAAGACGTGATCAAGGAAGCCGCAGCTCGGGGTGTTATCGGGCTTCCGGAGCCTTCCCGGCTCACCCATGTTCGGGTATGGCCGGGGGCGTCGCAGTGGGTCGGGGAGGTTGGCGAACCGCCCCACAACGAGACCGTGGGTGATGGCATGTTCGACACCAAGGACGAGGCTCAGGAAGCCGCGTTGAAGGCCGTTGCTGATGGCAGGGCCTTGCTGGTCGCCCTACTTCCGGATGATCTCGCAGCGACGGCCGCAGAGTGGTCAGTGCCCACCGTGACTTCATGGGACGCCTGACGGCTGCAAGGCGATCGGTCTGAGAAGCGCTCAGACCGGTCGATTCGGATCATATCGCTTATTGCTTCGGCGGCCCCGGCCGGTTTGGCCGGGGCCGCCGTTAGTTTGTGGTTTTGGGAAGGGGCGGGCGGGTGGGGGACCTGCGTGTGTGGGCGGGCCCTCGTCTCTGACGCGGGCCCGCCCGGTTCTCGTCAGGTTCCTGCTCGGCCGCATGTGCTTCCGCCCCGCCGCGATTGTTATCGCGGCGGGGCGGAACAAGTACAAAAGCCCACCTCGGCTGACCCGGCCTTCCTAGGTCTGCGACGGGGCGACAGAGGGGAAGGGGCGCTCGTGTCCCGGACACGAGCCCACTCCAACCTCAAGGCTCCGCAGGGCCTCAGCGGGAGGCGGCGCGTTGGAGGGCGCTGGCGAGGAGGGCGAGGTCGGTGGGGCCGTTGCCGAGTTCGCGGACGGGGCGGCGGGCGGGTGGGGCGCCGAGCTGGAGGGGGTCTATGGCGACGACGGTGGGGCGCAGGGTGGCGGTGCGGGGGATGCGGCCGCTGATTCTGGCGGTCTGGAAGGCGGTGACGCCGCCGTCGGGGAGGCGCAGGTAGCCGCGGCCGGGGGTGTCCTCGGGGAGGGCGGCCGCGTCGCCGAGGTGGATGAGGAGGTCGGAGTCGGCCGGGTCCTCGGTGCGCAGGGCGATGCGCAGCAGGGCGGCCTCGTCGACCTCGGTGCCGGCGCTGTCCTCGGGGCGGCCGGTGGTGACGGCGAGGTGGATGCCGAGCGGGCCGCCGCGGCGGGCGACGGAGGCGAGGGCGCGGGCGAGGGGGCGGCCGGCCGGGGAGGTGGGGGAGAGCAGGGCGTCGTAGTCGTCGACGACGACGACCAGGCGCGCGGGGGAGGGGCCGGCCGGGGCGGTGGGCACGGGCGCCGGGGGCTCGGGGGAGCGCGGCGGGATGATCCGGGGGGCCGGGCCGGCGGCGCCGCCGACCACGGCCGGCACCGGGACCTGGGCGCGGTCGGCGTCCAGGCTCTGCCCGTCCAGGCCCTGCTTGTCGAGGATCTGCGCCGCGTGCCAGGAGGCGAAGTCCAGCCCGTCGAACAGCCGCTCCCGCAGCGTGAGTTCGTCCTCCAGGGCCTCCGCCGCGAGCAGCGCGGCGCGTGGGTCGGCGGCGGCGTTGACCAGCTCGGTGACGTGCGGCAGCTCGGTGCAGCCGTCGAGGCCGTCCTGGCCGTCGGTGCCCGGGGCCCGGCCCTCGATGATGCTGACGGCCAGCCGTTCGGGCCGTTCGGAGACGGCGAGGGAGGCGATCAGGGTGCGCAGCAGCTCGGTCTTGCCGGAGCCGCGGGCGCCGCCGACGAGCAGGTGCGGGCCGCCGGGGTCGGGGGAGGGGAGGGAGAGTTCGGGGTCGGCGAGGTCGAGGGTGCAGAGCTCGTCCCGGGTGGTGCCGAGCAGGGCGGTGGCCGCGCCGATGCCGCCGGTGTGGGCTTCCCAGCGCGCGGAGAGCTTGGCCGGGGTGACGGTGTCGAGCTGGAGCAGGTCGAGCAGGCGCAGCGCGTCCGGCAGGGGCCCCCGGGAGGCGGGGGCGGCTTCGCGCAGCGGGGCGAGGACGCGGGCGAGGCGCTCGGCCCAGGCGTCGGAGACGGCGTCGATGGAGACCTCGTGGAGGGTCTCGCGGCCGCGCGCGACCGGGCGGTCGAGCGAGAGGTGGGTGCCGACCTCGCCGGTGATCAGGGCGGTGGCGCCGAGGCCCCGGGGGAGCAGTTCGGGCTGTTCGGCGAGGCAGATCGGGAAGATGCCGACGGCGGGGCCCTGGCGCAGCAGCAGGTCGAGGGCCTGCCGGGAGGCCTCGGTGGCGGGGCGGCCGTCGACCACGACGACGGTGGCGGGGTGGCCGCCGAGGCCGATGGGGCCGCTGAGCCGGGAGGTGAGCTCGGTGAGGCGGGCGGTGGCCTGGTCCTCGTCGAGGCCGAGCAGCAGCCGGCAGTCCTGGCCGTCGGCGGGGCGCAGGTGGGGCAGCCACAGGGCCCAGGCCCAGGTGTCGGCGCGGTCCTCGGGGGTGCGGGAGCGGTCGGCGTCGACGACGACGAGGCTGAGCCCGGTGGGCGGGTGCAGGGCGGCGAGCTGGGCGACGACGGCGCGGGTGAGGGCGTCGAGGCGCTCGCGGGGGCCGCTGAGGCCGAGGCTGCCGGCGGTCTGGAGGTCGAGGGTGACGGGCACCGAGGGCAGCACGGTGCCCGGGGTGGTGCCGGGGCCGCCGGGGCGGTCGGCGGTGCCCAGGCGCAGGGTGAGGGCGTCGGGGTGGCCGGGGCCGCGCTCCCAGAGCCGGGGGCCGGGGCCGACGGCGTTGAGCAGCAGGGTGGCGAGGTCGGGGAAGCGCTCGCGCTGGGCGGCGGTCTGGCGCAGCCGTACGGCGGCGTGGTGGCGTTCGGCGTTCTCCTGGCCGGGCGGTTCGGCGGCGCGGCCCGGCAGCAGGGAGAACAGGCCCCGGCCACGGCCGGAGGCGGGCTCGGGCGTGGCGGGCGGCTCGACGGCGGCCGGGGCCGGACGGGCGGGTCCGGGGGCGGCGAGCTGGAGGTGGCCGTGGCCGTCCGGCAGGGCGGCGCGGGCGGGCGGGGCCTCGGCGGGTTCGGGGGCGGCGAGCAGCAGGGTGGATTCGCCGATCCGCAGCAGGCCCCCGGGCTCCAGGGCGACGGCCTCCTCGGGCGGCCCGGGCGGGACGAGCCGGCCGTCGAGGGTGGTGCCGTTGGTGGAGCCGAGGTCGCGGACGGTGACCCGGCCGTCGTCGGCGAGGTGGAGGGCGAGGTGCAGCCGGGAGACGTCCGGGTCGTCGAGGGGGACGTCGGCCTCGCCGGAGCGGCCGATGCGGATCTCCCGGCCGTGCAGCCGGTGGACGCCGCCGGCGTCGGGCCCGCCGACGACGCGCAGTTCGGCCGCGGCGAGGGCGTCGTCGGGGTCGTCGGCGGTCGGGTCGGGCTCGTTGAGGCTGAGGACGGCGCCGTCGAGCAGCGGGGGGTGGCCGAGGAGGGTGTGCTCGTCCACGCGGTGCGCCCCGGCGTACAGGTGCACGTGGGTGGCGGCCCGGGGCCCGCGCACGCCCACGGCGCCGGCGAGCGCCCCCGCGAGGGCGCCGAGGGCGGTGCCGACGGGGGCGGTGACCAGCACGTCGACGTAGGGGATGGCGGAGCCGGCGGCGGCCGGGCCGCTGCGCGGTCGGAGGACGGTCAGCCGGATCTGCATCTCGCCCGCGGGTCCCTTCTGCTGGTGTGGAGCCTGGTACCGCTGCCGGGTGTCGTCGCGGCCGCGCCGGGCGGTTGCGGGGACCCGTTGGGCCACACGAGTGGCGAGTGTCCATCCTGCCATCCGTCACGGACGGTCCGCGCACGGTACCGGATTTGACGATCTTGCGATCATCGCCATGTTGGAGGCGACGGTGGGTCAGGTCAACCGGTGCCCGGGGAGCTCTCCGCGACCGCCTCGGGGCCTCCCCTAGGGGTTCTCCCCCAACCCTGTTCCCAAGCTCTGCCGGGCGCCTCAAAAACCCGTACGGGCACCGTTAGAGTGGCCGCAGACACGGGCCCGGCAGGCTCACCGCACCGGCGGAGGAGCGCCCCGCGCGGGCGGCACGGCGAGGAGTACGACAAGGTGCGGCCAGTCGGCAGCAAGTATCTGCTCGATGAGACCCTCGGACGGGGTGCCACGGGCACCGTCTGGCGCGGCCTGGTGCGCGCCGACGTCCAGGTGCCGGGCAGCGAGCCCGGGCAGCGGGTGGCGATCAAGGTGCTGCGCGAGGAGCTGGCGGCCGACCCGGACGTGGTGATGCGCTTCCTGCGGGAGCGCTCGCTGCTGCTGCGCCTGACCCACCCCAACATCGTCCGCGTCCGCGACCTCGTCGTCGAGGGCGAGCTGCTCGCCCTGGTGATGGACCTGGTCGATGGCCCCGACCTGGCCCGCTACCTGCGCGCCAACGGCCCGTTCAGCCCGATCGCGGGCTCCCTGCTGATGGCCCAGGTCGCGGACGCGCTGGCGGCCAGCCACGCGGACGGGATCGTCCACCGCGACCTCAAGCCGGCCAACGTACTGCTCGCCACCGCCGTGGTGGACGGCACCGAGCAGATGCACCCGCTGCTGACGGACTTCGGCATCGCCCGCCTCGCCGACTCCCCGGGCATCACCCGCACCCACGAGTTCGTCGGCACCCCCGCCTACGTCGCCCCGGAATCCGCCGAGGGCCGCCCGCAGACCTCCGCGGTGGACGTGTACGGCGCCGGGATCATGCTGTACGAGCTGGTCACCGGCCGCCAGCCGTTCCAGGGCGACGGCGCGCTCGCCGTCCTCCAGGCGCACCTGGCGCAGCAGCCGCAGCGGCCCAGCACCATGCCGGAACCGCTGTGGACGGTGATCGAGCGCTGCCTGCGCAAGGACCCGTCGCAGCGGCCGAGCGCCACCGCGCTGGCCCGCGCCCTGCGGGTGGTCGCGGCCGGGGTCGGCGTGCACGCCTCCCCGGCGGCGGTGGACGAGGCGCTCGCCGTGGGCGCCCTGCTGCTGCCGGACCCGCGGCCGACCGCCGTCCCCGGCAGCATGCCCGCCGTGCCGGCCGCGCCGTTCGGCGAGGACCGCACCCAGGTGCTGCCCGGCGGCTCCGCCCCGCAGTACGACCCGGCCGCGGCCACGCAGATGATGGGCACCCAGCCGCCGCCCGCGCCCCCGTACGGCTCCCAGGACCGTACGCAGGTGATGCCGCCCGCCGCCGTCCCGCCGCCCCCGCCCGGCGCTCCCGCGGTGCCCGGCGCGCCGCAGGAGGAGACGCCGCACCCGTGGCAGACGCAGCTGCGCGCGGCCCGCGACCGCAACCAGCAGACCCAGGTCGGCTACTTCGGGCCGGAGGACTTCGAGGACCCGCAGGTCGCCCCGGCGCCCTATCAGGCCATGCAGGGGGGCCAGCCCCAGCAGGGCGGCCACCCCGGACACCAGGGGTACCCGGGCCAGCAGCAGCCCCAGCCCCCCGGCGGCCACCGCCCCGACCCGCGCCGCCAGGGCCCGCCGCCGCCCCCCGGCTACTCCCAGCGCCCGCCCGTCGCCCCGCCGCCCTACCAAGCCGGGCAGGCGGCCCAGGCACAGGCCCAGGCGCAGACCCAGCAGGGCGCCCGCCCCCAGCCGCCCGGCGGCTACCGGCAGGCCCCCGGCGGCTACGGCCAGCCGCAGGGCGGCTACCCGCCCGCGCCCGCCCCGGCCCCCCGCCGCACCGAGCCCCCGGCCCCGCAGCATCGCGAGCCCCCGCAGCGCCGCGAGGAGCCGGAGCCCCCGCGCCGGGAGAGCGCCCCGCCGCGCGAGCGCCGTCCGCGCAGCCGCAACCGGATGTACATCCCGGGCCTCGGTTGCCTGAAGGGCTGCCTGCTGATCCTGGTGGTGCTGGTCGTGGCCGGGTTCGCGCTGTGGCACTTCACGGCGCTGCCGCAGTACTGGGACGACGTGGTGGGCTGGTTCGACACCGCCAAGGGCTGGATCGACGACGTCTTCGGCAGCTCGAAGAACTGACCTCGAGCGGGCGAGTGCCCGCCCGGACGGCAGGATTGACGCTTTGTCGACAATTCACGAGATTTCCCGCCCGAGACTGCCGTCCGGGCCCCCTCAGGCGCCCCGCAGGGGGCCCTCGGGCGCGTAGGTTGGTCGCTGTTGTCCCGCCCCACCGAGCGCGCCGGCCCGCCGGAGCGCTCCCGCGCCGCCCACGGAGCAGCACATTGGCACGCAAGATCGGCAGCCGGTACACCGTCCACCAGGTCATCGGCCGGGGCTCGGCCGGGACGGTCTGGCTCGGTGAGGGGCCGGACGGCCCGGTGGCGGTCAAGCTGCTGCGCGAGGACCTCGCCGCCGACCAGGTGCTGGTCGGGCGGTTCGTCCAGGAGCGCGCCGCGCTGACCAGCCTCGACCACCCCCGGGTGGTCGGCGTGCGCGACATGGTCGTGGACGGCGACGACCTCGCCCTGGTCATGGAGCTCGTCCAGGGCACCGACCTGCGCTCGCGCCTGGAGCGCGACGGCGCCCTGCCCCCGCAGATCGCCGCCTCCGTCATCGCCGACGTCGCGGACGGCCTCGCGGCCGCGCACGCCGCCGGGATCGTCCACCGCGACGTCAAGCCGGAGAACGTCCTGCTGGACCTCGCCACCGCCCCCGGCCCCGGCGGCGCCCCGCGCGCCAAGCTCACCGACTTCGGCGTGGCCCGGCTGGTCGACGCCCCGCGCCGCACCCGCGCCACCCGCATCATCGGCACCCCCGACTACCTCGCCCCCGAGATCATCGAGGGCCTGGAGCCGCGCGCCGCCGTCGACATCTACGCCCTCGCCACCGTGCTGTACGAGCTGCTGGCCGGCTCCACCCCCTTCGGCGGCGGCCACACCGGCGCGGTACTGCGCCGGCACGTCACCGAGCAGGTGCCGCCGATCCCGGGCCTGCCGGACGGGCTGTGGCGCATCATCTCCGAGTGCCTGGCCAAGGCCCCCGCCTCCCGGCTGCGGGCCGCCGAGCTGGCCTCCAGGCTGCGCGAGCAGCTGCCCTCCCTGGCCGGGCTGCCCGTCCTCGCCGTGCCCTCCCAGGTCCGCGCCCCGGCCGAGGAGCAGCTGACCCCCGGCGAGGCGGTCTACGCCGAGGTGGACGCCGCCCCCGGCGCCCACAAGCGCCGCCGCGGCCCCGCCGTCCCGCTGGTGCCCGGGATCGCCCCGGACTCCACCCGGGACACCCACACCAGCCTGCGCCGCCCCTCCGCCGAGGAGCTGGCCGCGTACGCCGCCGAGTCCCGGGCCCAGCGCACCGCCCCCGGCCACCGCCGGGACCGCCAGGCGCTGCTGCGCCGGCGCCGCCTGCTGGCCGTCCTGCTGGCCACCGTCCTGCTGCTGGCGGGCGCCGCCGCGGCCTGGACGGCCTTCGCCGCCACCGGCCCCGCCACGGCCCCGGGCCAGGGCCGCCCGGCCGTCCACGCGACCGCCCCGAGTGCTCCCCCGCCCCATCCGTAACGGGGGTGTCGTCATGACCACCCCCGGAACCATTACCCTGGGGGCGTGGCAGCCGTCGATCCTTCCGAAGAGCTCAAGAACCTCGATACGACCATGGGGTCGATCGAGGCCGTCCTCGACCTGGACAAGATCCGGGCCGACATCGCGGTCCTGGAGGAGGAGGCAGCCGCCCCCAGCCTGTGGGACGACGTCGCGAACGCGCAGAAGGTGACCAGCCGGCTCTCCTTCCTCCAGGGCGAACTGCGCCGCGTCGAGGGCCTGCGCGGCCGCATCGACGACCTGGTCGTCATGTTCGAGCTCGCCGAGGACGAGAACGACGCGGACACCCGCGCCGAGGCCGAGACCGAGCTCGTCTCCGTCCAGAAGGCGGTCGAGGAGCTGGAGGTCCGCACCCTCCTGTCCGGCGAGTACGACTCCCGCGAGGCGCTGATCAACATCCGCGCCGAGGCCGGTGGCGTGGACGCCGCCGACTTCGCCGAGCAGCTGATGCGCATGTACCTGCGCTGGGCCGAGCGGCACGGGTACCCGACCGAGGTGTACGACACCTCGTACGCCGAAGAGGCCGGCATCAAGTCCGCGACCTTCACGGTCAAGGCGCCGTACGCCTACGGCACCCTCTCCGTCGAGCAGGGCACCCACCGCCTGGTGCGCATCTCGCCCTTCGACAACCAGGGCCGCCGCCAGACCTCCTTCGCCGGCGTCGAGGTGCTCCCCGTCGTCGAGCAGTCCGACCACGTCGACATCGACGAGGGCGAGCTGCGCGTGGACGTCTACCGCGCCTCCGGCCCCGGCGGCCAGGGCGTCAACACCACCGACTCGGCGGTGCGCATCACGCACCTCCCGACCGGCATCGTGGTCTCCTGCCAGAACGAGCGCTCGCAGATCCAGAACAAGGCGTCCGCGATGAACGTCCTCCAGGCCAAGCTGCTCGAGCGGCGCCGCCAGGAGGAGAAGGCGGCGATGGACGCGCTCAAGGACAGCGGCAGCTCCTGGGGCAACCAGATGCGCTCGTACGTCCTGCACCCGTACCAGATGGTGAAGGACGTCCGCACCGCGTTCGAGGCCGGCAACCCGCAGGCCGTCCTGGACGGCGACATCGACGGGTTCATCGAGGCCGGAATCCGTTGGCGGAAGCAGAGGGAAACGGCCGCGCAGGCGTGAGGATTCCGGCCTCGATGAAAATCGAGCACAGCATCGAGGCCGGGATCCGCTGGCGCAAGCAGCGCGGGACCGCCGCGCAGTAAGCGGCCTCACCGGGTTCTACGTGAAAGGGGCCCCGACCGGTTCGACCGGTCGGGGCCCCTTCTCGTGCTTCGGGTCTCAGGCCAGCGCCTGCCGCGCGATCAGCGCCACCGCGAACAGGGCGGCCACCAGGGCCAGCAGCATCGCGGGGGAGAGTGCGGCGAGCGGCCCCTGCTGCTCCTGCAGCCGGGCCCGGTTGGCGCGGCACACGGGGCAACGGCCTTCGCTCACGCGGCCGTTGCAGTTGGCGCACACCAGATGGTCGCAGGTCATGCGATCTCCTCCTCGCTGCTACAGCCAACGCACCGGACGGGGCTTTGGTTCCTCGGATTGCCCTGTGCGGGGGAGCGGCCGCAGGACGGCCGCCCCCTCCACTCTGCCAGGTTCTGACCGTTCCGGCGCCCGGGCTGTGAGATGCCTCGCAATTTTCGGGGCATAACCGGGCATTCTCCCCCAGAATTCGAACGTTGTCCTCCGCCGCCCCTGCGGGCCGGCCGCCGCTTCGCGTATGGTCCCAAGCCGGGAGCGGCCCCCTGCGCTCCCGTCGCCCGCCCCCGGACCGGGCCTCCGGGGTGGACGGACCGAGGATTGGCGCCGCCTAGGATGGCCTCCGTGATGCAGCCGTGATCAGATTCGACAACGTCTCCAAGACCTATCCCAAGCAGAACCGTCCCGCCCTGGACAACGTCTCGCTGGAGATCGAGAAGGGTGAGTTCGTCTTCCTGGTCGGCTCGTCCGGCTCCGGCAAGTCCACGTTCCTGCGCCTGTGCCTGCGCGAGGAGCGCCCGTCCACGGGCGCGGTGCACGTGATGGGCAAGGACCTCGGCAAGCTGTCCAACTGGAAGGTGCCGCACATGCGCCGCCAGCTGGGCACCGTCTTCCAGGACTTCCGCCTGCTGCCGAACAAGACGGTCGCGCAGAACGTCGCCTTCGCGCTGGAGGTGATCGGCAAGCCCAAGAGCGCCATCAACAAGGTGGTGCCCGAGGTGCTGGAGCTGGTCGGACTCGGCGGCAAGGAGGACCGCATGCCCGGCGAGCTCTCCGGTGGTGAGCAGCAGCGCGTGGCCATCGCCCGTGCCTTCGTGAACCGCCCGATGCTGCTGATCGCGGACGAGCCCACCGGCAACCTCGACCCGCAGAACTCGGTCGGCATCATGAAGCTGCTCGACCGCATCAACCGCACCGGGACCACGGTCCTGATGGCCACCCACGACCAGGCGATCGTCGACCAGATGCGCAAGCGCGTCATCGAGCTCGACAAGGGGCTGCTCGTCCGCGACCAGGCCCGCGGCGTCTACGGGTACCAGCACTGACCGATCGGCGCTGACCCGTAGGGCCGCCGGCCCGAACCGCCAGACCCAGAGCAGTACCGACCCTGGAGTTGTTTCCGCATGCGTGCCCAGTTCGTCCTGTCGGAGATCGGTGTGGGTCTCCGACGCAATCTGACCATGACCATCGCGGTCGTGGTCAGCGTCGCGCTCTCCCTCGCCCTCGCCGGCTCGTCCCTCCTGGTCCGCGACCAGGTGAACTCCATGAAGGGGTACTGGTACGACAAGGTCGAGGTGAGCATCTACTTCTGCACCAAGGCGGACGCCCGGAACTCGCCCCAGTGCGACAAGGGTGCGGCCACCGACCAGCAGGTCCAGGACATCAAGGGCCAGCTGGACAAGATGGACTCGGTGGTCCAGTCCTCCACGTACGAGAGCTCCGTCGAGGCGTACAAGCACTGGAAGGAGATGAACCCGGACAACCCGCTCATCACCGTCCTGGGCCCCGACGCCATGCCGCAGTCCTGGCGGGTCAAGCTCAACGACCCGACCAAGTACGACGTCATCCAGAGCGCCTTCGCCGGCAAACCCGGCGTGAAGTCGGTCGAGGACCAGCGCAAGATCCTGGAGAACCTCTTCGGCCTGCTCAACGGCCTCCAGACGGCGGCCTTCGTGATCATGGTGCTGATGCTCTTCGTCGCCCTGCTGCTGATCGTCAACACCGTCCGGGTGTCGGCGTTCAGCAGGCGGCGCGAAACCGGCATCATGCGCCTGGTCGGCGCCTCGAACTTCTACGTGCAGATGCCGTTCATCGCGGAGGCCGCGTTCGCCGCGCTGCTCGGCGCGGTGATGGCCTCCGGACTGCTGGTCGGCGGGCACTTCTTCGTCCAGAACTGGCTGGCCGACCGCGTCCAGTTCATCCACTTCATCGGCCTCGGTTCGGTGCTGGCGGTGATTCCGCTGCTGATCGTGGTGGGTATGGGCATGGCCGGCGTCGCGGCCTTCTTCACCCTGCGCAAGTACCTCAAGGTCTGACGCGGGCGGGCTTCGCGGCCCCGGACGGCACTGCGCCGTCCGGGGCCGCCGCCGTTCCCCCGTCCGGTGTTCCGGCCCGGCGCGCGCGATGCGGTGTCTACACTCCGATGCCATGCTGCAAACTCCGCGCAGGGCACGGCAGGTGGCCACCCTCAGCCTGGTCTTCGGCGCCGTGCTGCTGGCCGGGGCCGCCACCGGCGCCTGGGGCGACGCGAACCAGCCGCCGCCGCGCCCGTCCGCCGACACGGCCCGGCCGGCCGCCGGGCCCGGCTCCGACCCGGCCGGCAGCGCGCTGTCCGAGCAGCAGGCCGAGCACCTGCTCGCGGCGGGAGGCGACCGCTGGGGGGCCTACTACAGCGCCCAGGAGTACGCCGAGTTCAGCCAGGGCCTCGACGGCCGGTACCTGGGCGTGGGCCTGTCCGTCGGCCGCGGCGAGGACGGCGTCACCGCCGTCTCCCAGGTCGCCCCGGCCGGGCCCGCGGCGCAGTCCGGCATCGCCCCCGGCGACCGGCTGCTGAGGATCGACCAGGACCAGGCCGACCGGCTGCCCGTCACCGAGGTGGTGGCCCGGCTGCGCGGCCAGGGCGCGGACCACCGGGCCGGCTCCGAGGTCCTCCTCGCCGTCCAGCGCGGCGGCGGCGAGGTGCGCGAACTGCGGCTGCGGCGCGCGCTGCTGGACAGCCAGCAGGTCGTAGCCGAGCGGCTGGACAAGGGCGAGCTGCGGATCACCGTGCGCGCCTTCACCACCGGCGTGGCCGACCAGGTCCGCGCCGCGCTGCGCGCCCCGCACGCCGGGGTGGTGCTCGATCTGCGCGGCAACTCCGGCGGGTTGCTGGACGAGGCCGCCGGCACCGCCGGGATCTTCCTGGACGGCGGCTCGGTCGGCTCCTACCAGGAGCGCGGCGAACGGCGGGAGTTGACCGCCCCGGCCGGCGGCGACCAGCGCACCCCGCTGGTGGTGCTGGTGGACGGCGGCACGATGAGCGCCGCCGAACTGCTCGCCGGAGCCCTCCAGGACCGCAGCCGCGCCGTGGTCGTCGGCTCCCGCACCTTCGGCAAGGGCACCGTCCAGCAGCCCAGCAGGCTCGCGGACGGCGCGGTGCTGGAGATGACCGTCGGCCGCTACCACACCCCGGCCGGCCGCTCCCTGGACGGCACCGGCCTGACCCCCGACGTCCAGGCCGCGGGCGGCGAGGACGCCGGGGCCCTGGCCCTGCGCGTGCTCGCGGGGCTGGGCACCCGGGCCTAAAGCAGCTGCCCGTTCCGCCGTCGAAGTGCGAGAATGACCGCGCTATGGCAAAGGAAACGGGACACAAGCTGATCGCGCAGAACAAGAAGGCGCGGCACGAGTACACGATCCTCGACACCTACGAGTGCGGCCTCGTACTCACCGGCACCGAGGTGAAGTCGCTGCGCGAGGGGCGGGCCAACCTGGTCGACGGCTACGCGTACATCCAGAACCACGAGGCGTGGATCGACA
Organism: Kitasatospora sp. NPDC051170; assembly: GCF_044455705.1. Lineage (NCBI taxonomy): Bacteria > Bacillati > Actinomycetota > Actinomycetes > Kitasatosporales > Streptomycetaceae > Kitasatospora > Kitasatospora sp. NPDC051170. The sequence continues at coordinate 204,757 of NZ_JBITFA010000015.1, read as the reverse complement.
ACGTCTTCATCCCCGAGTACACCCAGGGGACGTGGACCAACCACGCGGCCCGCCGCAAGCGCAAGCTGCTGCTGCACAGGATGGAGATCCACAAGATCGAGACCAAGGTCCGCGACGCGGGCCACACCCTCATCCCGCTGTCGCTGTACTTCAAGGACGGCCGGGTCAAGCTCGAACTCGCGCTCGCGGTCGGCAAGAAGCTGTACGACAAGCGCCAGACCCTGCGCGAGAAGCAGGACGTCCGCGAGACGGCACGCGCCGTGGCCGCGGCCCGGCGGCGCCAGGCGTAGTACGCGCCGGGGATGGTGCGTGGGGGTTAATCCGCTGGACCCTCGCCCGTCGCCTCGCGTACTATGGCGCAAGCAACACGGACGGTCAACGTCCGAGCTGTTTCTCAACAAAACATGGGGATGATCGGTTTCGACAGGGGATGTTGAAACAGGGGAAGCGAGCCGAGGAACGCGGCAATGATCTCGTTAACCACGTGTCGCAAAAAAATAATCGCCAACTCTAAGCGCGATTCCCAGCAGTTCGCTCTCGCTGCCTAATAAGCACCGATAGCGCTTGGGTGTCAGACCGGGGAGTTCCCGACCCGGACCCTGGCATAATCTAGGGAACTCAACCGTCCGCCCGGGCTGCGAGGGCGGATGGGAAATCAAACAGCAGCTGGGCCTGTTGGCGGCTTGTCCGTGTGACTGCCAGGGCCGAGAAAATCACAGCGGACTGCGCTCGGAGAAGCCCTGAATTAACTCCACTGGACCCGGGTTCGATTCCCGGCATCTCCACCACCCCATGTTCACACCGAAGGCCGTCCACCGCTCACGCGGGGGGCGGCCTTCGGATTTTCCGCGGCCCGGGTGAGGCGTCCGGGCCTGCTCGGGCGTAGGATCATCCGTCCGCTCGTTTTCCGGAGCCGGATTCCGTCGCTACCACCGAGGGCCATGCAGAGCAACACGGGCGCCACCCACGCCGCCGACCACGAGACCGTCAGAGAGCGCGAGATCGCGGGCGAGCAGCGACACCTCGACACCGTCTACCACCGGCTGGAGGAGAAGCTCGCCGAGGCCGAGTACATCCTCGAGGACGCCGCCAAGCGCGTCCACGTCGGTACCCCGGGCGCCCTCGCCGAGCGCGACGCCCAGGTCTACCGGGCCGGTGCGCACCTCCAGCGCCTCAACAACGAGTTCGAGGACTTCCTCTTCGGCCGGATCGACCTCCAGCGGGCGGACGCCCCGGAGGAACACGGCATCCCCTCGAACACCCCGCTCGACCCGGCCGACCCGGCCGTCGCCGAGACCCTCCACATCGGCCGCCTCGGCGTGCTCGACGCCGAGTACGGCCCGCTGGTGATCGACTGGCGCGCCCCCGCCGCCGCCCCCTTCTACCGCGCCACCCCGGTCGAGCCCGGCCGGGTGATCCGCCGCCGGGTGATCCGCTCCAAGGGCCGCAGGGTGGTCGGCGTCGAGGACGACCTGCTGCGCCCCGACCTCACTCCCACCCTGGGCGGCGAGGAGCTGGCCGTGGTCGGCGACGGCGCGCTGATGGCCTCGCTCGGCCGCGCCCGCAGCCACTCCATGCGCGACATCGTCTCCTCCATCCAGAAGGAGCAGGACGAGGTCATCCGCGCCGCCGCGGCCGGCGCCACCCTCGTCACCGGCGGCCCCGGCACCGGCAAGACCGCCGTCGCCCTGCACCGTGCCGCCTACCTTCTCTACCAGGACCGCCGCCGCTACGCCGGGGGCATCCTGGTGGTCTCGCCCACCGCGCTGCTCGTCTCCTACACCGAGGGCGTGCTGCCCTCCCTCGGCGAGGAGGGCCAGGTCGCCGTGCGCGCGGTCGGCTCCCTGGTCGACGGCATCGAGGCCGGCACCTACGACACCCCGGAGGCCGCCCGGGTCAAGGGCTCCGCCCGGATGACGCAGCTGCTGCGCCGCGCCGCGCGGGCGGCCCTGGAGCTCGGCGCCCCGCAGGAGCTCAAGGTGGTCGCCCGCGGCGAGGTGCTCAAGCTGGACGCCTCCCGCCTCAAGTCCGTCCGCGGCAACGTGATCGGCGCCGGCGGCACCCCGCTCAACCTGCTGCGCCCCCGCGCCCGCCGGCTGCTGCTGGACGCGCTCTGGCACGAGGCGGTCAAGGACCTGCCCAGGCCCACCGACCACTACGCCCGCGAGCAGCGCCAGGAGGAGAAGGAGTCCTTCGACGAGTACGTCTCGGACGAGGCGCCCTTCCTGGACTTCCTGGACGCCTGGTGGCCGGCCGTGACCCCGCGCCGGGTGCTCGGCACGCTCAAGCACCACCGCCACATCAACCGGATCGCCCGTCGCGCCGTCTCCCCGGAGGAGGCGCGGCTGCTGGCCGGCTCCTGGCGGCACCTGACCCCGGCCGGCGAGGGCGCGCTGTCCGTGCACGACGTGGCGCTGGTGGACGAGCTCAGCGTGCTGCTCGGCGAGCCGGCCCGCCCGAAGGTGCGCGAGGTGGACGCGGTCGACATGCTGTCCGGTCTGGAGGAGGTCACCACCTTCGCCGACCGCAGCTCGCGCCAGCGTGAGCGCGTGCCCGTCGAGCGCACCGAGTACGCGCACGTCATCGTGGACGAGGCCCAGGACCTCACCCCGATGCAGTGGCGGATGATCGGCCGCCGGGCCCGGATGGCCACCTGGACGATCGTCGGGGACCCTGCGCAGTCCTCCTGGCCGTTCCCGCAGGAGGCCCAGGGCGCGATGGACGAGGTGCTCTCGGGCAAGCCGCGCCGCCGCTTCACCCTGACCGTCAACTACCGCAACCCGGCCGAGATCGCCGAGGTCGCTGCCAAGGTGCTGGCCCTGGCCGCGCCCGGCACGCCGTCCCCGAGCGCGGTGCGCCACGTGGGCGTCGAGCCGCGCTTCGCGGCCGTCACCGAGCCGGGGCCGGAGGCGTTCGGCCGGGCGGCCCGGGCCGAGCTGGAGCGGCTGCTGTCCGAGGTGGACGGCACGGTCGCGGTCGTGGTGCCGATGGACCGCCGGGCCGAGGCGGCCGGCTGGGCCGAGGGCCTGGGCGAGCGCGTGGTGGCCCTGGGCAGCCTGGAGGCCAAGGGCCTGGAGTACGACGCGACGGTGGTCGCCGACCCGACCGGCATCGCCGGCGAGTCCGAGGCGGGCCTGCGGGTGCTCTACGTGGCGCTGACCCGCGCGACCCAGCGGCTGACCGTGCTCTCGGGCCCGGACGACCTGCCGGACGCCGCCGGGGTGCCCGCCCTGCTGCACGGCTGACGGACCTGCACGGCTGACGGACACCGGGACCGACGGAAGAAGGCCCCTCACCGGATCGGTGAGGGGCCTTCAGACGTTTGAACACCGACCCGCCATGCTCGCCTCGCGGCAAGTGGTCCCTCGAAGGGACGAAGGTTGGGCCCGGGGGCTTGGATCGAGCCGGTGCCTGTCCAATGTAACGCATCGGCCCGCAGAGGCAAGGAGTCGGCGGACGCGAGGCGCGGTCGAGCCGCACTGAGGCGGGTGCGCGCCCAATGCCGTCCAGGGGTTGTGGGGACCGCACACTCAATGAACGTTATTTCTGGCAACCCCTTGGTTGGTGCGACGATCGAGGTCTAGCATTTCGCAGGCGATGCCTTCAACAAAATGTTGAACCTGCGGGACGGACGGAAGAAGGAAGCGTCGATGGCGACGGTGCCCAGTGTCTCGAACTCGATCACGGTACGGCTGGAGGTCCCGGCCCGGGGCAACGCCGTCAGTGCGATCACCACGGCCGTGGAGTCCTCCGGCGGTTCGGTGACCGGTCTCGACGTCACCGCGTCCGGCCTGGAGGCCCTGCGCATCGACGTCACGGTGGCGGCCTCCTCCGTCGCGCACGGCGAGGAGATCGTCGAGAAGCTGCGCGCCATCGACGGCGTGGCCATCGGCAAGGTCTCGGACCGCACCTTCCTGATGCACCTCGGCGGCAAGATCGAGATGTCCTCCAAGCTGCCGATCCGCAACCGTGACGACCTCAGCATGATCTACACCCCGGGTGTCGCCCGGGTCTGCATGGCGATCGCCGAGAACCCCGAGGACGCCCGCCGCCTGACCATCAAGCGCAACAGCGTCGCCGTGGTCACCGACGGCTCGGCCGTGCTGGGCCTGGGCAACATCGGCCCGGCCGCCGCGCTGCCCGTCATGGAGGGCAAGGCCGCCCTGTTCAAGCGCTTCGCCGGCATCGACGCCTGGCCGATCTGCCTGGACACCCAGGACACCGACGAGATCGTGGCCATCGTCAAGGCGATCGCCCCGGGCTTCGCCGGCATCAACCTGGAGGACATCTCCGCGCCGCGCTGCTTCGAGATCGAGGCCCGGCTGCGCGAGGCCCTGGACATCCCGGTCTTCCACGACGACCAGCACGGCACCGCGATCGTGGTGCTCGCCGCCCTCACCAACGCCCTCAAGGTCGTCGGCAAGGAGATCGGCGACATCCGGGTGGTGATGTCGGGCGCCGGGGCCGCCGGCACCGCGATCCTCAAGCTGCTGCTGGCCGCCGGCGTGGAGCACGCCACCGTGGCGGACGTGCGCGGGGTGGTCCACGAGGGTCGCGAGGACCTCAACGACAGCCTGCGCTGGATCGCCGAGCACACCAACCGCTCGGGCCGCACCGGCAGCCTCAAGGAGGCCGTGGCGGGCGCGGACGTCTTCATCGGCGTCTCGGCCCCGAACGTGCTGGACGGCGACGACCTGGCCACCATGGCCGACGACGCCGTCGTCTTCGCCCTGGCCAACCCCGACCCCGAGGTCGACCCGGCCATCGCCCGCCAGACGGCCGCCGTGGTCGCCACGGGCCGCAGCGACTTCCCGAACCAGATCAACAACGTACTGGTCTTCCCGGGTGTCTTCCGGGGCCTGCTCGACGCCCAGAGCCGCACGGTCAACACCGAGATGATGATCGCCGCCGCCCGGGCGCTGGCCACCACGGTCGCCGACGACGAGCTGAACGCGAACTACATCATCCCCAGCGTCTTCCACAAGGACGTCGCCAAGACCGTCGCCTCCGCGGTGCGCGAGGCGGCCCTGGCCGGGGCCCAGGAGGCGCCCGCCCCCTCGCGCCCGACCCCGGGCATCGTCGGCACCCTGGACACCTCCGCCTTCCCGACCGTCAAGCTCTGACGGCCGGCCCCGAGGACGTGTCGTCAATCGGTCAAATGTCCGATTGACGGCCATACCCGCCCGAGCCCGCCCCGAACCCTTGCGACACAAGGGCGAGGGGCGTGTTTGGGCTTGTCAGTCCTAGGGCGTACGGTAGCCCTGCACGGGGCAGGCGTGTCCGACAATTACGGAACGTCCCCCTGGATTCCCGGCGAGTCGTCCCGACCGCCGCCCGCGCCCGGTTCGCCGGAGCCGACGGAGCGTCACAACTCCAACGGGTGGGTGATGTTCGGGTGGCCCGGCCGGGGCCCGATTGGCTTTCTCGGGGCCGGTCGGGGCAGGATTCGTACCCGGCAGGCGGGCGTTGCCTTCGATCGACGGCACCGGCGCGCGGCAACGGGCACGAGCCCGGCCTGCGACCACGCAATGCCTGCATGAGCACAGTGTGCGGACCTGCGGCCCATCCGGGTGCCCCCCGGTGGGAGCACCGATGGGCCCCCGCACACCGCAAGCGAACAGACCACAGGAGTACACATGAACCGCAGTGAGCTGGTGGCCGCGCTGTCCGAGCGCGCCGAGGTGACCCGCAAGGACGCCGACGCCGTTCTGGCCGCCTTCGCCGAGATCGTCGGCGAGGTCGTCGCCAAGGGCGACGAGAAGGTCACCATCCCCGGTTTCCTGACCTTCGAGCGCACCCACCGCGCTGCCCGCACCGCCCGCAACCCGCAGACCGGCGAGCCCATTCAGATCCCCGAGGGCTACAGCGCCAAGGTCAGCGCCGGCTCCAAGCTGAAGGAAGCCGCCAAGGGCGCCTGAACCGCACCTTGAACGCCCGAGAGGCCGGGCTCCCCGCGGGGAGCCCGGCCTCTCGGGCGTGCGTAGGGCCTACGCGTCGATCAGCTGCTCGCTGGGCAGCTCGACGTGCGCGCCCAGGTCGCGCAGCTTCTCCATGAAGTTCTCGTAGCCGCGGTTGATCAGGTCGATGCCGTGCACGGTCGAGGTGCCCTCGGCCGCCAGCGCCGCGATCAGGTACGAGAAGCCGCCGCGCAGGTCCGGGATGACCAGCTCGGCGCCGATCAGCTTGGACGGGCCGGAGACGACCGCGGAGTGCAGGAAGTTGCGCGCGCCGAAGCGGCACGGGACGGCGCCCAGGCACTCGCGGTACAGCTGGATGTGCGCGCCCATCTGGTTGAGCGCGCCGGTGAAGCCCAGCCGCGACTCGTACACCGTCTCGTGGACGATGGACAGACCCGTGGCCTGGGTCAGGGCGACCACCAGCGGCTGCTGCCAGTCGGTCTGGAAGCCCGGGTGCACGTCCGTCTCCAGGGCGATCGCCTTGAGCTCGCCGCCCGGGTGCCAGAAGCGGATGCCCTCGTCGTCCACCTCGAAGGCGCCACCGACCTTCCGGAAGGTGTTGAGGAAGGTCATCATCTCCAGCTGGCGGGCGCCGCGGACGTAGATGTCGCCCTTGGTGGCCAGCGCCGCGCAGGCCCAGGAGGCCGCCTCCAGGCGGTCCGGGATCGCGCGGTGGTTGTAGCCGTTCAGCTCGTCCACACCGGTGATCAGGATGGTGCGGTCGGTGCCCAGGGTGATGATCGCGCCCATCTTCTGCAGCACGCAGATCAGGTCGACGATCTCCGGCTCGATGGCGGCGTTGCGCAGCTCGGTGACGCCCTCGGCGAGGACGGCCGTGAGCAGCACCTGCTCGGTCGCGCCGACCGAGGGGTAGGGCAGCTCGATCCTGGTGCCGCGCAGGCGCTGCGGGGCGACCAGGTAGGTGCCCTGGGGGTGCTTCTCGATGCTGGCGCCGAACTGGCGCAGCACCTCGAAGTGGAAGTCGACCGGGCGGCCGCCGATGTCGCAGCCGCCCAGGCCCGGGATGAAGGCGTGGCCGAGGCGGTGCAGCAGCGGGCCGCAGAACAGGATCGGGATCCGCGAGGAGCCGGCGTGCGCGTCGATGTCGGCGACGTTCGCACTCTCCACGTGCGACGGGTCGAGGATCAGCTCGCCGTCCTCGTCGCCGGTGCGCACGGTGACACCGTGCAGCTGGAGCAGGCCGCGGACCACCTTGACGTCGCGGATGTCCGGGACGTTGCGCAGTCTGCTGGGGCCCTGCCCGAGGAGGGCGGCGACCATGGCCTTGGGGACCAGGTTCTTCGCACCGCGGACGCGGATCTCGCCTTCGAGCGGGTTTCCGCCGTGGACCAGCAGGACGTCGTCGGTCATCGTTCTCGCAATCCGGGGTGCCAGAGGGAGTGGGACGGGCTCCGGTGCGGAGCCGCCGGTGGACCGGTGTTACGGCGTACGGGCGCGTTCGGGCCCCCGGCGAATCCGAGTCGGCACCGTAGAAGGGCGTCCACCATCCGTAGATGGTAGTAGGCGTGCCGATGGTTCCCGCGAGCCTCTCCCGTGATGGTGCTCTCTCCCCGGGTCCTCCCGCCCGCCGGTACGGCCGTACGGGTGTTCGTCCGGCGTGGCGGGGTTTCGCCCGTCGAGCTGTCCGAGGGGCGCCGGTTTGCGGGATCATGTGAGGCATGACCGCGGCCCACTCGCACGCAGGCCGGTCCCACACCGGCCGTCTGCTCGTCGCGACGCCCCTGCTCACCGACCCGAACTTCGCGCGCTCGGTGGTACTGCTCCTGGACCACGACGCCGAGGGGGCGCTCGGGGTGGTCCTCAACCGGCCGACGCCGGTGGAGGTGGGCAGCGTGCTGGACGGCTGGGGGCGGCTCGTCGGCCGGCCCGCGGTGGTGTTCCAGGGCGGGCCGGTGGCGCTGGACTCGGCGCTGGGCCTGGCCGTGGCGCCGGGGGACCCGGGCACCGGCGAGCCGCTCGGCTGGCGCCGGGTGCACGGGGCGATCGGCCTGGTCGACCTGGAGGCGCCGCCCGAGGTGCTGGCCGGGGAGCTGGGGGGCCTGCGGATCTTCGCCGGGTACGCGGGCTGGTCGCCGGGGCAGCTGGAGGGCGAGCTGGAGACCGGCGCCTGGTACCTGGTGGACTGCGAGCCGGGGGACATCTCCAGCCCTGAGCCGGAGCGGCTGTGGCGTGCGGTGCTGCGCCGCCAGCGCGGCCCGCTGGCCCTGCTGGCGACGTACCCGGACGATCCGACGCTGAACTGAGGACGGCCCTCGGGGGGCCCGTCTCGGGCGGGCCCGCCGCGCGACACTGGCCCGGTTTCCGGGGGCGCCCATAGACTTGGCACCCATGAGCACTCTTGAGCCCGAGCGCGGCCTCGGCACCGGCACCCTGGTCGAGCCCGTCCCGCAGGTGTCCCACGGGGACGGCGACCACGAGCGCTTCGCGCACTACGTCCAGAAGGACAAGATCATGGAGAGCGCGCTCTCCGGATCTCCGGTGGTCGCGCTCTGCGGCAAGGTGTGGGTGCCCGGGCGCGACCCGAAGAAGTACCCGGTCTGCCCGATGTGCAAGGAGATCTACGACGGCATCGGCAAGCCGCAGGACGGTGGCGGGGACGACAAGAAGTAGTCCTCCGCCGCTTCGCGGGGCTGTTTTGCACGGCGCGGTTTTGCATGGTGCCGCGTTCCCGGCAGTGGTCTATGCCAGTCGACCGGGCCGGGGCAGGATGTCGGAATGGACCTCATTCCCGCACCCTCGAGCGCCGTCCGCCGCCCGGGCGAGGACTTCCCCCTCGACGCCGCCACCACGCTGACCGCGCCGCCCGCCCTGGCCGACGCCGAGCGCTGGCTGCGCGGCGCGCTGGGTGCCGCCACCGGGCTGCCGCTCGGCCCCGGCCGGGCGGGCGAGGGGATCGAGCTGGTCCTGGACGGGGCGCTGGCCGCCGAGGCGTACCGGCTCACGGTGCGCCCCGGCCACGCCCTGATCGCCGCGGGCGGCCCGGCCGGCGCCCTGTGGGGTGCACAGACCCTGCGGCGGCTGCTCGGCCCGGACGCCTACCGCCGCTCCGCGCTGCGCCGGCAGGGGTGGGTGCTGCCCGGCGTGGACGTCGAGGACGCGCCGCGGTTCGGCTGGCGCGGGGTGCTGCTGGACGTGGCCCGGCACTTCCTGCCCAAGTCCGACGTGCTGCGCTTCGTCGACCTGATCGCCGCGCACAAGCTGAACGTGCTGCACCTGCACCTGACCGACGACCAGGGCTGGCGGGTGGAGATCAAGCGCTACCCGAGGCTGACCGAGCGCGGCGCCTGGCGGGAGCGCTCGATGGTCGGCTACCGGGCCGGGCAGCGCCGGGACGACCGCCCGCACGGCGGCTACTACACCCAGGACGACCTGCGCGAGATGGTCGCCTACGCGGCCGAGCGCGGGATCACCGTCGTCCCCGAGATCGACCTGCCCGGCCACACCCAGGCCGCCGTGGCCGCCTACCCCGAGCTGGGCAACACCGACGTGGTGGACACCTCCGGGCTGGGCGTCTGGACGGACTGGGGGGTCAGCCCGAACGTCCTCAACGCCTCCGAGGAGACCCTGCGCTTCTTCGAGGGCGTGCTCGAGGAGGTGCTGGAGCTCTTCCCGTCCGAGTTCGTCCACCTCGGCGGCGACGAGTGCCCCAAGGAGCAGTGGAAGGACAGCGCCGCCGCCCAGGCGCGCATCCGCGAGCTGGGCCTGGCCAACGAGGACGAGCTGCAGAGCCACCTCATCCGCCACTTCGACCGCTGGCTGGCCGCGCGCGGGCGCCGGCTGATCGGCTGGGACGAGATCCTGGAGGGCGGATTGGCCCCCGGCGCCGCCGTCTCCTCCTGGCGGGGGTTCGGCGGGGGGATCGCGGCGGCGGAGGCGGGGCACGACGTGGTGATGTGCCCCGAGCAGTACGTCTACTTCGACCACCGGCAGGCGGACGGGCTGGAGGAGCCGATCCCGGTGGGTTTCGTGCGCACCCTGGAGGACGTCTACCGCTTCGAGCCGGTGCCGCCGCAGCTGGACGCGGCCGCCGCCCGGCACGTGATCGGGACGCAGGCCAACCTGTGGAGCGAGTTCATGCACAGCGCCCGGGACATCGACTACCGGGCCTTCCCCCGGCTCGCGGCCTTCGCCGAGGTGGCCTGGTCCGACCTGCCGCGCGAGGGCGCCGCCCGCGACTGGGCGGGCTTCGAGCAGCGGCTGGGGGAGCACCTGCGGGTGCTGGACGCGCTCGGGGTGGAGTACCGCCCGGTGGACGGCCCGCACCCCTGGCAGCGGTGGCCCGGGGTGGTCGGCCGGCCGATCGACGGACCGCCGCCGGTTCGATGACGGACCGGCCCGGAGGCGCCTTCGGGAACTAATGAGCGATCATCTGACGTCAAGAACAGATGAACATCTGCCCTGGCCCGACCCGGGTCGGGGCAGATACCGCCCGGTATCCGTCCCAATCGGGCAGCCTCGTTCACAGGCCCCGAAATGATCATCGAGCATTGTGTGCCAGAGTTGCCCAACCCGGCCCGATCGCCCGTACCCTACGGGCCAGGCCGGGCTGCCGACGCGGACAGCAGGGCGGGGGCCGTGGCGGCAGGCGATCGATGAGCAAGTGGAGCACGGTGGGACCCAGGTGAACCGGACGATCATGCTGCCGGCCTCGCTCGACGAGGCCGTCGACGCGCTGGCCACCGCCCCGGGCGCGGTGCCGGTGGCCGGCGCCACCGACCTGATGGAGGCCGTCAACGCCGGACGGCTGCGCCCCGCCTCCCTCCTCGGCCTCGGCCGCATCACCGAACTGCGCGGCTGGCGCTACGAGGACGGCGGCACCGCCGTCCTCGGCGCCGGACTCACCCACGCCCGGATGGACCGCCCCGACTTCGCCGCGCTCATCCCCGCGCTCGCCGACGCCGCCCGCACCGCCGGCCCGCCCCAGGTGCGCAACGTCGGCACCCTCGGCGGCAACATCGTCACCGCCGCCCCGGCCGGCGACACCCTGCCGGTGCTCACCGCCCTGGAGGCGAGCGTCACCCTCGCCCGCGCCGGCGGCACCCGCGAGGTGCCCGTCAGCCACCTGCTCACCGGACTCGACCCGGTGCGCCCCGGCGAACTGCTCACCTGGGTGCGCGTGCCCCTGCTGCACGCCCCGCAGGTCTTCCTCAAGGCCACCGGCCGCAGCGGCCCCGCCCGCGCCGGTGCCTCCGTCGCCCTCGTCCTCGACCCCGCCCGCCGCGCCGTGCGCTGCGCCGTCGGAGCCGTCGCCCCGGTGCCGCTGCGCCCGCTGGAGGCCGAAGCCTGGGTGGCCGGCTGCATCGACTGGGACGGCAGCCGGGAGATCGACCCGGCCGCCACCGGCGCCTTCGGCGAGTACGTGGCCGCCGCCTGCGTCCCCGCCGACTACGGGGCCGAGGGCGCCTGGGAGGCCGTCACCGAGGGGCCGACCGCGGCGGCCGTCCGGCTGCGGCGTACCGTGGCGGTGCTGGCCCGCCGGGCACTGGGAAGGGCGCTGAAGTGACAACGGACCCCATCGAGATCCTCGACGCCGACCCGCTCGGCCTCGGCGCCCCGCAGGTCAGCCGCGAACTGCGCCCCTGCGCCTCGTACACCCTGCGGGTCAACGGCTTCGAACGGCCCGTCACCGACGCCTGGATCGGCGAGAGCCTGCTCTACGTGCTGCGCGAGCGACTCGGCCTGGCTGGCGCCAAGGACGGCTGCGAGCAGGGCGAGTGCGGCGCCTGCTCGGTGCAGGTGGACGGCCAGCTGGTCGCCGGCTGCCTGGTGCCCGCCGCGCTGGCCGCCGACTGCGAGATCAACACCGTCGAGGGCCTCTCCGCCGCCGGCGGCGCCAGTGACGTCCAGCAGGCCCTGGCCGCCTCCGGCGCCGTCCAGTGCGGCTACTGCGCCCCCGGCATGGCGATGGCCGTGCACGACCTGCTCCAGCGCAACCACCGGCCCACCGAGGTCGAGGCCCGCCAGGCCCTGTGCGGCAACCTCTGCCGCTGCACCGGCTACCGGGGCGTCCTGGCCGCCGTCCAGACCGTCGCCGACGCCCGCGCCCTGGAGACCGAGGCGGTGGAGGCGGCCACCCTCGTCGAGGAGTCCCCGGCACCCGCCGCCGCTCCCGCTCACGTCCCGGCCGCCGCCGCGGAGGAGCCGGCCGCCGAGGCTTCCGTCCCCGCCGAGCCCGCACCCGAGCCCGAGCCCGCCGCCGAGGCGCCCGTCTACACCGACGCGGACGCCTGGATCGAGGCCGCGCCGTACACCGCCCCCGCCGACGGCTACGACACCGGCGTGTACGACACCTCCGCCCTGACGGCCCACCAGGGCGGCATCCCCGCCCAGGCCGCCGACGACCAGGTCTACCGGTCGGCCCAGGGCTACCCCGAGCAGCCGTACCGGCCCACCCCCGCCCACGGCACCTTCGTGCCCGCCGGCTACCCGGAGGGTTACCAGCAGGCCGGCGGCCACGACTCCGGCCACGACTCCGGCTACGACCCCGGGTACGACGCCCCGGTCTACGAGCCCACCCCCGCGCACGGCACCCCGCTGCCCGGCTACGACCCGACGGCCGTGCCCCCGCACGCCACCCCCGCCCACGGCATCCGGCTCCCCGAGGACGACCACGCATCATGACGTCGCCTACCGACATCGGCGCAGCACTCCAGCAGGACGGCGGCGCGGGCGGCGCCGCACCGGAGGCTTCGGGCCTGGGCAGCTCCCCGCTGCGCACCGACGCCCTGCCCAAGGCGCTCGGCATCTACCCGTACGCGGCCGACCTCTGGGCCGAGGGCCTGCTCTGGGGCGCCGTGCTGCGCTCCCCGCACCCGCACGCGCGCATCCGGGGCATCGACACCTCGGCCGCGCTCGCCCTGCCCGGCGTGCACGCCGTCGTCACCGGCGCGGACCTGCCGCCCGGCCCCGACGGCAGCCCCGACGGCGCGCCGTCCGGCCCGATCGTCGCCGACCGGCCGGTGCTGGCCGTCGGCGTGGTGCGCCACCACGGCGAGCCCGTCGCGGCCGTCGCCGCGGACCACCCGGACACCGCCCGGCTGGCGGTCGGTCTGATCGCGGTCGACTACGAGCCGCTGGAGGCCGTCACCGACCCCGAGCAGGCGTTCACCGCCCCGCCGCTGCACCCGGACGGCAACCTCTTCCGCCACCTGCCGCTGCGCACCGGGGACCCGGAGGCCGCCGGGGAGGTCGTCGTCGAGGGCCTGTACCAGGTGGGCCGTCAGGACCCGGCCCCGCTCGGCGCCGAGGCCGGGCTCGCCGTGCCGCGCCCGGACGGCGGCGTGGAACTGCACCTGTCCTCCACCGACCCGCACGGCGACCGCGACCGCACCGCCACCTGCCTCGGCCTGGAGCCGGACCGCGTCCGGCTGGTCGCCACCGGCGTGCCCGGCGCCACCACCGACCGCGAGGATCTCTCCTTCCAGGTCACCCTGGCGCTGCTGGCCCTGCGCACCGGCCGCCCGGTGAAGATGACCCTCACCCGCGAGGAGTCCTTCCACACCCACACCTCGCGCCACCCCGCGCTGCTGCGCTACCGCCACCACGCCGACGCCGAGGGCGTCCTGGTGAAGGTCGAGGCGCAGATCCTGCTGGACGGCGGCGCCTACGCGGACGTCTCCGCCGAGGCACTGGCCGCCGCGACGGCCTTCTCCGTCGGGCCGTACAACTGCCCCAACGTCTTCGTGGACGCCTGGGCGGTGCGCACCAACAACCCTCCGGCCGGGCGGATGCGCGGCGAGGGCGCGCTGCAGGCGTGCTTCGCGTACGAGTCGCAGCTGGACCAGCTGGCCGCCCGGGTGGGCGTGGACCCGGTGGAGATCCGCCGGCGCAACGCGATGGCCACCGGCGACCCGCTGCCCACCGGACAGGCCGTCACCTGCCCGGCGCCGGTGCGGGCACTGCTGGACGCGGTGGCCGCCGAGCCGCTGCCGGCCCTGCCGGTGGACGACCCGGACGCCGAGTGGCTGCTGCCGGGCGGGCCCGGCGGCGCCGGGGACCCGTCGGCGGTGCGGCGCGGGATCGGCTACGCCGTCGGCATGGTGCACATGCTGGGCGCCGAGGGCGAGGACGAGGTGTCCACCGCCACCGTGCGGGTCAGCGGGGACCACGCCACCGTGATCTGCGCGGCCGTGGACGCCGGTCAGGGCTTCGCCACGCTGGCCCGGCAGATCGTGCAGACCGTGCTGGGCGTCAGCGAGGTCTACCTCGCCCCGGCCGACAGCGACCAGTCCGTCGCCGGGCCCTCCGCCCGGGGCCGGCACACCTGGGTCTCCGGCGGCGCGGTCGAGCGGGCCGCGCTGATGGTGCGCCACCAGCTGCTCCAGCCGATCGCGGCCAACTTCGGGATGTCCGCCGAACTGCTCCAGATCGCCGACGGCAAGATCACCTCCTACGACGGGGTGCTCGGCATGCCGGTCGCCGAGGCACTGGAGGGCAAGGAGCTGTGGGCCACCGCGCAGTGCCGCCCGCACCCGACCGAGCCGCTGGACGATGACGGGCACGGCGACGCCTTCGTCTCCATCTCCTTCTGCGCGATGCGCGCGGTGGTGGACGTGGACATCGAGCTGGGCGCCGTCCGGGTGGTCGAGATGACCGTCGCCCAGGACGTCGGCCGGGCGCTGAACCCGCGCCAGATCGAGGACCGCATCGAGGCGGGCGTGGCCCAGGGCGTGGGCCTGGCCCTGCTGGAGGACCTGCGCACCGAGGGCGGTGTGCTGCTCAACCCCTCGCTGACCGGTTACCGGCTGCCCACCTCGCTGGACACCCCGGACGTGCGGATCGCCGCGCTGCTGGAGGAGCGGGACGTGGTGGCCACCTTCGGCGCCAAGGCCGTCAGCGCCGTCCCCGCCGTGGTCGCCCCGGCGGCCGTGGCCGCCGCCGTCCGCGCCGCCACCGGGCTGCCGGTCGGCCGGCTGCCGATCCGGCCGGAGGACGCCGTCTCGGCCTGAGGGGCGGGCGGGCCGGAGCGTACGGGAAGAACGGGAAGAACGGGAAACGCGGAATTGCCGGGCGGCGCCTTTTCGGGCCGACCGGCAATTCCGTTCCTCGAGGCCATGGCGGGAATCGAACCCGCGTGCACCGCTTTGCAGACGGTTCCCTAAACCACTCGGGCACACGGCCAGTGAATTCAGAATGGCGGAATCCCGGAAGAGGGTCAACGCCGCACTGTAAATTCTGTATGGCGATGTGCACGGCGGCGTGTGCTACGGTCGGAAACCGGTGGCTGTTTTCCCGCCACCCCGGACGAGCGCGTCGTACCCGGTGACGACAAGACGGCGCAGTTCAGCGGCGACCCGGCCGCTGTGAACTGCGGAGGTGGCCGTCATGGCCTGGCTCGTTCTGATCGTCTCCGGTCTTCTGGAGACCGTGTGGGCGGTGGCCCTGGAATCGTCCAAGGGCTTCTCCCGTCTCGTCCCCAGCGTCGTCTTCGGCGTCGCCCTGCTGTTCAGCATGGGCGGGCTGGCGTACGCGATGCGCACCATCCCGATCGGCACCGGGTACGCGGTGTGGGTCGGCATCGGCGCGGTCGGCACCGCGCTGTACGGCATGGCCGTGCTGGGGGACGCGGTGACGGCGGCCCGGATCGGCTGCCTGCTGCTGATCGTCTCCGGCGTGGTGGGCCTCAAGGTGCTGCACTGACCCGACGGCGGTACCGGCGGTCGGTCCTACGTCCCGGGGCCGAGGAGGTCCGCGACTTCCGTCAGGGGTCAACGACGCAGACGGCACTTACGATGTTACGTATGACCACAGCCTCCCCCACCTCGGTCGACGCCGCCTCCCCGCCCACCGGAACCGACTCCGACTCCGACTCCGACTCCGGGGGAGGGGTGCTCGGCGGGCGCTACCGGGCGCTGACCCTGGGGATCGTCTCGGTGGTCCTGGTGATCGCCTTCGAGGCGACCGCCGTCAACACCGCCATGCCGGTCGCCGCCCGGCAGCTGGACGGCCTCGAGCTGTACGCCTTCGCCTTCTCCGGCTACTTCACCACCACGCTGTTCGCCCTGGTCGTCTCCGGCCAGTGGTGCGACCGGCGCGGGCCGCTGCAGCCGCTGTTCGCGGGCATCGCGGTGTTCGGGGCGGGCCTGGTGGTGGCCGGGACGGCGCCCGGCATGTGGGTGTTCGTGGCCGGGCGGGCGATCCAGGGGCTGGGCGGCGGGCTGGTGATCGTCGCCCTGTACGTGGTCGTCGGCCGGGCCTACCCGGAGCGGCTGCGGCCGGCCGTCTTCGCCGCCTTCTCCTCGGCCTGGGTGCTGCCCTCGATCGTCGGGCCGCTGGTCGCCGGGGCCGTCACCCAGCACCTGGGCTGGCGCTGGGTGTTCCTGGCCGTTCCGGCGCTGATCCTGCTGCCGCTGGCCGTCATGGGCCCGGCACTCGCCCGCTCCGAGCGTGAGCACCCGGTGCCGCGGGGCGCGGACTTCGACCGGCGGCGCACCCTGCTGGCGGCGATGGCCGCGGTGGGCGCCGGTCTGCTCCAGTACGCCGGCCAGCGGCTCGACCCGGTCGGCCTGATACCCGGCGCGGCCGGGGTGGCGCTGCTGGCCCCGGCCGTCCTGGGGTTGCTGCCGAAGGGCACCCTGCGCTCCGGGCGGGGGCTGCCGACGGTGATCCTGCTGCGCGGGGTGGCCGCCGGGGCGTTCTTCGCGGCCGAGGCGTTCATCCCGCTGATGATGGTCACCCAGCGCGGCCTGTCGCCGACGCTGGCCGGGCTCACCCTGACCAGCGGCGGGCTCTCCTGGGCGCTGGGCTCCTGGCTCCAGGGGCGCCCCGGGGCCGAGCGCCACCGGGCGGTGATGATCCGCGGCGGCTTCGTGCTGAGCACGGTGGCGATCGCGGGCGCCGCGCTGGTGCTCGTCCCGGCGGTGCCGGCCTGGGTGGCGGCGCTGGCCTGGGGCGTGGGCGGCATCGGGATGGGGCTGACGGTCTCCTCCGTCAGCGTGCTGATGATGAGGCTGTCCGCGCCGGAGGACGCCGGGGCGAACTCGGCCGCGCTGCAGATGAGCGACGCGCTGGGCAACGTGCTGCTGACGGGCCTGGCCGGGGTGATGTTCGCGGCGCTCGGCGGCGGCTCGATGGCCGTGGCCCACGGGAGCGCCGAAGGCACCGGCTCGGCCGGCGCCTTCGCGGTGATCCTGCTGACGATGGCCGGGGTCGCGTTCGTCGGGGCGCTCCTCGCCGGCCGGATCCGCACCCGGGCCTAGCCTGCCGAGGCCGAGGCGGCGGCGGTCGCCGGGGTGCCGAGGAAGGACTCCCAGCCGCCCGCCGGGGACTGCCCCGGGGCCAGGGTCTGCAGTTTGCGCAGCACCGCCGGGTCCTGGGCGTCCAGCCAGTCCACCAGCTGGCGGAAGGAGACCAGCCGGACCTCGGGCTTGCCCGCGATCTGCTTGAGGGCCTCCTCGACGGCGTTCATGTAGATGCCGCCGTTCCACTCCTCGAAGTGGTTGCCGATCACGTACGGCGCCCGGTTGCTGTTGTAGGTGCGCTCGAAGCCCATCAGGTAGGAGTCCCGGGCCTGGGTCTGGAAGCCCGGGCGGAGCGCCGGGTCGGCCTTGGTGTTGGGGCCGCACTGGTTGTACATGATGTTGTAGTCCATCGACAGCACCTGGAAGGTGTGCCCGGGGAAGGGGATGGACTGCAGCGGGAGGTCCCACAGGGCGCCGCCCTGGATCTTCTGCGGCCAGACCTGGGTGCCGTTGCCGCTGCTGTCGTAGCGCCAGCCGCGCTTGACGGCGGTGGGCAGCAGGTTGCGCTGGCCCTCCAGGCAGGGGGTGCGGCTGCCGATCAGCTCCTTGGAGTAGTCGAAGGGCAGCGGGGGCAGGTCGGTGAAGCCGGTGTTGGTGCGCCAGTTGGTCACGAAGTCCATGGCCTGCTGGATCTCGCTGTCCCACTCCTCGGGGGACCACCTGCCGACGCCCGTGGAGCCGCAGAAGTGGCCGTTGAAGTGGGTGCCGATCTCGTGGCCCTCCAGCCAGGCCGCGTGGACGTTCTGCAGGGTGTCGCGGATGTGCTGGTCGCTCAGGTAGCCGATGTCGGAGGCGCCGGCCTTGTGCTGCGGCGGCCGGTAGAGGTCCTTCTTGGACTCGGGCAGCAGGTAGAGGCCGCTGAGGAAGAACGTCATCCGGGCGTCGTGGTCCTGCGCCAGCTTGCGGAAGCGGGCGAACAGGCCGTTGTCGAGCTCGCCGGCGCCGTCCCAGGAGAAGACCACGAACTGCGGCGGCCGCTGGCCGGGCTGCAGCCTCTCGGGGACGGGCTGGTGCGGCTGGGTGCCGGTGTCGGAGGTGGAGCCGTCGCCGATCAGCACGACCTTCGGCTGGGGCGCCGGCGCCGGGGTGGCGGTCTGCTCGGTGGAGGAGGGGTTCGGACCGGGGGCGTTGCTCGCCGTCCCGGCCGCGTGCTCCCCGCCGCCGCCTCCCTTGCCCCCGCAACCGGCCGCCAGGGTGGCGGCCGTCGCCGCGCCGGCGGCCAGCAGGGTGCGGCGCGAGAGAGCGTCCATGGTCACTCCGTTCATGAGGCGTTCGGCATGCGTGCAGGCGTGCGAAAGTCCGGTCGGACAAGTGGGGTGATAGAACCCGTGACCGGGTCAGCATGGCACGCGGGTGGTGGCGCCCGTCGCGGCTCGGCGAGTGGTCGTGAGCGATCGCTCGATTGACGCAACCGAACGCGCGGAGCATTCGTCGAAGCACGTACCGGGCCGGTCGCCGCGCCGGGAGAAGCCGGGCCGGGAGGTCGCTCTCCGTGGTCGTCCGGGCGCGCGGAGCTGTCGTCGGGGCGCGAGCCCTGCCGATCGGCGGGTGTCGATGTGACCGTCGTGCCGACGTGGCTTACGGTTCGATCCGATTGAATGGGTTCTCAGGAAATTCCCAGGAATCCGGGTTTCCGGTTCCGACGGGGTCGACAGGTCGACAGTCCGACAGAGGGGAGCGCCCATGGGCGTCCAGAGCAGGAGTCCCTGGCCGGGCGCCCTGGCCGCGGGCACGGCCCTGGTGTTCGGCGCCTGGATGCTGAACGGCGGCGGCGCCCTCACCCTGCCGCCCGCCCCGGGCGCGGGTCAGGCGCAGTCCGGCATCGCCCCGGTCTCGATCGTCCCGCCGCTGGGCCCGTCCGCCCCGACCCGCGTCCGCATCCCGTCCGTACGGCTGGATGCCCCGGTCACCGCGCTGGGCCTCGACGCGGACGGCCACCTCCAGGCCCCGCCGGCCGCGGACCGCAACCTCGCGGGCTGGTACCGGGGCGGCGCCAGCCCCGGCCAGCGGGGCACCGCGATCCTGGCCGGGCACGTCGACAACACGTCGGGTCCGGCCGTCTTCTACCACCTGGGCGCGCTCCACCGGGGAGACCGGATCGAGATCGCCCGGGCCGACGGCGCCACCGCCGTGTACCAGCTGTACGCCATCGAAGTGCACGACCGAAAGGACTTCCCGGACGAGCGGGTCTACCGCCAGGCCGCCGACGCACAGCTGCGGGTCATCACCTGCGGCGGCGCGTACAGCGCGGAGCACGGCTACGAGGGCAACGTCGTCGCCTACGGCTTCCTGGCCGACACCAAGCCGCCGGGCAAAGCCGCATGACCACGCTGACGCTCGCCTCCCGCTGGAACCCGCTCGACTGGCCGCTCACCCACGGCCCGATCCCGCAGGCCGTCCAGGCCGCCGGCTGGGCGGCGCTCATCCTGCTCGCGCTGCGCCGCGACCGCTCCTGGTGGCGCTTCGGCCTGCCCGCCGCGCTGGTCACCGCCGCCGGGCTCAGCCTGCTGCTCGGCTACCTGGTGGACGACTGGTGGCACCCCTTCCCCGAGGGCACGCCCCGGTACGTCACCTGGTGGGTCGCCACCGCCCTGCTGGGCCTGTGCCTGGTCGCCTACCGGATGCGCCGCAGCACCTGGCCGCGCCGGGCGCTCGGCCTGGGCCTCGGCTCGGTGGTGCTGCTGATGGCCGCCTCCGAGGTCAACATCGGCTTCGACATGTACCCGAACGGCCGCATCATGCTCGCGCCCTGGCTCGACAGGACCGCGATGCTGTCCACCACCAAGGCCGCCGAGACCGCGACCGCCCCGCCGGACAAGGTGCTGGAGGAGGTGTGGACGCCCCCGCCCGGCCTGCCCGCCAAGGGCACCGTCTCCCAGGCGCGCATACCCGGCCCCAAGTCCGGGTTCCAGGGCCGCAACGCGTACGTCTACCTGCCGCCCGCCTACCAGGCCAGCCCGCGCCCGCTGCTGCCCGTCCTGGTGCTGATCACCGGCCAGCCCGGCGCGCCGGACGAGTGGGTGCACCAGGGCCAGATCGACGAGCTGATGGACGCCTTCGCCGCCAAGCACGGGGGCCTCGCCCCGATCGTGGTGATGCCGGACCAGCTCGGCGCCACCTGGAACAACTCGCTCTGCATGGACTCGAAGATCGCCAAGATGCAGACCTACCTCGCCGAGGACGTGCCCGACTGGGCCCAGAAGCACCTGCAGACCGCCACCGGCCGCAAGTCCTGGGCGATCGGCGGCGCCTCCATGGGGGGAACCTGCGCGCTGCAGCTGGGCGTCAACGCCCCCGAGGTGTACGGCACCGTGCTGGACATCTCCGGGCAGGAGGAACCGACGCTCGGCACCCGCGCCGAGACCGTCAAGGCCGCCTTCGGCGGTGACGCGGCGAAGTTCGACGCCGTCGACCCGCTCCAGGTGATGGCCCGCCGCCAGTTCCCCGACACCGCGATCGCCGTCGTCGTGGGCGACGGTGACGGGATCTTCCGGCCGCAGCAGGAGAAGGTCTACAAGGCCGTTCAGGGGGCAGGGATGAAGGCCACGTTCGCGACGGCGCCGGGCGGCCACGGCTGGATGGTCTTCCGTCCGGCCGTCGCCGACCAGCTGCCCTGGCTGGCCCGGCAGACGGGACTGATCCGGTGAGCGGGACCGCGACGGCGCTCGCCGTCGAACAGCGCGCCCCCCGGACGGAACGGGCGCCCGACCCGGCCCCCGTCACCGGGACGCCCGGCTCGCGCGGCCAGCGGCTGCGCCGTGCCCCGCGGGCCCTCGGCGCCCGGCTGCGCGCCGCGCCGCTCACGATGGCCCTGCTGGTCGGGCTGTGGACGATCGGCGCCGCCACCGGCAGCCTCGCCCACGGCCCGTCCGCCCGGGTGCTCGCCCAGACCGGCGTCGGCCTGCCCACCCTCGCCGAGGGGCGCTGGTGGACGCCGCTGACCTCGCTGCTGTGGTGCTCCGGCCTCGGCAGCTACGTGTTCACCAGCCTGCTGCTGCTCCTGGTCGGCCCGGCCGCCGAGCAGCGGCTCGGACGGCTGCGCACCCTGGCGGTGCTGGTCGGCGGGCAGGTCGCCGGCACCCTCGCCGGGACGGGGCTGATCAAGGCCGGCTCGCTGGCCGGTGAGCAGTGGACCGTCTCCGTCGCCGACCAGACCTCGATCGGCCCCGGCGTGGGCCTGTTCGCCCTGGCCGGGGTGCTCGGCTACCGGCTCACCGTGCTGTGGCGGCGCCGGCTGCACCTGATGGTGCTGCTCGTGCCCCTGGTCATGACGCTGTACGTGGGCCACCTGCAGAGCGTCCAGCGGTGCGCCGCGGCCCTGGCCGGGCTGGGCGTGGGCGCGCTGATCGGCCGCGGGCGCCCGTACCTGCGCAGCCACCGCTCCTCGCACACCGAGACCAGGGTGCTGGTCGCGCTCTGCCTGGTCGCCGCCGCGTTCGGGCCGCTGATCGCCTCGCTGTACGACAACGCCAGCGGGCCGTTCAACACCTTCTCCGAGCTGTACTTCTCCCACCGGCTCAGCCCGGAGGAGGTCGCCGACTTCTGCGCCGTGTCGGCGCACGACTGCGCCCGCGCCCACGCCGTCGAGCGGATCTTCGACACCCCGGGCCGGCTGATGGCCGCGCTGTTCCCGGCGCTGCTGCTGGTGCTCGCCGAGGGGCTGCGCCGGGGGCTGCGGTTCGCCTGGCGGATCACCGTCGCCACCGAGCTGCTCTGGGTGGCGCTGCTGGGCTGGCTGTACCTGGACGCCGGGCCGGTGGACCTGGACCTGATGCAGTACTTCGTCGAGGCGATGCTGCTGCCGCTGCTGACCACCGCGCTGCTGCTGGCCACCCGCCAGCGCTTCCCGCTGCGGCTGCCCGGCCGGGCGGTGCGCCGGATCGGCCTGCTGGTCGGCGGCGCGGCGCTGGTCACGGCCGCCGCGTACGTGGGCCTCGGGCGGCTGGCGGCCGACCAGTTCGAGCCGGGGGCCGGGGTGCGGGGGCTGGTCAACGGGCTGCCCGCGCAGTTCCTGCCGCCCGCGTACAACGACCTGCTGCCGGACTACCCGGTGGCCGTCGGCCCGGTGGCGCTGTTCCTGGAGACGTACTGCGGGCTGGTGTTCTGGGTGGTCGCGCTGGGCGCGCTGCTCACCGCCTTCCGGCGGCCGGTGCCGCACACCGACGCGGACGCGGCCGCCCGGGCCAGGGCGCTGCTCACCGAGCACGGCGGCGGCACGCTGTCCTTCATCACCACCTGGGACGGCAACCACTACTGGTTCGAGGAGCAGGGCCGCTCGGCCGTCGCCTACCGGCTGCTGGGCACCGTGGCGCTGACCACCGGGGATCCGTTCGGGGCCCCGGAGGACCGGGCCGCCGCCGTGGCGGGCTTCGCCCGGTACTGCGACGCGCGGGGCTGGACGCCGTGCTTCTACAGCGTCTCCCCGCAGACCAGGTCGGCCACCGGGCAGCTGGGCTGGCGCTCGCTGCAGGTCGCCGAGGACACCGTCGTGCCCCTGCCCGAGCTGGCCTTCACCGGCAAGAAGTGGCAGGACATCCGCACCGCGCTCAACAAGGCGGGCAAGCAGGGCATCACCGCCGAGTGGTGGTCGTACCACGAGGCGCCGCTGGCCCTGAAGGACCAGATCCGGGCGATCTCCGAGGAGTGGGTCTCCGAGAAGGGCCTGCCGGAGATGGGCTTCACCCTCGGGGGCCTGGAGGAGCTGGACGACCCGGACGTGCGGGTGCTGGTCGCGGTGGACGCGCAGCGGACGGTGCACGGGCTGACCAGCTGGATGCCGGTCTACGAGGACGGCGTGCCGGTCGGCTGGACGCTGGACTTCATGCGCCGGCGCTCGGAGGGCTTCCGCGGGGTCAGCGAGTTCCTGATCGCCTCGGCCGCGCTCGGCTTCAAGGAGGAGGGCGCCCGCTTCCTGTCGCTCTCCGGCGCGCCGCTGGCGCGCTCCGGGCAGGACGAGGAGCCCAGCGGGCTGGAGCGGATGCTGGACTGGATGGGCGGGGTGCTGGAGCCGGTGTACGGCTTCCGGTCGCTGCTGGCGTTCAAGGCGAAGTTCCAGCCGGAGTACCGGCCCATGTACATGTGCTACTCCGACCCGGCGGCGCTGCCCGCGATCACCAGGGCGATCGGCAAGGCGTACCTGCCGCACCTGACGGCCGCGCAGGGCGTGCGGCTGATGCGGCGGCTGTCGGGCTGAGGGGGCTGAAGGGGCTGAGGGGACTGAGGGGCTGAGCGCTCTCCCATCCCCTCGGGCATCCTCCCGGGCATCCTCCCGGGCCCCGGACCCGGGCGGACGACGAGGCGGTGGGACGGCCGGGAGCGCGTGCGGGCGCTCCCGGACGCCGGACCGCCGTCAGCCGAGCAGTTCGGCGAGCGCGCGGTCGGCGTCCAGGTGCAGGTGCTCCTCGCCCTCGGGGACGAGCAGGCGGCTGCGCCACAGGAAGCGCCGCAGGTCGGTGGTGTCGAACTGGATCAGCGCCGTGCCCTCCGGGGCCCGCAGCTCGACCAGGGTGCGGCGGCCGACCGCCGGGCGGACGTGGACGTCGCCGGCGCCGGAGGGCAGCTCCAGGCCGGAGGCGAGCAGCTGGCGGGCGAAGACCCAGACGATGTCCTCGGCCCCGGGGCCGCCGGTGGCGTCGCCGTCCAGGGAGAACTCGGCGGGGAAGGCCATCCGGACGGCCAGCGGGTCCTCCGGGAGGTAGGTCAGCAGGACGTGGAGCCGGGCGGAGCGCTGCGGGGAGAGGATCAGGCGGGCCTGGGCGGTCTCTTCGACGGAGTTGTGCACGGGTGGATCCCTTCGTTCTGCCGCGGGGCCGTGAGGGCAGAGGGGTGGGGCGGCCCCGCACTGGTGAGAGCACCGTGGAGGGATGCGATTACCCGGTTCACGGGGTGATTCACTGTGATCCGCGTCACACAGATTTCCGGCCGCCCCGGCCCGGCGCGGGCCACCGCCTGGAGGCCCGTTCGACGGCGGCCCGGTAGGCTGGGCGGGTTGTCCGACCGCCGACCGACCGCGGGGCGGGGCCTCGAAAACGCCTCTGACCTGCGATGATCCCCCTCGGAGCCCGTGTCTACCGCCGCCGCCTCCTCGATGCCGCTGTTCTCCGACGCGCCTGACTCGCAGGCGCCCGTCCGGCCGGTGGGCCATGCCGCCCCCGCCTCCTCGCACCACCTGTCGCCGGCCTTCCCCGGCCGCGCCCCCTGGGGCACCGCGGGCAAGCTGCGGGCCTGGCAGCAGGGCGCGCTGGACAGGTACATCGAGACCCAGCCGCGCGACTTCCTCGCGGTCGCGACCCCCGGCGCAGGCAAGACCACCTTCGCGCTCACCCTGGCCTCGTACCTGCTGCACAACCACCTCGTGCAGCAGATCACCGTCGTCGCCCCGACCGAGCACCTCAAGAAGCAGTGGGCCGAGGCCGCCGCCCGGATAGGGATCAAGCTGGACCCGGCGTACTCCTCCGGGCCGCTCTCCCGGGAGTACCACGGCATCGTGGTCACCTACGCGGGCGTCGGGGTCAACCCGATGCTGCACCGCAACCGGACCGAGGCCCGCAAGACCCTCGTGATCATGGACGAGATCCACCACGCCGGTGACTCCAAGTCCTGGGGCGAAGCCTGCTTCGAGGCCTTCGAGCCCGCCACCCGCCGCCTCGCGCTGACCGGGACGCCGTTCCGCTCGGACACCAACCCGATCCCGTTCGTCGCGTACGACGCGGGCAGCGACGGCATCCGCAAGTCCGTCGCCGACTACACCTACGGCTACGGGCACGCGCTCGCCGACCACGTCGTCCGCCCGGTGATCTTCCTCAGCTACAGCGGCAACATGCGCTGGCGCACCAAGGCCGGTGACGAGCTGGAGGCCCGGCTCGGCGAGCCGATGACCAAGGACCTCATCGCCCAGGCGTGGCGCACCGCGCTCTCCCCGCAGGGCGAGTGGATCCCCGCCGTGCTCCAGGCCGCCGACCGGCGCCTCACCGAGGTCCGCAAGGCCATCCCCGACGCGGGGGGCCTGGTGATCGCCACCGACCAGAACGTGGCCCGCGCCTACGCCAAGATGCTGCGCGAGATCAGCGGCGAGAAGGTCACCATCGTCCTCTCCGACGAGGCCGAGGCGTCGAAGCGGATCTCCGAGTTCTCGGAGGGCACCTCGCGCTGGATGGTCGCCGTCCGCATGGTGTCCGAGGGCGTCGACGTGCCCCGGCTGGCCGTCGGCGTGTACGCCACCTCGATCTCCACCCCGCTGTTCTTCGCCCAGGCCGTGGGCCGCTTCGTGCGCGCCCGCAAGCGCGGCGAGACCGCCTCGGTGTTCCTGCCGACCATCCCGATGCTGCTCGGCTTCGCCAACGAGATGGAGGTCCAGCGCGACCACGTGCTGGACCGGCCCAAGAAGGAGGGCGACGGCCTCTTCGACGAGGAGGACCGGCTGCTCGCCGAGGCCGAGAAGGCCAACGACGGGCCCGACGGCGCCGGCGGCGAGGAGTTCTCGTACGAGGCGCTAGGCTCCGACGCCGTCTTCGACCGCGTGCTGTACAACGCCATGGAATTCGGCATGCAGGCCCATCCGGGAAGCGAGGAGGAGGAGGACTACCTCGGCATCCCGGGCCTGCTCGAACCCGACCAGGTGCAGATGCTGCTGCAGAAGCGTCAGCACCGGCAGATCCAGCGCAGCAGGACCAAGCCCGCCGAGGAGGCCGACCTCCTGGAGATGCCGGCCGAGCAGCGGCCGGTCGTCACCCACCAAGAGATGCGCGAGCTGCGCAAGGAGCTGAACGCGCTGGTGGCCGCCTGGCACCACCGCACCAGCCAGCCGCACGGCACCATCCACAACGAGCTGCGCCGCGAGTGCGGCGGGCCGCTCACCGCGCAGGCGACGGCGAACCAGTTGAAGGCGCGGATCGCCCGCATTCGGGAATGGGCCGCGAAGTAACGGTCCGCCAGGGCGATTTCGGGGGGCGGGGCGGGTGCGGACGGGCTGAGGACGGGTCGGGGACGGACCGGTGGGGGCAATTCGGAAAACCGTAGTGCGATATGACATTCCGGTATACGTGAGGGACTCATGAAGACAACCGGTGTGATGAGTCGCTAATGTTTCGCGTGCCTCACCACCCGGCAGCGGCCGTCCGCCGCGCCGGATCTGTCACTCAAGGAGCGCAGCGAACGTGTCGTACCCCCCTCAGCCCGGCCAGCCGTACCCGGGTCAGCCGTACTACCCGGGCCAGCCCGAGTACTCGGACAAGTCGAAGATCGTTGCGGGCATCCTGCAGCTGTTCCTCGGCGGGTTCGGCATCGGCCGTTTCTACACCGGCCACATCGGCATGGGTGTCGCCCAGCTCCTGACCTGCGGCGGCTTCGGCATCTGGGCCCTGATCGACGGCATCATGTTCCTGGTCAGCAACGACCGCACGGACGCCCAGGGTCGTCTGCTGCGCGGCTGACCTTGCGCGACACCCCCAGCACGGCGCGCCGCCCCGGTTCCGGCCGGGGCGGCTTCGCCGTGCCCGCGCGCCTGCGGACCGCGGGCCTCCCGCTCGCCGCTCTCCTCGGCGGACTGGCCGGGTCGGCGTACCTGTGGACGCGCGACCCCCACCTGCCCGGGCAGGCGCTGCCGTTCTGCCCCTTCCGGCGGGTCACGGGCCTGCAGTGCCCCGGCTGCGGCGGCACCCGGATGACGTACGACCTCCTGCACGGCGACCTCGCGGCGGCCTTCCACGACAACGCGCTGCTGCTGCTCTCGCTCCCGCTGGTCGCCCTGATGTACCTGACCTGGCTGCGCGAGGGGCTCGCCGGGCGCAGCTGGAGCCCGCCGCTCGGGCGGCGCGGCACGGCGGCGGTGCTCGGCACGGCCGTGGCGTGGGCCCTCGTGCGCAACCTCTGGTGAGCGACTCCCTCTGACCCGATGTGTCCGGTTTTCGGATCGGGTCCGAACCCGTGTGCCGATCGGCCGGGTGGTCTGAGGCGGTTCGTCCGGATTTCCCGACGGCGTTGGTGACGATCACGCCCGAATTTTGGACAACCACTTCCGTCCCGACATTTCCTTCACTACCTTTCCCCCACGCTCTTCCGCCGGGCGACCCCCGCGGGACGGGCACCGCAGGGCCGCACGGGCGTCAAGGACGACACCGTACGGCCCGAGCGCGGCCACCCCGCCTGCGCGCGACACCGACCTCTGGACCGGAGCCGCCCGCATTGCGAGCGCCGCGGGAAAGGAACGCCCGTCGTGACTGCCGAGACCTCCCAGACCCTGGACCGTGGTGTCAGGGTCCTCAAACTCCTCGCCGACTCCGAGCGCGGACTGACCGTCACCGAGCTCGCCGCCCGGCTGGCCGTCAACCGCACCGTGGTCTACCGGCTGCTCGCCACCCTCGAACAGCACGGCCTCGTCCGCCGGGACATCGGCGGACGCGCCCGCGTCGGCCTCGGCGTGCTGCGCCTCGCCCACCGGGTCCACCCGCTGCTGCGCGAGGCCGCGCTGCCCGCCCTGCGCAGCCTCGCGGAGGACCTCGGCGCCACCGCCCACCTCACCCTGGTGGACGGCAACGAGGCGCTGGCCGTCGCCGTCGTCGAGCCCAGCTGGACGGACTTCCACGTCGCCTACCGCACCGGGCTGCGCCATCCGCTCACCGAGAGCGCCGCCGGCCGGGCGATCCTGGAGGCCCGGGGCTTCCCCAGCCAGCGGCGGCCCGAACAGGGCTTCGTCATCACCCGCGCGGAGGAGCAGTCCGGCGCGAGCGGCGCGGCCGCCGCCCTCGTCGGGCTCAGCGGCATCGAGGGCAGCGTCGGCGTGGTGATGCTCAGCGGCATGGTCCCCGAACGGGTCGGCCCCCGGGTGGTGGAGGCGGCCACCGAGGTCGCGGACGCCCTGAGGTAGGGCCCGCTGAGTCTCCCGGGTGTGTTTGGATTCCCTTTGTGTCCGAGACCAAGCCACTCAAGGCCCTGACCTCCCCGCGCACCCGCACCCTCGCGCTGTGCGGGGTGCTGGTGACCGCGCTGTTCGGTGTCGCCGCCTTCGTCCCGCTGCCCTACACGCTCACCTGGCCGGGGCTGACCGCGGACACCCTGGGCAGCTACCAGGACCGGCCGGTGATCACCATCACCGGGGCGCCGGTGCGCGCCACCGAGGGCGAGCTGCGGATGGTCACCATCTCGGCCACCAACCCGGGGGAGAAGACGACCTTCTGGCGCGCGCTCCAGGCGTGGTTCGACCCCAAGGAGGCGGTGCGTCCGACCGAGACCGTCTACCCGCAGGGCGACCCGGCCAAGGCCGAGGAGGTGACGGCCCAGCAGATGGCGGACTCGCAGGACAGCGCCACCGCGGCCGCGCTCGACTACCTCCACCTGTCCCCGGCGCAGGTGAAGGTCAAGGTCGACCTCGGGGACGTCGGCGGCCCGAGCGCCGGGCAGATGCTGGCACTGGGCATCGTCGACAAGCTCGCCGGGGACGGCAAGGGCGGCGACCTCACCGGCGGGCTCAAGGTCGCGGGCACCGGCACCATCGAGAAGGACGGCAAGGTCGGCGCGGTGGGCGGCGTCCCGCTCAAGACGCAGGCGGCCGCCCGGGACGGGGCCACGGTGTTCCTGCTGCCCAAGGACGAGTGCACGGACGCCAAGGTCAACACGCCCAGGACGCTGCGGCTGGTGCCGGTGGGCACGCTCGGCGAGTCGATCGCCGCGCTGCAGGCGCTGAGGAGCGGCGGGAACGTGCCCAGCTGCTGACGGTTCCGGGGCTCAGTCGCTCCGGGTCACCCCGGGTCACCCCGGGTCACCTTGGGTCTCGGAATCCGAAGGCCGCCGAGGCGAGGTCGTCGCCGAGCCTGCCGCGCAGCCGGGTCCGTCCGGGGGACCGTCCTACTCGGCGGCTGCCTGGTCCACGAGCGGCAGGATGCGGTACGGCACCGGGTTCTCCAGCGCGATCGCCGTGGCGGAACGGACGATCCCGTCGAAGCCCACCACCCGGTCGATCACCCGCTGGAGGTCGGCGTTGGAGCGGGCCACGATCCGCACCATCATGTCCCCGGCCCCGGTGATGGTGTGCAGCTCCAGCACCTCCGGCACCCGCGCCAGGTGCGCCCGGACGTCCGCGCCCTGACCCTGGGAGATCTCCAGGGTGGCGAAGGCCGTCACCGGGTACCCGAGCGCCGCCGGGTCGACCTCCGGGCCGAACCCGCCGATGACGCCCTTGGCCTGCAGCCGGTCCAGCCGCGCCTGCACGGTGCCCCGGGCGACCTGGAGGCGGCGCGAGCACTCCAGCACGCCGATGCGGGGCTCCTCGGTCAGCAGCCGGATCAGCCGGCCGTCCAAGGCGTCGATCGCGTCGTTGGTGCCGCCGCCCTGGACGGGTGAAGGCGCCTGCGGGGCGGGGGAGTTGGCCGGGCCGGGCGGGCTCGGGGCGTTGGCGGGGGGCATCGTGGCTCCGTCCTGGGGGCGCTTCGCGATGGGCATTCTGTACAGCGGTGCGGCCGATTGTCCCGTCCGGGCGCGCAGCTTGACCAGGATGAAACGGAACAGTTGCGTGCCGGTCGACCCGGCGCCACCCTCCAGCCACGACCCCGTGCAGGCCCCTGATCCGGCCGCCGGGGCGGTTCGTACGTCGACCGGGAGGGCCGTCATGACCGACACCGCCGCCGAACCCCTGCGCCTGGCCGTCCCGGGAGCCGCCTTCGGGGATGCCGTTCTCGGGAGCTCGGCCTTCGGGGCCGCCGCTTTCGGGGACGCCGCTTTCGGGGACGGTGAGGTGTTCCCGGCGGGCCGCGCCGACGCGGTGGTGTTCGTGGTCGGCGACGCGGAGCGGGCCGCCCGTCGCTACCGCGCCGCGCTCGGGCTGCGCTGCGTCGCCTACGCCGGGCCCGAGACCGGCGAGCCCGAGACGGTCTCGTACGTGCTGGCCGCGCCGGGCACCCGGATCGTCCTCACCTCCCTGGTGCAGGTGATCGGCCCGCGCGGGCGGGAGCTGGCCGGATTCCTGGCCCGGCACGGGGACGGCGTGCTGGACCTCGCGGTGGGCGTGCCGGACGTCCACTACGCCTACGACTACGCGGTGGACCGGGGCGCGCTCTCCCTCGCCGAGCCGTACGAGGCGCGGGACGCCTTCGGCACGGTGGTGCTGGCCACCATCGGGGTGCCGGGCGGGACCAGGCACACGCTCGTCGACCGGGCCGGGTACGCGGGGCCGTACCTGCCGGGGTACGTGCCCTTCGAGGGGTGGTGAGGGCCGGCCTGCGGGCCGTCAGCGGACCGCGGTCTCCACGATCGGGGCGTGGCCGTTCCAGGCGACGAACACCGAGTTGGCCTGCTCGTCCTTGACGAAGTCCACCCGCAGCCACATGTCGCCGTTCCACACCTTCATCTGCCAGCCCGGGTCCGGGACGGCGGAGACCAGCGAGGCCTTGTCCGGGCGCAGGTCCAGCGCGACCCGGCCCCCGGGGACGGGCACGCTCTGCACAGTGGACGTCGCGGTGGGCGCGGGCGTCGTCGGCCGACGGGTGGGCGGCGCGGTGGCCTGAGCCGGGGCGCGGGTCGCCGCGGCGGTGGCCGGGGCCGACGCCGGGGTCTCGGTCTGCGCGGGCGTCGGGGTGGGGGCCGGTGTCGCGGTGGGCACGGCGGACTGCGGGGCGCCGGCGAGCTTCGGGGAGGGCAGCGGCAGGGCGGTGGGCCGCTCGAACGCCGCGCCGTTCAGCACCGCGTGCACCCCGAGCCAGGACAGCAGCACCGCCGCTCCGGTGGCCGCCACCCAGGCGCCGAGTTGTACCAGTCCGTTCCGCATCGTTCGCACATCCTGCCGCATCCGCGGGCCGGTACCGACCGGCAGCTTCGAATTGAGCCAGCCCCGTTGTGACCCTGGAGAGTTGAACCTTGGCCGGTCCTGGCCCGAGCTACGACCCGAGGTACAGACCACTGCCCGCCGATGGCGTACCGTGCAGGGCCATGGCAACAGTGCTCGTGGTCGAGGACGACCCCTTCGTACGCTCCGCCCTCATCCGCCACCTCACCGACACCGGCCACGCCGTCCGCAGCGTGGGCACCGCGCTGGAGGCGCTGCGGGAGGTGGCCCAGGTCGGCTGCGACCTGGTGATCCTCGACCTGGGCCTGCCGGATCTCGACGGCAGCGAGGCACTCAAGATGATCCGGGGGCTGACCAACGTGCCGGTGATCATCTGTACCGCGCGCGACGACGAGGCCGAGATCGTCCGGCTGCTCAACGACGGCGCCGACGACTACCTGGTGAAACCTTTCTCCGGAGAGCATCTGAGTGCCCGGATGACCGCCGTGCTGCGCCGCCTGGGCGGCGGCGCGGCCCCCGCCACCCAGGTGCTGCGGGTGGGCGGCCTCGCCATCGACCTCCAGCGCCGCGAGGCCGTCCTGGACGGCACCGCGCTGGACCTGACCCGCCGTGAGTTCGACCTGCTCGCCTTCCTCGCGCGCCGGCCCGGGGTGGTCGTGCCGCGCAAGGAGATCCTCGCCGAGGTGTGGCAGCAGACGTACGGCGGCGACCAGACCATCGACGTCCACCTGTCCTGGCTGCGCCGCAAACTCGGCGAGACCGCCTCCAGCCCCCGCTACCTGCACACCGTCCGGGGCGTCGGGGTCCGGCTGGAAGCCGCCGGGGGGCTCGCGGAGCACCGGACATGAGGAGGTTCGGACACTCGCTGCGCTGGGCCCTCGTCAAGGCCGCGGTCGCCGGGACGACCATGGTGGCGCTGGCCTTCCTGATCCCGCTCGGCCTGATGGTCCAGCAGACCGCTCGCGACCGTGCCTTCACCGCCGCCGAGCGGCAGGCCGCCGCGCTCGGGCCCGCGCTGGCCATCACCACCGACCAGGACGCCATCAACCGGGCGCTGGCCAGCACGGACGCGGGCGGGCAGGGGCGGATGGCGGTGCACCTGCCGGCGCCGACCGGGGCGGCGGTGCTGCCGGGGATGGCCGGGGCGGCGGGGACGGCCGGGATGCCGGGGGCGCCCGCGGGGGGCGGCTCCGGGGCCGGGGCGTCGGGGACCGGGGGGTCGGGGACCGGGGGGTCGGGGACCGGGGCGTCGGGGGCGGCGCCCGGGGGCGTCCCGCTGGGGCCCGCCGTCGGCGGCGGGCCCGGGGGCCCGACCATCGGGACGGTCCGCGCGGCCTCCGAGGCCGTCGGCACCGCCCGCTCGCAGGGCCGAGCCTTCACCGTCGCCGTGCCCGGCGGCTACGCGCTGCTCCAGCCCGTCGCCGTCGACACCGGCCGTACGGCGGTCGTCGAGGTCTTCGTGGCCGAGAGCGACCTCACCCGGGGCGTCGCCACCGCCTGGCTGGTGCTCAGCGGGGTCGCGCTCGGGCTCGTCGCCATCTCGGTGCTGGTCGCCGACCGGATGGGCTCCCGGATCGTCGCCTCCGCCCGCCGGCTCGCCACCGCCGCACGGTCACTGGGCACCGGCAACCTCACCGTGCGCGTCCCGCTGGAGGGCAAGCAGGCCGCCGACAGCCCCGAGGAACTGCGCGAGGCCGCCCAGGCGTTCAACGCCATGGCCGACCGGGTCGTCCAACTCCTCGCCGCCGAGCGCGAACTGGCCGCCGACCTGTCGCACCGGCTGCGCACCCCGCTCACCGTGCTGCGCCTCAACGCCGCCTCGCTCGGGGACGGGGACGCCGCCGACGCCACCCGGCACGCCGTCGCCCAGCTGGAGCGCGAGGTCGACCAGATCATCCGCGCCGCCCGCCGTGACCCCGAGGACGCCCAGCCCGCCGTCCCCGTCGGCTGCGACGCCGCCGAGGTGATCCGCGAGCGGGTCGGTTTCTGGTCCGCCCTCGCCGAGGACGAGGGCCGCCCCTGGCAGCTGGCCGGCGCCGAGCAGCCCGCGCCCGTACCCGTCCAGCGCGGCGACCTGGCCGCCGTCGTGGACGCGCTGCTCGGCAACGTCTTCCGGCACACGGCCGTCGGCACCGCCTTCTCGGTGGACGTGCTGGTCGCCGGCTCCTCCGTGATCGTGCTGGTCGGCGACGCCGGACCGGGCTTCGCCGACCCGGCCACCGCCCTCAGACGCGGCGAGGGCGACGGCGGGGAGGGTTCCACCGGGCTCGGCCTGGACATCGTCCGCAAGCTCGCCGAGTCCACCGGCGGGGACCTCGCGCTCGGGCGCTCCGCGGTGCTCGGCGGCGCCGAGGTGCGGCTGCGGATGCGTACGCGGCCGTCCGAGGGCGAGGCCCGGGCCGGGCGGCGGCGCAGCCGGGGGGCGCTCTTCCAGCGGTGAGGGGTGGCCGTTCCTGGAGAGCGGCTGTTCTTGAGAGGGGCCGTTCCTTAAGAGGGGCCTAAGGGAGTTCTACCCCTGGCTCAGGCCCCTGCCCTCGCCGCCCGGCGGTGGCTAGCGTCGGTCGGGCCGGTCGGATTCCCTCGGTGCCCTGCGCAGGCCGAGCCCGTCCGGCCCCCGGTGCGGCCCCGGCCGTCCGTGCTCCGTCCGCAGCCGAGCACGGGCGACCGGGGCCCGCTCGTCACTGTCCGTAGTCGATCGACCCAGGGCCTGTCCCGTCGGCATCCGGTATCGTCGCTGGTTGGCCGAGCGGTGGACGGAGACAGCGGTGACAGCGGTGCAAGACGAGCGCAGAGCGGTACGGACCGTCCCCGAACCCTCACCCGCCTCACTGTCCGACCGGCTCCGTTTCGCGCTCGGCGCCCCGGCGCGCGCGCTGCGCGAGGCCCCGCGCCGTCCGCTGATGGTCGCCTCGGCCTTGGCGCTGCTGTCCCTGGTCGCGTACGCGGTGGTCCGCCACTTCGTGCACACCTCGATGGTCGACATGATCGTCTACCGGGCGGAGGGCGCCGCCGTCGCCAACGGCACCGACCTGTACGCACTGCGCGTCACCGAGTGGAACCTGCCCGCGACCTACCCCCCGTTCGCGGCCATGATGTTCGTCCCCACCACCTGGCTCCCGGTGCCGATCCTGCGCGTGGTGATCACTCTGGGCAACATCGCGCTGCTCGCCGTGCTCGCCCACCTGTCCTTCAAGCTCGTCGGCTGGCCGCGCCGCGAACTGCGGGCGATCGGCGTGGTCCTGGTCACCGGCTTCGGCGTCTGGCTGGAGCCCGTCTTCACCACGCTCCGCTACGGCCAGATCAACCTCGCCCTCGCCTGCCTGATCCTCTGGGACCTCACCCGCCCCGACGGCCGCCGCAGCAAGGGCGTGGCGATCGGCATCGCCGCCGGCCTCAAGCTCACCCCCGGGCTGTTCGCCGTCTACCTGCTGGTCACGGGCCGCGTCCGGGCCGCCTTCACCGCCGGGCTGACCTTCCTCGGCACCTTCCTGATCGGCGCGCTCTTCCTGCCCGACGCCACCTGGGGCTTCTGGACCAAGTACCTGTACGACTCCTCCCGGGTCGGCAAGACCGAGATCGTCGACAACCAGTCGCTGCGCGGCGCCTTCGCCCGCCTGCTGCACACCACCGAGCCCGGCCTCGCCGCCACCCTCGGGGCCGCTCTGGTCGCGCTGGCCGGCCTCGCCGTCGCCGCCTGGGCCTACCGCAGCGGCCGCTGGCTGCCCCGCTCCGAGGCGTGGGGCGTCTGCTGCGCGGCCGTCACCGCCGTGCTGATCTCCCCGATCAGCTGGACCCACCACTGGATCTGGTGCGTGCCGGTGCTCGTCCTGCTCGCCTCCGAGGCGTCCGTCGAGCGGGCGCGCCCCGACGGCGTGCGCCGGGTGCGCTGGCGGGCCGTGTTCTGGGCCACGCTGCTGGCGTTCCTGTCCTTCGCCATGTGGCTGGCGAAGCCGCTCGGGCCCGCCGTCCTCCACATGTCAGCGCTGCGCCAGCTGCCGACCTCGGTGTATCCGTGGGTCGGGCTCTGCTTCCTGCTCGCCGCCGCCGTCCGGATAAGGGCCCGGCGCCGCTCCGCCGGGGCCCCGCTCGTCCGGCTGCCCGGACAGCGGCGCGACGGCGCCGGCCCGGACGCCGCCCGCGGTCGTCAGCAGGCCCCCGCGGCCCGCTGAGCCGGCGGGGGCGCCGTTCGGCTTCCTCTTCGGCTTCGTCTTCGGCTTTGTCTTCTTCGGCTTCGTCGTCTCGCTGCTGTTGCTGCTGCTCTGGTCGTCCTTCGGGGCGGCTTGGGGTTGGGCGTGGGCGTGGTGCGTGAGCACGTGCCAGTGCACGCTGCGGCGCACGGCCTAGGCGAGCAGCTCGGCGAGCGAGCCGTCCATGTCGAGGGTGGCCATCTCACTGCCCGGCGGGACGAGCCGGTGCGCCTTCTCCAGCCAGGCCGCGACGGCCGGCAGCGGCGCCTCCAGCAGCGCGTCCCCGGCCGGGGAGCTGAGCGCCATGCAGAGCACGCTGCGCCGGCCCGAGCGGGTCGGCCAGATCCGCACGTCCCCCTGGCCGCACGGGCGGAAGGTGCCCTCGACCAGCAGCTCGCGGGCGAACACCCAGGTCACCGGGTTGCCGCTGTCCAGGTGGAAGGTGATGTAGACCGCGTACGGGTCGTGGCTGCCGTACGACAGCCGGGCCGGGACGGGGACGCTGTGCTCCGGGGAGAGCACGAGGTTCAGCTCCAGCTCGTGCTCGACGACGCTGACGGGACGCTCCATGACCGTCTTCCTCTCTCTGCTGCGCTGCCTTGGGACCTTTGGCCTTGTGACCTTTGAGAGGGCCGTGCGCGCCGGCTCTTACACGCGTTTCCCGAATTTCTTCGGGAAGTTCCGTGAGGGGTGGTGAACGGGAGGGCGTGCGGCGCGCGGGATGGGGCCGCGCGCCGGGCGTGACCCGGCCGCCCATACCCCGGGCGGGCTCCGGGTGTCCGGGGATTCGCCGATTTCCCCTCGCCGCTGCGGTGAGGTACTACCCTTTGTGACTGCCCGGCGACTGTCCGCCCATCGGCAAGGCCCCCGCACGCGCGCCGAGAGGCGTGCGCCGGGCGCGCGGCTTCGCGCAGGTTTTCCGCTTTCCGCGCAGGTTTTTCGGTTCCCAGGCTTCCGAGCGTCCAGGCCCCAGGAGAGAAGACCCCCATGACGGACCGCCCCATCGCCGACGCCGGCGACCCGGCCGTCGCACCCGAGCCGGGCTACTACCCGGACCCGTCCATCCCCGGCTTCGTCCGGTACTGGGGCGGCTCGGCCTGGGTGCCCGGCACCAGCCGCCTCGCCCCCGCGGAGGGCGAGGTGCTGGAACCGCCCCGCTTCGCCACCCGGCGCCCGCCCGCCCCCGGCGGGCTCGCCACCGGGGGCAGGGTGGTGCCGCCGCCGGTGGTCGGCCCCGGGCGGAACGCGGCGGGGGACACCGGACCGGTCTACCTCGACCAGACGACGGGCGGGGCGTCCTTCGTCCTCGGGCCGCAGGTGACGGGGGAGCCGGTGGTCGCGGGCACCGAGGCGGAGGCCGAACCGGCCGGGGGGCCGGTGTTCCGGGCGGTCGAGGTGGTTGATGCGGTCGGGGCGGTTGATGCGGTTGATGCGGTTGATGCGGTTGATGCGGTTGAGGTGGCTGGGGCGGTCGGGACGGCCGGGGCGGTCGGGGCGGTCGGGGCGGTCGGGCCCGAGGCCTCCGGCTGGCAGGCCGATCCCCGTGCCCAGCACGGGCTGCTGGAGACGGGCGGTGCGCCGCGCTGGGTCTCCTGGGGGGCGCTTCCGGAGGCACCCGAGGTGAAGGAGGGGCGTGCGGAGGAGGTGCGCGCTCCTGTTGCCGTCGAGGTGGCCGCGGCCGTCGCCCCGGCCGCGGCGGTGGTGGTGCGGAAGGCGTCGCCACCGCCGGTTCCGGTGCCCGTTGCCGTGCCCGCTCCCGTACCCGCTCCCGCCCCTGCTCCTGTCGTACGGCGGGAGGCGGCCGTTCCGAGGGCGCGCAAACCCGCCGGGCGCCGCCGGCCCGCCGCCGTACCGGCCGGACTCGGGAGACGGCTGGCCGCGCGGATCGTCGACACCGCGGTGATGCTGGCCGCCGCGGCCGCCGCCGGGGTCCCGCTCGGGCACTCGGTCTCCGACCACCTCCAGCAGAAGTTCGACCAGGCGAAGATGGCCAGCGTCCTCACCCACCGCCAGGTCCAGGTCTGGCTGGTGGACGGCGTCGTACTGGGCAAGGCCGGCGTGCTGGTCGGCGTCCTCCTCTTCGTCGGCCTGCTCTACGAGGTGCTGCCGACCGCCCGTACCGGCCAGACCTTCGGCAAGCGGCTCGCCCGGGTCCGGGTCGTCGACGCCGCGGCCGCCGCCTCCGGCGGGCGTTCCCGGCTGGGCTTCGGCCGCTCGCTGCTGCGATGGGTCGTCCGGCAGTTCGGCCTCGTCCTGCTGCTCGGGCTGATCTGGCCGCTGTTCGACCGTCCGGCCCGGCGCGGCTGGCAGGACCGGGCGGCCCGGACCAGGGTGGTGCGCGGCTGAGGCTGCGCCATTCCCGCCCCGGCAGGCAAAACGGACTGAATATCCCGAAGCGTGCGAATGTGTGATGTTCTACTCGGGGGATGAGCACCCACGACCCCTCAGGCCCCGAGCCGGAGGGGGGCGACAAGCCCTCCTTCGACAAGCAGCCCCCGCAGCCGGGCCCCGGCGCGTACGGCGGCAGCTACGGCGGCGACCCGTACGGGAACCAGCACGGCGAGAATCCGTACGGCCAGAGCCCCTACGGCGAGAATCCGTACGGCCAGAACCCGCACGACCAGCCGTCCGGCCACGGCACGCCCGGCGCCGGCCCCGTCCCCGGGATGCCGCCGCTCGGCACCTGGCCCCGGCGCATCCTCGCCCGCCTGATCGACTACCTGCTCATGCAGGCCATCGGCGCGATCATCGTCGCGCCCTTCGCCGACCTCAGCGAGCGCAACGGTTCCGCGGGCGCCTTCTGGGTCGGCGCCCTCCTCTACCTCGTGTACGAGGCCCTGATGCTCAGCCGGGACGGCCAGACCCTCGGCAAGAAGGCGATGAAGATCCGCGTCGCCATGCTCATCGACGGCACCCCGCCCACCCAGTCCGCCGCCTGGACCCGCGCCGCCGTCTTCATCCTGCCCGCCGTGCTCTGCTGCGCCGCGCTCTGGTGGCTCGTCGACGGCCTGTGGGGCGTCTTCGACAAGCCCTACGGGCAGTGCATCCACGACAAGGCGGCGAAGACCGTGGTGGTCACCACCGAGGTCTGACGGCCCCTCCGCAACGCCCGGTGGTGCTCAGCGCTGCCGGGCGTACTCGCGTCCGGCGGCCGCAGGACGGGAAGGATCGGTCGCACGCGACGACAGCACCGTCACCAGGGTGCCGAGCGCCAGTGCGAACGCCACCAGCACCGCGACCTCCAGGACGCCGGAGGCGCCCGAGACGGCCAGCAGCGCCACCGTGGCGGCGACGACGGTGAACGAGCCGAGGAAGAACTGGGGAACGGACGGACGCGGCATGGCGGGGGGTCCTTCGCACGTCGGGGGAACGGGCGGGAGGTGCGTCTTCGGTCAGTCCAGGCTAAGGCCCGGGCCCCGGGAGCACGGGGGGCGCACGGGCTCATCGCGGGGTCGTCCGGCCCTCCGGCCTCTCGGTACGGTGAGCGGGACCGCGTCCGTCCACACCGTCCACTCCGAATCGAACTTGGGGGAACCGTCCCGTGCCCATCCCCGCCGGCTGGCCCACCACCGAGACCCAGGCGCTCGCCGAACAGGAACGGCTGCGGCCGCTCGTCCGGGCCCACGACGACGCGGAACTCCCCGGGCGGCTCATCGCCGGCGTGGACGTCGCCTACGACGACGAGCACGACCTCGTCGCCGCCGCGGCCGTCCTCCTCGACCGGAACACCCTCGACGTGGTCGAACAGGCCACCGCCGTCGGGCGGATCGCCTTCCCGTACGTCCCCGGACTGCTCGCCTTCCGTGAACTCCCCGCCGTCCTCGACGCGTTGGCCGCACTGAAGCAGACCCCCGACACCGTCGTCTGCGACGGCTACGGCCTCGCCCACCCCCGCCGCCTCGGCCTCGCCAGCCACCTCGGCGTCCACACCGGACTGCGCACCCTCGGCGTCGCCAAGACCCCGTTCACCTTCCACCACACCGACCCCGGCCCCGAACGCGGCGCCTGGAGCCCCCTCACCGACCCCGCCACCGGCGAGGAGGTCGGCCGCGCCGTCCGCACCAGGCCCGGCGTCAAACCCGTCTACGTCTCCGTCGGCCACCGCATCGGCCTCGACACCGCCGTCCGCACCACCCTCGAACTCGCCACCCGCTACCGCCTCCCCGAAACCACCCGCCACGCCGACTCCCTCTGCCGCCGCGCCCTCGCCGACGCCCTGCGAACCCGGACGCCCTCGAACTGACCGTGCGCCAGGCCGGATTGACCGACGGTGTGTTAGACATGACACACGCGAACGGACGCACGGGGGAGGCGCCGCAGTGTCATCGGGAACCGGCTCGACCGGCGGAGCCGGCCAGGGGTACCGCGTCGAGGTCGAACAACTCCGCACCTTCGCGGGCCAGGTGCGGACCATGCTCCGCACCTTCGACAAACACGCCAACGGCACCGCCACCCACGTACACACCGGCCTCGGCAAGGACGCCTTCGGCACCTTCGTGGAAGCCACCGAACTCCAAGGCCGCTACGAGTCCATGCGCAACGCGCTGCGGGACATCCTCAACCAGCTCCAGAAGGCCGTCGACGAGGCCCAGCACAAGGCCGAACTCACCGCCAGCACCTACGAGGACCACGAACACCACGCCGCGAAGAAACTCAAACTCGCCGGCGACGGCTGGTCCGCGGCCACCCCCTCGAAGGCCAGCGAGGACGCGTACCAGGACGGCCTCCACCTGCCCCAGTGGGGCAACAAGAACCCCGACTGACCCGAGCGGAGGCGAACGCCGTCATGGGCTACACCAACTTCAACCAGTTCAGCCACGCCGAACTGCGCAAGATGGCCAAGGCGCTCAACCCCGGCGCGGTCATGGCGGCCGGCGACCCCTGGCACAAGGCGGCCGAAACCCTCAAAGACATCCGCCAACGCCTCGCCAAATACAGCAGCGAAGCCGTCGGCACCTGGGAAGGCCCCACCAGCGAGGCATTCCACAAGCGGATGCTCGACCTGTCGAACCGCCTCAACCTCGCAGCCGCCTACGCCCAGGACGCCGGCAACACGCTGCACAACATGTCCGAGGCCATGGCGAAGGCCAAGCGCGACATGCCCGAGGAGCCGGGCATCTGGGACAAGACGAAGGACACGGCAAGCGACTTCGTCGACTTCGTGACAGGCGACGGCGAGGACGAGCACGTAGGCATCACCGCCCGGAAGAAGGCGGAGGCCGCCCAGGTGATGCAGACACTCGCGATGCACTACCGGATCGCGACCCCGGGCCTGAAGACCCCGCCGCCGTTCACGAATGTCATCGAGGACTCCCGGGACGTAGGGCCGCAGAACGACCCCACCGGCGCGGCGGCAGCGGCCGCAGCAGTCGCAGGGGTTTCGGCGGGAGCGGGAGCGCCTGCCCGGTCCACGAACGGCTTCGAGCCTCGGCGTTCGAAGTCGGCGCCGTCCGTGAAGACGGCGCCGACTGCCACGACCGACTCGGGTATCAAGGGGGGTACCGCGCAGATCCCGTCGAAGCCCTCCACGATGGGTAAGGGACCAGCCGTCGAGATCTCCGGCACTCCTCTGCCGACGCAAAGTGGGAGTGTTCCCGCTCCTGCTACCGCAGGGGCCCAAACCACGGTGCTGAACACCAATCAAGCGGCGAATCCCGTCGGTCCGTTCGGCGGTCAGGCCAAGTCTGCCGGGCCGGGCGGGAAGGACCTGTTGGGCGGCGGGCCGCCGCCGCTGGAAGGCGTGGGTCCACGCGACGGTCGAGCTGTGGTCGGGGGACGCGGTGCTGTCGGCAAGGGCATGAGCGGCCCGGTGGGCCGGCCGGGTGGTGTCGTCGGAGGGGTGGTTCGGCCCGGGATCGGTGAAGGGGCCAAGCGGGCCTTCACCGAAGGCGGTTCGGGTCTGGGGGCTCGGGGCCGGTTCCGAGGCGAATCGGGTGTCGGTGCCACCGGTCCCATGCCTCACGGTGTCCCGATGGGTGAGGGGCACGGCCGGAGGAAGGGCCGGGGAAGGGACGGCAAGCGGCCGGACTACCTCGTCGAGGACGAGGAGACCTGGGCGTCGGACCAGCCGGTCAATCCGAACGTGGTGGAATGAGCCGTCTGCTGACGGACGGTTGATCTGATTGCATCCCGCAGATCGGTTCGGTGATCTGCGGGATGCCTTGTCGATTGGGGTGAACGAGGTTTGACGCGCCGCCGGTTGGCACGAGGCACCGCGGTCCTGGCC
This sequence comes from Kitasatospora sp. NPDC051170, assembly GCF_044455705.1. NCBI lineage: Bacteria > Bacillati > Actinomycetota > Actinomycetes > Kitasatosporales > Streptomycetaceae > Kitasatospora > Kitasatospora sp. NPDC051170. Next base: position 163,352 of record NZ_JBITFA010000015.1, on the reverse strand, counting down.
GCGGGGGCCCTGCTCTGGGTCCTGGCGGGACCGGTCGCGTCGGCCGACGAGATCCGGGACCACCAATGGGCCCTGAAGGCCTTCGAGGCCGAAACGAAGGTCTGGCCGGTCAGCCAGGGCGAAGGTGTGGTCGTTGCCGTCATAGACACCGGGGTCAGCCAGGATCACCAGGACCTGACAGGGCAGGTTCTCCCCGGGGGCGACTTCTCCGGTGGTCAGTCAGACGGCCGATCGGACACCGATGGTCATGGCACCGGGATGGCAAGCCTGATCGCAGGGCATGGGCACGGCGCGCAGGCAGGAACGATGGGTCTGGCGCCGAAGGCGAAGATCCTGCCGGTGAAGATCAGGACGGGGCTCGACAGCCTCGACGCCCAGGGTGATCTGCCCCATGCGATTCGATTCGCGGTGGATCACGGTGCCACGGTCGTCAACATGTCCGTCACTGGCGCGTACCGGCTCGACCCCGAGGTGCGTGCGGCTGTGGCCTACGCGGTGTCGAAGGACGTGGTCCTGGTGGCCGGAACGGCCAACGAGGGACTCACCACGGTCGGTTATCCCGCTGCCTTCCCCGGCGTCATGGCCGTGGGGGCGGTCGATTCCGCAGGTGGCGTCTGGAAGCGCTCCAACACGGGCCCTGAGACCACGCTCGTCGCGCCAGGGGTGGAGATCTACCATGCCTCCGCGAAGTCGACGACGGCTTATGCGATCGGGGACGGTACGTCCGACTCCACCGCGTACGTCTCCGCGACCGCAGCACTGATTCGCTCGAAGTACCCGAACCTGTCCGCCGGGCAGGTGATCAATCGGATGATCACCACCGCTACCAAGCCGGCGGACGGGTCGAAGGTGCCGAGTGATCGGTACGGCTACGGGGTGGTGTCTCCCGCGAAGGCGCTGGAGGCGAATCCTGCCGTCGACGACGGCACACGGGACAACCCCCTGCTGGGGCGGCCGGAGTCGCAGGGAGCACCGGAGGAGCCTTCGACCGCGGTTCCCGACCAGGCTCCGCCCGATCACAGCGCCGACGACACCGGCGACGTGATCGCCGTGGCGATCGTCGCGGCCGGGTGTCTGGCGGTGGTCGGGCTGGTGGCGCTGGTGGTCGTGCTCGTGGTCCGTTCGGGGCGGCGGAAGCGCCGCGCGGAGGCGGAGGCGGCGCTGCCTTCGTATCCCCACTCCCACCCCTACGCCCCGACTCCTCCTCCGCCCGTCCGGCCGCCTGCCCCGCCGCGTCAGTGAGTGGCGAGCCATTCCTCCCGTAGGGCCGCCATGGTCAGGGTGTCCCAGTACCGCCCGTCCCAGTGGTGGGATTGGCGGGCGCGGCCTTCGAGGATGAAGCCGGCCTTCTCGTAGGAGCGGATGGCGCGTTCGTTGCACTCGTACACGTCGAGGTGGACGCGGTGGAGGCGGATGGTCTCGAAGGCGTGGCGCAGGAGGAGGAGGGCGGTTCGGGCGCCGAGGTCGGTGGTCATGGCGCCAGGATCGGTGGCCGCCTGCCGGTTCGTCCACGTGTTCAGTCGGCGACGGCGATCTGCTCGCGGTGGTGGGCGGGGGTGGTGAGTTCGTCGACGACGGCGATGGCGAGGTCGGCCTGGGCGATGCGGGTGCCGAGGACCTGGGGGCCGCCGGTGCGGTAGTGGCCGGTGGCGGGGGCGGTGCGGTCGAGGTCCATGGGCGGGGTGACGACGACCCAGTCGAGGTCGGCGGGGGAGGTGCGGAGCAGGTCGAGGGCGGTGGCGTGGCCGAGGGAGAAGGCGCGGTACTCGGCGGGGAAGGCGGGGTCGTCGTGGACGGCGACGCCGGGTGCGGTTTCGAGGGTGGTGGCGACGCCGACGCTGACGAGCCGTTGTACGCGGGCCTGGCCGAGGCCCGTGACGAGGGCGGTGGTGGCGGCGCCGTAGAAGTCGGTGGACGGCGTGTCCGGGGTGTAGACGGAGCTGACGGCGGCGCGGTGCCCCTGCCCGGTGGCGGCGACGGCGTCCGCGTCGGTGACGTCGCAGGCGACCAGCCGGACGCCGGGGCCGGCGAGTTCGGCGTGGCGGGCGGGGTCGCGGACGGCGGCGGTGACGGTGAGACCGCGTCGGCGGGCCTCGGCGACGACGGCCCGGCCGACCTGGCCGCCCGCGCCGTAGACGATGACATCGGTGACGTCCTGGGTGCTGCCCATGGCGGTGTCCGTTCCGCTCGTGGGCGGGCGCTGTCGCCCGCCGTTGAGGGGACGGTAGGTCAGGGGGTGCCGGTTACTTCAACGGTACCGGCGCGACCGTGCGGGGGCCGGGGTACGGTCGGGGCATGACGCAGAGCGTGCTGGAGCCGCTGTCGGCGGACTTCTTCCCCGCCGACTGCCCCGTGCAGACCGTGCCGGTGCTGGGGAGCAGGAAGTGGGCCTGGAAGATCATCCGCTGTCTGGAGGGCGGCCCGCGCCGGTTCTCGGAGCTGCGGGTGCCGCTGGGGGCGATCACCGCGAAGGTGCTGGCGGAGTCGTTGCGGTCGATGGAGCAGGACGGCGTGGTGTCGCGGACGGAGTTCGCGGAGAACCCGCCCCGGGTCGAGTACGCGCTGACGCCGCTGGGCCGGACGCTGCTGGGGCCGATGGACGCGGTGTGCACGTGGAGCCGCGCGAACCTGCAGGGCCTGCTGGAGGCCCGGGCGGAGTACGAGCGCGAGCACGAGAACGAGCACGAGAACGAGCACGCGTACTGACCCACCCCCTGGCGGCATTTCGGCGACGGCTGGCGGTCCTGCCGCTGGTGGGCGGGGTGGCGAGGCGGAGATGCTGGGCCCATGAGCACCGAGCAGCACGCCGCGAGCGCGGCCGAGGAGATCGTCCCCGACACCAAGGACTGGACCTGGGTCCTGGAACGCCCCTGCCCCGACTGCGGGTTGAACACCCCGGCGGTGGTGCGGGAGGACGTCGCCGGGATGATCCGGGCGAACGCGGAGGGCTGGCTGGCCCTCCTGGGCGGGGGCGGGGAGGACGAGCTGCGGCTGCGCCCGGAGCCGGCGGTGTGGTCGCCGCTGGAGTACGCCTGCCACGTCCGGGACGTCTTCCGGCTGTTCCACGTCCGGTTGAACCTGATGCTCGACGAGGACGGCCCGCTCTTCCCGAACTGGGACCAGGACGAGACGGCCCTGGCCGAGCGCTACGGCGAGCAGCGGCCGGGCGTGGTGGCGGGGGAGCTGGCGGAGGCCGCGGAGACGCTGGCCGCGGCCTTCGAGGCCGTGGCGGGGGAGCAGTGGCTGCGCACCGGTGCCCGTAGCGACGGGGCCCGTTTCACGGTGGAGTCCTTCTCCCGCTACCTGATCCACGACCCGGTCCACCACCTCGTCGACGTGACGGGCGCGCGGGTCTGAGCCGGGGACGGGCTCACCAGCCGGTGGCCTCGCGCAGCATGGTGCGCCGCAGGCGCCCGGCGACGCTGGCGGTGTCGGTGCCGATGACGTCGGCGATCTCGGGTGCGGCCAGCCCGACCACGTAGTGCAGGATCGCCAGGTCGTCGTCGACGGGCCGGCGGTCCTGCTCGGTGGTGTCCACCCGGCGCAGGACGGTGGGGTCGGTCGGGTCGGCCGGGTTGGTGGAGGCGCGGCGGGTGCTGTGTTCGGCGACGGTGCCGCGCAGGATCTGCCAGGCCCGCGCGGTGGGGTTGGAGCTTCCGAGCAACTCGCGCCACTGGACGGCGATTTCGGCGAACGCCTGCTGGACGGCGGTGGCTGCGGCGGCGTGCTCGGTCAGCCACACGCGGGCATAGCTGAGGTACCGGGGGCGGTGGAGTTCGCAGAAGGCGGCGAACTCCAGCGGCACGTCCGGCGGCACCTGCGGCAGTACCTCCGGTGGCAGGCCCTCCGGTTCCTCCTCCGCGCCGGCCTCTGCGGCCGGGCCGGTAGAACCCATGTGACGGTTGATCATCTCGTCTTCTCGGCAAGGGAGATGGGTATCTGACGGTCGATCATCTGTGCTCACTCTACGGTAGGCCCCCGGTGCACTGGGTGACCAATCCGATGGAATGCCCGGAACCCGTCGCCGGCCGTCCGGTTCCGGTGGCGGTCGGAGCCGTGGGGCGGTGGGTGTGGTGGGGAACGGGGGAGGGCCGTGGCCCGAGGGGCGGCGAGGGTGCGTCCCGAGGCGGTGCGGGGGACTTGTTGCGAGCACGTCGTGGCTGGTCAGAGGCTGGTCGAAGGGCGGAGCACGGCAAGGGCCGCGATGCGGTTGATGTGCCACCGTAGGCCCTGCGGCGGCCTGCGTCCACGCCCACGGCGCGAAGCCGTATCCGCACTACCGGTCGCACAACCTCGCCCACGCCCGTGCCGGTGGTGGTCCGCACACCCACGGGTGGTGGGGGATGGGCGGTGCGCTCGTCGCGGTGACGGCGCACCGGATCGCCGGGCGGTGGATCGGCGGTGGTCGGGACCGGCCCGCGCCTGTCGGTCGCCACGGTGCATGTCGACCACGTCCCGGCGGTCAAGTGCGGGACGTGGTACGGGATGTGACGGTCAGTGGGTGGTGTGCACCTCCCCGGGGGCGACCTGCGGCGGGAGGAGTGGCACGGCCCGGTCGTCGGCCGCGGTGCTCCGCTCGACCTGCGAGGGGAACGCCTCCACGGCCCGCTTCCGGGCGAGCTCGGCGGCGGCCGAGTCGGCCACCGGGGCGGAGTCGGCGACAACGGCCGCGGCGGCGACGGGGCCGGTCGCCGCGGTCTCCTCCCGGTCGTACCGGTGCCCCGCGCCGGAGCTCTGATGCGATGCGCCCGGCTGGTGCGCGGTCCCTCCGGCGTGCGCACTGCCCGCGCGCGCCCCCGGCGCCCGCCGTCTGCGTCCGAGTGCGGCGCGGGCGGCGTGTTCCTCCGCCATCTGTCTAGCCGCCAGGTACGCCTGAACGGCCGCCATGCCGTACACCGGTTGGATGAGTTGGTGGCCCTTGAAGAAGGGTCTGGCCGGGGCGAATCCTGCGGCGACCACGAGGTCGCGGATCTCCGCTATCTCCGCCTCGCTGCGGGCGGTGAAGCGGACCTCCCAGCCCTTCTTGTACGTATGGCCCTTCTCCCCGCTGCGGCGGGCCGGGTCCGGGCGGCGGACGTATCCGGGCAGGCGGCCGAGGCGGAGCTGGGCCGCGCGGAGGCCGGCGGTCTCGTCACGTGACATGACGTAAGCCTAGGCAATCTTCGGGGTGGGATTGACGCCTGGGGAGTTCCTTGGCGTATGCCCTTGATCACGCTGGGTCAGATCCCCTGGTGGGTGATCATTTTCGATCAGATCCGACAAGCTTACGAAAGACAAATCCTCCGAATGGGTGAGGGTATGAGGACTTTAGTGCAGGCTGGTCCCGGTTTCGCGACGGTTGAGTAACAGTGCGTCAGGCTGCCGGTCGCGGGCCCGGGCGGTTGGGGATGGTGTCGGCATGAGCTACCGGATTCCCTCGCCGCCGCCGTCCCTCGAGGAGTTGGCGCAGCGTCAGCAGAACGTCGTCACCGCGAGCCAGCTGCGTGCCCGGGGCGTGCCGGCCCGGGTCATCACCGAGCACTGCCGCCGCGGCGGTCCCTGGCAGCGGCTGCTGCCGAGGGTCTACCTGCTGCAGTCCGGCGAGCCGACCCCGGAGCAGCGGATGTGGGCCGCGCTGCTGTACGCGGCGCAGAACGGCCGGGAGGAGGGCCGACGCGAGGGTGCGGTGATCACCGGCACGGCCGCGCTGGCCCTGTACGGCTTCGCCACCGTGCCCCGCCTTCCGGCGGTGACCGGGGTGGACGTGCTGGTGCCGCGCCAGCGCCGCCTCAAGGACGTCGGCGAGGTCCGGATCCGGCGTACGGAACGGGAGTTGGAGGCCCGCTCGGTGCACGGGCTGGCCTGCGCCCCGGTGGCCCGGGCGGTGGCCGACGCGCTGCTGGAGTGGACGGCGCAGCCGGGCGGCGACGCGGCCCCGGTGCGCGCGGTGCTGCGCGAGGCCGTGGCCCGCACCGGGGGCGGACGCACCGAAGTCGGACGCAGCGAAGTCGGACGCACCGCAGCTGGACGCATTGCAGCCGGGCGCACCGGATCCGGCCGCGCCGAAGGCCGCTGCACCGTACGGGAGTTGGCCGCGGAACTCGCCGACTGCGGCCTGACGGCCGAGCCCCGGGTGCGCGCCGCCCTGGACGAACTCCTCGCCGCCGAACGGGACTTCGTGCGCCAGGAGCTCCGCGCACTGGCGGACCGGTGGGAGCTGCCCGCCTCGCTGGAGGCCCCCGAGCTGCGGATGCGCGGCGGCACGTACATCGCCGTCCCCGACCTGTACTGGCCGCGCCACGGCGTCGCCGTCGAGGTGGACTCGGACCTGCGCTGCGTGAGCGAGGGCGAGGCGGCCTGGGTGCGCGGTGGCCAGCACCGGATGGAGTACCTGGGCATCCGGGTGGTGTACGTCTCCGGCGCCCGGCTCGCCGCCGATCCGGAGGCCGTCCGCGAGGAGCTGTGCGAGGCCCACCGGGTGGGCGGGACGGACGTGGTGGAGCTGCTCGTGGTCTGAAGCCCCGCCCCGGAGCGGGGCGTTACGAGCGGACGACCGGGCTGCCGACCAGCTCGACCCCGGCCTCCCGCAGCTCCTCCAGCGCCTCGGCGGTGGTCTGCGCCGACACCCCGGCGGTGAGGTCCAGCAGCACCCGGGTGCGGAACCCCGCCCGGGCGGCGTCCAGCGCGGTGGCGCGCACGCAGTGGTCGGTGGCGATGCCGACCACGTCGATCTCGTCGACCTGCCGCTCGCGCAGCCACTCCACCGGGCCGCGGTTGTTCTCGTCGAGCCCCTCGAACCCGCTGTAGGCCGCCGAGTAGGCGCCCTTGTCGAACACCGCCTCCACCGCGCCGGAGATCACCGAGGGGGCGAAGTTGGGGTGGAAGCCCACGCCCTCGGTCCCGGCCACGCAGTGCGGGGGCCAGCTGCGGACGAAGTCGGGCTCGGCGGAGAAGTGGTCGCCCGGGTCGAGGTGGTGGTCGCGGGTGGCGAGGATGTGGTGGTAGCCGGGGGAGGACTCGGCGATCAGGTCGGTGATGGCGGCGGCCACCTCGGCGCCGCCGGCGACGGCCAGGCTGCCGCCCTCGCAGAAGTCGTTCTGCACGTCGACGACGATCAGTGCCCGGTGCATGGTTCGCGTCCTCGGATGTGGGAGTGCGGATGTCTTCGGATGGAGGAGTGGGGAGCAGGGGAACTCTACGGCTGACTCTAGGGAGTGGCGCGCGGGGGCGGAAGGGTTGTGTCCGCCGCCCGTGCGCGCTCCCGGGTGCCGCCCCGGCCCGGTGGGCCGTCAGACGAGCAGTTCGGTGGGGATGACGGCCTCGCCCTTGGAGAGCTGGGTGGCCGACAGGGGCAGGGCGGAGCGGGCGCGCACGTGGCGCTCGCGGGCGGCGGTCAGGGGCTCGCGTCCGACGGTCTCGCCGGCCTTGACCAGCGGCACCTGGATCACGTGCGCCTCGAGCTCGGCCGGGACGGGGCCGGTGCCGACGACCTCGGCCTCGGCCACGCCCTCGGCGTCGGGCCGGCGGGCGGCCCACTTGCGGCCGCCGACGCTGGTCTTGCCGCCGGCCGCGCGCTTGGCCACGGGGATCAGCGGCCCGCCGGGGCGCTCCTCGCGGGCGACGAGCTTGTAGACCATCGCGCAGGTCGGCTCCCCGCTGCCGGTGACGAGGCTGGTGCCGACGCCGTAGCCGTCCACGGGCGCGGCGGCCAGGGCGGCGATGGCGTACTCGTCGAGGTCCGAGGTGACGATGATGCGGGTCTTGGAGGCGCCGAGCTCGTCCAGCTGGCGGCGCACCCGGTGGGCGAGGAGGGTGAGGTCGCCGGAGTCGATGCGCACGGCGCCCAGTTCGGGCCCGGCCACCTCGACGGCGGTGCGGACGGCCTCGCGCAGGTCGAAGGTGTCGACCAGCAGGGTGGTGCCCTTGCCCATGGAGGCGATCTGGGCGCGGAAGGCGTCCCGCTCGGTGTCGTGCACCAGGGTGAACGCGTGCGCGGCCGTTCCGGTGGTCGGGATGCCGTGGGTGAAGCCGGCCTGAAGGTCGGAGGTGGCGGCGAACCCGGCGACGTACGCGGCGCGGGCGGCGGCCACGGCGGCCTGCTCGTGGGCGCGGCGGGCGCCCATCTCGATGACCGGACGGCCTCCGGCGGCGGCGGTCATCCGGGAGGCGGCGGCCGCGATCGCCGAGTCGAAGTTGAGGATCGACAGGATGACGGTCTCCAGGATCACCGCCTCGGCGAAGCTGCCCTCGACGGTGAGCAGCGGCGAGCCGGGGAAGTAGACCTCGCCCTCGGGGTAGCCGTGGATGTCGCCGCGGAAGCGGTAGCCGGAGAGGAAGGCGAGGGTGTCCTCGTCGACGACGCCCTGGGAGGCGAGCCAGTCCAGCTGGGCGGTGTCGAAGCGGAAGTTCTCGACGGCGTCGAGCACCCGGCCGGTGCCGGCCATGACGCCGTAGCGGCGGCCGGCGGGCAGGCGCCGGGTGAAGACCTCGAAGACGGATCGGCGGTGCGCGGCCCCGCTGCGCAGGGCGGCCTGCAGCATGGTGAGCTCGTAGCGGTCGGTGAGCAGCGCGGTCGACCCGGCCGCGCGCACTGAGGTGGCGTCCATGAGGATGATGCTACTACCACTTAGCGTCAAAGTGACGATTTCTCGCGACGTACGCCGGGGCGGAATCGCCCGGGTGTCCCCCGGATGGCAGCATGGGGCAGGAGGGGTCATGGACGGGGTAATGGACGAGAGCGCAGACGCCTGCGCGACGAAGGAGGCCCGGCGGTGAGTGTCGCGCCCGTGGAGATCGAGCGCCCGGAGGTCGAAGCTCAACCGGTGGTCGAACCGGACACGCCCTGGGTGACCATCGTGCACAACGACCCGGTCAACCTGATGAGCTACGTCCAGTACGTCTTCCAGGCCTACTTCGGCTACCCGAAGGACAAGGCCCGCAAGCTGATGATGGACGTGCACACCAAGGGCCGGGCGGTGGTCTCCAGCGGCACCCGCGAGGAGATGGAGCGGGACGTGCAGGCCATGCACGGCTACGGCCTCTGGGCCACGCTCCAGCACGACTGATCCCACCCGCATCCGCGGAAGACCGATTCCGCGGGGCACCGATTCCGCGGGACACCGATTCTGCGGGACCGATTCCGCGGGGCACCGAGACGACGAGGACGGGCTGACCGATACAGATGGCCGCATTGTTCGAGAGCACCGGAGACGGCGGCGCCGCGCTCGCGCTGGACGAGCTGGAGGTCGCCATCCTGCGCACCTTCGAGGTGCAGATGCTGGAGCTGATCGGCCCCGGTCCGGGCGGCGAGGACGGCGGCGACCCGCTGGCCGCGCTGTTCGCCGAGGGGCCGACGGAGGCGCCCGCCGACCCGGCGCTGGCCCGGCTCTTCCCCGACGCCTACGGCGACCCGGGCAAGCCCGAGGACGCCGAGAGCCGGGAGGCGTCCGGTGAGTTCCGCCGGTACACCGAGCCCGACCTGCGCACCCGCAAGCGCGAGGACGCCCTCGCCGTCGTCCACTCGCTGAACGGCCTCGGGGACGGGGGCCTGCTGAAGCTGGCCGCCCCCGAGTGCCTGCGCTGGCTGGGCGCGCTGAACGACGTGCGGCTCGTCCTCGGCTCCCGGCTGGAGGTCACCGAGGAGGACGAGCGGGGCCTCTACGACCTGCCGGACGGGGACGAGCGCAAGCCGCTGGTCGTGGCCTACCTCTGGTTCGGCGCGCTCCAGGAGTCGCTGCTGGAGGCGATGACGGGCTGATCCTGCCCGCCGTCGGGCACGCCCCGGTCGATTCGTCCAGTATCTGGACGATCTGCCGGGGCTTTTCCGTTCAAAACGGGCGAAACCCTATCAGGCCATGCTCAAATATCGCTCAGATGAACACCGCTGTCCGAACGCTCCGTGGTACGACTTCCCCACCCCACGAGACCCCCAGGACGGTTCCCATGGCCGAACAGCCGTATGACCAAGTCGTCGACACCGCACCGGACGAGGAGGGGTACGAGCGGGGCCTGGGCAGCCGTCAGATCCAGATGATCGCCATCGGCGGGGCGATCGGCACGGGCCTCTTCCTCGGCGCCGGCACCGCGATCTCCAAGTCCGGGCCGAGCCTGATCCTCTCCTACGCCGTCGCCGGCGTGGTCATCTTCGCGATCATGCGCGCCCTGGGCGAACTCCTCACCTACCGCCCCGTCTCCGGCAGCTTCGCCGAGTACGCCCGCGAGTTCCTCGGCCCCTTCGCCGGGTACGTCACCGGCTGGACGTACTGGCTCTTCTGGGTCGTCACCGGCATGGCCGAGACCACCGCCGCCGCCGTCTACGTCCGCTTCTGGGCCCCCGACATCCCCCAGTGGCTCAGCGCCCTGGTCTTCCTGGTCATCCTCTACGCGGCCAACCTGATCTCCGTGAAGCTGTTCGGCGAGATCGAGTTCTGGTTCTCCATGGTGAAGGTCACCGCCATCATCGGCATGATCCTCATCGGCATCGGCGTCCTGACCCTCGGCTTCAGCAAGGCCGGTGACACCGCGTCGGTCACCCACCTGTGGCAGAACGGCGGCTTCTTCCCCAAGGGCATCGGCGCCACCGTGATGACCCTGCAGATCGTCATGTTCGCCTACCTCGGCGTCGAACTCGTCGGCGTCACCGCCGGCGAGAGCGAGAACCCCCGGAAGACCCTCCCGCGCGCCATCAACACCCTGCCCTGGCGCATCGCGCTGTTCTACATCGGCGCCCTGGCCGTCATCCTCTCCCTCGTCCCGTGGACCGAATTCCAGCCCGGCGTCAGCCCGTTCGTCGCCGCCTTCGGCAAGATCGGCATCCCCGCGGCCGCCGGCATCATCAACTTCGTGGTGCTCACCGCCGCCCTGTCCTCCTGCAACTCCGGCATGTACTCCACCGGCCGGATGCTGCGCGACCTCGCCCTGCGCGGGCAGGCCCCCGGCCGGCTCACCGCGCTCAACTCCCGCCGCACCCCGGCCTTCGCGATCACCGTCTCCTGCCTGCTGATGGGCGCCGGCGTGATCCTCAACCGCCTCGTCCCGGAACGGGCGTTCGAGTACATCACCTCCGTCGCCACCGTCTGCGGCATCTGGACCTGGGCGATGATCCTGGTCTCCCAGATCCGCTACCGGAAGGCCTGGCGGGCCGGCCACCTGCCGCCGCCCAGCTTCAAGGCCCCCGGCGGCACCTGGACCAGCTGGGCCGCCCTCGCCTTCCTCGCGATGGTCGTGGTCCTCATCGCCCTCGACGAGGACAACCGCATCTCCCTGTACGTCTTCCCCTGCTGGGCGCTGCTGCTCGTCATCGGCTACCAGGTGCTCAAGCGCCGCAATCCGCAGGCCGCCCACGGCCTCGCCCACGACCACCTGCACGCCCGCGACGCGAACGCGGACACCCGCTGACCGAGGCTCGGACGCCCCCGTTCCGGTCCCTCTCCCGGGGCCCGCGGGGGCGTGTCTATCCTGACCACATGCTGACCATCACCCGAGAGATCCGCGACCGGATCGTGGCCCACGCCCGCGCCGACCACCCGGACGAAGCCTGCGGCGTGGTCGCCGGACCGGAAGGCAGCGACCGGCCCGAGCGGTTCATCCCCATGCTCAACGCCGCCCGCTCGCCCACCTTCTACGAGTTCGACTCGGGCGACCTGTTCAAGCTCCACCGCGAGATGGACGACCGCGACGAGGAGTTCGTGATCGTCTACCACTCGCACACCGCCACCGAGGCGTACCCCTCCCGCACCGACGTGAGCTACGCCTCCGAGCCCCAGGCCCACTACGTCCTGGTCTCCACCGCCGAGGGCAACGGCGAGGACGACCCGTACCAGTTCCGCTCGTTCCGCATCCTGGACGGCGAGATCGCAGAGGAAGACGTCCAGGTCGTCGAGGCCTACCCGGCCTGACCCCGCACCCACCTGGACGCGGCCCGCCGACCCCGTGCGAGTGGTCGGCGGGCCCGTGTCGTCTCACCCCTGGGAACGGGAACATCCGCACCATGAGACGGGCATGTCCCGGCGGGCCCGGGAATCTATACGATGAGCCCATGCGTTCCGTCGATGTGAGCAACCAGGCCCCGGGCACCCGCCTCGTGGCGCGCCTGCACATCGACCTGTGCCGGCACGCCGGCGCGATCTGTCCCGGCACGCCCGCGCGCTCGCGCCGATAGCCGACCCTCCCCACCCGGGGCCCGCCACCACCGAGGCGTCGAGCCCGGGGCACCGCCCTGCCGCGCCCGCTGCGGCCCACCCACCCCACACGACTCGCACAGGAGCGCACCCATGGCCATCGAGGTCCGCATCCCGACCATCCTCCGCACCTACACCGACGGCGCGAAGGCCGTCGAGGGCAACGGCACCAACCTCGGCGAACTCTTCACCGACCTCGACGCCCGCCACCCGGGCATCGCCGCCCGCCTCCTCGAGGGCGGCGAGCTGCGCCGCTTCGTGAACGTCTACCTCAACGACGAGGACGTGCGCTTCCTGGAGGGCATCTCCACCGCCCTCGCCGACGGCGACAGCGTCACCATCCTGCCCGCCGTCGCCGGCGGCGCCCGCTGACCTCCCGGCTCCCCCGCCCACCCGGCAGGGGGAGCCGTCCCCGTGCACCCCCGATCCCCGTGCACCCCCGACGCCGCGGCCGGAGGCCCCCTTGCGTTACGACAGTCCGCTCGAAGCGGTCGGCAACACCCCGCTGGTGCGCCTGCCCCGGCTGTCCGCCGCCGTACCCGGCAACACCGAGGGCCTGGTGAACCTCTGGGCCAAGCTGGAGGACCGCAACCCCACCGGCTCCGTCAAGGACCGCCCCGCGCTGCACATGATCGAGCGCGCCGAGGCCGACGGCCGGCTCACCCCCGGCTGCACCATCCTCGAGCCCACCAGCGGCAACACCGGCATCTCCCTCGCCATGGCCGCCAAGCTCAAGGGCTACCGCATGGTCTGCGTGATGCCCGAGAACACCAGCGAGGAACGGCGCGAACTCCTGCGCATGTGGGGCGCCGAGATCATCTCCTCCCCGGCCGCCGGCGGCTCCAACACCGCCGTGCGCATCGCCAAGGAGACCGCCGCCGAGCACCCCGAATGGGTCATGCTCTACCAGTACGGCAACCCCGACAACGCCGGCGCCCATTACGCCGGCACCGGCCCCGAGATCCTCGCCGACCTGCCGACCGTCACCCACTTCGTCGCGGGCCTCGGCACCACCGGCACCCTCATGGGCGTCGGCCGCTACCTGCGCGAGAAGGTCCCCGGCGTGAAGATCGTCGCCGCCGAACCGCGCTACGACGACCTGGTCTACGGGCTGCGCAACCTCGACGAGGGCTTCGTCCCCGAGCTGTACGACGCCGAGGTCCTCACCACCCGCTTCTCCGTCGGCTCCGCCGACGCCGTCCGCCGCACCCGCGAACTCCTCCAGCAGGAGGGCATCTTCGCGGGCGTCTCCACCGGCGCCATCCTGCACGCCGCCATCGGCGTCGGCCGCAAGGCCGCCGCGGCGGGGGAGCGCGCCGACATCGTCTTCGTCGTCGCGGACGGCGGCTGGAAGTACCTGTCCACCGGCATCTACACCGCCGAGACCACCGAGGCCGCCGTCGAGGCGCTCCAGGGCCAGCTCTGGGCCTAGCCGCCGTTCAGGGCCCGCTGCGCGCGGGCCCTGCTCCGGGCCTGGCTCCCGGGCCTACCCCTGGACCTCGCGCTGGACGCGGGCCCAGAGCTGCCCGTCCACCGTGCCCGCGCGGCGGCGGAAGTCGCGCAGCGGCACCTCGCGCAGCTCGTCCGTCTCCAGCCAGCTCGTCCGCCCCTGGCGGTCGCCCGTCGAACCGGGCGGCAGCGCCAGTACCCCGGGGCGGGCGTGCTGCTTGCTGGTGATCTTCGCGACCGTCGCCGTCCGGCCGTTCACCCGCAGCACCAGGCAGGGGCGGTCCTTCGCGCCCGGGCCGTCCTCGAACGGCACCTGCGCCCACCAGATCTCCTGCGGACGCGGGCCCGTCGTCCGCGGCCCGCGGCTCGGCGCGGTGGTCTCCGGTGCGACGGTCGTACGGGCACGCCGTACCAGCGCCGCCGCGACGGCCGCGACCACGGCCACGCCCGCCACCGCCAGGACCAGCGGGACACCGCTCAGACCACTCATGCCACTCATTCGGCGAACCGTACCGGCCCGGCGGCGGGCGCGACCACCGTGACCGGAGTGACCGGTGGCCGTTCGTCCGCCGGTCGTGGGCCATTTGTCCGTACGGTGCTCCCGGTTCGTCACGGATCTGCCACGACGCCCGTTCTGCCGTGAACACCACAGAACGTCCGGAAAAGCTGCCTCACGACACCCGCCCCGCCCCCGGAGGTGCCCGTGAGGAACGACCTGTGGTCCTACGGCGAGATCGCCCGCCACATCAACGTCCAGCCCGAGACCGTCCGCAACTACCGCCGCCACGGCCTGCTGCCCGACCCGGACGTCATCGACGGCAGCGGCCACCCCCGCTGGTACCCGGACACCATCCGCGCCTGGGCCCGCAACCGCCCCCGCAGTCGCTGATCACCGCCGCCGCGCCCGCGGCCCACCCTTCTGGTGATTCCAGCCACAGCCCGGCACGGGGACGGGGGCAAAGTGCCCCGCCACCCTTACCCTCGACACACCAACGCAGTGCTACCGGTCGGTCCACCCGGCCCGGCCTGCCGTTTTCCAGCAGCAGCCAGGACGTGTCGGGGCGGAGGGGCTCGGATGAAACTGACCGTGGTGGGGTGTTCGGGGAGCTTCCCGTCCGCCGACTCCCCCTGCTCCAGCTACCTCGTCGAGGCGGACGGCTACCGCATCGTCCTCGACCTCGGCAACGGAGCCCTCGGCGCGCTGCAGAAGTACACGGGCCTGTACGACGTCGACGCCGTGCTCCTCAGCCACCTGCACGCCGACCACTGCGTCGACCTGTGCGCCTACTGGGTCGCCCGCAACTACCGCGCCGAAGGCTGCCCCGAACTCCTGCCCGTCTACGGACCGCCCGGAACCGCCGAACGCCTCGCCCGCGCCTACGACATGCCGGAGAACCCGGGGATGAAGGAGGTCTTCGAGTTCCGCACCCTCACCCCCGGCACCTTCCGCCTCGGCCCGTTCCGCGTCCACGTCGCCCGCGTCAACCACCCCGTCGACGCCTTCGCCTTCCGCGTCGAGCACGACGGCCGCTCCCTCGTCTACTCCGGAGACACCGGCGAGAGCGCCGAACTCGTCGAACTCGCCCGCGACACCGACCTGTTCCTCTGCGAAGCCGCCTACATCGACGGCCGCGACACCTACCAGGCCGTCCACCTCAACGGCCGCGAAGCCGGCGAACACGCCACCGCCGCCGGCGCCCGCCGGCTCGTCCTCACCCACATCCCCCCGTGGACGGACGCCGAGCACAACCGCCGCGACGCCGCGGCCGCCTACGACGGGCCGGTCGACCTCGCCGTGCCCGGCGCGGTGTACGAGATCTGAATCGGCCCGAGCCGGACGGGGTTTCGAAGATCCCCGAAAAAACTTCGGAACCCACCCGCAACCCCCGGGGCACCCGCACGTCTTGGTGGATGAGAGGCGGGAACACCGCCGCACCGGCCGGCCCATCGGGCGCGGCCGCGACACACACCCATCGACCAGGCTCGCTTCGTGCTGCCCGGATGCGGCTCCGCCGTGCCGGAACGCAGAATCCAGGGGGGATTCCCATGCGTACGACCAACCGCGCCCTGCGCCAGGCCCGCCGCCTCGTTCCGGCGGTCGCGCTCACCTCCGCACTGCTCGCCGGCGGCGCCGCGCTCGCCACCCCGGCCTCCGCCGAGTCCGGGCCGCTCAGCCTCACCGTCCACGCCCCGAACGAGATCGGCTTCGCGGGCGCGCCCGTCGAGTTCACCGAGACCATCGGCAACCGGTGGGACCGGAACCTCTCCGTGACGCTCGAACTGTCGGTCGACACGGCGATCGGCACCCCGCCGCACGCCCTGAGCCTCGACTACGTCAACGCGCAGGGCGCCTGGGAGAGCGTGCCGCTGACCGTCCGCACCGAGGCGGACCGGACGGTGAGCAGCGGTGTCACCGGCGCGATCCTGGTGCCCCAGGGCGGCAAGGAGGTCCGGCTGCGCATCGGCGCCCCGATGGGCGAGCCGCACAACGGCGCGAGCAACGGCGGTGTCGGCCCCACCATCAGCCTCCGGAGCACCGCCAGGGGTCCGCAGGACGCACCGGCCGAGACGGCCCCCGACACCCGGACGATCGTGATCGGCTCGATCTCCAACTCGGTGGTCGGCGTGCCCGGGACGGCGGTGGCCGGCGGTGCGCCGATCGAGTTCGAGGTGCAGCTCGCGAACCCGACCCCGTCCGCCTACACCAACCTCGGCAACGTGCTGTTCGCCGACCGGCACGCCAAGGTCGAGGTCCGGGGCACGGACGGCACCTGGGCCCCGATCGCGCCGGTCGTCTCCGTCCCGGACGACCCGGCGGGCTTCTACGTCGAGGGCCGCGACTCCTCCGCCGCTCCGGGGAGTTACGGCGTCCGGCGGGTCCGGGTGTCCTTCCCCGCCGACATGCCGGTCGGCAGGACCTCGCTGAACCCGTGCGTGTTCGTCAACGAGGGCATGCCGTTCCGGGGCACCACCCTGTGCTCGGACGGCGCGTCCGTGCAGGTCATCGCCCCCTCGGCGCCCGCGCCGACCAGCGTGCCGACCGCTGTGCCGACCGCCGCGCCGGCCGACCGGGGCGGCGCCCCCGCTGCGCCGGAGGGCGGCGGTGCGCCGGCCGTGCAGCCGGCGGCGGCCGTCACCCCGGCCGTCACCCCGGCCGTCACCCCGGCCGTCACCCCGGCCGGTGCCGCGGCCGCCGCCGCGGTCAAGGAGGAGAAGCCCCTGATCGCGGCGGACGGCGGGGTGACCCCGTGGTCGGAGCACCCGGCGGAGACGGGCGGGAGCCTGGCCGCCACCGGGGCCGACACCGGCTGGGACCGTCCGGCCGCGGGCGTCGCCGCCCTGCTGCTCGGCGGCGGCGCCGCGCTGCTGGCCCTGGTCCGGCGCCGCCGCGCGATGCGCTGACCCGGGGCGTTCCGGGGCGTTCCTATCGGCGCCCCGGAACGGGGAGGCCCAGGTGGTCGCGCAGGGTGGAGCCGGTGTACTCGGTGCGGAAGACGCCGCGCTCCTGGAGGAGGGGGACGACGCGGTCGACGAACACGTCCAGCCCGCCGGGGGTGAGGTGGGGGACGAGGATGAAGCCGTCCGATGCGTCGTTCTGCACGAAGTGATCGATCCGCTCGGCGACGGTGGCGGGGGAGCCGACGAAGGACTGGCGGCCGGTCAGCTCGATGACGAGTTCACGGCTGGTCAGCTTCTTCTCCGCCGCCACGGCCCGCCAGCGCTCGGCGGTGGCCACCGGGTCGGCGTGGCGGACGCGGCCCTGGATCAGGGCGCTGTCCGGGTCGGGGTCGAAGGCGGGCAGCGGCCCGTCCGGGTCGTGGCCGGAGAGGTCGACGCCCCAGACCTGCTCCAGGAAGTTGATCGCGGTCTGCGGGCTGACCTGGGCGCGGCGGACCTCGGCGGCGATCTCGGCGGCGTCGGCGTCGGTGTCGCCGAGGATGAAGGTGGCCCCGGGCAGGATCTTCAGCTCGTCCGGCTTGCGCCCGTACGCGGCGAGGCGGCGCTTGACGTCCGAGTGGAACGCCTGGCCCTCGGCGAGGGTGGAGTGCCGGCTGAAGATCACGTCGGCGTGGGCGGCGGCGAACTCCCGGCCCTCGTCGGAGTCCCCGGCCTGGATGACCACCGGGTGGCCCTGCGGCGGGCGGGGCAGCGAGAGCCGACCCTCGACCTCGAACTGCGGGCCGCTGTGGTGGACGTCGTCATCGTCGGCGTCCCAGAACTCCCGTGCCAGCTCGACGAATTCGGCGGCACGGGTGTAGCGGTCGGCGCGGTCGAGGTAGCCGCCGCGGCGGAAGTTCTCCCCGGTGAACGCGTCGGAGGAGGTGACCACGTTCCAGGCCGCGCGACCGCCGGAGAGGTGGTCCAGGGTGGCGAAGCGGCGGGCGAGTTCGTACGGCTCGTTGAAGGTCGCGTTGACGGTGGCGGCCAGGCCCAGCCGCTCGGTGACGGCGGCGAGCGCGTTCAGCACGGTGATCGATTCGGGCCGGCCGACCACGTCCAGATCGTGGATGCGGCCGTTGGTCTCGCGCAGCCGCAGGCCCTCGGCGAGGAAGAAGAAGTCGAACTTGCCGCGTTCGGCGGTCTGCGCGAGGCGGCGGAAGGAGTCGAACGCGATGTGGCTCCCGGCGGCCGGGTCGCTCCACACGGTGGTGTTGTTGACGCCGGGGAAGTGCGCGGCCAGGTGGATCTGCTTGAGCGGACGGTCCGTCATCGGGTCACCTCGGCGAGGGCGGCGGGGGCGGTGGTGGTAGTGGCAGTGGCACTGGCACTGGCGGTGGTGGAGGCGTAGCGGCTGGCCGGTCGGGCCAGGCCGAGGCGGTCGCGCAGGGTGCGGCCCGGCTGGTCGGCGCGCAGCAGTCCGGCCTCGCGCAGGGCGGGGGCGAGACGCTCGGCGAGGGCCGTCAGGTCGCGTTCCGGCTCCTCGGGCACCAGGTGGTAGCCGTCCACGCCGGTGCCGGTGGCGGTGAGTTCGGCGAGCAGCCGCTCCTCGGCGGCGCGGTAGGGGAGCGGGGCGTCGATCCGGGCGAGGATGCGCAGGTTCTCGCCGGAGCGCAGCCGCAGTTCGGTGGCGGCGGTGAGGCGGGTGGCGCGGTCGGGGGCGTCCAGCAGGACGACGTCGGCGTGCCGGATGGCGGTGGCCACCCGGGCGCGGCCGCCCGCGGTGGCATCCGGGGCGAGGTCGGCGGCGGTCACGGGGACGACCACGACCGGGCGGCCCTGCGGCGGGCGCGGGGTGATGGAGGGGCCGCGGACGGAGAAGCGCGGGCCCTCGAAGTCGATGTAGTGGAGCTTGTCGCGGTCGATGAACCGGCCGGTGGCGGCGTCGCGGATCTCCGCGTCGTCCTCCCAGCTGTCCCAGAGCCGGGCGGCGACCTCGGCGGCGTCCGCGGCCTCCTCCCACAGCTCGTCGACGGGGGCGACCGGGCGGCGGCCGAACGCCTTGGCCTCGGCCTCGGTGCTGGAGACGCCGAGCAGCCAGCCGGCCCGGCCCTCGCTGACCCAGTCCAGGGTGTTGACGGAGATCGAGGTGTGGAAGGGCTCGGTGTGGGTGGTGGTGACGGTGGGCACCAGGCCGACCCGGCTGGTCAGCGGGGCGATCCGGGAGAACGTGGCCAGGGCGTCGGGGCGGCGCGGCTCGGCGGCGAAGGAGTCGTCCAGGGTGACGAAGTCCAGGCCGACGTCCTCGGCGAGGCGGGCGAGGCGGGCGTAGTGCCCGGCCTCGAAGTGGCCGGGGCTGTCGATGGCGGCGGAGAGGTGCAGCGGACGGGGCATGCTGAGCCTGACTTTCCTCGTGCGGACGCACGCCGGCGGCCGTCCCGTGCGTACGGACACGGGGGTGCGGCGGGCGCGGCGGGTGCGTGAAGACACGCCCTGAGGCGGGCGGGGAGGACGGCCGGCGCCGGGCGGGGACTCAGCCGGGCGGCGGCGGGGGAAGGGGTCGGCTCAGCCGCGACACGCCGCGGACCACACGCGACCGAAGTCGATGTGGCTGCGGGTCACCAGCGGGCACGAGTGGTACACGCGTTCAGTTGACCAGGGCTTCCGCGGATTCGTCAACCGTGTTCCGGAGCGCCGGGGAACGCCGAAGGCCCCGCCGGGCCGCCGGGTGAGCGGCGGTGGGGCGGGGCCTTCGGGGAGGGAGGGGGAGTTACGCCTTGGTGACGTCCTCGATCTCGTCGTCGTCCTCGCGACCGGGGGTCTTGAGGTTGAACTTGGTGATCGCGAAGCGGAAGAGGAAGTAGTACAGCGCGCCGAAGACCAGGCCGATCGGGATGATCAGCCAGGGCTTGGTGGCCAGGTTCCAGTTGAGCAGGTAGTCGGTCAGACCGGCGGAGAAGCCGAAGCCGTCGTGCACGCCCAGGCCCCAGGTGACGGCCATCGAGACACCGGTGAGGAGGGCGTGGATCAGGAAGAGCACCGGGGCGACGAACATGAACGAGAACTCGATCGGCTCGGTGACACCGGTGGCGAAGCTGGTCAGGCCGACGGAGATCATCATGCCGAGGACGGCCTTGCGGCGCTCCGGGCGCGCGCAGTGGGCGATCGCCAGGGCGGCGGCCGGGAGGCCGAACATCATGATCGGGAAGAAGCCGGACATGAACTGGCCGGCGGTCGGGTCGCCGTGGAAGAAGCGCGGGATGTCGCCGGTCCAGACGTGGCCGGAGGCGTCGGTGTAGCTGCCCACCTGCTGCTGGAAGAAGGTGTTCAGGAACTGGTGCATGCCGACGGGGATGAGGCCGCGGTTCAGCACGCCGTAGATGCCGGCGCCGCCGGTGCCGAGGCCGGTCAGCCAGTCGCTGGCGTTGGTCAGGCCGGTGCCGATCGGGCCCCAGACCAGGCCGAAGACGACGCCCAGCAGCGTGCCGACGAAGGCCATGATGATCGGGACGAGGCGACGGCCGTTGAAGAACCCGAGCCAGTCGACGAGCTGCTTGCGGTGGTAGCGCTGCCAGATCGTGGCGCTCAGCAGACCGACGACGATGCCGCCGAGGACGCCCGGGTTCTGCGGCTTGCCCGCCGGGAGGGCATCGGTGACGGAACCGTCGATCGGGAAGACGGTGAGCACGTTCTTGAAGACGAGGTAGCCGACCAGTGCGGCGAGCGCGGTCGAACCGTCGGCCTTCTTGGCGAAGCCGATCGCCACGCCGACGCAGAACAGCAGCGGCAGGTTGGTGAAGACGGCGTCGCCGGCGGTGGCGAAGACCTCGGCGACCTTTCCCCAGCCGAGCCCGTCCTTGCCGAAGACATCGGGCTGGCCAAACCGGATCAGGAGACCGGCGGCCGGGAGCACGGCGACCGGGAGCTGGAGGCTGCGACCGATCTTCTGCAGACCCTGGAGGAGGCTCTGGCCGAACTTCTTGGCGGGGCTTGGCGAGGCCGGAGCCGTGGCGGGCGCCGGTGCCTGCGCAGACTGACTCATGGGGGTGGGTTCCTTACGGCAGGGCGGGTCGGTCGGGGGATTGGGCACAGGGGGGCCGAACCGCGAACTGGTCTACACCACACGTGGTGTAGACCAGTTTTGTAGCACGGGTGGAGAAGAGGTGGAACCCCGGAAACCGCTGCTTCGGGGAAGCGCTATGAAATCGAAACCTACCCGGGGAACGACGATCTTGATAATCCTGGGGCTCCGGGATTTTGGCTATTTGCGCAACAAAAGAGCCCGGCCCCGCCGGACGGCGGGGCCGGGCTCAGCCCTGGTCGGGAGCGGCGGCAGGGGCGGGCGGGGGCGAGCCTCGCGATCGGGTCGTACGGAATCGGGGGATTGGCGGGAATAACGATCCGCTCGTTTGCGAATGTGCCCGAGCCCTCGGTGGGTCGAATATCACTCAGGGCATTAGGTCCCATTCGAAAAAAGGCCCAAGGCCCCCGGACCGAAGGGTCCAGGGGCCTTGCGGGGGCTGCCCGAGCGGCGGCGCGGGCGGGGCCGGGAGGCCGTCTACGCCTTGGTGATGTCCTCGACCTCGCTCTCGTCCTCGCGGCCCGGGGTTTTCAGGTCGAATTTGACGATGATGAACCGGAAGAGCGCGTAGTACACCACCGCGAAGCAGAGCCCGATGATGATGATCAGCCACGGTTTGGTCGCCAGGCTCCAGTTGATCACGTAGTCGATCAGGCCCGCCGAGAAGCTGAACCCGTCGTGCACCCCGAGCCCCCACGTCACCGCCATCGAGGCGCCGGTCAGCAGCGCGTGCACGCCGTACAGGGCCGGGGCGATGTAGGCGAAGGAGTACTCGATCGGCTCGGTCACGCCCGTGACGAAGGAGGTCAGGCCGACCGAGAGCATCAGGCCGTAGATCTCCTTGCGGCGGTGCGGCTTGGCCGCGTGCGCGATGGCCAGGGCCGCCGCCGGAAGGGCGAACATCATGATCGGGAAGAAGCCGGACTGGAACTGGCCCGCGGTCGGGTCGTGCGCCAGGAAGCGCGGGATGTCGCCGTGCACGATCGAGCCGTCCGGCTTGGTGAACTCGCCGAACTGGAACCACACGAAGGTGTTCAGCAACTGGTGCATGCCGATCAGCAGCAGCGCGCGGTTGAACAGGCCGAAGATCCCGGCGCCGCCCGCGCCCAGGTCGGCGAGGTTCTGCGAGAAGTCGTTGAGGCCCCGGCCGATCGGCGGCCAGACCCACAGGGCCAGGCAGGCGGTCAGCATGCCGACCAGGGCGGTGATCATCGGCACCAGGCGGCGGCCGTTGAAGAAGCCGAGCCAGTCGACCAGCTTGGTGCGGTGGAAGCGCACCCACAGCCAGGCCGACATCAGGCCGATCAGGATGCCGCCGAGCACCCCCGGGTTCTGGAACGTCGCGTTGGCCGCCTTCGCCGAGGAGTAGTCCACGCACTGGTCGCTGACCAGCACCGTCGGCGCCTTGCAGTGCTCGGGGAAGGCGTGCAGGACCTTGTAGTAGACGAGGAAGCCGACCACGGCCGCCAGCGCCGTCGAACCGTCCGCCTTCTTGGCCATGCCGATCGCCACCCCGATGCAGAACAGCATCGGCAGGCCCAGGGTGGAGTCCAGCAGGGCGCCGCCGGCCGCGGCGAAGACCTTCGCGACGTTGTTCCAGCCCAGCCCGTCCGCGCCGAAGACGTCCGGCTGGCCCAGCCGGTTGAGGATGCCGGCCGCGGGCAGCACCGCGACCGGGAGCTGGAGCGAGCGGCCCATCTTCTGGAGCCCGCCGTAGAAGGTGTGCCACCACACGGTCTGCGGGGCTGTGGCGCCTGCCGAACTCATCCTTCGCCCTCCGAGAGCAGTTGCCGGGCCGCTGGCCCCTGCGGGACCCTCGGGCGGGACCGGAACACCCGGGGTCCTTTCTGCGTTCGTCGGAGTACACATATATTGGTGTAGACCACTGTGGGACGCAGGCCGCACTCCGGGACGCGAGCCCCGCTGATCGTCATCCTCGGGCGACGGTCCGGAGCCCGCCCGCCGGAATGGGCCGAAAGTGGACTAACGTGGCGGAACGGACCGCCGCGGGCGATGCTGGTCGCGCTGCCCGACAGCACGACCACCGCTGACCCTGCGTCAGTACCGGCCGACCCCCCTCGCCACCCCCCGGACGAGGACCACCCCAGCACAGCGCAGGACGGCGCCCGGCAGAGCCGCCGGCGGGCCGAGACAGAGGGAGAGAACAGATGGCCAGCAAGGCTGAGAAGATCGTCGCCGGTCTGGGCGGCATCGACAACATCGAAGAGGTCGAAGGCTGCATCACCCGCCTGCGCACCGAGGTCAAGGACGCCTCCCTCGTCGACGAGGCCGCCCTCAAGGCCGCCGGCGCCCACGGCGTCGTCAAGATGGGCACCGCGATCCAGGTCGTCATCGGCACCGACGCCGACCCGATCGCCGCCGACATCGAGGACATGATGTGAGCTGAGCCACCCAGGCTCGGACCACCCCGGCCCGCCGCCCCGCCCAGGGGGACGGCGGGCCGAGGCGCATCCCCGCAGCGAGGCGACGGAACCACCCCCGGAAACGGCTACGCTCGGTGGCTATGTCACGCATCGACGGCCGCACCCCCGAAGAGCTCCGACCCATCACCATCGAACGGGGCTGGAGCAAGCACGCCGAAGGCTCCGTCCTCATCTCCTACGGCGACACCAAGGTGCTGTGCACCGCCAGCGTCACCGAAGGCGTCCCCCGCTGGCGCAAGGGCAGCGGCGAAGGCTGGGTCACCGCCGAGTACTCCATGCTCCCCCGCGCCACCAACACCCGCGGCGACCGCGAATCCGTCAAGGGCCGCATCGGCGGACGCACCCACGAGATCAGCCGCCTCATCGGCCGCTCCCTGCGCGCCGTCGTCGACCACCGCGCCCTCGCCGAGAACACCATCGTCCTCGACTGCGACGTCCTCCAGGCCGACGGCGGCACCCGCACCGCCGCCATCACCGGCGCCTACGTCGCCCTCGTCGACGCCGTCGCCTGGGCCCGCGACCGCAAGATCCTGCGCGCCAAGGGCCAGCCCATCACCGGCGGCGTCAGCGCCGTCAGCGTCGGCATCATCGACGGCACCCCCATGCTCGACCTCCGCTACGAGGAGGACGTGCGCGCCGAGACCGACATGAACATCGTCTGCACCTCCGACGGCCGCTTCGTCGAGGTCCAGGGCACCGCCGAAGGCGCACCCTTCGACCGCGCCCTCCTCGACCGCCTCCTCGACCTCGGCACCCTCGGCTGCGCCGAACTCGACGACATCCAGCGCAAGGCGCTCGAATCGCTCTAGAGCCGGTCTCGGCACCACCGCTGTACAGGTCGGGCCCCGGAGTCGTACCGTTCCCGCAGCGACCCCCCGCTGCGGGAACCGCGCATCCCCCGGCGCGCGTCCCACCCCACGGAACCCGCGCCCCCCAGGAGGACCGGATGCCGTCGTCGAGCATCGCCCGCCCCGCCGCCCTCGCCGTGGCCGGACTGATCGTCATCCTCCCGCTCAGCATGGTCAGCTGCTCCGCCGCCCAGAAGGCGCTCGACTGCGGGAACACCGCCGTGAGGATCACCGGCGACCTCGCCGACGTCACCAAGGCGTACGACAACGCGAGCAACGACTCGACCGCTGCGGGCAAGGCCCTGCAGAAACTGAAGAACGACCTCGACCAGGTCGGGAAGAACTCCAAGAACACCGACGTCGCCAAGGCCGTCACCGACCTGCAGAAGCAGGCCGACAAGGTCCAGCAGGCCGTCGACCGCAAGGAGACCCCCGACCTCAAGCCGCTCGGCGACGCGGCCGCCAACCTCGCCTCCGTCTGCGGCGGCTGACCGCCTGGATAGGGTGGACGGCATGTCCACCCGATTGATCCTCGCCACCCGAAACCAGCACAAGGTCGCCGAACTCCGCGCCATCCTCGGCGAGGCCGGCCTGGACGTCGAACTCGTCGGCGCCGACGCCTACCCCGAGATCCCGGACGTCCCCGAGACCGGCGTCACCTTCGCCGAGAACGCCCTCCTCAAGGCCCACGCCCTCGCCCGCGCCACCGGCCTGCCCGCCGTCGCCGACGACTCCGGCCTCTGCGTGGACGTCCTCAACGGCGCCCCCGGCATCTTCTCCGCCCGCTGGGCCGGCAAGCACGGCGACGACCTCGCCAACCTGGACCTCCTGCTCGCCCAGCTCTCCGACATCGCCGAACCCCACCGCGGCGCCCACTTCTTCTGCGCCGCCGCCCTCGCCCTCCCCGACGGCACCGAACGCGTCGTCGAAGGCCGCCTCCTCGGCACCCTGCGCACTGCGCCCGCCGGCACCAACGGCTTCGGCTACGACCCGGTCCTCCAGCCCCTCGGCGAGAGCAGGACCTGCGCGGAGATGACGGCGGAGGAGAAGAACGCCATCAGCCACCGAGGCCAGGCATTCCGCGCCCTCACCCCGGTCGTGAAGGCCCTCCTCGGCTGACGCTCCGTCCGCCGAACACCGAAGGCCCGCCCCGGGAAGCTCCCGGGGCGGGCCTTCGTTTCCAAGGCTCGTGCGGCCTGAGGGGCTCGAACCCTCACGGGATTTCTCCCACGGGCACCTAAAACCCGCGCGGCTGCCTATTACGCCAAGGCCGCATGGCCCTCAGTCTAGAGCTTCGGTTCCGGCGAGGACACCGTGATTGCCGGTGGCGCCGCAAGGCAGGTTTTCGGCCAGCGATGACCGGTTGTCGTGAGGTTCCGACCTGTGATGTTTGACTGTTGATTACCAAATGGTCCAGACCTATTGACCTGTGTGGTTCAGACCACATACCTTCGGCGCCAATTGCAATCCCCCACGTGCGTGCTCCCCCACAGGCACGTGCCGACACTCTCTCCTGGAGGACCGAGTGTTGATACGAAACACTGCGCAGCGGCGTCCCACCGTCGTTGGGCGAAGGGCCGGCAGGGCCGGTGCGTTGTCGTTGGCGGCGGCGAGTGTGGCCGGGCTGGTGATGGCGACGCTGGGTGCGGTGCCGTCGCAGGCCTCGGCGGCCGTCGACAACGCCTCCTGTCGGCCGGACGGGCTGTACCAGACGCCCGGGGTGGACGTTCCGTACTGCTCGGTGTACGACACGAGCGGGCGCGAGAAGATGGGTGCGGACCACCAGCGGCGCATCATCGGGTACTTCACGGGTTGGCGTACCGGGAAGAAGGGCGACCAGCCCTACCTGGTGAGTGACATCCCCTGGGACAAGGTGACGCACCTCAACTACGCGTTCGGGCACGTCGGCGGCGACAACAAGCTGTCGGTGGGTACGGACGGGCCGACGAACGAGGCGACCGGGATCTCGTTCCCGGGGGTGCCCGGTGCGGAGCTGGACCCGTCGCTGCCGTACAAGGGCCACTTCAACCTGCTGACGAAGTACAAGAAGCAGTACCCGAACGTCAAGACGATGATCTCGGTGGGCGGTTGGACCGAGACCGGCGGGTACTTCGGTGACGACGGCAAGCGGGTGAACACCGGCGGGTTCTACTCGATGACCGTCAACCCGGACGGCAGCGTGAACCAGGCGGGCATCGACACCTTCGCCGCGTCCTCGGTGGACTTCATCCGCAAGTACGGGTTCAACGGCGTGGACGTCGACTACGAGTACCCGACGTCGATGAAGGACGCCGGCAACCCGCTGGACTGGCAGCTGGCGAACGGCAAGCGCGGTTCGCTGGCCAAGGGCTACGCGGCGCTGATGAAGACGCTGCGGGAGAACCTGGACAAGGCGGGTGCGGCGGACGGCAAGCACTACCTGCTGTCGGTGGCGGCCCCGTCGTCCGGGTACCTGCTGCGCGGTATGGAGACGTTCCAGGTGGCGCAGTACCTGGACTACGTGAACATCATGTCGTACGACCTGCACGGCGCCTGGAACAAGTACGTCGGCCCGAACGCCTCGCTGTTCGACGACGGCAAGGACGGCGAGCTGGCGGCCGCGAACGTGTACGGCACCGGGCAGTACGGCGGCATCGGCTACCTGAACGCGGACTGGTCGTACCACTACTTCCGCGGCGCGATGCCGGGCGGCCGGATCAACGTCGGACTGCCGTACTACACGCGCGGGTTCAAGAACGTGCAGGGCGGGACGAACGGTCTCTGGGGCACGGCCTCGGCGACGACCTGCCCGGTGGGTTCGGGGCTGACGGCGTGCGGTGACGGCGCGGTGGGCATCGACAACATCTGGAACGACAAGGACGACGCGGGCAAGGAGTCCCCGGCCGGGTCGAACCCGATGTGGCACGCGAAGAACCTGGAGAAGGGCATCGTGCCCGACTACCTGGCGAAGTACGGCGTGACGGACACGTCGCTGCAGGGCTCGTACGTGCGCAACTACAGCTCCGCACTGGCGGCGCCGTGGCTGTGGAACGACGCGAAGAAGGTGTTCCTGTCCACCGAGGACGAGCAGTCGGTGGGCGCGAAGGCCGACTACATCGTGGGTCAGGACGCCGGTGGCGCGATGATCTGGGAGCTGGCGGGCGACTACAGGTGGGACCCGGCGGCCAACGGCGGCAAGGGCCAGTACGTGCCGGGCAACACGCTGACCTCGCTGATGTACGACAAGTTCAAGGCGGCCTCGCCGTACGGTGCGACGCGCTCGACGATCGCGCTGCCGCAGCAGACGCTGCCGGTGGATGTGTCGTTCACCAACTTCGCGCTGGGTGACTCGAACTACCCGATCAACCCGAAGATCCACATCGTCAACAACTCGACGCTGACGCTGCCGGGCGGGACGGAGTTCCAGTTCGACTACAGCAACTCGGCGCCGGGCAACGCGAAGGACCAGTCGGGCTTCGGTCTGCAGGTGATCCGTCAGGACAACCCGGGCCCGGGCAACGTGGGCGGGTTGAAGGGCACGTACAACCGGGTGTCGGTGAAGCTGCCGGGCTGGCAGTCGCTGGCGCCGGGGGCCTCGGTGGACCTGGACTTCGTCTACTACCTGCCGGTGTCGACGCCGTCGAACTGGACGGTCAACGTGGGCGGGACGCTGTACGGGCTCAAGGGCGACCTGACCCGGGGCGCGGTGGACGGCGGCACGACGCCTCCGACCACTCCGCCGACGACGCCTCCCACGACCCCGCCGACCACGCCTCCGACCACGCCGCCCACCACGCCGCCGACGACCCCGCCGACGACGCCTCCCACCACGCCTCCGACCACGCCGGCCGGTTGCGCGGGTGCGCCGAGCTGGGACGCGGGCACCACGTACGCCTCGCCGACGAAGGTGTCGTGGAAGGGCCACTACTACCAGAACAAGTGGTGGACCAAGGGCGACGACCCCGCGGCCAGCGGCGCGTGGGGCGTCTGGAACGACCTCGGGGCCTGCTGATCGGCTAGCTGGCGGCAGTGCACTGAGGTGAGGAACGGCGGTGGCGGCACACCCGGTCGGGGGGTGGCCGCCACCGCTGCTTCTCGTACGTCCGTCAGGAAGCCTCGACCTTGAGGTCGCGCAGCAGCTTGGCGACGTGCCCGGTGGCCTTGACGTTGTAGAGCGCGTGCTCGACCTTGCCCTGCTCGTCCACGATGACGGTGGAGCGGATGACGCCGGTGACGGTCTTGCCGTACAGCTTCTTCTCGCCGAAGGCGCCGTACTCCTCCAGGACCTTCTTCTCCGGGTCGGAGACCAGGGTGACCTTCAGGTTCTCGGTCTCGCGGAACTTGCCGAGCTTCTCCGGCTTGTCGGGCGAGACGCCGATGACGTCGTAGCCGGCGGCGGCGAGGACGTCGAGGTTGTCGGTGAAGTCGCAGGCCTGCTTGGTGCAGCCGGGGGTGAGCGCGGCGGGGTAGAAGTAGACGATCACCTTGCGGCCGAGGTGGTCGGCCAGGGACACCTGGTTGCCGTCGGCGTCGGGAAGGGTGAAGGCGGGTGCGGTGTCGCCGGGCTGGAGACGCTCACTCACGGTCGTACTCTCCTGGGGGTGGGACGGGCGGTCGTACCACGGCAAACTTACCTCCGTTGGTGGGTGGGGCCGCGCGGCGTAGCCCGACGCCTGAGAGACTGGTCCGGTCGCACTGGACGACCAGGACAACATCGGCAAGTGAATGGGGTGGCCCGAGTGGGCGAGTCGAGCACGCAGGACAAGTCGGCGCGGACGGCCGTCCAGATCGAGGCGGACATCGAGCGCACGCGCACCCAGCTGGCCTCGACCCTGGACGAGCTGGCCGTGCGCGTCCACCCGAGCACGATCACCGCGCAGGCGAAGGCCAAGGCGCAGGCCGCGGTCGAGGAGAGGACCGCGAAGGTCTACGTGGCGGCGAGCGGTCTGCTGGAGAAGGCGCGGGCGAACTTCGTGGACGAGGACGGGCAGCCCCGCCGCGAGCGGATCATCCCGGTGGCGGCCGTCGGTCTGGGCGTGGTGCTGCTGCTGGCGACGCGTCGCAGGCGCCGCAAGGGCTGAGTACGGGATCGCGGAAGGCCGGGCGCGGGTGCGTCCGGCCTTCCGCGTGCCGGGACGGATGCCGAGTCGGATGTCGGACGGATGCCGGTTCGGATGTCGGGCCGGATGCTGGGCTGGCGTCACGCTCCGCGCCCGGGGAGGGTACCTTCGGGACCGTGAGTACGTACGACGAACCGACCTCGTCCGCCCATGACCAGGCCCGGCACGACCGACTGGGCGAGAAGCTGCCGATCCGGATGCTGCACGACCGCGTGCTGGTGCGGATCGAGGGCAGTGAAGGGGAGCGCCGTTCGACGGGCGGCATCCTGATCCCGGCGACCGCGGAGCTGTCCAAGCGCTGCACCTGGGCCGAGGCCGTGGCGGTGGGCCAGAGCGTGCGCTCGGTGGAGCCGGGCGACCGGGTGCTGTACGACCCGGAGGACAAGCTGGAGGTCGAGGTGCGCGGCGCGACCTACGTGCTGCTGCGCGAGCGCGACCTGCACGCGGTGGCGGCGACGCGTTTCGGGGACATCGAGGGGTCGACGGGCCTGTACCTGTAGGGGTTCAAGGCGCTCACGCGAGCAGGCTGCCTCCGTCGACGGTGAGGACGGTGCCGGTGGCGAAGCGCTGGTCCATCAGGTAGGCGTACGCCTCGGCGGCGTCCTCGGGGGTGCCGACGCGGCCGAGGGGGATGGTTGCGGCGGTCTGGGCGAAGATCGCCTCGCGGTCGGCCTCGGGGACGTTGTCCCAGAGCGGGGTGCGGATCAGCCCGGCGCGTACGGCGTTGACGCGGACGGGGGCCAGTTCGACGGCGAGGGCCCGGACGAGGCCCTCGACGGCGCCGCAGATGCTGGCGGCGATGCCCCAGCCGCTGGGGCCGGGCCGTGCTCCGGCGGTGCCGGAGGTGAGGGTGACGGAGCCGCCGGGGCGCAGGTGCGGGAGGGCGGCGCGGACGGCGTCGAGGGCGCCGAAGTAGCGCACGGTGAAGAACTTCCGGGCGGCGTCGAGGTCGAGGGCGTCGACGGGCATCAGGCTGATGGCGTCGCCGGCGGTGTAGACCAGGTGGTCGAGGGGGCCGAGCCGTTCGAAGAGGGCGGCGACCTGGCGGGCGTCGCTCAGGTCGGCGGTCTCGGCGGTGGTGCCGGCGGGGAGGGTGGCGAGGGCGCGTTCGGCGCTCTCGGGGCGGCTGGAGACGACGGTGACGCGGGCGCCGCGGCGGGCGGCGAGGTCGGCGGTGGCGAGGCCCATGCCGGAGGTGCCGCCGAGGACGGCGACGTGCTGGTCGGTGAGGGACATGTCTGGATTCCTTTCCTGAGGTGCTTTCGATCCTGCGCCCGGGGTGGTCGGGGCGTCCAAGACCTGTTCGGTCGGCTGTCATACCCTTGGGGTATCAGCGGGAGGTGGTGGCGGTGGTGGACGTCGATCTGCGCAAGCTGCGGTACTTCGTGGCGGTGGCGCGGGAGTTGCACTTCGGGCGGGCCGCGCAGGGGCTGCACATCGCGCAGCCGGTGCTGTCGCGTCAGATCAGGGCCCTGGAGGTGGAGTTCGGGGCGCAGCTGTTCCGGCGTGACCGGCGTTCGACGGAACTGACGGACGCGGGGCGGCAGTTGATGGAGGACGCGCCGCCGCTGCTGGCGGCGGCGGAGGCGTTGCGGCGCCGGGTGTCGCGGTCGGCGGACGCGGGGGAGCGGCCGCGGTTCGTGGTGGGGTTCATGCCGGGGATCACGGTGACGGCGGCGGTGCGGGCCCTGTCGGCGCGGCGTCCGGAGCTGGTGGTGGACGTGGTGCGGACCTCGTGGGTCGATCAGGCCGAGGTGGTGCGGGACGGCCGGGTGGACGTGTCGTTCGTGCGGCTGCCGGTGGACGGGCGGGGCCTGCGGGTGCGGCCGATGTTCGAGGAGCCGAGGGTGGCGGTGCTGCCGGCGGGGCACCGGCTGGCGGGTGCGGGCTCGGTGTCGATGGCGGAGCTGGGCGGGGAACGGCTGTTGCAGTGCCCGGAGTTGGTGCCGGAGTGGTGCGGTCTGCCGGAGCCGCAGGGGCAGCGGAGGGCGTGGCCGCGGCCGGAGACGGTGGAGGAGAAGCTGGAGTACGTGGCGGCGCGGGAGGGGACGGTGGTGCTGCCGCTGTCGGTGGCGGCGTTCTACACCCGCCCGGACGTGGTGCGCGTGCCGATCGAGGGGGTCGCGCCGAACCGGGTGGCGCTGGTGTGGGCGCAGGGCCGGGAGTCGCCGTTGCCGGAGGAGTTCGCGGACTTGGCGGCCGATCTCCTGAGCGGTGTCGGTGGGAGGCACTAAGGTCCCCGGCATGAGCGGAGCGGCGGTACCGGTGATCGGTGACGGGGAGCGGCGGGCGCGGATGGGGCGCCGGCTGCTGCTGGAGCCTTCGGCCCGGGTGGGCCGGGTGGAGGCGGTGGCGGACGCGGTGGTCGGGTTGCACGCCACGGACGCGGCGACGGTGTACGTGTCGGCCTGTGCGCGGCTGGCGGAGCCTTCGGCGGCGGAGGTGGACCGGGCGCTGTACGAGGACGTGTCGCTGGTGAAGCTGCTGTCGATGCGGCGGACGATCTTCGCGGTGACGGAGGGCCTCGCCCCGTACGTGAGTTCGGGTGCGGCGCGGGCGATCGCGCTGAAGGAGCGGGCGACGCTGCTCAAGGACCTGCGGGAGTACGCCCAGGGCTGGGACGAGGAGCGGCTGGCGCGGACGGAGCGCGAGGTGATGGCCGCGCTGGAGGCGCGCGGGGAGGCGACGACGAAGGAACTCGGCGAGGACGTCCCGCAGTTGCGCGAGACGATGCTGAGGTCGGCGGGCAAGGCGTACGAGGCGAAGCAGAGCGTCGGCAGCCGGCTGGTGCGGGTGATGGCCTCGGACGGGCACGTGCGGCGCTGCCGGCCGCGGGGGTCGTGGCTGAGCAGCGTCTACCCGTGGGCGCCGGTGCCGCAGTGGCCGGACGTGCCGGTGCGGGAGGCGAAGGCGGAGGTGGTGCGCCGCTGGCTGGCCTCGTACGGACCGGGGACGGTCGAGGACGTGAAGTGGTGGACGGGCTGGACGCTGGGGGACGTGCGCAAGGCGCTGGCGGACGTGGGCGCGCAGGACGTGGCGCTGGCGGACGGGACGGCGGCGCTGGTGCTGCCGGGGGACGTGGAGGCGACGAAGCGGCCGCGGCCGTGGGCGGCGCTGCTGCCGGCGCTGGACCCGGCGGTGATGGGCTGGCGGGGCCGGGACTGGTACCTGCGGCCGGAGGACGTGCCGGAGCTGTTCGACCGGGCGGGCAACGCCGGGCCGACGGTGTGGTGGTGCGGCGAGGTGGTGGGCGCGTGGGCGCAGCGGGCGGACGGCGAGGTGGTGTGGCGGCTGTTCCGTGACGTGGGGGCGGAGGCGGAGCGGGCGGTCGCGGGGGAGGCGGAGCGTCTGGCGGGCTGGCTGGGGGAGGTGCGGGTGACGCCGCGCTTCCGTACGGCGGCGGAGCGGGCGTTGGTGCGGTAGGGCCGGGGCGTCGGTGGGTCAGGGCTGGGCCGCCGGGGTCGCGGCCGGCCCGGTGGCTCCGCCGGTGGCGGTGGGCGGGTTGGTGGGGCGGCCCGGCCGGGTCTGGGTGGGGTGCGGGGTGGGGCTGGGCTGTTCCGGGGTGGGGGTGGGCTGGGGGTTCTGGGGGCTGGGTGCGGGGTCGCCGGGGGTGGTGCCGGGGGTGGCCTGGCCGGTGGGGGTGGTGTGGCCGGGGGTCTGGCCGGTGCCGGTGCCCGGGTCGGCGGTGGTGGGGGCGGCGCTGGGGGTGGTGGCGGTGGCGGTGGGCCAGTCGGGGGTGCTGTTGTCGGCGTGGCCGGTCTGGAGGTCGAACCGCTGGGTGGGGGTGCCGTCGAGGACGGCGGCGGTGTAGGCGGTCCAGATCCTGGTGGGGAAGGCGCCGCCGTTGACGCGGGTGAGTCCGGCGGTCCCGGCGAGGGGTTCCTTGGCGTGGGTCTTCGGGTTCTCGCGGAACAGGCCGACGGTGGTGGCGAGTTCGGGGGTGTAGCCGGCGAACCAGGCGGAGAGGTTGGAGTCGGTGGTGCCGGTCTTGCCGGCGGCGGGGCGGCCGAGTTCGAGGGCGGCGGCGCCGGTGCCGCGGGTGCTGATGACGTCGCGCAGGACGTCGGTGACGTTGTCGGCGGTCTGCCGGTCGAGGGCCTCGACGGCCTTGTGTTCGGGCATCTTGGGGACGTCGACGGCGCCGCCGGGGTGGACGCGTTCGAGTTTGGAGACGGACCAGGGGGTGCGGGCCTGGCCGTGGTCGGCGAAGGCGGCGTAGACGCCGGCGAGGTCGAGGGCGCTGGGGGTGGCGGTGCCGAGCGTCATGGAGGTGTTGGCGGGGTCGAGGCCGCGGACGGTGTCGGGGATGCCGAGTTTGAGGGCGGTCTCGCGTACGCGGGGGAGGCCCGCGTCGACGCCGAGTTGGGCGTAGACGGAGTTGACGGACTTCACCATGGCGTGGCGCAGGGTGATGCTGCCGTAGTCGACGCCGTCCTCGTTGGGCGGGGCGTACGGGGTGGGGCCGCCGGTGACGGGGCGTTCGCTGGTGCCGTCGTAGCGGCTCTCGGTGGTGATGGGGCGGCCGTCGACGGTGTGCTGGGCGAGGAGGCCCGCGGCGAGGTCGATCGGTTTGAAGGTGGAGCCGATCTGGTTGTCCTGGCGCAGGGCGTCGTTGTAGGGCTGCTTGGCGTAGTCGGGGCCGCCGTAGACGGCGACGACGCGGCCGGTGGCGGTGTCGACGGAGGCTCCGGCGACGCGGACGTCGGTGTCGGTGGTGGGGCGGGCGGCGGGGTCGAGTTCGCCGGTGAGTTCGTCCTGGACGGCCTTGACGAAGGCGTCCTGCCGGGGCTTGTCGAAGGTGGTGGTGATGCGCCAGCCGCCGGCCTTGAGGGTGGGGGCGTCGATGGTGCCGGTGCTGACGAGGTAGTCGTCGGCGACGCCGACGAGGTAGCCGGCCTGGCCGGACAGGCCCGTGGCGGGCCGGGGGTCGATCGGGTCGGGGAAGGTGGTGGCGGCGCGGTCGGCGGTGCTGAGGAAGCCGAGCTGGACCATGCCGTCGAGGGTGTAGTTCCAGCGGGCGAGGGCCTTCTCGCGGTTGGCGGGGGTGGCCGTCTTCACGTCGTAGAGGCTGGGGGCCTGGAGGAGCGAGGCGAGGTAGGCGCCCTGGGCGAGGGTGAGCTGGGAGGAGTCGACGCCGTAGTAGGCGCGGGCGGCGCTCTGGATGCCGTAGGCGCCGCGGCCGAAGTAGCTGCTGTTGAGGTACCCGGCGAGGATGTCCTTCTTCTCGCGCTGCTGGTCGACCTTGAGGGCGATGAAGAGTTCGCGGCCCTTGCGTTCGACGGTCTTGTCCTGGGTCAGGTAGTAGTTCTTGACGTACTGCTGGGTGATGGTGGAGCCGCCCTGCATGCCCTTGCCGAGGAGGGTGTTCCAGCCGGCGCGGAGCATGCCCTTCAGGTCGATGCCGCGGTTCTGGTAGAAGGTGCGGTCCTCGGCGGAGACGACGGCCTGCTGGGTCGGCAGGGGGATCTGGTCGATGGTGACGTCGGTGCGGTTGACGGCGCCGGTGCGGGCGATCTCGGTGGTGCCGTCGGCGTAGAGGTAGATGTTGTTCTGGGCGGTGGCGTGGGCGTTGGCGTCGGGGACGGGGACGATCACGTAGAGCACGGCGAAGGAGCCGACCGCGAGCAGCAGCAGGGCGGCGGCGGTGCCCAGGGTGACGCGCCAGGTGGGGATCAGCCGACGCCAGAGGGGGAGGGCGCGGCGGGCGGCGCGGCGGGCGGCCCGCTTGGCCTGGCGTCGGGTGACGAAGCTCATGCCGCGATTATGTGCTATTTGACGTCGCCTCAGGGGTGGGTGGGGTGGCCGGGCGGGCTGGGGAAAACCGGGTGCGGGCGGGGGCGGCCGGAGGTACGGTGAAAGATGCGAACTTCATAGTGAGCCCACTTCGCCAGCTCCGCTCGCCCGCCCGGGGACCCCCGGGTGCGGCCGGTCGGAGCCGTAGCGACGTGCGCGGACGCGGGGGCGGTCCGTGACGGTCCCGCTGCCCACCCCGCCACCCGTCCGCCCTCTGAAATGTCGATAAGGAGACAATATGCTCTATGCCGCCGTTGCCCGCGGCGCCTTCCGCCGCTACTCCACCTACCGCGCCGCCACCGCCGCCGGAGCCTTCACCAACACCGTCTTCGGCGTCATCCTGGCCTCCTCCTTCGTCGCCCTCTGGCAGGCCCGTCCCAACCTCGGCGGCTACGACCAGAGCCAGGCCGTCACCTACATCTGGGTCAGCCAGGGCCTGCTCGTCGCCATCGCCGTCTGGGGCGGCGGCTTCCAGGACGAGCTCCAGGACCGCTTCCGCACCGGCGACATCGCCGTCGACCTCTACCGCCCCGTCGACTTCCAGGGCTGGTGGCTGGCCACCGACCTCGGCCGGGCCGCCTTCCACCTGCTCGTGCGCGGCACCGTGCCCCTGCTCTTCGGCGCCCTGGTGTTCCGCGTGCGGCTGCCCGAACACCCGCTGACCTGGCTGTTCTTCCTGCTCTCCGTGCTGCTCGCCCTGCTGGTCAGCTTCGGCATCCGGTTCCTGGTCTCGATCACCGGCTTCTGGCTGCACGACTCGGACGGCATCCGCTCGCTGATGCTGGTGGTCTCGATGTTCTTCTCCGGCATGCTGCTGCCGATCGTCCTCTTCCCCGGCGCGCTCGGCACCCTCGCCGAGGTGCTGCCCTGGGCCTCGCTCGTCAAGGTGCCCACCGACGTCTTCCTCGAACGGGCGACCGGCGCCGCCCTCGCCGGGGCGCTCGCCTTCCAACTCGGCTGGGCCGCCGTGCTGCTGGCCGCCGGCCGGGGCGCGCAGTGGCTCGCCACCCGCAAGGTGGTGGTGCAGGGTGGCTGAGCGGTTGACGCTCCGCGAGGGCCTGCCCGCCCGTACGGCCTGGGCCGTGCGCTCCTGGTGGCTCTGCGCCCGGATGTGGATGCGCTCGATGGCGGCCTACCGGGCCTCCTACGTCCTCGGCGTGGTCTCCGGCATCGCCGTCCACGCGCTCGACTTCGTCGTGGTCGTGATCATGTTCCTGCACACCCGGCAGCTCGGCGGCTGGACCCTGCCGGAGATCGCCTTCCTCTACGGCACCGCCACCTTCTCCCTCGGCGTCGCCAACCTGCTCGTCGGCTCCTCCGACGGGCTCGGCCAGCGGATCGTCAACGGCACCCTGGACAGCATGCTGGTGCGGCCCGCGCCCGCGCTCTCCCAGCTGTGCGCCGAACGCTTCTCGCTGCGCCGCCTCGGCCGCCCCTTCCAGGCCGCGGCGGTGCTCGTCTGGTCGCTGGCCGCCCTCGACGTCCACTGGACCTGGGACCGGGTGCTGCTCGTACCCGTCCTGCTGGTCTGCGGCACCGCCATCTTCGGGGCGATCTTCATCGGCGGCGCCACCGTGCAGTTCTGGTGGGGCGAGTCCAAGGAGATCCAGAACTCCTTCACCTACGGCGGCGCCACCCTGCTGCACTACCCGCCGACGATCTTCGCCAAGGAACTCGTCGCCGGCGTCGTCTTCGGCGTCCCGCTGGCCTTCGTCAACTGGCTGCCCAGCCTGCGCATCCTCGACCGGCCCGACCCGCTGGGCCTGCCCGCCGCCTTCCAGTACGCCTCACCGGTGGCCGCGGCCCTGTGCGTCACCGCCGCCGGGCTCGCCTGGCGGGCCGGACTGCGCGCCTACCGCGGCACCGGCAGCTGAACGACCCTCTCCCGTAAGGAACCTCATCGTGGCACTGATCGAACTCCAGGACGTCCACCGCACCTTCACCGTGCGCGCCCGCGCCGGCCGCTTCAGCCGCACCAAGCGCGAGGTGCGCGCCGTGGACGGGCTCAGCTTCACCGTCGAGGCCGGCGAGTGCGTCGGCTACATCGGGCCCAACGGCGCCGGCAAGTCCACCACCATCAAGATGCTCACCGGCATCCTCGTCCCCAGCAGCGGCCGGCTGCGCGTCGCCGGCGTCGACCCGGCCCGCGAACGCGTCGCCCTGGCCCGGAGGATCGGCGTCGTCTTCGGACAGCGGACG
Source organism: Kitasatospora sp. NPDC051170 (assembly GCF_044455705.1). Taxonomy (NCBI): domain Bacteria; kingdom Bacillati; phylum Actinomycetota; class Actinomycetes; order Kitasatosporales; family Streptomycetaceae; genus Kitasatospora; species Kitasatospora sp. NPDC051170. Next base: position 125,903 of record NZ_JBITFA010000015.1, on the reverse strand, counting down.
ACCCTCTGGTGGGACCTGCCGCTGCGCGACTCCTTCGAACTCGCCCGGCGCATCTACCGCGTCCCGGACGGGCGATATCGCGAGAACCTCGACCGCTGCGTCGAACTGCTCGACCTCGCCGCCCTGCTGGACACCCCCGTACGCCAGCTCTCCCTCGGCCAGCGGATGCGCGGCGACCTCGCGGCGGCCCTCCTCCACGACCCCCGGGTGCTCTACCTCGACGAGCCGACCATCGGCCTCGACGTGATCAGCAAGGGCAAGGTCCGCGAGTTCCTGCGCGAGGTCAACCGCGAGCGCGGCACCACCGTGCTGCTCACCACCCACGACCTCACCGACATCGAGCAGCTCTGCGACCGGGTCATGGTGATCGACCACGGCCGGGTCGTCTACGACGGCGGGCTCGACGGGTTGCACGCCACCGGACTCAGCGAACGCACCCTCGTCGTCGACCTCGCCGAGGCCCGTCCCCCGATCGAGGTACCCGGCGCCCGCGTGGTCAGGGCCGAGGGCCCGCGCCAGTGGCTGGCCTTCCCCGCCCAGGACAGCGCGGCGCCCATCGTCGCGGCCGTCGCCGCCCGCTACCCGCTGGTGGACCTCTCCGTGCGCGAGCCCGCCATCGAGGACGTGATCGCCCGGATGTACGCGGAGGTCGCCATCGGCTGACCGGACGGGCCTCCGGCAGGGGACTCCTCCGCGTTCCTCTGCGTTACTCCGCGTTCCTCCGCTCGCCGGAGGCCGTCACCGATACGGGTGACGGACGTGACCCCCCGCAGGCGTGTCGAGTTGACCTGTCGTCACTCACCGCACAGCACCGGAGGCCCGCCGCCCGATGTCCGTACCCGACGTGACCGTGGTGGTCGCGGTCTACAACACCCTGCCCTACCTCACCGCCTGCCTGGACTCCCTCGTCGGGCAGACCCTGGCGCCGGGCCGGATGGAGGTGGTGGCCGTCGACGACGGCTCCACGGACGGCGGCGGCGAACTGCTGGACGCCTACGCGGCCCGCCACCCCGGGCTGTTCACCGTGGTGCACCAGGCCAACTCCGGCGGCCCCGCCGCCCCCACCAACCGCGCCCTCGACCTCGCCCGCGGCCGCTACGTGCTCTTCCTCGGCGCGGACGACTGGCTCGGCGAGGAGGCCCTCGAACGCCTGGTCACCGCCGCCGACACCTGGGAGTCGGACGTCGTCCTCCCCAAACAGGTCGGCGTGAACGGCCGGCTGGTCCCGCAGGGCATCTTCCACGCCGACGCCGAGTCCGTCCGCTTCACCGACTCCGCCCTCGCCTGGGCCCTCGCCGACACCAAGCTCTTCCGCCTCGACCTGATCCGCCGCCACGGGCTGCGCCGCGACGAGACGCTCAAGGTCTTCTCCGACCAGCCGTTCACCCTCGAAGCCTGCCTGCGGGCCCGCAGGGTCTCCGTCCTCGCCTCCTACGACTGCTACCACCTCGTCCTGCGCGAGGACCGCGGCAACGTCACCGAGCGCGCCTCCGTACTGGACCGGCTGCGCGGCATCGCCGCCCTCCAGCAGGTCGCCGCCGAACTCGCCGAGCCCGGCGAGGCGTTGGACGCCCTGCGGGCCCGCAGCTTCTCCTGGGACGTCCCCCGGCTGCTCTCCGACGGCTTCCTGCTCCTCGACGCCGACCTCCAGCGCCGCGTCTGCGCCGAGACCGCCCGCCTGGTCGAGCGCTTCCGCGCCCGCGAGGTGTACGGGCGCCTGCCCGTCGCCGCCCGGCTGCGCCTCGAACTCGCCGCCGCCGGGCGGCCCGAGGCGCTGCGCGACCAGATCCGCTACGAGGCCGCGCACGGCGAGCCGCCCGCCCTGGTCGAGGGGCGGCGCCACTACGCGGCCTACCCGGCCTTCCGCGACCCCCGGCTGGGGCTCGGCGACGACCTGTTCCTGCTGCGGGAGGAGCCGCTCGCGGCCGTCCTGCGTCCCAACCTCGCCCAGCAGCTGTGGCGGGGCCTCGTCCCCGAACAGCTGCGCCGCGGACTGCGGCGCCACCCGGTGTGGCGGCGGCTGGCGGACTCGGTGAGCGGAGGACGGGCATGAGCTCGACGAGTGGAGGCCCGATGAGCGGAGGAAAGGCATGACCCTCGACATCTGCGTGGTCGGGCTGGGCAAGCTCGGCCTGCCGCTGGCCGTGCGCTTCGCGCTGCGCGGCCACCGGGTGACCGGGGCGGACATCGCGCCCGGCGTCGTCCACAGCGTCAACCTCGGAGTGCCGCCCTTCCCCCGGGAGGAGGGTTTGGACGAGGCCCTGAAGGAGGTCGTCGCCGAGGGCCGGCTGCGGGCCACCACCGACACCACGGCCGCCGTCGCCGGAGCCGACGCCGTGGTGCTGGTCGTCCCGCTGGTCACCGCGGCCGACGGCACCCCCGACTTCTCCCTCCTCGACGCCGCCACGGACGCGGTGGCCGCCGGGCTGCGCCGGGGCGCCCTGGTCAGCTACGAGACCACCCTGCCCGTCGGCACCACACGCGGGCGCTGGGCGCCCCGGCTGGAGGCCGGCTCCGGGCTCGCGGCCGGCACCGACTTCCCCTTGGTGTTCAGCCCCGAACGCGTCCGCACCGGGCGGGTCTTCGCCGACCTGCGGCGCTACCCGAAGCTCGTCGGGGGCCTCGACGCGGCCTCGACCCGCCGGGGCGAGCAGTTCTACCGGGCCGTGCTGGACTTCGACCCCAGGCCCGACCTGCCCCGGCCCAACGGCGTCTGGGCGCTGGCCTCGGCGGAGGCCGCCGAGTTCGCCAAACTCGCCGAGACCACCTACCGGGACGTCAACATCGCCCTCGCCAACCAGTTCGCCCGCTACGCGGACCGCGTCGGCGTGGACTTCGCCGAGGTCGCCGACGCCTGCAACTCCCAGCCGTACAGCCACCTCCACCGCCCCGGCGTGGCGGTCGGCGGCCACTGCATCCCCGTCTACCCGCGGCTCTACCTGTGGAACGACCCGGACGCGACGGTGGTGCGCGCGGCCCGGGAGGCCAACCTCGAGATGCCCGGGTACACGGCCGGGGTGCTCGCCGGGGCCGTGCCCGGGGGAGTGGACGGGCAGGGCGTGCTGGTGCTCGGGGCCTCCTACCGGGGCGGGGTGAAGGAGACGGCGTACTCCGGGGTGTTCCCGCTGGTCGAGGCGCTGCGGGCGGTGGGGGCGCGGCCGTACGTCGCCGATCCGCTGTACGCCGCCGGGGAGCTGACGGCGCTGGGGCTGCCCCCGTACGGCGGGGAGCCGGTGGTGGCGGCGGTGCTGCAGGCCGACCACCCCGAGTACCGGGACCTGGGGCCGGGGGACCTGCCGGGGGTGCGGGTGCTGCTGGACGGGCGGCGCTGCACGGACCCGGCGCGGTGGGAGGGGGCGGGGGTGCGGCGGATCGTGCTCGGAGGGGCGTGACGGGCGGATCGTGCTGGGCGGATCGTGCTGGGCGGGGCGTGATAGCCGGGCGCCCGCAGGGGCTCGGGGCGTGTGATCGCGAGGCGCGCCCCCGTCCGCGCCGGGCAACGGGCAGACTGGCGGGGTGAGTGACGAAGCCATCAGCGGGACCGGCCCCGGGGTCAGGTTCACCGCCGCCGACGAGGAGAAGCGACGCGGCGTCCGCCGGATGAAGACCATCGCGACGGGCCTGCTGGCCTTCGCGACCCTGGTCTTCGCCCTGTCCACCTGGGCCAAGGCGGCCGGCGCCGGAGCCTGGGCCGGGTACGTGGCGGCCGCCGCCGAGGCGGGCATGGTCGGCGCGCTGGCCGACTGGTTCGCCGTGACGGCCCTGTTCCGCCGCCCCTTCGGCCTGCCCATCCCGCACACCGCGATCATCCCCACCAAGAAGGACGCCTTCGGGCGCTCGCTCGGCGACTTCGTCGGCGACAACTTCCTCTCCGGCCAGGTCGTGCGCGGCCGCCTCGCCGCGCTCGGCATCGGCCGGCGGCTGGGGGAGTGGCTGGCCGCGCCGGGCAGCGCCGAGCGCGTCACCAAGGAGGGCTCGGCGGCGCTGCGCGGGGTGCTCGCGGTGCTGCGCGACGACGACGTGCAGGCCGTCGTCGCCGAGGCGGTGACCAGGCGGGCCGCCGCCACCTCCGTCGCCGAGCCGATGGGCCGGATGCTCGCCAAGGTCGTCGCCGACGGCGGCCACCACGGCATGGTCGACCTGGTCGCCGCGCGCGCCCACGACTGGCTGACCGCCAACCACCAGGACGTGGTGCAGAAGGTCACCCAGAAGACCCCCGGCTGGACGCCGAAGTTCCTCGACCAGCAGGTCGGCGAGCGGGTCTACCGGGAACTGCTGCGCTTCGTCACCGACATCCGCGACGACCAGCGGCACCCGGCGCGCGGCGCGATCGACAACTTCCTCGCCGACTTCGCCGCCGAGCTGCAGACCGACCCGGAGACCATCGCCCGGGTCGAGCGCGCCAAGGCCGACCTGCTCGCCCGGCCCGAGGTGCGGGACCTGATCGCCTCCACCTGGACGGCCGTGCGGACGCTGGTGATGAACGCCGCCGAGGACGAGGACAGCGAACTGCGCCGGCGCATCCGCGAGGGCGTGCACGGCTTCGGCGAGCGCCTGGCCACCGACGCCAAGCTCCAGGCCAAGGTGGACGGCTGGCTGCAGGACGCCTCCCAGTACCTCGTCGACACCTACCGGGCGGAGATCACCTCGCTGATCTCCGAGACCGTCGCGGGCTGGGACGCGGACGACGCCTCCCGCAAGATCGAGGCCAACGTCGGCCGCGACCTGCAGTTCATCCGGATCAACGGCACGGTGGTCGGCGCCCTGGCCGGGCTGCTGATCCACACCGCGGCGGTGGCGCTGGGCGGTTGAGGCGTACGCTGGCGCCGGTACGCGCGTAGAGCCGCAGGCGGCGTCATAGAGGCGTCGTGGAAGAGCCGAAGAAGGAACGAAGGGAACCACCGTGGTCCAGCCGGACGGAAGTCGGATCGGAAACCCCAGCGGGAGCACCGCAGGATCGGGCGGGATCGAGGCGTTCATCGCCGGGATGCCCAAGGCGGAACTGCACGTCCACCACGTCGGCTCGGCCTCGCCGCGGGTCGTCGCCGACCTGGCCGCCCGCCACCAGGGCGGAACCAAGGTGCCGACCGACCCGGCGGCGCTCGCCGAGTACTTCCGCTTCACCGACTTCGCGCACTTCATCCAGGTGTACCTGAGCGTCGTGGACCTCGTCCGCGACGCGGAGGACGTCCGCTCGCTCACCTACGGCGTCGCCGAGGACATGGCCCGCCAGAACATCCGGTACGCCGAGCTGACCATCACCCCGTACTCCTCGGTCAAGCGCGGCATCCCCGAGGTCGCCTTCATGGAGGCCATCGAGGACGCCCGGCTGCGCGCCGAGAAGGACCTCGGCGTGGTGCTGCGCTGGTGCTTCGACATCCCGGGCGAGGCCGGGCTGGAGTCGGCGGAGGTCACCGCCCGCCTGGCCACCGAGCTGGCCCCCGAGGGCCTGGTCAGCTTCGGCCTCGGCGGTCCTGAGATCGGCGTGCCGCGGCCGCAGTTCAAGCCGTTCTTCGACCGGGCGCGGGCGGCCGGCCTGCACTCCGTCCCGCACGCCGGCGAGGCCACCGGGCCGCAGACCGTCTGGGACGCGATCCGGGAGCTCGGGGCCGAGCGCATCGGGCACGGCACCCAGTCGGTGAAGGACCCGGCGCTGGTCGACTACCTGGGCGAGCACCGGATCCCGCTGGAGGTCTGCCCGACCTCCAACATCGCCACCCGGGTGGTGGAGCGGATGGAGGACCACCCGATCAAGCAGATGGTGGAGGCCGGGCTGCTGGTCACCGTCAACAGCGACGACCCGCCGATGTTCGGCACCGACCTCAACACCGAGTACGCCGTCGCGGCGCGGCTGCTGGGCCTGGACGAGGCCGGGGTGTCGGCGCTGGCGCGCAACGCCGTCGAGGCGTCGTTCCTGGACGCGCCGGGCAAGGCGAAGCTGGTCGCGGAGATCGACGCGCACCTGGCGGGCTGGCGGCGCTGACGCGTTCTCGCAGGTCGACCCTGCTCAACCGGGGTGAACCGCCCCGCTGGCTCCGGCCGGCGGGGCGGTTCCGCGTTTCCGTGCCACCACTGGTGCCGTCGTCGGCGCCGGGGTGATGCCAAAGTGGCGCCATAAATGCTGGACATGGTGCCACGGTCGTGTCATGCTTCTGGGCATGGACCTCACGCCGTACGTCGAAAACCTCCGGAACGAGCTCGCGGTCGCCGCCGCCGCAGGCGGGGACGAAGCCCGCGCGCTGGCCGACCGGCTGACTCTCCCGCTGGAGTCGGCCGCGCGGCTCACGCTGCTCAACGCGCTCTCCGCCGCCATGGGCGAAGTCACCCGTGACCTCGCCCCCGGCTCGGTGGACGTGCGCCTGCGCGGGGTCGATCCGGAGTTCGTGGTGACGCCGCCGCCCGGCGCCGAGGGCTTCCGGAGCTTCCACGGCGAGGTGCCGCCCGTGGCCGAGGTGGCACCATCCACGCCCCCAGTGGTGCCATCGGTGCCAGCGGTGGCGCCGGACGCTGACGAGACGGGCACCGCCCGGATCAACCTGCGGCTGCCCGCGAACCTCAAGGCCCGGGCGGAGGAGGCCGCCGGCCAGGACGGGCTCTCGCTCAACGCCTGGCTGGTCCGGGCCGTCTCCGGCGCGCTCGACGGCGGCCGGCCCGCCGCCCGCGCGGCCGCCGCCTTCGGCCCCACCCGGACGCCTCCCCTCCTCGGCGGCCAGAGCTTCACCGGCTGGGTCCAGTAACGCCTCCGCCGCACCGATCGACCGCTCCACCGACCACCCGCCCCTGCGACGTCACCCCGCTCCGACCAGCGGGAACAGCCACGAGAGCCAAGAGGACGGCACAGCCATGCCTTCGTACGAGTCCAACGGACCGATCTCCGCAGTCATCGAGTTCAACATCGGCTCGCTCTGGGTCAAGGCGGCCAAGAGCGCCGAGGCCACCGTCGAGGTCCGCCCGGCCAACCCCGGCCGGGAGGCCGACGTCCGCGCCGCCGAGCTGACCCAGGTCGACTTCTCCGGCGGCCGCCTCACCGTCAACGGCCCCCCGCAGCGCACCGTGTTCACCAGCAAGAAGGGCTCGATCGAGGTCCTGGTCGAGCTGCCCGCCGGCTCCCAGGTGGACGTGGAGTCCCCCGTGGCGGACTTCGTGGCCGAGGGCCCGCTCGGCGACTGCCGGGTCAAGACCTCCATGGGCCGCATCCAGGTCGACCGGGCCGCGTCGCTGCGGGTCAGGACCGGCCAGGGGGACGTCCGGATCGGCGAGGTCACCGGGGATGCGGAGGTCACCGGCTCCGGCCGGATCGAGATCGGCACCATCGGCGGCCGCCTGACCGTCAAGAACACCAACGGCGACACCGAGATCGACGAGGTGCGCGGCGAGCTGGAGGCCAACTCCTCCAACGGGCGCATCCACGTCGCCCACGCCGGGGCGGACGTGGACGCCAAGTCGGCCAACGGCCACATCCGGATCGGCCGGGTCGTCCAGGGCCAGGTCACCCTGCAGACCAGCGTGGGGGACTTGGAGGTCGGCATCGCCGAGGGCACCGCCGCCTGGCTGGACGTGCACAGCAAGTTCGGCGGCGTGCGCAACGAGCTCGGCGCCGCCGAGGGCCCGGGCGAGGCCTCGGAGACCGTCGAGGTCCGCGGGCGCACCCAGGTCGGCAACGTCACCGTCCGGAGGGCCTGATGACCACCACCGCCCTCGCCGCGGCGACGGCCGTCGAGGTCCGCGGCCTCACCAAGTCCTACGACGGCAAGCCGGTGCTCGACGGCATCGACCTGACCATCCCGGCCGGCAGCGTCTTCGCCCTCCTCGGGCCCAACGGCGCCGGCAAGACCACCACCGTGCAGATCCTCTCCACCCTCATCCCCGCCGACGGCGGGACGGCGCGCGTCGCCGGGTGCGACGTGGTCCGTGAGGCGGACGGCGTGCGCAGGGCGATCGGCGTCACCGGCCAGTTCTCGGCGGTCGACAACCTGCTCACCGCCGAGGAGAACCTGCTGCTGATGGCCGACCTCAACCACCTCCGCCGTCGGGAGGGGCGGAGGAGGGCCGAGGACCTGCTGCGGCGCTTCGAACTCACCGACGTCGCACGCGGCAAGGCCGTCGCCGACTTCTCCGGCGGCATGCGGCGCAAGCTCGACCTCGCGATGACGCTGGTCGGCGACCCGAGGGTGATCTTCCTCGACGAGCCGACCACCGGGCTGGACCCGCGCAGCCGGCGCACCATGTGGGAGATGATCCGGGCCCTGGTCGCCGACCACGGGGTGACGATCTTCCTCACCACCCAGTACCTGGACGAGGCGGACGAACTCGCCGACCGCATCGCCGTCCTGGACGGCGGCCGGATCGTCGCGGAGGGCACCGCCGAGGAGCTCAAGCGGATCGTGCCCGGCGGGCACATCAAGCTCCAGTTCGCCGACGAGGCCCAACTGCGGCTCGCCGCCGACCTGTTCGAGTACGCCAAGGCCAACGTCGAGGCCCTGCGGCTGGACATCCCGGGGGACAACTCCGTCCTCACCGTCAAGGCCGTGCTGGACACCCTCGACAACGCCTCCGTCCACGCCGAGTCGCTGGTCGTCGAGACCGCCGACCTGGACGACGTGTTCCTCACACTGACCGGGGAGGGTTCGCGATGAGCACGGCCGCTGTTCCCGGCGCCTCGTACGCGCTGCGCGACTCGATGACCATGCTGCGGCGCAACCTCAAGCACGCGCTGCGCTATCCGTCGCTGACCTTCGCCGTCGTGGTGATGCCGGTGATGATGCTGCTGATGTTCAACTACGCCTACGGCAACGCCCTGGGCGCGGGCATCGGCGGCGGGAAGTACATCGACTACGTGACGCCCGGCATCGTGCTGATGGCGGCCACCTCGGGCTCGATCGTCACCGCCATCGGCATCTGCACCGACATGACCGAGGGCATCGTCAACCGCTTCCGCACGATGGCGATCTCACGCTCCGCCTTCCTGGCCGGTCATGTCGTCGGCAGCGTCATCCAGACGATGATCGGACTGCTCCTGGTGGTCGGCGCGGCCCTCGCGATGGGCTTCCGCCCGAACGCCGGCATCGTCGAATGGCTGGCCGCCATCGGCCTGCTGCTCTTCGTCACCGTCGCCCTGACCTGGATCTCCGCCGGGATCGGCCTGGTCGCCAAGACCGTCGAGAGCGCCAGCAACCTGCCGATGCCGCTGCAGTTCCTGCCCTTCATCGGCAGCGCCATCGTCCCGACCGACACCATGCCCACCGCCCTGCGTTGGTTCGCCGAGTACCAGCCCTTCACCCCCGTCATCGAGACCCTGCGGGGCCTGCTGATGGGCACGGAGATCGGCGCCGTCTCCGCCTGGAGCGCCCTCGGCTGGTGCACGGGCCTCACCCTGCTCGGCTACTTCTGGTCGAGGAGCGTCTTCTACCGGCGGTGACGGGGGTACGGCCGGTAGACCCCCCGGGGCCCGGGCGGCGGAATCCATCCGCCGCCCGGGCCCCGGCGCGTCGTCACCCTGCCGGTCACAGCCAGGGGGAGGCCCAGTTGCCGCGCCGCAGACGGCGGTCGGTCTGCTCCTCCCGGACCTCTTCGAGGGCGCGGGCGTGGTCGGGCTCGGGAGGGTCGAACCGGCCGGCGGCGGCGCGGACATGGCTGCGCCAGTCGTCCCGCCAGAACTCGACCGTCCAGCCGGGCCAGCGCCCGGGCACCTCGTACGCCTCCGCCGAGGCGCCGAGCACCCACCAGCCGACGCGCCGCCGCACCGGGTCCACGTGCAGCCCGGCCTCGGCGGGCACCCGGCAGACGCCGTGGTCCGGGGCGTCGGCCAGCCGGTCGAGCAGGGCCGGGCCCTCCCGGACGGGGTGGTCCTCCAGGTTCACCACCACGTGGCAGCGGTCGGCCCCGATGGTGACCACCACCGCCAGCGGCTCGGGGTCGGCCAGCTCCTCGTGGTCGGGCTCCAGCGGCTCACCGGGGTAGAGCGCGCCACCCCGGCGCCGGACGTACTCGGGGTCCAGCCCCAGATGGGCGCGCAGCTCGGCCGGGCCGTCGTACAGCCAGCGGACCTCCCACCCCGGCCAGGCCGCCCGCAGCAGCTCCAGGTACGCGGCCCGGTGGCGCAGCACGGTGCTGGGGCCCTCCCAGACGAACAGGAGCAGCACGCGCTGCCGGAGGTCGATCAGTGCCGCGCCCTGGCAGAGCTCGTCGTCCAGCCACCAGTCGTCCCGGCGCAGGCCCTCGACCATCACGAGGACCGCCTCGGGCCCGGCCAGCAGATCGAGGTCCAGCCCGATCGCCCCGAAGCGGGAGAGGTACAGCTCGTACGCTCCGCTCTCGCGGACGACGACGATGTTCGCGCGGTCGGCCATCCGGACAGGATGGCCGACGGTGTCCGGCGTGTGCACCGGGTTATCGGGCGGGGACTATCGGGCGGGGGTGAGGCCCTCGGGCAGGGGCAGGTCGCGCAGTTCGCGGATCAGGGCCCGGACGGCGGGGGTCGGGGCCAGTTCGGGGGTGGTGACGTAGCCGACCAGGCGGCTGGGCGGGTCGGGCTCCAGGGGCGTGACGGCGAGCCCGGCCGGGGCGCCGAGCAGCGCGGTGGCGGGCATGATGGCCATCCCCAGCCCCTGGGCGACCATCGAGACGGCCACCGCGTCGTCCTCGACGTCCACCGTCGCGGGCGGGATCCAGTCCTGCCGCCGCCACCAACTCCTGGTGTAGGAGCCGCAGTTCTCCTCCCAGTCGACCAGCGGCAGCCGGCGCGGCTCCGCGTGCCCGTGCGGGTGCGCCAGCGCGTACGTCTCCTCGTACAGGCGGGCCGCCACCACGCCGTGGGGTGTCGAGGAGGCGTCCAGGGTGGCCAACCCCAGGTCGGCCCGCCCGTCCGCGACCTCCCCGGCGGCGCCGCGCCCCACCTCCCGTACGATCCGCACCCGCGCGCTGAGCCCCGGGTGCCGCTCGGCGAGCCGGGCGAGGACGGGTGGCAGCAGGTGCGCGGCGGCGCTGCGGAAGGCGACGATGCGGAGGGTGCCGGTCAGCGGCTCGTCCGGGTTCGTGCCCGCGCCCCGGACCTCCGCGTGCATCGCGGCCATCAGGCGCAGCAGCCGCCGGGCGTACGCCACCGCCCGTGCGCCCGCCTCGGTGGGCCGCGCGCCGTGGCGTCCGCGCTCGAACAACACCGCGCCGAGCTTGCGCTCGCAGCCGCGCACGGCGTGGGAGACGGCGGACTGGGTGGTGCCGAGGCGGGTGGCGGCTGCGGTGAAGGTGCCGGTCTCCTCGACCGCGACCAGGATGCGCAGCTCGTGCGGGGCGAGATCGGTCATGCGGGGGAGCTTACCGGCATCCATCGATTCTGCTCATGGAAGTGGCTCTTCCATCGACGTGGACCCCTGCCGGGGGCGGGGGCCGGGTTCCTACCGTGAGCACGGTCGTTCTCCTCCTCCTGTTCGGAGCAGCTCATGTCCCGCCCCACCGCCCACGCCGTCCACCTCGTCTCCCGCCCCGTCGGAGCGGCGACCGCCGAGAACTTCGCCTTCGTCGAGGAGACGGTCCCCGCGCTCGGAGCGGGCGAGGCGCTGGTCGAGAACCTCTACCAGTCCGTCGACCCGTACATGCGCGAGGAGATGGACGAGGGCGGCTGGGACCTCCACGCCCCGCTGGAGGGCCGCACCCTCGGCCGGGTGGTCGAGTCCCGCGCCGACGCCCTGCCGGTCGGCGCCCTGGTCTTCCACCGCCAGGCATGGCGCACCCACTCGGTGGTCACCGCCGAGCGGGCGTACCTGCTGCCCGACTTCGACGGCGTCCCGCTCAGCAACCACCTGTCCGTCCTGGGCGGCACGGGCCTGTCCGCCTGGGTCGGGCTGACCAGGATCGCCCGCCTCCAGGCCGGTGAGACGATCTTCATCTCGGCCGCCGCCGGCGGTGTCGGTACGGCGGCCGGGCAGCTCGCCCGCCTGCTCGGCGCGGGGCGGATCATCGGCAGCACGGGCTCGGCGGCGAAGGCCGCCCGGCTCGTCGACCACCTCGGCTTCGACGCCGCCTTCGACTACCACCACGCCCCGATCGCGGACCGTCTGCGTGAGGCTGCTCCGGACGGCCTGCACGTGTACCTCGACAACGTCGGCGGGGACCACCTGGAAGCCGCGATCGACGTCCTGCGCGACCACGGCCGCATCGCCTGGTGCGGCGCCGTCGCCCAGTACGACAACCTCCAGAACCCCCCGGCGGCGCCCCGCAACCTCTACGACGTGGTCGGCAAGAGCCTGCGGCTGGAAGGCTTCCTGGTGCGCGAGCACCTCGACGCCCGCCCCGAGCTCTACGACTTCCTGGTCCCGCACCTGCGCTCGGGCGCGGTCGTGGCTGATGAGACCGTCGTGGACGGCTTCGGCAACGTGGTGGAAGCGTTCCTCGGCATGCTCCGGGGTGCCAACACCGGAAAGATGATCGTCCGCCTGGGCGAGTGAGCCCGGGGGGCCTTTAGAGCAGCAGCCCGAGCACCACGCCGGCCGTGCCGCCGAGAGCGAGGAAGGCCCCGAGAATCCGCATGCCCCGCAGCGACATGTCGCTGTTGCGGTACTGGTAGTTGAACAGCTGCCACCACTTCGCCGCATTGCGAATGTCGAAGGCAATGGCGTACCCGATGAGAGCCAGCCCCGCCCCGGGAACGATCGCCTGGGAGTTCACGGCGTCATCCTAGGGCGGCGGTCGGCGGCCCGACAGGGGGTGGAAGCGGTCGAGGTTGCAGGGTCCTCGCCCCGCCGGGTTTCGACCCGGCGGGGCGAGGTGGTGTTTCAGAGGTCGAACTCCCCGGCCCGGATGGCGGAGACGAGGTCGCGCCACTCGTTGGGCGTGAGTTGAGCGATGGCATTCGGCAGGAGGCTGCTGCGGACGTAGACGGCGTCGGGGCCTATGGCTACCTCCGGGCAACTCGCACCATCCGGGCATGCCTCTGGGCGCTTCCACTGAGCTTCCATGGTTTAGATCTCTTTCTTTATGAGCCTGATGGCGTCCCGAGATTGACTCTCGGGCAGAGCGCGCTCGGTCATCTTGTCGATGATGTAGTGGTAGTTCTCCAGGTGTTTCTGCTCGTGCAGAAACGCCGGGCCTCCAACGGCGTCGAGTTGGATGGTGTCGAGACGCCTCACCGGACCATACGCATAGATGATGCCTTGGCCTGCTCCCATGAAGCCGCTGGTGCTGAAAGGGATGACCTGAAGCGTCACGTGCGGGAGTTCCGCGTACTCAAGCAGCCTGTCCAGCTGGCGCTTTGCGGCTTCGCGGCCGCCGAACAACATCCGCAGGGCAGCCTCGTGAACAATCGCCGAGTATGGTCTCGCCCCTTCCCGCATCAACAAGGCCGACCGCAATGACCGGTGTTCGACGCGTGCTTCGAGGAGGCGCGGCGGAAGGGGTGGATAGACATCCTTGAAGATCGCCCGGCCGTACTCCTCCGTCTGCATGGCGCCGGGCACGTGCGAGATCTGATAGGTGCGCACCCCTTGGGAGAAGAACTCCATCTCGGCGATGTTGAGGAACCCGACCGGAACGGAACCCCGAAAGTCCTCCCACCATCCTCTGTGGCGTTCCTCGGCCATTGATCCGAGGCCCTCCACGAAGGCGTGATCGCTCTCCTCGTACTCGTGGGCAAGGGTGCGCACGCGCTCGGCGCTGATCGGGTACTGCCCCTTCTCGATCTGCGTGATCTTCGTTCGGGCGATCCCGAACAGGGCGGCGGCTTCAGCGGTGGTGCGGCCGGCGCAGTCGCGCATCTTCCGCAGCTCGGTGCCTACTCGCTCCTGCCTGGCAGATGGGGTCGTTCGTGGTGGCATGCCCCAAGCATCCATCGCGATCCCTTGAAGGGTCTACCAATCCCTCGATCGGATGAAGGAGTGGGGTAGAAGTACCCCTGCATGTACCACCGGTGCCCTACAGTCAGTGACGCACCGATCACCGATCCCCTCCTGGGAGACCTCTGTGCGCAACCTCAACTCCCCCTCCCTCTCGCTCTCCCGCGACACCCTCCGCGAGGCCATGGCCCGCGAGGGCTGGTCCCGCTCCTCGACCTTCGACGCCGAACTGGCCCTGGTCGAACTCATCGTCAACGCCTGGCGGCACGCCGACACGACCTCCCCGGTCGTCGTCATCCTCTTCCGCGCCAACACCCTCCGCGTCAACGTCTCCGACCGCTCCTCTACCCTCCCCGAGCAGCGCCCCCACACCCCCCTCGCCGAATCCGGCCGGGGCCTCCAGCTCGTCGCGGCCCTCACCGACCGCTGGGGCGTGGACCCCCAGAAACTCGGCAAAACCATCTGGTTCGAGCTGGACGGAGTCGCCGCATGAACGCCCACCACCCCCTCCACCCCACCGATCCCGCGATCCTCTACCTCTCCCGCCGCGAGATCACCGAACTCATCGTCGAACTCCGCACCGAAGGGCGCGAGTTCGGCATCCTCTGGCCCTCCGCCGCCCCCGGCGAAGCCGACATCGCGGGCCAGCGCCTCATCTCGCTCGGCAACGTGCCCGCCAGCACCGTCATCAACCTCCTCGCCGTCCTGCGCGAGTTCAAGCGCGGTCGCGACGGCGGGCGAGGTGCACGGTGATCTCCCCATCCACCGCCACCCGCTCCGGCAGCACCTCCGCGATCCGCGCGAACACCTCCCGCCGCTGTTCCACCGGCAGCATCAGGTAGGCCGACACCGTCGACAGATGCCCGACGTACTCCTCGGCGCTGACCCCCAACCGCCGCTCGATCACGTGTTGTTGGACGTTCCCGAACCACTCCGACCGCTCCAGCTCCGTCCCCGGCCACTGCATCGCCTGGCCCACCGGACTCCCGTCCGGGGGCGGCACGTCATCGCTCGCCAGGAACGGCGCCCGCGCCACCCGCACCGCCTCCGCCACCTCCGGGTCGGCCAGCACGGTCGGCCCCCCGAACGAGGCGAACACCCCGCCCGGCTCCAGCAGCCCCGCGACCCGCTCCCACCGCCCGGCCGCCTCCGTCCAGTGCAGCGACGCCGCCGCGTAGACGAGCCCGAACTCCCGCTCCCCGACCCTCAGCTCCTCGAACGCGCCCTGCTCCACCCGCACACCCGCTGGCACGTTCTTCCGCAACTCCGCGAGCATCGCCGCATCGGGATCGGTCGCCGTGACCTCGACCCCGTGCGCGGCGAACAACCGGGTCGCCTTGCCCGTCCCGGCGCCGATCTCCAGCGCCGTCCGCACCGGCCGCCCCGCGTACTCCGCCACCAACACGAACAGTTCGTCCGGATACCCCGGCCGGAACCGTTCGTACGCCTCCGCCATCGCCCCGAAACTCCGCGCACGCTCCGTCATGCCCAGCATCCTGGCACGTCACGTACCCCAAGTCGTCAGCATTAGCGGCTCGTTGCCGAGGGCGCCCGAAGCCAGGCAGGATGGGCCCCAGTGACCGCTGGACCCGTCACAACCGAGGCCGGCCGCCGTCCGGCGACCGCAGGGGGTACGCGATGTTGAAAGTTCTCGGGTGGATCGTGCTCGCGCTGGGCTGGATCGGCCTCGCGGTCGTCAGCCGGGGCAAGATGTTCGCCTGGAAGCAGTGGACGAACGGCCAGCGCGTCGGCGCCCTGGTCTGCGCGGCGGTGATCGTGACGGGCTTCGCCCTCAAGGCATAGGCGTCTCCCGCGCTGCACAGGAAGTCGACTCGGTCGACTTCCTGTGCTCGGGGGGCCGTTGGTGGCGGGTGAGTGAGGGTAGGTTCGTAGCCGGCTTGGGCGCGGGCCGGGGCGGTGGGCACGTGGGAAGTCGGACGGGCCGACTTTTCGCGCAGCGGTCCATTGGGGGTGGGATTGGGCGCAGGGATGACATGCAGGGGCGGGCCGGGCAGCCGGAGCGTTCCAGCAGGGCCAGAGTGCCTGGGGGCCGGAAAGCGGTCGTGCAGCCGATGTGGCGGTCCGTAGGATCACGGGAGCGGGAGCGCGCAATCCCGCAGGATGCGGCCCGTGGCAGAGCGGCCAATTGCAATCGATGCACCGGAGGAACCCCGTGTATCGATCGGTGGGGAGGAGCGGTCCTGCTCCGAGCCTGCCCGTGGGTTCGAATCCCACCGGCCCCCGCATCCGTCCTCCTTGTTGTGGTCGGGGTGATGCCACCTCGTGAGGGCGTCGGCGCGGTCCTTGGCCGATGCTTTGCCGGGACCGGTCAGGCCATCCTGGGCCCTACGCGCTGGCCAGGGTGCTGTTGGAGTGCGAGGAGTGCATGTCCGGCCGCTGGGCGCCGCCGGGGGACGACAGTCAGGGGCCCGGCTTCCTCACGATCGACATGCTCACTCGGCCGGCGACCATGGCCGAGGTCGAGGCATGCGGCTGGGGGCACCTGATCAATCGCGCGACCACACGAATGTGACCTCCGGGAAGCGTGCCGACGCGGCATCCAGCAGTGGTGCCGGCCGGTCGCCGAGGAAGTGGTCGAAGAAGGCGCGGACGTAGGCGCGGGAGATCCCGGTGGTGCGCTCGGCGGCAATGCCGCCGAAGAGCTGTTGGTACAGCTCTGTCGAGGTGTTCTGGGCGAAGTGGCCCGGGCCTGCCACATGCGGCCAGTCGGTGAAGCTCAGGTGGCCGGAGTCGAGTTGCCGCAGTTGCCGTCCCCAGCCGTGTTGGTGTTCGCGCCA
Organism: Kitasatospora sp. NPDC051170; assembly: GCF_044455705.1. NCBI lineage: Bacteria > Bacillati > Actinomycetota > Actinomycetes > Kitasatosporales > Streptomycetaceae > Kitasatospora > Kitasatospora sp. NPDC051170. The sequence continues at coordinate 109,279 of NZ_JBITFA010000015.1, read as the reverse complement.
GTGCTGCCAGGTCTCGTGGTCGGCGAATGAGGTGAGCATCAGGAACGGCCGGTCCAGGCCCACCTCCGGGACGGGTGAACCGAAGAGGCCGCCGTCGAGGTGGAGCCCGGCCGCGAAGCGTTCGTCCTGGCGGACGGCTTCGGCGGCCGCCGCGCCGCCCATGGAGTGGCCGAGCACGCCGATCCGGTCCGGGTCGGCACGGCGGCGGCTGGTCAGCTCGTCCGCCACGAAGCGCAGGTCGGCGACACGTGCCCGAGTCCTGCGACAGCCAACAGCGAACGACGCCTGAGCGTCCTCATCCACCCTTGGGCTAAAAGGAATTGGCGATGATTCACCCTAGGTGCTTCGAGTGCGATCCGACCAGGGCGCGATCCCGCCACCCCCGCCGTCACAGGGGTGTGCCACAGTCTGCGCATGCTCGAGATCGTGGTGAAGACGGAGAACTGGGAGCGGCACGAGCGCGTGTCCGCCGAGGAGCTGGCCGGGCTGGTGCGGCGGATCGGCGAGGACGGGGACCGGTTCCTGATCCTCCAGCGGATTCCCGACCTGCCGGACGTCTTCGCGCAGGTCTGGCACAAGGCGGGCGGCGACTACGAGCTGGAGCACCGAGACGGTTCCGCCGACCGGCACTACCAGGTGATGGTGGACGGGCCCGAGGCCGTGATCGCGGCGCTGACCGGCTGGGCCCGTCGACAGGAGGGCTGGGAGGGCGGCCTGGACTGGTCGCTGCTGGACATGGGCCCCGCCCGCGAGGTGCCGCCGCTCGAGCTGGAGGCCGGTGAGCGCGAGGAGCTGGAGCGGCACGTGCGCGAGGTGCTGGCCGCCGGTTACGTCTCCCGCGAGCAGCTGGCCGAGACCGCCGAGGAGTACCTGGTCACCGAGGACCGCCGGCCCGTCTCGCCCGACCAGGCGCAGGCGCTGACCGACCGGCTGTGGCTGGAGCGGGTTGCGGAGCAGGCGTCCTGGCGGGGCGAGACCGACCCCGAGCGGCTGACCCGCGCGTTCGACGCACTCCAGGAGGCGGGCATCACGGCCCGCGAGAACTTCACCTGCTGCCGCAGCTGCGGTCAGGCCGAGATCGGTGCCGAGGCCGAGGACGAGGGTGGCACTCGCGGCTTCGTCTACTTCCACTCCCAGTGCACGGACTCCGCCGCGGCCGGGCACGGGCTGATGCTGCTCTACGGCGGCTTCGACGGCTCGTCCGAGACCACCGCCTCCGTCGGCCGCGAGGTCGTGGCGGCCATCGAGGCCGTGGGTCTGCGCACCGACTGGGACGGCGATCCCGGCAAGGCCGTCACCGTCGCACCCCTGGACTGGCGCCGCCGCTTGGTCGGCTAACACGTGACTACGGATGTAGTGCCACTACGTGAGTAGTGGCACTACATCCGTAGTCACGAGGCTCGCGCGCACAGGAAGTCGGCCCCGCCGACTTCCTGTGCGCGCACCCGCCGAGCGTCAGCGGAAGGCCGGGGCGTGTTCCCTCGCCCAGGCGCGGAAGTCCAGCGGCGCGCGCCCCAGCACCTGGCGCACGGTGTCCGTCACCTGTTCGGGCTCGCGGGTGAACGACTCCCACGCCCGCAGCCGGGCGTCGACGAACGCCGCGTTGCCCCAGGCCGTGGTCAGCTGCTCGCGGGCTACCTCCGGGTCCAGCTCCTCCCAGCGGACCTCGACGCCCGCCTCCTCGCCGATGATCCGCACCAGCTCGGCGTGCTCCAGCGACTCCGGGCCGGTGACGAGGTACTTCGCGCCGTCGTGCCCGTCCTCGACGAGCGCCCGCACCGCGACCTCGGCGATGTCGCGCTCGTGGACCAGCGAGCGGCGCGCCCGCCCGTACGGCGTGGCCTTCTTCGGCCAGCCCGGAGACCACATGTCGACCGACGCTGCCGGTCGCCCCCACCACAAGTATTCGTCGCATGGGCCACTCCAACACCGTGCGCCCGCGTTCTATTCTCCGCGGGGATCAGCGTCCGGTTCCGGCCGGGCGGCGGGGCGGCGGGGCGCGTTCGCCGACACCCTGTTGAAGGTTGAACGTCACGTCTGAATACCGCCGGAACCCCGAGCCGTTCCCGTCCAGGATCGAGTCATGTCCAAGACGGGAACGAGGAGTTCGGTGGAGATGGCGATGAACGGCGCGGCGGCGCTCGACGGCAAGGTGGCGCTGGTGACCGGCGGCAGCCGGGGGATCGGGGCGGCGGTCGCGCTGCGGCTGGCCGAGGACGGCGCGGACGTGGTGCTGACGTACCAGGGCTCGGCCGAGGCGGCCGGCGAGGTGGCCGCCAAGATCACGGCGATGGGCCGCACCGGCTGGGCCGTACGCGCCGACAGCGCGGACCCGGAGGCGGTGCGTGGGGTCGTGGCGGGGGTCGTCGAGAGGTTCGGACGGCTGGACGTCCTGGTGAACAACGCGGGGGTGGGCGCCGTCGGGCCGGTCGAGGAGGTGGAACCGGACGAGGTCGACCGGGTGCTGGAGGTGAACGTCCGCGCGCCCTACCTCTACGCCCAGGCGGCGGCGCAGCACCTGGCCGAGGGCGGGCGGATCGTGAGCATCGGCAGCTGCCTCGCCCAGCGCGTGCCGTTCCCCGGGGCCGTGCTCTACGCGACCAGCAAGGCCGCGCTGATCGGCTTCACCAAGGGCCTGGCCCGGGAGTTGGGGCCGCGCGGGGTCACCGTCAACCTGGTGCACCCGGGGCCGATCGACACCGACATGAACCCGGCCGACGGCGAGTCCGCCGACTTCCAGCGCTCGCTCACCGCGGTCGGCCGCTACGGCACGGCGGCGGAGGTCGCGGACGCCGTGTCGTACCTGGTCGGTGAGAGCGCCCGGTACGTCACGGGCGCGGAGCTGGCGGTCGACGGGGGTGTCGCGGCGTAGGCGTCAGAGAAGCCAGCGCCCCGGGCTGCTGCGCGCCCGCGGCCGCCGAGCCGTGCAGCAGGGCGGACAGCTCGTGGGGCGGCGCCTTCTCCCTGGTCGGGGTGGCCGCCGTGACGCGGTCGAGCCGGAAGCCCCGGCCGGCCCGGCGCGTGCGGCACCAGGCGATGAGGTACCACTTGCCGTCCGCCGTCAGCAGCCCGGCCGGTTCCACGGCGCGCTCGCTCTCCTGTCCGGACGCGTCGACGTAGGACAGCAGCAGCACCGTGCCCTCGGTGAGCGCCCGCTCCACGGCCGTCCGTACGGACTCCGCCGTCCGCGCGGGCAGGGCGACGATCCGGGTGGCGAGCTGCTGGGCGGCCGTGGAGGCGGGGCCGGTCATCGAGGCGGCGATCTTCTGGGACGCCGTACGGACCGCGCCCGCGTACGGCGCCGAGGCGTCGGCGGCGGCGAGCGCGGCGACCAGCGCCGACGCCTCCTCGGCGGTGAACCGGATCGGCGGGAGGGTCATCGCCGGGTCGATCGCCCAGCCCCCGCCCCGCCCGGTGACGGCGCGCACCGGCACGCCGGCCTCCATCAGCGCCTGGAGGTCGCGCTGGACGGTGCGCGTGCTCACCTCGAAGCGCGCGGCGAGCGCGGCGACCGTCAGCGGTCGCGGCGCCGCCGCGCGCAGCTCCTCCACCAGGGCGTAGAGGCGAGGCGTACGGATCATGCGGCCGAACCTACCGTCACACGCCGGGCCTACGCGGCGGCCAGGTACTCCCGTTCCCGCTGCTGCTCGCGGTCCGTGACCGTCAGTGGGAACAGGGTGAACCCGTGCATCGCCCCGGCGACGACGCCGAGTCGGACGTCCGCCCCCGCCGCCCGCCACCGCTGCGCGAGGAAGAGCGAGTCGTCCAGCAGCGGGTCCTCCGTGCCGACGACGATCCGCGCGGGCGGCAGCCCCGTCAGGTCGGCGTACAGCGGCGACAGCTCCGGGTCGCGCCGCTGCTCCGGGCCGGTCCCCGGCGTGAGCAGCTCGTAACTCCCGCGCAGCGTGTCGGTGTTGCTGAGCAGCGGCCGGGCTCCGAAGGAGCGCTGGCTGGGCGTCATCGACAGGTCGTAGGGGCCGAATAGCAGGTGGGCGGCCCGGAACGCGCTGGTGATGCCGTGCCGGTCCCGCAGGCGCAGCAGGGTCAGGACGCTCAGGTGGGCGCCGGCCGACTCGCCGCCGATCATGAGCCGCCGCGTGCCGAACTCGGCCTCGGCGTGCTCGACCAGCCAGCGGGCGGCGGCCTCGCAGTCGTCCGGTCCGGCGGGGAAGGGGTGTTCGGGCGCCAGGCGGTACTCCACGCTGACCACGGCCAGCCGCGCCTCGGCGGCGATCCGCCACAGCCGCTCGTCCTGCCCGTCGGCCGAGCCGAACGCCCACCCGCCCCCGTGGATGTGCAGGTACACGCCTTCGACCCGCCCGACCCCCTCCGGTGCGAACACCCGCACCTTCACCCCGCAGGGCAGCACCCGGTCCCGCCCCTGCGCCAGCCGCACCGGCGGCGCGTCCCCGGCCAGCCGGTTGCGCCGCAGGTGCGCCAGCGTCTCGGGGTCCAACGTCCGTCCGCGGGCGGGGCGTTCGGCGGCCGCGGACTCGAAGCGGGCGTTGAAGGCGAGGGTTTCGGCGAGGCAGTCCTCATCGGTGATCGTCATGAGTCGATGCTGACGGCCCCGCGCGACATCCCTATGTCACCCTTTTCCTGTGGCCTGCGTCACGCTGCGTCACGCGAGTCGCTCAACCGCCCACCCGGACCACGTACTTGCCGACGGCCCGGCGCTCCTGCATGGCGTCGTGGGCGGCGGGGACGGCGTCGAGGCCGGGCAGTTCGGTGACGGGGACGGTCAGGCCGCCCGTCGCGAGGAGGTCGAGGACGCGGCGGATGGCGCGGCCGAGGCGCTCGGGGGCGGTGGCGGCGAGGAAGCGGTGGCTGAAGCCGGTGACGGTGAGGTTGCCCGTCATCAGGCGGCCGAGCGGCGGGAGGGCGTCGAGGCTGCCGCCGCCCGCGTTGCCGAAGAGGACGATGCGGCCGCCGGGGGCGGAGACGTCGAGGTCGAGGTCCAGGGCCTCGGTGCCGAGCGGGTCGAGCACCAGGTCGACGCCCCGGCCGCCGGTCGCGGCGCGGACGGACTCGGCGAGGGCCTCGTCGCGGGCGAAGGCGTGCTGGTAGCCGGAGTCGGTGACGGCGGCGGCCTTCGAGGGGCGGCCGACCGTGCCGATCAGGGTGCCGCCGCCGAGCAGCGGCACCAGCTGGCCGATCGCCTGGCCGATGCCGCCGCCGGCGGAGTGCACCAGGACGGTGTCGCCGGGGGTGAAGCGGCCGGCGTCGCCGAGCAGCAGCATCGCGGTGGCGAGGCCGAGCGGGACGGCGGCGGCCTCGCGCAGCGAGAGCCCCTCCGGGGCGGGCACGGTGAGCGCCGCCTCGGCGAGGGCCGTCCCGGCGAGGCCGCCGCCGACCGGGGCGGCGACCACGCGGTCCCCGACGGCCAGGCCCGTGACGCCCTCGCCGAGCTCGCGGACCGTACCGGAGACCTCCTTGCCCGGCCGGTACGGCCATTCCTGGACGTAGCCGCCGTCGCCGCGCCGGGCCATCACGTCGACGAAGTTGAGCCCGGCGTAGGCCACGTCGATCGCGACCTCGCCGGGGCCCGGGCGCGGCGCCTCCACCTCCTGGATCTGCGAGTTCTCGCTCCCGCCGGGTGCGGTCATCACCAGTGCGCGCATGTCGGATCCCCCTCCGTTACGATGTTCTACGAACATCGAAGCTGATGTGCTGACATTGATAGCACCGCGCTTCGACGGTTGTCGAACATCGCAGATCAGAAGGGTCGTGACATGCCCCGAAGTACCCGCCGCCGACCAGCGCTCACCCACCCCGCGACGGAGGACATCGACCTCTTCGACGTCCTGCACGCCCTCTCCGACCCCACCCGGATGACCATCGTGAGCGTTCTGCGCGCCGAGGCCGAGCGCCCCTGCGGCACCTTCCCGGTGGACGTCGCGCCGTCCACCCTCAGCCACCACTTCAAGGTGCTGCGGGAGTCGGGGCTGATCATCCAGCGCGAGGAGGCCAACCGGCGGATCTCCGCGCTGCGCACCGTCGACCTGGAGCACCGCTTCCCCGGGCTGCTCGACAGCGTCCTCGCCGCGTACGTCCGAGGTGTGGAGGAGCGGGCGGTCACGGCGTAGGGAGCAGGCTCGCCAGCGGGTTGACGAACTCCCTGGACGGCATGCAGGCCGGCCCGGGGGACTTCATCAGCCCGGACTCCAGCTCGCGGAAGGAGTTCTCCGGGGAGCTCTTGGCCAGCGGCAGGTAGATGAACAGCTTCTCGCCGGTCGGGATCGCCTCCGGGCGGGCGGTGAGGATCATCCTGTCCTTCACCATCTCCATGTGCCAGCCGTCGTCGCTGTCGTGCGTGGCGATCTTCGGCCCCTTGGCCTTGCAGCCGGGCTCGCCGGCGTACACCCGGGCGCGGATGCCGAACTTGTCGAGGTCGCGCTGGAGTTGGTCGGTGTCCACCGGCTTGTCGTTCTCCAGGATGGTCAGACGGACGGTGTCCGTGGTGCTCTCCAGGGTGTACGCGACGGTGGTGACGCTGCCCAGGGTGCGGGGCCCGTCGTTCTGGCCGCCGGCCTCGCCGTTGCCGCCGTTGCCACCGTTGCCACCGTTGCCGCCCACGAGGATGACCCCGGCGACGGCCGCCGCCAGGGCGACGGGCAGGGCGATGCCCAGGGTGAAGCGACGGCGGGCGGGGCGGCGGGAGGGGGTCTCGGTGATGCTGTCCATCAGGTGTTCCTTGAGGAGGAGTCGGCGGCTTGCGGAGAGTTCCGGGGCGGCCGGGGCCGGCAGCAGCCGGGCCAGTTCCTCCCGTACGGCCAGGTCCTTTAGGGCGGTCGGGGCCTCGGACCGGCGGTCGGGGGTGGCGTTCATCGGATCGTCTCCTCGTTCGGCCGAACCGCGAGGGTGCGGTCACCTGTCACCTGTCCGCCGCCCCCGGCGCGTTGCACCGCCGCACCCAACGGCGGCCGCGACGCCCGTACGGACCGCACCCCGGCCAGCTCCTGCGCCGTCAGCTCCCGCAGCCGGGCGCGGGCGCGAGAGAGCCGCGAGCGGATCGTCCCCACCGGGCGGCCCAGCGCCTCGGCGACGGCCGCGTGGTCCAGGCCCTCCCACACGCACAGCGCGAACACCTCACGGTCGGCCGGGCGCAGCCGCTCCAACGCGGCCTTGGCGGCGGCCAGTTCCTCCGCGTCGGCGATCCGCGAGGCCAGCTCGCCGGCGAAGTCCGGCACCTCCTCGCGCGGCGGCAACGCGGCCATGGCCCGGTGGTGACGGCGCGCGGCCCGACGGGTGTTGCGGATGACGTTCCCGGCGATGCCCAGCAGCCACGGCAGCAGGCTCTCGCCCTCCGGGTCGACCCGGGAGCGCAGCCGCCACGCCTCCAGGAAGGTCAGCGAGACCACGTCCTCGGCGGCGCTCCGGTCCCCGGTCATCCGCAGGGCGTGCCGGTGCACCGCCCGGGCGTGATCCTCGAAGAGTGCCCCGAAGGCGGCGGCGTCCCCGGCGCGGATGCGCGCGCGTATCGATGTCTCCACACCCCGTCCTGTCCGCCCCCGCCCGGCCGTTGCCGTGACCTGCGTCACTGTACGGGGGTGGGCGCAGGGGGAGCGGACGGGCGGGCCCGGGTCAGGAGGGCCGGACGGCCGAGGCGGCGCGGTGGCGCCGGTGGTACGAGACGGTGACCGCGGCCAGCAGCGGCCCCCACAGCACCGAGGGCAGGTAGAGCAGCCCGACCAGCAGGTGCCCGGTCGGGGTCATGTACGGGTGCTCCACGCTCCACCAGGCGGCGAACGGCGTCCACATCACCACCAGCCCCGCGGCGCCCAGCGAGGCGGCCAGCACCACCGCCCGCGGGTTCACCGGGCGCCCGCCGAGGAACGGCACCCAGCGCGGCGGCACCGTGCCCCAGGGGCGGACCAGTCCGAGGGTGAGCAGCGCCAGCGCCTCCGTCAGCACGCTCAGGGTCAGCGGCCACACGGCGCCCCAGCCGGAGAAGCCCACCGCGTGGTAGCCGGCGTCGGAGTACCCGCCGTGCCAGCCCGCGACCAGCCCGAGCCGCCACAGGCCCGCCGGCAGCGCGGTGACGGCGGCCAGGTGCGCGGCGCGCACGGCCCACCGGGGCGCGGCCGGCACGGCGGCCGGGTCGAGCACCGGGGTGCGGGCCGGGGTGCGTGCCGGGGCGGTGGCGGTGAGGGGCCGGATCGTCGTCATGTCCCCACGTTCCCGCGCGGTCCGGGCCCGCCGCGTCCGCCCGTGGACGGGCTTCGGCGCGGGCCTTCCCCCGCGCGGGGGAGGGGCTCTCCGACCCCCGCGCACACCCGCCCGCTACGCACCGGCCGTACGCCCCGGTCGTACACCCCTGCCGTACGCCCCTGCCGTCAGCGCAGCCGCGAGGAGGACAGGATCGACGCCAGGTGCGCCACCACCATCCCCCAGGTGATCACCGTGATCCCGGCGAGCGTCCACCGGGTGGCGTCCAGGTTGTGCAGCCCGGCGTCCACCACGGCCGCCGCCAGCAGCACCAGCGAAGCCTCGATGCCGTTGGTCACCCGGTGGATCTTGAAGATCGAGGCGAGCCTGCGGGCCGTCGCGATGCCCTGCGAGCGCGGCTGCGTCGACTCCTCGTCCGCCGGGGCCTGCCCGCTGCGCGCCCGGGCCACGTCCACCAGGTCCGTCGACGCCTTGAGCAGCACCACGCCCAGCGCGGCCGCCAGGCCCGCCGACACCCACAGGTCCGAGCCGCCGCGCGCCGCCCGTACGCCCGCGCCGATCATCAGCGCGGCGTCCGCGAGGTAGGCGCCCAGCCGGTCCACGTACACCCCGGCCATGCTGAACTGGCGCTTCCAGCGCGCCACTTCGCCGTCCACGCAGTCGAACAGCAGGAACAGCTGGAACAGCACCGCCGCCAGCACCGCGCCCGTCAGGCCCGGGATCAGCAGCGCCGCGCCGCCGCCGACGCCGCACACCACCATCACCCAGGTCAGGGTGTTGGGCGACACCGAGGTGCGCACCAGCTGACGGGTGGTCCGCAGCGAGATCGCCCGCATGTACAGCCGGCCCGCCCAGTGCTCACCGTTGCGGCTCTGCAGCTTGGCCTGCGGCTGGCACACCTCGCGCAGCTCGGCGAGCGCCGGAGCAGCCACCATCACGAACTTCCCTCCACCTGTCCCCCGTACCGAAACGATCACCGCGATCACCGTGATCACCACAGAGGCTACGGCCTCCGGAAGCCCGCCCCGACCACCGCCCGACCACCGCCAGGCCGCCGTCCGGCCACCGGTCCGCGCCCCCCGTCCGCGCCGCCCGTACGTCCGGCATCCGGGTGAAAACCGCTGGGCCGCCGGTACGGCCCGAAGCTAGGCTGCGCGGGTTCGCCGGACCCCGACCATCCTGCCCGGTCGACGTGGCCGGCAGCGGAACGAGGAGCATCCCCATCGTGCAGAGCCCCCAGCTGGCCCGACTCCTGGACGACCACCGGCCGCAGGGCCCCGTCGAGACCGCCGACCACGCCAGGGCCCTGCCCCTGGTGGGCGCCCCCGACGCCTGGGACCGCGCCACCGCGCTCCACTTCACCGCCTCCGCGCTGATCCTCCACCCGCCGACCCGCCGCGTCCTGCTGCGCTGGCACGTGCGCCAGCAGGCGTGGCTGCAGGTCGGCGGCCACGGCGACCCGGGGGAGACCCTGCCGCTGGACATCGCCCTGCGCGAGGGCCGCGAGGAGACGGGCCTCACCGACCTCACCCCCTGGCCCGACGCCGCGCTCGCCCACCTCGTCGTGGTCCCGGTGCCCGCCAACGCCGTCGAACCCGCCCACGAGCACGTCGACCTGCGCTTCCTCCTCGCCACCGACACCCCCGAGCAGGCCCGCCCCGAGAACCCGGACGCCCCGCTGGAGTGGCTCACCCTCGACGAGGCGCGGCTGCGCACCACCGAGGAGAACCTCCGCGCGACCCTCGACCGGGCCGCCCGCACGCTCGCCTGACCCACCACGACGCCCAAGGACTCCGATGCACACCGACCAGATCCTCATCTTCGACGCCGACGACACCCTCTGGGAGAACAACGTCCTCTTCGAGCGCGTCACCGACGGCTTCCTGGACTGGGTCACCACCCCCGCCGAGCGCGAGCGCGTCACCGCCCTGCTCGACCGGATCGAGGCCGACAACTCCGCCGCCCACGGCTACGGCACCCCCGTCTTCCGCCAGAGCCTCGTCGACTGCCTGCGCCACCTGTACGGCGCCGACCGCGAGGTGACCGCCGCCGACGTGGCCCGCATCGACGACCTGCTCACCCCGCTCACCGCCCGCGGCGCGATCGAGCTGATGCCCGGCGTCGCCGACACCCTGGACGCGCTCGCCGGCCGGCACCACCTGCTGCTGCTCACCAAGGGCGACCAGGACGAGCAGCAGGCCAAGGTCGACGCCTCCACCATCGACCACCACTTCCGGGGCGTCCACATCGTCGCCGAGAAGTCCGTCGACACCTACCTGCAGCTCACCGCCGAGCTCGGCCTCGACCCCGACCGGACGTGGATGATCGGCAACTCGCCCAAGTCCGACATCGCCCCCGCCCGCAAGGCCGGGCTGCGCACCGTCTTCATCCCGCACGAGCGCACCTGGGTGCTCGAGCACGCCGAGCTCGGCCCGGAGGAGGTGACGCTGCAGCTCGGGGCGTTCCCCGAACTGCTGCGCCACTTCTGACCGTTACCCCCGTCGTGCGTCAGACGGCGAGAGCGGCCGCCGGCACCGGGACGCCCCGGTACAGCCACGCCCGCTCCGCCGTCGACCACACGCTCGTCGTCAGCAGGTACAGCGCCGCCGCCACCGGCACCAGCAGCGCGAACACCACCGACCCGAACGACAGGTACGGCAGCACCCGCGCCCCCGGCTGCGGCGTCTCCTGCGCCGCGGCCGCCCGTCGCGCCCGGCGGTAGTTGACGAACCCGACCGCCGCCAGCCCCACCTCCAGCGCCACGAACACCGCCACCTGCCCGGCACCGTGCGCACCCCCGACGTGCAGCCCCAGCGGAACGCCGAACAGGGTGTGGTCCAGCAGGTCGTTCGGCGTGGTGAACAGCCGGTACATCACCGAGAAGAACGGAATCTGCACCAGCATCGGCAGACACCCCGCCACCGGCGACACCTGCTCCTGCCGGTACAGCTCCGCCAGCGCCTCCCGCAGCCGCTCCGGGCGCTCCTTGTGCTCCTTCTGCAACTCCGCGACCTTCGGCGCCAGCCTCCCCCGCGCCTTCTCCCCGCGCGCCGCCGCCCGCGCCAGCGGATGCAGCGCCAGCCGTACGGCGACGGTGAACAGGACGATCGCGAGCGCGGTCGGCAGGACGTGGGCGAGCGCGGCGACGGCCGCATGCGCGACGGCGACGGCCGGGTCGAGAACAGCGAGAACGGACATGGTGAAGCGAGCCCTCCGGGGTCTCAGGACATGAGTGGTCGACGGAGGACGGCCGCGAAGCCGACGACAGGACTACACGGCCGCCGGGACCACACCCGGAGCCCTCGGACGCCGCCTGCCCCTGGCATCCGGATCACGCTGCGGAAGGAACGCCGTACGGAACGCCCGCCGCCGCAGCACCCCGCTGCGCACCGCCGCCGGCGCCCGCACCCCCAGCACCCGGGCCCCGGCCACCACCACCGCAGCCGTCCCGGCCAGCAGCACCACCGCCGCCGCCGCAGCCACCGACGCCAACGCCCCGCCGTCACCCACCACATCCCCGGTCAACACCCGCAGCAGCCCGAGCACCATCGCCACGATCGCCATGCCCTCGCCCCCTCCGGTGTGTCGTCCAGGACCCTGACGGTTCTATCGCCCAGCACGACGATCCTGCGGCGGCAGGAGTTCCCGCCCAGCGGTCCTACGGCGCATCCATCGCGTACACCCACACCCGCGAGCCCCCGTCCGGCTCCGCCGCCACCCACACCGTCGCCGCCAGCCGCTTACTGTGCCCGGGCAGCGGCTCCGCCACGAACCCGCCCGTCCGCAGCGCCCCCGCCTGCCGCGGATCGGGCGCCCCCGCCTTGCGGAACCCCTCCGCCGCGACCTCACCGAGGCTCCCGCCGTCCGTCGGCACCACTGGCACCGCCGTCACCCGCAGGCCGGCCAGGAACCCCGCCTCCGCGCCGGACGGCAGCCGGAACGACAGCCACGCCTGATCGTCCTGGAACCCCCTCCGGTACGCCTGGCGCACCTCACCCGCCCCCTCCGGCACCCGCACCCGCGCGAACTCCTCGACCTGCGCCACCCCCGCCGTCGCCCAAGCCCCCGCCCGCCCACCGTCCCCCGCCGGATCCCCCACACCCCGCACCCACCACAGACCCCCAGCCACCCCCGCCACCAGCACCACAGCCACCACCACCCACCACCACCGCCGACCCCTCACTGCCCCTGCCCCCTCGTCTCGACCCGCGAGTCGTGCCGCCCGCCCCCGGTCCCGGGGCCCGCGACCGGAGCCCCGCCCTCCTCCAGCGGCACGGTGACCGGCCCGGTCCGGCCGGTGATGTCGTACTCCTTGGCAAGGCCCGTCCGGTGCAGGCCCGCCATGTCGGCGTCCGTGACGCTGGTGCCCGCGATGGGGGTGCTCTTGCCCGGGTCCCAGTTGTAGCGGTCCCAGACGTTGACCTGGTACTGGAGGGAGACCTGCGGCCGTCCGTCCGGCCCCGGGACGGCCGTCACCACCCCGGAGGTGAGGTAGGCGTGGCTGCCGACGGCCAGGTACCAGTTGCGGTCCTGGAACGTCCGGTGGGCGACCGGGCTCTCCACGGGGATCGAGACCGGTGCGCCACCCGACTTCTCGAAGGCGTCCAGCGCGGCCTGCCGCCACTGGGCCTTGTTGGCGGCGAGTTGGACGTTCGCGGCCTGCCTGAACGTCGCGTCGTCGTTGAGCATGCGGTCGACGTCCACGGAGAGCGGCGTTCCACTGCCCGCCAGGTAGTGCGTCATGTTGGCGGCTGCGTCCGAATTGCCGACGAACTCGCCTCCGGCGATCAGGGCGAGGGCCATCAACCGGGTGTTCTGCTCCGCCTGCCCCGGTTCTCTGACCTTCCACGGCCCCGCTCCCGCGTCGGCCGCCGACCACTCGTAGTCGGTCGGACCGAGGACGCCCGCCTTGACCAGCTTCGACGGATCGGACGCCAGCAGCCCGGCCCGTACGGCGGGGTCGAGAGCGGCCCACCACGCCTTCAGCTCCTTGGGGTCGGTCGGCATCCCGGCGGCCGCCTCCAGGTCGCTCCGGGCGTTGCGGACACCGTCGGCGTGCTTCGTCGGGTCGACCTCGTCGGGGTCGAGGGCGCGAAGGGCCTTGGCCACGGCGGCGTCGGCCTCGGTGGCCGCGGCCACGGCTGCGGTCATCACCTTGACGTGCCCTTGGACCTCGTCCCACTTCCGCCGGTGGTAGGCCACCGCCTCGGGGTCGTTGCGGTCGGCCGGTGACAGGCCCGGCAGGGTGACCGTGCCATCCGAGGCCACGGTCGCGTCCAGGCCCTCGGCGTCGCCGATCGCGCGGGTCAGCTTCTGCTTGGCGTCGGCGAACGCCTTGCCGGCCCGGTGGAGGGCGGCCGAGACGGCCAGGGCCTCGTAGTGGAAAGCCTCCAACTCGTCTGACAGGAAGCCGATTTCCCGCACGGCCTCGTTGGCCGCCGCACCCGACCACGGACGGGCGCCGGTCGGCTGGGCGTAGGGACCGCCGGTGCGGCCCGTCAGCGGGTTCAGCATGCCGGACCGGACCTGGGTGGCGAGGTGCTCCAGGTGGCCGGAGAGCCCGGTCCAGGTGTCGCCCGCGTGGCCGAGGGAGTCGAAGGAGGCACCGCGGAGCTGGGCGAAGGTCACCATGGTCACGGCCCCTGGAAGGTGGTGGCGGCCGAGGCGTCGGCTCCGTGGTAGCTGCGGGCGGTGGAGTCCAGACGGTCGGCGGCGAGGCCGAGCCGGTTGTCCAGGCTGTTCCAGCGGGTCTTCCACCAGGTGAGCGCCTGGGACAGGGCGGGGCCGCTCGCCCACCCGTCCGTCAGTGCCTGGACGGCGGCCGCCGTGTCCGGCTCGACCCGGCCGACCGAGGACTTCAGCTCGCCGCGCAGGCGGCGGGACTCCTCGGCGGCCCGGTGCAGCACGTCCGGCTGGACCAGGACGGACGGGCCCGCGTTTCCCGTGCTCACCCAGGGGCCGGTGGCCCGGGGCGGCGTGAACGGGTCGCTCGCGGGTGGAGCGTCCTGGCCGTAGAGCCAGGGGTTCTGGTCCTTCTCGGTGGTTTCGGGCACGCCTGAGGCCCCCCTCTGTGCATGTGGTTAGCCCTCGAACGTAGCAGGGGACGTTGCTCAGCGAGGCTTGTTCGCGCGGATGTGCGGGGTTGCCGGGGGTGTAGCCGGTGGTGCTACGCGGGGCTACCTTGGGGGGATGAAGACGATTACCCAGCGGGAGTTCCGGAACAACTCCGCCGCGGTGATGGATCAGGTGGAGGCGGGGGAGACCTTCCACATCACCAGGAACGGGGTGGAGGTCGCGGAGTTGCGGCCGGTTTCGGGGCGGCGGCGGTTGACGGCGGAGGAACTGGTGGCGCGGCACGTGAGGTTGCCGCGGGTGGACTACCAGGAGATGCGCAAGGAGGCGGAGGAGTACTTCGGGCCCGAGGAACTGGTCGGGGACGAGGGCGACGATCCGTTCGAGCGGGCGCGTGGCTGAGCGCCGACGGGCCTCCCGGCGCAGGCCGGCCGGGGTGCTGGACACGTGTGTCTACATCGATCTGGCGCTGCTGCGGCCCTCGGACCTGCCGGCCGTTCCGGAGCTGACCGCGATCACGTTCGCGGAGCTGCAGCAGGGCGTGTCGATGGCGCGGGACCCGGTCAGCCGGGCGGCGCGGATGGAGGTGCTGGGGGCGGCGATGGCCGACTTCGAGCCGCTGCCCTTCGACGCGGCGGCGGCCGCCCGTTACGGGACGCTGGTCACGCTGACGATCGCCGCCGGGCGCCAGCCGCGGCCGCGGCGGATCGACCTGATGATCGCCGCCGTCGCCTCCGCGCACGGGCTGCCGCTGTACACCCGCAACGTGGGGGACTTCCGGGGGCTGGCCTCGGCGGTGGAGGTCATCGGGGTGTGAGGCGGGATGTGAGGCGGGGTGTGAGGGCGGCCCGCCCGCTGCGCTCCACCGCGTCGGCCAGGGCCGACGCCTGCCGCAGGGCGGTGTCCCGGTGCCGGGTGCGCAGGAGGACGAGGTTGTTGTCCCCGCCCCTGCCCCGGTCATCGCCCACCGCGGCGCCGACGGCCCAGCGGGGGCGGCCGAGCAGGGCCAGGACGGCCCAGCGCAGTGCGAAGTCGAGGCCGATGAGCGCCGCGATCGGGATGAGCAGCAGGACGCCCTCGCCGGTCGCGTTGGTGCTCCGCAGCGGGGAGTAGTCGTTCAGCGGCTTGCGGGTGGCCCGGAACCGGCCGAGCCACACCACCGCGATCCGCACCTGCTCGCCGTCCGGCGCGCTGACGTCGACGTGGCCGATGAGCCCGGCGCGCCTGCCCTGCGCCCAGGCGGTGCGTTCCTGGGCGGCGAACTCGACCCGCTGCTGCTCGCGCTGCTCGACCTCCAGGACGGCCTGGCGCTCCCGGTGCTCCTCGGTCCAGGCCCGTTCGCGTTCCTTCTGCTGTGCGGACCAGGCCCGTTCGCGTTCCCGCTGCTCGTCGCGGTTCAGCGGCCGCCCTCCGGGTGTGCTCATCCGGTCATCGTAGGGGCGGTGATCAAGGACGGGTAAGGGGCCGGTCGGTCAGGTCAGCCGCCCGGTCAGGTCAGCCGGACGGTCAGGTCAGGTCAGGTCAGCCGGACGGTCGTCCCCGTGGCCGCCGAGGCGCGGGCGGCCTCCAGGACGGTCAGGGCGGCCACCGCGTCGTACGGGTCCACCGGGGGCGGGGTGCCGGGGGAGGCCAGGGCGGCGGCGATGCCGGCGTAGAAGGCCGGGTAGTCGCCCGGGTCGGTGGGCAGGGAGATCGCGGACTCGTCCGTGCCCAGGGTGCCGTAGCGCTCCGGCAGGTCGGCGCCCCACGGGCGGCCGTCGCCGGGGCGCAGGCCCGCGCGCAGGTCGGCCTCCTGCGGGTCCATGCCCGCCTTGACGTAGCCGGCGGCGTCGCCGAGCACCCGCAGCCGGGGGCCGGTCAGCGGGGTGAGGGCGCTGGTCCACAGGTGGGAGCGGGTGCCGGAGGCGTGGGTGAGGGCGAGGAAGGCGTCGTCGTCGACCACCGCGCCGTCGCGGCGCACGTCCACCTCCGCGTACACCGTCTCGACCGGTCCGAACAGCGTGAGCGCCTGGTCGACCAGGTGGCTGCCCAGGTCGTACAGCGTGCCCCCGGCCTCGGCCGGATCGGCCAGCTCCCGCCAGCCCGGCTTCGGCTTCGGACGGAAGCGCTCGAACCGGGACTCGAACCGGTGCACCCGGCCCAGCGCTCCGCCGCGCACCAGCCGGCTCGCCGTGAGGAAGTCCCCGTCCCAGCGCCGGTTCTGGAACACGGAGAGCAGCACCCCGCGGGAGTCCGCCAGCCGGCACAGCTCCAGCGCCTCGGCGGCCGTCCCGGCCAGCGGCTTGTCCACCACCGTGGCCAGCCCCGCCCGCAGCGCCGCCCTCGCCAGCGGCGCGTGCGTCCGGTTAGGCGAGGCGATGACCACCAGGTCCAGCCCCTCCGGATCCGCCAGCAGCCGCTCGGGCGTGTCCACCGCCCGGGCCCCGGGATGCTCGCGCGCCAACTGCTCCCGCCGCTCCGGATTGGCCGTGACCACGGCCTCCAGCCGCATCCCGGGCGTCGCCGCGATCAACGGCGCGTGGAACGCCGCCCCGGCCAGCCCGTACCCGATCAGCCCGACCCGCACCGCACCCGCCGTCCCATCGCTCATGCCGCCCACCCAACCACACCCCGTCCCTTTCCTCCCGATCCGGCCGCCCGGTGTTGGGGCGGGCGTCCGGGGGGCGATACGTCCTGTCCTCGTCGGAGTGCGCGGATTAGGCTGGGGCGCGTCAGGGCCCCTCGCAAGACGCTGCAACACTTCGGGAGACACGCACGTGGCAGACCGCAAGCCCATCGAGTCCTGGCTGACCGACATGGACGGGGTCCTCATCCACGAGGGCACGCCGATTCCGGGGGCGGAGGAGTTCCTGCGCAGGCTGCGGGAGTCCGGCAAGCCGTTCCTGGTGCTGACCAACAACTCCATCTACACCCCGCGCGACCTCAGCGCCCGGCTGGCCGGGATGGGGCTGGAGGTGCCGGAGGAGTGCATCTGGACCTCGGCCCTGGCGACCGCGAAGTTCCTCAAGGGGCAGCGCCCCAACGGGACGGCGTACGTGATCGGGGAGGCGGGCCTGACCACCGCCCTGTACCAGGCCGGGTACGTGCTGACGGACAACAACCCGGACTACGTCGTGCTGGGCGAGACCCGCACGTACTCGTTCGAGGCGCTGACCAAGGCGATCCGGCTGATCAACCAGGGCGCGCGGTTCATCTGCACCAACCCGGACGAGACGGGCCCCTCCACCGAGGGCGTGCTGCCGGCCACCGGGTCGGTCGCGGCGCTGATCACCAAGGCGACGGGCGTGGAGCCGTACTTCGTCGGCAAGCCCAACCCGCTGATGATGCGCGAGGCGCTGAACACGGCCGGGGCGCACTCGGAGAGCGCCGTGATGATCGGCGACCGGATGGACACCGACATCGTCGCGGGCATGGAGGCCGGGATGGAGACCATCCTGGTGCTCACCGGTCTGACGGCCGCCGAGGACGTCGAGCGGTTCCCGTACCGGCCGGGCCGGGTGGTCAAGTCGATCGCGGACCTCGTCGAGTTGGTCTAGTTTCTGCGGTGCTGTCGTGGGCCCCGTTCCGGCGATCGCCGGAACGGGGCCTTCGTACGCCGGGCGTGGTGCCACTACAGAAGTAGTGGCACTACGGATGTAGTCATGGGGCGGGCGGGGAGGAACGGGCGGATGAGTACGACAGGTGTAGTCGAGGCGGGCGGTTCGGAGGAGAAGCGGGTCACCTGGGCCGAGCTGTACTTCGACCTGGTCTTCGTCTTCGCGATCACCCAGGTCTCGGGGCTGCTGCACCACGACCACGGCCCCCTCGGGCTGGTGCAGGCGCTGGTGGTCTTCGTCCCGGTGTACTGGTGCTGGGTCGGCACCACCGTGCAGGCCAACATCCGCGACGTGGACAACCTGCGGGACCGCCTCGGCATCCTGCTCGTCGCCCTCGCGGGCCTGTTCATGGCCCTGGCCGTCCCCGGCGCCTGGGGCGGGAGGGGGCTGCTGCTGGGCCTGGGGTACTGGCTGGCCCGGGTGGTGCTGCTGCTCATGCTGATCCACATCCCGGGCGTCTGGCGCGGGCCGTACGGAGCCGGGGTGCTGGTCAGCGGCCCGCTGCTGGTGCTGGGCGGGCTGCTGCCGGACGGTCCGCGGCTGGCGCTGTGGGCGACGGCCGCGCTGTGCGACCTCTCGGTGCCGGTGGTGTTCCGGCGCAGGCTGGCCGCGGTGGCCTACCATCCCGCCCACATGCCGGAGCGGTTCGCGCTGCTCCTGCTGGTGGCACTGGGGGAGTCGATCGTCGGCATCGGCGGCACGGCGGCCGGCGCCCGGCTGGACGCGGCCGAACTCGCCGCCGTGGCCGCCGCGTTCACCATCTCGGCCGGGCTGTGGTGGCAGTACTTCGTCTACGCGGCGGACGCGATGCGCCACGCCGTCGAGATCGCCGACTCGCGGCGGGACGTGATCCGGCGAGTCTTCCAGTACGGGCACCTCGCGCTGATCGCCGGGGTGATCGGGGTGGCCGTCGGCTTCGGGGAGACGGTCGCCGACCCCTGGCGGGTGCTCGGCCCCGGCGCGGTGACGCTGCTGTACGGGGGCTGCGCGCTCTACCTGGCGACCTTCGGGTACACGCGCTGGATGATGTTCCGCACCGTCGCCACGACCCGGGTGGTCGCGGCGGTGCTGGTGCTGGCCCTGGCACCCGCGATGGTGCGCCTGCCGGCGCTGGTGGTGCTGGTGGCGCTGGCCGTGCTGATGGTGGCGCTCAACGTCGTGGAGCACCTGAAGGTCGAGCGCGCGGCCGCAACCGCCGTGCCCCCGGAGGAGAGTCATGAGACCGCGGAGCGGGCTGTCGGTGGGCCTGTGTAGCGTTCGGGGTGTTAGAGGGTGCGCGGCGCGGGAGCCGCAGTGTGGGAGGTAGATGTCGTGACGGACACGGTCCAGGAGAGCGCGGTCGACGCCGGTACGGGCGGCGGGCTGGAGCTGCCCGAGTCCTGGCGCGAGGTGCTGGGCGCCGAGACGGAGAAGCCGTACTTCGCCCAGCTGGCGGCCTTCGTGGCGGCCGAGCGCGCGGAGCACCAGGTGTTCCCGCCCAGCGGCCAGGAGTTCAGCGCCCTGGAGGCCACGCCGTACGAGAAGGTCCGGGTGCTCGTCCTCGGCCAGGACCCGTACCACGACGACGGCCAGGCCCACGGCATGAGCTTCTCGGTGCTGCCCGGCACCAGGACGCCGCCCTCGCTGCGCAACATCTTCAAGGAGCTGGACGCCGACCTCGGCATCCCCGCCCCCGACAACGGCTACCTGATGCACTGGGCCGAGCAGGGCGTGCTGCTGCTCAACGCGGTGCTCACCGTCCGCGCCCACGAGGCCAACTCGCACAAGGCCAAGGGCTGGGAGAAGTTCACCGACGCGGTGATCAAGGCGGTGAGCGCGCGCGAGGAGCCGGTGGTCTTCGTGCTGTGGGGCAACTACGCCAAGAAGAAGCTGCCGCTGATCGACACCGAGCGGCACGTGGTCGTGCAGGGCGCGCACCCGTCGCCGCTGTCCGCGAAGCTGTTCTTCGGCAGCCGGCCGTTCTCGCAGATCAACACGGCGCTGGACGGTTTCGGCGCCGAGGCCATCGACTGGCGGGTGCCGGACCTCAAGAAGGACTGACGCCAGGGCTGCAGAAGGACAGTCGGCTGGGCTGACAGCCGGACAGGGGCCGTGGGGGGGGGGGGGGGTTCGCCCCCCCCCCGCCCCCCCCCCGCCCCCCCCCCCGCCGGGGGGGGGGGGCCCCCGGGGGGGGGCGGGTGGCCCGCCCGGGGGCCGCCCCCGGGGGGGGGGGGGCGGGGGGGGGGGGGGGGGGCGGCGGGGGGGGGGGGGGGGGGGGGGGGGGGGCCCGCCCCCCCCCCCCACGGCCACCCGGCGTTCACCACCCGGGCCGGTCGCGCGGCTCCGGATGTGCTTAGCTTGTGCCCGGCCGGTGGGCAGCACCGGTTGGGGAGGGGCATCACGTGCGCCGGGTGGGGACATTGCGGTGGTCGGCGGGAGCGGTTCTCGCCGGGCTGCTGGTGGGCTGCAGCGACTCCGGCGGGGCCACGGGCGGCTCGGCCGTCCAGGCCGCACCCCCGGCGACGGCGACACCGAACTCACCCCCCGGAACCCTGCCTCAACTGCCCGGCCAGACCTTCTACGTCTCCGACCGGACCAACGCCGCCCGCCAACTGGTCGAGCTGCGCGCCCAGGGCCGTACGGCCGAGGCCGACGCCCTGGCCAGGATCGCCGCCCAGCCCTCCTCGCAGTGGCTCGGCGAGCAGGGCGCCCGGCGGATCGCCGAGGAGGTCGGCCGTCGCGCCACCGAGGCGAACCGGACGGCCGTCTTCGTCGCCTACAACATCCCGCACCGTGACTGCGGCCTCTACTCCGCGGGCGGCGCCGCCGACGCGGCCGCCTACCGGGCCTGGATCACCGAGGTCGCTCAGGCCCTCGGCGACCGCCGCGCCTGGGTGGTGCTGGAGCCGGACGCCGTCGCCCACACCCTGGACGGCTGCGGGGTCAAGGGCGACGTGGCCGCCGAGCGCTACGGCCTCCTGGCCTTCGCCGTCCAGGAGTTGAAGAAGCGTCCCAACGTCCGGGTCTACCTGGACGCCGGCAACCCCGGCTGGGTGCAGGACCCGGCCGAGCTGGCCGGGGCCCTGCGCAAGTCCGGTGTCGCGGCGGCGGACGGCTTCGCCGTCAACGTCTCCAACTTCTACGACACCGAGCGCGACGCCGCCTACGGGGCCAGGCTCTCCGCCGCCCTGGACGGCAAGCACTTCGTCGTCGACACCAGCCGCAACGGCAACGGCTCGGCGGGGGCCGAGGCCTGGTGCAACCCGCCCGGACGCGCCCTGGGCACCGCGCCGACCGCCGACACCGGCCGCCCCGGGATCGACGCCTACCTGTGGATCAAGAACCCGGGCGAGTCGGACGGCGAGTGCGGCCGGGGCGAGCCCCGGGCGGGCGAGTTCTGGCTGCCGTACGCCCTGGGGCTCGCCCGCGCCGGGCAGTGAACCGCGCCGGGCGGTGAACCTCGCCAGGCAGTGAACCTCGCCGGGCAGTGAACCGGACTACGAACCGCCGACCTCGATCCAGCGCGCCACCGAAGGCGTCCCGGCGCCGTCCGTCAGGAACAGCATGTACCAGCCCGGCGGCAGCAGGTCGGGATTCTTCGGCAGCGCGAGCGAGACGCCGTCCGGCCCGCGCCCGGTGATGTCCAGCGCCACCGAGCGCTGCTCGACGTCGGTGACGTGGGTGACCGAACTCGGCCGGATCAGCTTGGCGGTGGCCACCGCCTCCGGCCGGGAGGTCCCGACCTTCACCGTGCCGCCGAGCTTCGCCGCCGCCGGCGCGGCGCTCACCTCGGGGCGCCCGCTCCGGTACAGGTACGGCGGGGTCCAGATCTCGATGCGCTGCTCGAAGCCGCCCGGCTGGGTCTCCGCCTTGTCCGCGAACAGCGGGTTGGAGCCGAGCACCGCGACCCGTCCGTCCGGCAGCAGCAGCGCCTCGGAGTGGTAGTCGCGGCCCACGGTCGGCTCGGCGGCCCCGGTGAAGGTGTTGGAATCCGGGTGGTACACCTGGGCCTTGAGCAGGTCGCTGTCGCCCCGGCCCCGGTAGCCGCTGGAGCCGCCGGTGGTGAACACGGTGTCGTCCGGCAGGATCACGCTGTTGAGGTAGCGGGTGCCGCCGGCCGGGAGGTCCGGGCCGGGGGTGAACGCGGGCTCGGGCCTGCTCAGGTCGACGATGTCGGTGCGGGCGGTGGACCGCGGGGACTCGCCGACGCCCCCGCCGCCGAGCACCATCACCTTCTGCGCCTGCGCGGGCGGCAGCAGCACCGAGGCGGAGGTCTCGGTCAGGCCGGGGTCGCGCAGGCCCGGGACGGGCTGGAAGGCGTTGGTGGCCAGGTCCCACACGCCGGGGACGCGGCCCTTGTCGGCGGGGCCGTAGCCCGCGTTGGAGCCGGAGTAGAAGAGCTTGCCGCTCGCCGTCAGGAAGATCGACGGGTAGGTCGGGAAGTAGCGGTCGGGGCCCTTGGACCAGGACTTGGTCCTCGGGTCGTACACCTCGTTGTCGTTGCCGTTGAGGATCTCGCCGGTGTCGTCCAGGCCCGAGACGGTGACCACCCGGCCGTCGCCGAGCCCGGTGAGCGTCGGGTACCAGCGGGCGTGCGCCATGTCGGTGACCTGCTCGTACAGCTCGGTGTCCGGGTTGAACTCGAAGGCGGCCCGGATGCCCTGGTACTCCTGCTTGTCGAGGGTGATCTTCGCACTCTGCCCGTACAGGTTGTGGGCGTCGGCGCCGGTCAGGCCCTTGACGCGGTACTGGGCGGGCGCGGCGGCGACCCAGTCCCGGCCCTCGCCGAGGGCCTCGACGTAGACGTGCTGCTCCCCGGCGGTGACGACGGTCTGCTTGCCGGCGCCGGCCTTGGTCGCGGCGGGGACGGTCACCGGGGCGGTGGAGACGTACTCGCGCCCGTTCGGGCCGACGAACACGGTGCCCTTGTCGAAGGTCCGGGCGCGGTCGGGGCTCTCGTTGCGCACCCGCATCACGCCGCCGGCCTTCTTCACCGCGCCGTCCAGCTTCTCGTACCGGGCGGTGCCGCCGGCCACCAGCACCCGGCCGTCCGGGAGGGAGGCGTGGCCGCCGCAGAACATGTCGGCGGGGGTGGGGATCAGCTTGTACGTGTTGTTCGCCGGGTCCCAGAGCAGGCTCTTGAAGGTGCCCGCGTTGAACTGCTTCTCGTCGTTGCCGGAGCCGGCGATGATCAGCACCTTGCCGGTGTGCAGCAGCGTGGCGTGCACGGCGTTGACCCGGAACCTCGCGGGCAGCGTGAGGGTCTGCCAGTGCCCGAACTCGGCCTTGTACTCGGGGCGGTTGATCACGTACTGGTGGTACCGGTCGCCGGCGAAGCCGAGGACGGCGGGCGCGTTCATGCCGGCGACGGTCAGCGCGACGGTGCTGCCGAGGGCGAAGCGCCTGGTCCGCCCGGCCTTGTGGATCTTCACGTGGTGGAGTCCCCTCGGGAGACGAGCTCAGCGGACTGGTGGACGAACGGGCCCTCGACGAGCGGCCCCACGAGTGGCCCCTCGATCGGCGCCTCGACGAGCGGCCCCCGGGCGAGCTGGAGCGGCACGGTCGGGCTGTCCCGCTTCTCCAGGACGACCCTCGGCGCCCCCGGCCCTCCGGTGAAGGCGAGGTTCGCGGTGGGCCGGGTGCGCCGCCGCCGCACGGCGTCGGCGGCCAGCAGCAGCACCGGCAGGACGGTGAGCGCGAGCGCGATGCAGGCCCAGGTGCGCATGGCGACGTGGTCGTGGCCGGTGAAGAAGGAGGCGGTGACAGCCCCGCCGAACACCAGCGCCCAGAACAGGTGGTACCGGAAGGTGCCCGGCCGGTCGGTGCTGGCCGAGCGGCCCTTGGGCGTCACCACGAAGCGGCCGCGCCTGCGCACCAGGGCCTGGAGCAGCGAGGCCGCGTAGATCGGGCCGCACAGCGCGGACATCACCATGCCCGCCACCCCGGAGGAGCCGGCCGGCTCGTGCGGGCTGACGTTGTGCTTGCGGTTCCAGGTGTAGAGCAGGAGCTGGAGCGCGGCGGCGTCGCTGTAGAGCATCATCCAGATCTCCGAGGAGACGTGGACGCCGGAGGCGCCGAAGCCCAGGTAGAGCACGCTGGAGACGCCGCCGAGCAGCCAGGTGAGCGCGGCCATCGGGTAGAAGCACAGCATCAGCGTGTAGTTGAGCAGCCGGCCGGGCGAGAGCCGCCACATCACCCGCCAGTAGCGGGTGAGCAGGGTTTCGTAGGTGCCGCGGCTCCAGCGCAGCTGCTGGGAGAAGAAGTCGGTCCAGGAGGACGGGCCTTCGCCGATGGCGAGGACGTCCGGGGTGTAGACGGACTTCCAGCGCTCGCCCGTGCCGGGGTTGCGGCTGCGGTGGATCTCCAGGCCGGTGGCCATGTCCTCGGTGATGGAGTCGGACAGTCCGCCGATCCCCCGGAGCGCGGTGATCCGGACGGCGTTGTTGGTGCCGACGAACATCGGTGCGCCGTAACGGTTTCCGGCGCGCTGGATGAGGGCGTGGAAGAGGTACTGCTGGCTCTCGGAGAACTTGGTGACGGCGGATCCGGAGCTGCGGTAGTTCCCGTAGACCTGGGGGCCGACCACGAAGGCCACGTCGGGGTCGCGGAAGTAGCCGAGCATGCGCTCGCAGAGGTCGGGCAGCGGCACGTGGTCGGTGTCCACGGAGACCCAGAACTCGTAGTCCTCGCCGTGCGCCTGGAGCCAGGCGTTGTAGTTGCCGTGCTTGGTCCGTTCCCGGAAGCGGCCCTTGGGCGCGTTCCAGTGCGGGCGGTCGGCGCGGCTGAAGTGGCGTACGCCCAGTTCGGCGCAGAGGGAGCGCATCGCAGGATCGTTTCCCTCGTCCAACAGCCAGACGTCGTACGGTCCTTCGTGCCGGACCGAGCGGGCCGCGAGGAGCGTGGCCCGGACCATCTCCGGCGGCTCCTTGCCGGGCACGCAGGTGGTGAGGAAGGCGACCCGGGTGCCGCGCTCGGGCGTCACCGGGATCGGGTCGCGGGCCGCGAGCGTGGCGTGGACGTTGGAGACGACGTTGACCAGGCGGAACAGCTCGACCAGCGCGATGATGCCGATCATCACCTTGTCGCCCAGCAGGACGAGGGAGTCGGTCTCGTCGACGCGCTCGGGCCAGTGCTCCGGCAGCAGCAGCCAGACCAGCAGGACGGCCTCCACCACGGGCGCGGCCACCAGTAACAGGGCGGCGCGCAGGCGGTGCGGCTCGTGGCGCAGCAGGCTGCGGTAGCGGACGCGGTAGGGCGCGGCGGGGTCGGCGGGCCCGTCCGGCCCGGATAAGCGGGGCTCCGACCGGTAGACGCCACCGCCGAGGTCGTCGTACGCGTCGTACGAGTCGTACGCGTCCTGCTCGTCCTGCTCGTCCGGATCGTGGGCAGGGCCGGCAAGGCGGCTGAAGTGGCCGTAGTCGTACGGGGCTTCGGGCTCCGGCTCGATGGCCAGGGCCTCGTCGTACCCCTTGTCGCTGGTCCCGCTGGTCCCCTCGTGGGCCGTTCCGACGTCCCCTCGTCGTGAGAACGGCAAGGTCATGGTTGCTCCCCCCGTTGGCGGCTTCAACTCTCATGGAACACAAGAGCGATCGCAAGAAGCAGGAGGAGTGATCACCACTCAAGCGTGAAGATACTATGGTTCTTGGCCATGGTGGCGGGCTCGGGTGATACCGGCGCGAATCTGCCGAATGGCATATCGCCGAGCCCCACATTCCCCTGGCCCGCTATGTGGTTCGGACACATGTCGCGGCTTCCACCGCACACCTACGGTTCCGGCATTCCCGCCGAAAGACCTACCGGAGGTACCCCGCGTGAGCCCGCACCCCGAGGAGTTCACCGTCCCCGTCCCCGGCGGTGGCCTCACCGTCCTGCGCTGGCCGGCCGCCGAGCCGGGGGCCCCGGTGGTCGTGGCGGTGCACGGCATCACCGCCAACGGCCTGTCCTGGTTCGAGGTCGCCCGCCGCCTCGAAGGCCGGGCCACCCTGCTCGCGCCCGACCTGCGCGGCCGCGGCGCCAGCCGTACCGTCTCCGGCCCGTACGGCCTGGCCCGGCACGCCGACGACGTGGCGGCCCTCATCACCGCCCTGGGCGTCGGGCCTGTCACCGTGGTCGGTCACTCGATGGGCGCCTGGGTCACCGCCCTGACGGCCGTGCGGCACCCCCGACTCGTGCGCAGGGCCCTGCTGGTGGACGGCGCGCTGACCTTCCCGCTGCCCGAGGGGGTCGACGCGGACGACGCCCTCGCCGCCGTGCTCGGCCCGGCCCTGGCCCGGCTGTCGACCACCTTCCCCGACCGCGCCGCCTACCGGGAGTTCTGGCTCCGCCACCCGGCCTTCGGCGGCGCGTGGACGCGGGAGCTCGACGCCTACACCCAGCGCGATCTGGTCGGCGAGGAACCGGAGTTGCGCTCCTCCTGCGTGCCCGAGGCCGTCCGCACCGACGGCGCCCAGGTGCTGCTCGACCCGGAGGCGGCCGCCGCCGTCCACCACCTGCCCTGCCCGGCCGAACTCCTGTGGGCGGAACGCGGACTGCTCGACGAGCCGCAGGGCCTGTACGACGCCGGGCGGATCGCCCTCGCCGGCCTGGACACCACCCGGGTGCCCGCCTCGCCCGTGCCCGGCAGCAACCACTACTCGATCCTCTGGGGCGAGGCCGGCGCCGACCGGATCGTGCGCGGCCTGCTCGCCGGGTGACGTGCCAGGGCCCCGAACGGCAACCACCGTCCGGGGCCCACGGGAAACAGGGTCAGCCCGTCGCGCCCGGCGTGCCCGGGGCGGCCGACGCGCCCGCCGAACCGAGGAACGCCTCCCAGCCGCCCGACGGCGCCTGCCCGACGTTGAGCGAGCGGAGCTTGCGCAGCGTGGACTGGTCCTGCACCTCGAGCCACTCGACGAGCTGCTTGAAGGAGACCAGCCGCACGTCCGGCTTGCCCGCGATCTGCTTGAGGGCCTCCTCGACGGCGTCCATGTAGATGCCGCCGTTCCACTGCTCGAAGTGGTTGCCGACGAAGAACGGCGCCCGGTTGCTGTTGTACGCCCGCTCGAAGCCCGCGACGTACGCGCCGGCGGCCTCGGTGCGCCAGGCGCCGTACATGTTCGGGTCGCCCTTGGTGCTGCCCTTGGACTGGTTGGCCAGGATGTTGTAGTCCATCGAGAGCACCTGGTAGGCGTGCCCGGGGAACGGGATGGACTGCAGCGGGAAGTCCCAGACCTTGCCGTCCTGCACCTTCTGCGGCCATATCTGGAGGCCGCCGGGGGAGCTGGCGTCGTACTTCCAGCCCAGCTTGGCGATGGTCGGCAGCAGCGCCTTCTGCCCCTCGAGGCAGGGGGTGCGGCCGCCGATCAGCTCCTTCTTGTAGTCGAAGGGCAGCGGGTCGACGTCGGTGAAGCCGGTGTTGGTCTTCCACTGGGTGACGAAGCCGATGGCCTGGTCGATCTCGCTCTGCCAGTCCTCCGGGGTCCACATGTTGACCCCGTTCTTGTCCGGACGGGAGGAGCAGAAGTGCCCGTTGAAGTGCGTGCCGATCTCGTGCCCGGCCAGCCACGCCTGGCTGATGAGCTTGAGGGTGCTCTTGACCGCGCCGTCCGAGAGGTACGGGATGTCGGAGGCGCCGACCGAGTGCTTCGGCGGGTGGTACAGGTCCGACTTGCCCTTCGGCAGCGCGTAGATGCCGGAGAGGAAGAAGGTCATCGACGCCTTGTACTGCTCCGCGAGCTTGAGGAAGCGGGGGAACTGGTTGTCGTCGGTGCCGCCGGCGCCGTCCCAGGAGAAGACCACGAACTGCGGCGGGCGCTCGCCCGGCTTGAGCTTCTCGGGCTTGGGCTGGTTCGGCTGCGGGCCGGTGTCCGCGGTGGAGCCGTCGCCGATCGGGGCGCCCTTGGGCACGACGGTCTTCGTCGGGTCGCCGCCGCTGTTCTGCGGGGTGCCGGCGTCGCCGCCGGAACCGGGGGTGGAGCCCGTCGAACCCGATCCGCCGCTGGAACAGGCCGTGACCGCGCCGAGGGCGGCGGTCGCGGCGGTCGCACTGAGCACCGTCCTGCGCGAGATGCTGGTCATGGTCTCCCCTGGACGCCGACGCCGGTGGTGAGGGCGGCCCGGAGGCCGTACCGGTCAAATCGGGCAATTGATGAATTATCCGCCGTAAGCATGTCATGCGGCCGCAGTCGCGACCAAGGCCACTGGACCCCGACAACAGTCACCACGCACGGTGGGCCGGCCCGGCTGCGGGAACCGGCGCTCTGTTGCGGTCCTGTGACGCTTCGCTCGCCGGGCCGTCAGGGCAGTACCGTACCGCCGGTCGGGACGAATCGGTCAGAGTTCGTCAGCGCCCGGTGTCCTCCGTCGCCCTTCCGGGCAGCGCGGTTGCCCGGACGGGGCACGTGGGCAGTCGTCAGAGCGCGGCCAGGCGCCGGTTGCGGCGCACCACGCGCGCGATCGCCGTGCTGACGGCCGTGGCCGCCGCGCAGGACACGGCCAGGCTCAGCCAGGCCGTGTTGAACCAGTGGCTGTTCAGCCAGCCCAGCGTCACGATGTACGCGGCCCAGACCAGCGCCGCCAGCGCCGACCAGTGCAGGAACCGGTGATGGTGATGGGGCCCGTGGCCGATCGCCACGTCCAGCACCGTCCGCCCCGCCGGGACGAACCGCGCGATCACCACCATCGCCGCGGCCGCGCCGTGCGGCCGGTCGACCAGCGCCTGCTGCACCCGCGCCACGCTGGCCGCCAGCTTCGGCCGCCGGGCGAGCCGGCGCTGCAGGACGGGAGCCCCTCTTCGGGCCAGGTGGAGCAGCAGCACGTCGCCGAGGAACGAGGCCACCGCCACGCCGAGGCCGAGCATGATCGGGGCGCCCTCGACCTGGGCGGTCTTGAGCACCGCCAGGATGACCAGCGTCCCGCTGGGGATGAACGGGAGCAGGGCGTCCCCGAGGACCGCGCAGATCGCCAGGGCGCAGATCCACGAGGAACCGATCGCCGTCAGAAAGTCCAAGGCCCGTCCCTCCTTCTCGTCGCCCTCGTCACCCGGGGAGCGGATGGCTCCATGCTCAACGCTAGCGCTTCGACTTTTCATGGCATGAAGCACCCCGGAACCAGAGGCCCCCGGGAACACTCCGGGAACGGGAACACTTCGGGAACAGGGGGCCCGCCCCCGTGGTTGACCCCCGTCGGCGAACACGGGCCGGCGCCAGGCCGCCCCGAGGAGAGCCGAAGGGACGGACGGGCATGACCACCGAGGACCAGCAGGACCAGCAGGACCAGCAGGGGCAGCGGACCGCGCCGGAGCCCGGAGCGGCGATCAGAGGCACCGCCCGGGGGAGCGCCCCCGCTCCGCTCTCCATCCTGGACCTCGCCACCGTCGGGGTCGGCCACACCCCCTCCGAGGCCCTGGCCGCCACCACCGAGCTGGCCCGCAGGGCCGAGGGCTGGGGCTTCCACCGCTTCTGGGTGGCCGAGCACCACGGCATGCCGGGCGTGGCCAGCTCCAACCCGGCCGTCCTGCTCGCCCACCTCGGCGCGAACACCAGCACCATCCGGCTCGGCTCCGGCGGCGTCATGCTGCCCAACCACGCCCCGCTGACCATCGCCGAACAGTTCGGCCTGCTGGAGGCCCTCCACCCCGGCCGGATCGACCTCGGCCTCGGCCGCGCCCCCGGCACCGACCAGGCCACCGCCCGCGCCCTGCGCCGCGGCCTCGGCGGCGAGGGCGCGGACGACTTCCCGCAGCAGCTCGCCGAACTGACCCACTTCCTCGACGGCGACTTCCCCGACGGCCACCCGTACGCCCGGCTCACCGCCGTCCCCCGAAGCGAGGACCGCCCGCCGGTCTGGCTGCTCGGCTCCTCCGGCTTCAGCGCCCAGCTCGCCGGACGCCTGGGCCTGCCCTTCGCCTTCGCCCACCACTTCAGCGCCGCCAACACCCTGCCCGCGCTGGACCTCTACCGCTCCTCCTTCCGCCCCTCCGCGGTGCTCTCCGAGCCGTACGCGCTGATCGGCGTGACGGCCGTCGCGGCCGGGGACGAGGCCGAGGCCCGCCGCCTCGCCCGCTCCGCCGCCCTCGGCATGCTCCGGCTGCGCCGCGGCACCCCCGGCCCGATCCCGACCCCGCAGGAGGCCGAGGAGTACCCGTACAGCCCGGTGGAGGCGGACTTCGTCGACCACTGGTTCGAGAACGTGGTGCTGGGCTCGCCCGGCGAGGTCGCGGACGGCCTGGAGGCCCTGCGCAAGCGGACCGGGGTGGACGAGCTGATGGTCACCTCGCACATCCACGGCCACGAGGCCCGGCTGCGCTCCTACGGCCTGATCGCCGAGGCGTACGGGCTGACGACCGGGGGCTGAGCTAGCCCGCCGTCGGGGCGGGCCGGGCCTCGCGGAGTATGGCCGCGACCCGTTCCGCCTCGCCGGGGCGGGCGAAGTACCAGCCCTGGGCGGTGTCGCAGCCGGTCAGCCGCAGGCGTTCGGCCTGGGCGGCGCTCTCGATGCCCTCGGCGGTGACGGTCAGCCCGAGGGTGTGCGCCAGCTGCACCATCGCACCGACGATCTGCTCGTCCGCGTCGCTGCGGCGGGCGCCGTGCCGGGGCGGGTCGGTCAGGGGCGGGTCGGTCAGGGGCGCCGGGGCCGGGTCGCGGAAGCCCTTGATGAAGGTGCCGTCGAGCTTGAGCACGTGCACCGGCAGCCGGGAGAGGTAGGCCAGGTTGGAGTAGCCGGTGCCGAAGTCGTCGATGGCGATCCGCACGCCCATGTCGGCGAGCGCCTGGAGGGCCTGGGAGGGGCGCCCGCCGGGGCCGAGCAGAGCGCTCTCGGTGATCTCCAGCTGGAGCAGCCGGGCCGGCAGGCCCGTGGTCTCCAGCGCCCGGGCGACGTCGGCGACCACGTCGGAGTCCCAGATCTGCCGGGCCGCCAGGTTGACGCTCACGAAGGTCTCGGTGTCGGGGAACTCGCTGAGCCACTGCCGCGCCTGGCGGCAGGACTCCTCCAGCACCCACTTCCCGAGCGGCACGATCGCGCCGGACTCCTCGGCGAGCGGGATGAAGCGGTCGGGGGAGAGCGTCCCGTAGCGGGGGTGGCGCCAGCGGACCAGGGCCTCAGCGCCGTGCACGGTGCCGTCCGCGAGGCCGACCAGCGGCTGGTACTCGATGGTGAACTCGCCGCGCTCCAGGGCCGGGCGCAGCGCGGTGGCCAGGCGCTGGCGGGTGAGCTGGTGGGCGCCTCGGTCGGGGTCGTAGAGGGTCCAGCGGGCGCGGCCGTCGGCCTTGGACCAGTAGAGGGTGGCGTCGGCGTCCTTGACCAGGTCGGTCGGGGTGGTCTCGTGGACGGAGCGTTCGACGACGCCGACGCTGGCGGTGATCACCAGCCGGTGCCCGGCGACGTCGAAGGGACGTTCCAGCGCCTCCAGGATGCGGGCGGCGAGCCCGGTCAGCTGCTCGCTGCCCGCGCTGTCGGGGACCAGGACGGCGAACTCGTCGCCGCCCATCCGGGCGACGAGGTGGGAGCCGGGATGCGGGTGCGAGTCGGTGAGGCCGTGCCGGAGCCGGGTGGCGACGGCGATCAGCAGCTGGTCGCCGATGTGGTGGCCGAGGGTCTCGTTGATCGCGGCGAAGCCGTCGAGGTCGAGGTAGCAGACGCCGACGCGGCGCCCGTCCGGCTGGGTGGGGGAGGGGCCCTCGACGGTGAGGCAGGCGGCGTCGAGGCGCTCGAAGAAGAAGGTGCGGTTGGGCAGCCGGGTGAGCGGGTCGTGCAGGGCCTGGTACTCCAGGCGGTCGCCGAGGCGGCGCTGCTCGGTGATGTCCTCGACCAGGGCGAGGGTGTAGAGCGGCTCGCCGGCGCCGTCGCGGATCAGGGAGACGGTGACCTTGCTCCACACCGCGTGGCCGGCGCGGTGCTTGAGCTGCTTCTCCACGCGGAACCGTTCCCGCCCGCCGTGGACGAGTTCGGAGAAGAGCCGGTTCGGCAGGCCCTCCGGGTCGATGATCTCGTGGAGGTGGGTGCCGACGAGGTTGGCGACGCCGCGGCCGATCAGGGCGGCGAGGGCCGGGTTGACCTCGATGATGCGGTCGTCGGGGCCGATCAGGGCCATGCCGATGCCGGCGTTGCAGAAGGCGGTGCGGAACCGGTCGTCGCCCGTCGGGTCGGCTTCCGCGGGGCCGGGGCCGCTCAGCGGGGAGGAGCAGGTGGGGCAGAACCGCTGCTCGGGGCCGTCCAGGGTGCCGCAGGCCGTGCCCGAGGGGTGGACGGCGGCGGCGGGCGCCGGGACCGGCGCGCCGGGGTGGCGGTGGTGTGGCGACTCCTCGTGCCGCACGACCGGGTGGTGTGCGTCGGCCCCCTCGTTCTGGCCCGGCACGGCATGCTCCCGTCCGCTGCTGACGCTTGACGCTGGTCAGTCCGACCGGACGGAGACCCCGGCGGCCGGCTCCGCACTCTGTCGCGGTCCTCGCGGACGGTCCGGTGCGGGGCGCCCGTCGTGGGGCGCTGTTCGCGCGCAGAGCCGCGTGAAGAACAGGGCGCTGCGGCCGATCATAGGCCGCGACGGCAACGCGCGGTGACCGCCGCCAGGGTGATTCGCCTGCCTTGTGATCATGTGTCCCGATACGTGCGGACGCCCCCGGTGCACATCACATGACGTGCGCCGGGGGCGTGTGCGCCGAATCCGCGCCCCTGGGGCGCCGGTCGTGCGCCGGAACGAGCCGAAGCGGTCACCGTTTGCGCCCCGAACGGCCCGATTCGGCCAAGGATCTGACGCCGTGGAATCAAAACCGATCAGGAACGGTCGGGAGCGGACTCGTGGCGGTGTGCGCCACCTCCGTCCCGGGGTCTCTGGCCCGACGGGTCAGGCCCGGCGCGTCAGGCCAGGGAGGCCGACAGTGTGATGGTCGTGCCGGTCAGGGCCTGGCTCACCGGGCAGTTGGCCTTGGCGTCCTCGGCGGCCTTCACGAAGGAAGCCTCGTCGAGTCCGGGCACCCGGCCGACGACGGTCAGGTGGATGCCGGTGATGCCGGTGCCGGGCTGGAAGGTCACGTCGGCCTTGGTGTCGAGCTTGGTGGGCGGGTTGCCGGCCTTGGCCAGGCCGTTGGAGAGGGCCATCGAGAAGCAGGCGGAGTGCGCGGCGGCGATGAGCTCCTCCGGGCTGGTCTTGCCGTTCGGCTGCTCGGCGCGGGCCGGCCAGGAGACGGGGTACTCGCCGATGCCGGACGAGTCGAAGGTGACCAGCCCGTTGCCGTGGAGCAGGTCGCCTTCCCATTCGGTGTGCGCGGTGCGGGTGGTTGCCACGATCGGTGCCTCCATCACTGAGGGACTGCAGTCGTCACGTCCTGTCATGCACGGCCCAGCCTACGGGCAGCCGCCGCCCGGCGGGCGGTCCGAAGCCGTGTCCGGATCGTGGGACGGATCCGGTGACGCGGAGGCCCGGTCCGGGCACCCTGTTAGATTGGCGCCGGCCCGAGCCCGGCCGCCGTACGGTCGGGCGCCCACACCAGACACCGGGAGCCACCCCGATGACGGACCACTCCACGACCCCCGCCACCGGCACGTCCGGGGGGATCGACGACGAGGTGCGGGCGGAGCTGACCAGCCTGCGCGAGAGCATCGACAACATCGACGCCGCGGTGGTCCACATGCTCGCCGAGCGCTTCAAGGCGACCCAGCGGGTGGGCCGGCTCAAGGCCGAGCACAAGCTGCCGGCGGCCGACCCGAGCCGCGAGCGGGACCAGATCAAGCGGCTGCGGGAGCTGGCGGCCGGGGCGAAGCTGGACCCGGTCTTCGCCGAGAAGTTCCTGAACTTCATCATCGCCGAGGTGATCAGGCACCACGAGGCCATCGCCCGCGCCTGAGCCCCCGCCGGGGTACGGACCCGGGCCCGGAGTGTCGGGCCCGTAGTGTCGGGCCCGGGTAAATGCCCGATTTCGTGACGCTCCACGGTTGGCGTAGGTTGCAGTCTTCCCCGGCCGGAGAGTGGAGCAGCGACGATGGCGGTGAACCTGCCCGGGACGACCGGCGAGTCCGAGTCCGAGACCACCGCCCCCGGCGGGCGCGCGCAGGCGCGCCGCCGAGGCCGCGCCGGTGACCGCAAGGCCCGCCGGGCGGCGCGCAAGCCGCGTCCGTGGTGGATCGAGCTGCCGGTGATGGTGGTGGTCGGCCTGGCGGTCGCGCTGCTGATCAAGACCTGCCTGTTCCAGGTGTTCACCATCCCGTCCGGCTCGATGGAGAACACCCTGCGCGTGGGCGACCGGGTGGGCGTGAACAAGCTGGCCCCGCTGACCGGCTGGGAGCCGGAGCCGGGGCAGCCGGTGGTGTTCAAGGACCCGGGCGGCTGGCTGCCGCCGCAGCCGGCCGACTCCAACCCCGTCACGGGGGCCGCGACCTCGGTGCTGAGCTTCGTCGGGCTCGTGCCGCCGAAGGACGACAACTACCTGGTCAAGCGGGTCATCGCGACCGGCGGCCACACCGTGGAGTGCAAGGGCACCACGCTGGCGGTGGACGGGAAGAAGGTCGACGAGCCGTACCTGCACCCCGGGGACGACTCCTGCGCGGGCCTGGACTTCGGCCCGGTGACGGTGCCCGCCGGGTACGTCTGGGTCGAGGGCGACCACCGCAGCGACTCGGCCGACTCCCGCTACCACCGGCAGGGCCCGGGCGGCGGGGCCGTGCCGGTGGACAACGTGGTCGGACCGGTGTCAGCGGTCGTGTGGCCGCTCGGTCACTTCGACTGGTTCGGCTGGGTCGGTCGCTGACCGCCTCGGTCGGCGGTGACCTTCTCCCTCGGGGCCTGAGGCCCCTTCGACGGCACGGCCTCGGCCGGGGCCGCCTTGCTCGCCTGCGCGGCGAAGGCGCCGGCCAGGACCAGCAGGCCGCCGGCGATCTGCGGCGCGCCCAGGTGCTCGCCGAGCAGGACCCAGGCCAGGACGGTGGCGACCACCGCCTCCAGGTTGGCGACCACGCCCGCGACCGGCGGTGAGAGGTGGCCCACCGAGGTCACACCGGTCAGGTAGGCGAGCACGGTGGCGATCAGCACCATCCAGGCGGCCGGGATCAGCGCGGGCAGGCTGTGCCCGTTCATCACCACCGAGCCGCCGAGCACTCCCCAGTCGGCCTGCCAGGGCCGGGTGAACACGGTGAGCAGCACGGCGCCGACGAGCAGCCCGAAGGCGCTGACGGCCAGCGGGTCGACGGGCCGCTCGCCGCGGGCGCCGGCGTCGGCGAGCACGAAGTAGCCGACCTGGCAGCAGGCCGCGCCGAGGGCGAAGAGCACGCCGACGGCGTCGAAGCTCAGGCCGTTCCACACCTCGACCACGCAGGCCAGGCCCGTGACGGCGACGCCCGCGCCGATGGCCGCGCCCCGGCTGATGGGCTTGCGCTGCACGAACTTCACGTAGCCGATGAGCAGCGGCGGCCCGAGGTACTCGATGAGCAGGGCGACGCCGACCGGGATGCGGGAGATCGCCGCGAAGTAGCAGGCCTGGACGCCGGCCACCGCCAGTAGGCCGAAGCCGAGGAGCAGGCCCGGGCGGCGCAGGACGGCGTCCCGGTGCTTGTAGGCGATGGGCAGCAGTGCCACGGCGGCGCCGGTGACCCGCAGCCACACCACGTGCAGGGGGGAGAGTCCGGCCTCGATCAGGGGTTTGGCGGCGGTTCCGGAGCCTCCGAAGGCGAAGGCGGAGACCAGCGCGAGGCCGAGGCCGAGGGAGCGGCCGGAGGGGCGGGCGGGTGAGGCGGTTGAGGCGGTTGAGCTGTGCACCGACGCATTCTGACAGTCATACCGGCATATCGGTAAGGTGCCATTCCGTCATTCGGTCCTGCCTCGAACGCTCCGCAGTGGAGTGCTCACACCCGCCCGAACCCGCCCGCCGGGCTTACCCGCTTGCCCCGGCGCCCGAGTCCGCCCCGCCCGCCGCCCCGCCCGTGGCCGGGCTGGTCGGCTGCGTCGTCGGCTGGCTGGTCGGCGGGGTGGTCGGGGTCGGCCGGGGAGTGGGGCGGTTGGTCGGCCGGGCCGTCGGCTGGGTGGTGGGCTGAGCGGTCGGCTCGGTGGTCGGCCTGCCGCCGGAGCCGCCCGAGGTGGAGCCGTCGCCGGGGGTGGTGCCGCCGGTCGCCCCGCCGGGGGTGCCGGTGGAGGGGCTCGCGCTCGGGGTGGACGGGGTGGTCGGGGCGTCGGTGGGGCCCGCGTCCGCGGCGCCGTCGGCCGGGGTCGCGAAGTCGCTCACGGGCTGGCCCTTGAGCGCCGCCTTCATGTAGCCCGTCCAGATCTGCGCCGGGAACTGGCCGCCCGCCGCGCCGTCGATGCCGCCGACGCCGCTGAGCGAGACCTGGGCGCCGGTGGCCGGGTCCTGGCCGAACAGGGCGACGGAGGTGACCAGCTCGGGGGTGTAGCCGACGAACCAGACGGACTTCTGCTCGTCGGTGGTGCCGGTCTTGCCCGCCACCGGGCGGCCCAGCGCCTTCGCCCGCCAGCCGGTGCCGCCCGGGTCGCTCACCACGCCCTGGAGCATCGAGGTGACCTGGTTCGCGGTGTCCGCGCTGATCGCCTGGGTGGTCTTGTGCGCGGGCAGCGGCACGGCCTCGCCCTCGCGGTCCACGGCGGCGACCAGCCACGGGGTGATCTGCTTGCCGCCGTTGTCCAGCGTGGCGTACACGCCGGCCATGTCCAGCACGCTCGGGGTGGCCGTGCCCAGCGGGATCGAGGGGATGGCGTCCAGGCTCGGGGTGTTGGAGGGCAGGCCCAGCGCGATGCCGGTGTCCTTCACCTTCTGCAGCCCGGCGTCCTGCGCGAGCTGGGTGAAGGCCGAGTTGACCGACCAGTCGGTGGCCTGCTGGAGGCTGATCTGGCCGTAGCTCTTGTCGCCCTCGTTGGGCGCCGCGTACGGGGTGCCCTTGGCGCCGCGGACCTTGCGGCCGCTGGTGCCGTCGTAGATCGTCCGCGGGGTGATCGTGCGGCCGTCCTGGGTCCGGGCGTTGTTCTCGAAGGCCGCGGCCAGGGCGATCGGCTTGAAGGTCGAGCCGGCCTGGTAGTCACGCCTGGTCGCGTTGTCGACGTAGTGCTTGACGTAGTCGACGCCGCCGTACAGGGCGACGACCGCGCCGGTCCTCGGGTCGACGGAGACGGCGCCGGCCTGGGCGGCGGCGTCCTTCTTGCGCTTGTCCGGGTTCAGGTTGTCGTGCAGCTGCGCCTGGACGGAGTCCTGGAGGGCCTGCTGGCGGTTCGGGTCGATGCTCAGCTTGACGGTGTAGCCGCCCTTGGCGAGCTCGGTCTCGTTGATGATCCCGTTCGCGGTGAGGTACTGGGTGGCCGCGTCGACCAGGTAGCCGGCCTGGCCGGAGAGGCCGGGGTTGGGCTGCGGGTCCTTGACCTCGGGGAACACGGTCTTCGCGCGCTCGTCGGCCGGGAGCCAGTTCTCCTTGACCATGCCGTCCATCACGTAGTTCCAGCGGTTGACGGCGTTCTGCTTGCCCGCCGGGGTGGCGGTGGCGACGTCGTAGGCGCTGGGGGCGTTCAGGAGGGTGGCCAGGTAGGCGCCCTGGGCGGCGTTGAGGGCGGAGGCGTCGACGCCGAAGTACGCCTGGGAGGCGGCCTGGATGCCGTAGGCGCCGCGGCCGTAGTAGGAGGTGTTCAGGTAGCCGGCGAGGATCTCGTCCTTGCTCTCGGTGGCGTCCACCTTGATGGCGATGAACAGCTCCTTCACCTTGCGGGTGACGGACTGCTTCTGGTTCAGGTACGTGTTCTTCACGTACTGCTGGGTGATCGTGGAACCACCCTGCGTGCCCTCGCCCTTGGCGGTGTTGAGGGCCGCGCGGGCCAGGCCCTGGACGTTGATCGCGCCCTCGTTGTAGAAGTTGCGGTCCTCGGCGGCCAGGGCGGCGTGCTGGGCGGCGGGGGAGACCTTGTCCAGGCTCACGTTCTGCCGGTTGGTCTGGCCGGTGCGGGTGATCACCGAGCCGTCCGAGTAGAGCCAGGTGTTGCTCTGCGCGACGGCGGTGGCGTGCGCGTCCGGGACCTTCACCAGGGCGATGCCCAGGGCGAACAGCCCGACGCCGAGCAGGATCGCCGAGGCGAAGCCGAGCAGGGTCATCCGCCAGGTGGGGATCAGCCGGCGCCAGCCGGTGCGCTTGGGCCTCTTGCCGCCCGCTCCGCCTGTTCCGCCCGCGGTCGGGCGCCTGAGGCGCTTGATCGGCCTGAGTTTCATCAACGGCGTGCTCGACGGCGTGCGAGGGCCGCTCTGGGCGTTTCGGGACAAAGCGCGGCCTTTCCTGCGGGCGGACCTGGCCGGCCTGCACGGGCGGGGGGAGGGACGGTTGGGGACCTTTGTCCCGGTTCCGGTGTACTGCCCAGGACGTCCGAAAGGGGCCGGTCGACTCCGTCGAAAGGGGAATCGAGACCGACATCACACACAAATCGGACGTCGAAGGGCAAAAAATCAGGGAGCCTCTCGCTGATGCGAGAGGCTCCCCAAGTGTCTGTGCGCCGCCAGGGACTCGAACCCCGGACCCGCTGATTAAGAGTCAGCTGCTCTAACCAACTGAGCTAGCGGCGCCTGCTGACCCGGAGAACAATACACGCTCCGCGGGGGTGCTTCGAATCGCCGCCCGTCCGGACTGTCCGGACTGTCCGGAGCGGAGCGGTGTGGAGCGGTGTGGAAACGACGGAAGGCCCCTCGCTCTCGCGAAGGGCCTTCCGGCTGTCTGTGCGCCGCCAGGGACTCGAACCCCGGACCCGCTGATTAAGAGTCAGCTGCTCTAACCAACTGAGCTAGCGGCGCCTGCTGACATCGGAGACTTTACATGCCCTCCGACCGATCCGCCGAATCGTATTCGGACGGGCACGCGGAGTGAGGAGCTGGCGAGCAGCGCGGTGATCACGAGGCCGACGGGGCGGGCGCGGGGAGGCCGGTTCCGCCGCCCCCGTCGCCGTGCCACCGGCCTTGACCTTCCGCGTTGCCCGCAGGCCGCCCGTCTCGTGGGGCCCCGCAGGGCCCGCGTCCGCTTCCAACCGGGGACGAATCTAGCGGGGTGTCCGGGTCGGTCGCCGCGCAGCGCGCGGGGCGCGCCAGGAAACCCTCCGTGCTGTCACCCACTTCGCGCACGGGGGCGTCAACTACGGCTGACGGCAAGGGAGAAAAGGGATATTCGTGACCATCTGTGTCTGGAATGACCGGAATTGACCGAGCTCGGTTCGGCGCGCACCGGCACAGCGCGCCGGTGCGTGCGCCGGGCCCGCGCCGCTGCCAGGATGCGCGGGACGGCACGCCCGCACCCCCGCCCGTATGTCCCGCCCGCACCCCGCCCGCACCCCACCGCACCCCCGTGGAGCAGCACCGATGGCCAGCGACCCCGCCGCAGGAGCACCCCGCCCGCACCCCGTCGACCCGCGCCCGGTGCGCCGGATGGTCCCGCGCGACCGCCACGAGCCGCACCGGGTGGCGACCCCGCTGGAACTGTTCTTCGACCTCTGCTTCGTGGTCGCGGTCGGCCAGGCCGGGCGCGAGCTGGCCCACTCCCTGGCGGCCGGGCACTACGGGGAGGGCCTGCGCGGATTCGTGCTGGCGTTCTTCGCGATCTGGTGGGCCTGGATGAACTTCACCTGGTTCGCCTCCGCGTACGACGTCGACGACGTCCCGTACCGGGTCACCACGCTGGTGCAGATCGCCGGGGTGCTGATCCTGGCCGCCGGGGTGCCGAGGCTGTTCACCGCCCAGGACCTCGTGCTCGCGATCACCGGGTACGTGGTGATGCGCCTGGCGATGGTCACCCAGTGGCTGCGCGCGGCGACCGGGGAGCAGGGCGAGGCGCGCCGGGTCGCGCTGCGGTACGCGGCGGGGATCACCCTGTGCCAGGCCGGCTGGGTGGTGATGCTGGTGCTGCCCGACGCCGCCAGGCCGTACGTCATCCCGCTCGGGGTCGTGTGCGAGCTGGCCGTGCCGGTGCTCGCCGAGCTGCGGATGCAGACCTCCTGGCACCCGCACCACATCGCCGAGCGGTACGGGCTGTTCACGCTGATCGTCCTCGGCGAGACGGTGGCCGCGGCGACGGTGGCGGTGCAGTCGGCGGTGGACGAGCACGAGGAGCTGGGCCGGCTGGTGCCGGTGGCCGTCGGCGGGCTGCTGATCTGCTTCGCCGCCTGGTGGATCTACTTCGCGCGGTCCGTCCACACGCACCTGCGCTCCAACCGGCAGGCGTTCGCCTGGGGTTACGGCCACTACGTGGTGTTCGCCTCGGCGGCGGCGATCGGCACCGGGCTGGAGGTGGCGGTGGAGTCGGCCGTGCACAAGGCGGAGATCTCCGAGACGGCCGCCGCCGCGACCGTCACCGTGCCCACCGCGGTCTACCTGTTCACGGTCTGGTTCCTGCACTCCCGGCACACCAAGCGCGGGGCGCTCGCCCAGTCGATCGCGCCCGCCGGGGCCGTCCTGGTGCTGGCCTGTACGGCGCTGGGCACCTCGGGGGTGCTCGCGGCCGGGCTGGTCTGCGCGCTGATGATCGCGGTGGGCGTCACGGTGCACAGCCGGGAGGAGAGGGCCTAGGCCGGCCCTCAGGCGGGCTGCGCCCGTTCCAGCAGCACCGGTTCGTGCCGCGCCAGCCAGGCCAGGTAGGCCGGGTTGACCTTGGCCAGGTCCAGGTAGGCGGCGCGCAGGTCCCCGTACAGCGCGTCCAGGGCGGGCGGGCTGAGGACACGGGGCCGCCAGGTGAACAGCAGCCGCACGGCCAGCGGGTCCCCGAAGACGGGGCGCACGACGGTGCCGGGGCCGGGCAGGGAGGTGGGCTGGCAGGGGCGGACGGCCTCGCCGGAGGCGACCAGCTCGGCGGCGGTGGCGTTGTCCCGCACCTGGACGACGCGGGGGTTGAGGCCCGCCTCGCTGAAGACCCGGCGCATCGCCGCGTACTCGTGGTCGGCGGTCGGGTCCACCATCCAGGTGTCCTCGGCGAGGTCGGCGAGGTGGACCACCGGACGCCCGGCGGCCGGGTGCCCGGCGGAGAGCGCGACGAACTGCGGCTCGCGGGCCATCAGTACGCGGTGCTCGGCGTCCGGCGGCACCCGTAGTGGGAAGCCCTCGCTCTCGTACACGAAGGCCACGTCCAGCTGGTCGGCGGCGACCATCCGCACCAGCGCGCTGGCGGAGATGTCCACGTGGATGGTGGTGTCGGTGTCCGGCAGCCGGTCGTGCACCCGGCGCAGCCAGGCCGCGACCGCGCGACTGCCGACGCTGCCGATGCGCAGCCGGCGCTGGCGCCCGGGACCGGTGACCTCCCGGGCCTCCTGGCGGGCGGCGGCCACCAGGGCCGCCATCTCGGCGATCACCGGGCGGGCCCGGGAGAGCACGGAGTGGCCGAGCGCGGTGGGGCGGCTTCCGGTCTGCTCGCGGGTGAACAGCGTTCCGCCGATGGCCCGTTCGATGCGGTGCAGCTGGGTGGTGAGGGAGGGCTGGGTCATGCCGAGCTGGAGCGCGGCCTTGCGGAGGCTGCCGGTGTCGGCGATCGCGCACAGCACCCGGAGGTGTCTCACGTCGAGCTCCACGCCCGGAGCATAAACGCCGAACGCCTGTCTCGCCAAGGACATGACAGCCAATCAATCGCAGCGCGATTCGGCGCGCGGATTCCGGTACGCGGATTCAGGTACGCGGCGGATTCCCACCGGTATGCGGTCGCACTATCGCGGATTGGCATCATCCGCTCCGGGCCCCCACGGGTCGAAGCTCTGGGGCAACGAACCGTCCCGGCCGACTGCCGGGGCGGCCCCCACCGCGCGTCGCCACCGTGGCCCGGCCCCCAACCGGCCACGGCCGGCAGGCGCGCCGCGAACTACGGAGCCCCCAGGAATGAAGCGATCCGTGCTGTCCGCAACCCTCGGCCTGGCCCTCGCCACCGGCCTCGTCGCCCTGCCGGTCGTGGCCGCCTCCGCCGCGCCCGCCGTCCACGCCGCCCAGGGCGTGAGCGGCTACACCGCGCAGGCGAACTCCCGTACGACGTACGCCGGTTCGGCCGCCGAGGCGGCGAACAACGAGGCGTTCTTCAAGGCCGTGATGGCCTCCGCCAAGGCCCGGCAGGCCGCCAACCCGTGGCTGCAGACCGTCACCGTCACCTACGACACCTCCAACGCGCCCTCCTTCAGCAGCCAGATCTCCAACGCCGCGCAGATCTGGAACAGCTCGGTGAGCAACGTCCAGCTCCAGCAGTCCAGCGGGCAGGGCGACTTCTCGTACTACGAGGGCGACGACAGCCGCGGCTCGTACGCCAGCACGGACGGCCACGGACACGGGTACGTCTTCCTGGACTACTCGCAGAACCAGCAGTACGACTCGCTGCGCGTCACCGCGCACGAGACCGGCCACGTGCTGGGCCTGCCGGACCACTACGAGGGCCCGTGCAGCGAGCTGATGTCCGGCGGCGGCCCCGGCCCGTCCTGCACCAACCCGTACCCGGACGGCAACGAGCGCAGCCAGGTCGACGGCCTGTGGGCCAACGGCGTGGACAACTAAGGCTCCGGCAGAGGGAAGTGGGCGCGCGGCGGGCCGGCCGGCCGGAAACGGTCGGCCCGCCGCTCGGTTACTTCCCCGCCGGGGAGCCTAGCCGCCGCCCGAACGGAATGCCAGGGGCATGGTCGGGTCAAGGCTGATTAAAGACGACTCAAATCACCGGAGCGGCCGGGCCATTGGCCGGAGCTATCGCGGGTTGGCATCATCCGCTCGCGCGCCGGACTGCCCGAAGCTCTGGGGACACCCACCGTTCACCAGGCGCCACCCCACCGGCCGACCCCAACCGGCCGCGGCGCCACCGGAATCGGAGCCCCCACATGAAGCGTTCCCTGCTGTCCGCGACCCTCGGTCTGGCCCTCGCCGCCGGCCTCGCGGTCCTTCCCGCCACCGCCGCCTCGGCCGCGCCCGCCCCCACCGTCCAGGGGTACACCGCCTCGGCCAACTCGGCTACGGAATACGCCGGTTCGGCCACCGAGGCGGCGAACAACGAGGCGTTCTTCAAGGCCGTGATGGCCTCCGCCAAGGCCAAGCAGGCCGCCAACCCGGGCCTGGCCGTCGTCACCGTCACCTACGACGCAAGCTCGGCGCCCACCTTCCGCAACCAGATCGCCCAGTCCGCGCAGATCTGGAACAGCTCGGTGAGCAACGTCAAGCTCAGGTCCGGCTCCGGCGGCGACTTCAAGTACTACGAGGGCAACGACAGCCGCGGCTCCTACGCCAGCACCGACGGCCACGGGCGCGGCTACATCTTCCTCGACTACCAGCAGAACCGGCAGTACAACTCCGTCCGCGTCACCGCCCACGAGACCGGGCACGTGCTGGGCCTGCCGGACCACTACTCCGGCCCGTGCAGCGAGCTGATGTCCGGCGGCGGCCCCGGCACCAGCTGCACCAACCCGTACCCGAACAGCGCGGAGCGCAGCCGGGTGAACTCCCTGTGGGCCCGTGGTTAAGGGCCTCTCTTTCGGATCTTGCCGGGCGGTCGCCGCCGGGGCACGCACCTCGACGGCTTCTCGTCAGTCGCCAATGCTCCGCATGGACTCCCTCCTCGGCACCGCCGATGCACGCACCCCAACGCCGCCCGCTGACCCGACAACATCCGAAAGAGAGGCCCTAGCCACTTCCTCGTGACCGCAACGCCCCGGAGCCCCGCCGCTCCGGGGCGTTGTCGGCGGTGCGTGCGAACATGCGGGCGAGACCCGTCCGAAAGGTGCCGCCGCCATGCCCCGTCCCGTCCCCGAGCAGCTCGCCGACCTGCCGTACGCCGACCTCCTGCGCCCCCACGCCGGGCCGCTGCGCAGCGACGAGCGCTACGACACCGTGCACTTCGAGGGCGGTGAGCACACCGACGAGTCCGCCTCCGGCGCCTCCTTCCTGGAGTGCGCCTTCACCGGCGTCGCGCTCAGCGGCGTCAAGCTGCGCCAGGCCCGGTTCAACGAGGTCTGGGTACAGGCCGGCCGCTGGGTCGCCTGCGACCTGAGCGACAGCGAGTGGCAGGACGGCGCGATCGTCGGCGGGGTGCTGGCCGGGATCTCCGCGTACGGCTCGGCGCTGCGCCGGGTGGTGCTGCGCGGCTGCAAACTGGAAGCCGTCAACCTGCGTGCCGCC
Source organism: Kitasatospora sp. NPDC051170 (assembly GCF_044455705.1). Classification (NCBI taxonomy): domain Bacteria; kingdom Bacillati; phylum Actinomycetota; class Actinomycetes; order Kitasatosporales; family Streptomycetaceae; genus Kitasatospora; species Kitasatospora sp. NPDC051170. The sequence goes on along the minus strand of NZ_JBITFA010000015.1, from coordinate 65,406 downwards.
GTGCTGCGGGACGTGGTGTTCGAGGACTGCCTGCTGCGCGACGTGGACTTCGGCGAGGCCAAGCTGACCGAGGTGTCCTTCCCCGGTTCGACGCTGGAGGAGGTCCGGCTGCGCGGGGCCAGACTGAGCAAGGTCGACCTGCGCGGGGCCTCCCGGCTGGGCCTGGCCGACGGCCACGAGGGGCTGCGCGGGGCGGTCATCAGCTCACTCCAACTGATGGAGCTGGCGCCGCAGTTCGCCCACGCGCTCGGCATCGAGGTCAAGGACCGCTGACGCGGGACCCCCTCCCTTCCTCCGTTCCTCGTTCAGCCCGGCGTCGCTCGGTGACGGCCGGGCGAACAGTCCGCCAACCCTGCCGCGGGCATCTGGTGGGCCGCCGAGGCCGCGGTGGAGACTGCTGCGCGATCCAAGCCCCGACTTGTGTACACAACATCGCCAGCGAAGGGACGGACTGGGCTGATGGCCGAGTTGAGTCGTAGGAAGTTCGTCACGCTGTCCGGCGCCGCCGCGGCCGGCCTCGCGATCGCCGGCACCGGCGCCGCCGGGCCTGCCGGGGCCGCCACCGGCAATGTGGCCGCGCCCGCCTCCACCACCGCGCTGACCACGACCGGCACCATCACCGACGTGCAGCACGTGGTGATCCTCATGCAGGAGAACCGCAGCTTCGACCACTACTTCGGCATGCTGAAGGGCGTGCGCGGCTTCGCGGACCGCAGCGCCATCCAGATCGCCAACGGCTACAGCGTCTTCAACCAGCCCAACGGCCTGGGCCGCCAGTACCCGTGGCAGTTCAGCCAGACCAAGCCCGCCGGCGGCGCCGACCCCGAGCGCCTCGCCCAGTGCAACGGCGACCTCGCCCACGGCTGGAGCGACCAGCACAGGGCGTGGAACAGCGGCAAGATGGACTCCTGGGTCGCCGCCAAGGGCAACGTGCGCACCCTCGGCTTCCTCACCCGCCAGGACATCCCGTTCCACTACGCGCTCGCCGAGAACTGGACCATCTGCGACGCCTACCACTGCTCCGTGCTCAGCGCGACCGGCCCCAACCGCACCTACCACTGGTCCGGCCAGATCGACCCGGCCGGCACCGCGGGCGGCCCGGCGTACGACGGCGGCGACGAGAAGGGCCTGCGCTGGCAGACCTACGCCGAGGCCCTGGAGACGGCGGGCGTCAGCTGGAAGGTCTACCAGAACGCCTCCGACAACTACGGCGACAACGCGCTGGCCTACTTCAGCGCCTTCGCGGGCGCCCCCGCCGGCAGCGCCCTGGCGGTCAAGGGCATGGGCTCCGTGCCCGCCGTCACCGGCAGGACCCCCGACGACATCGTCGCCGCCATCAAGGCCGACGTCCTCGCCGGCACCCTGCCCAAGGTCTCCTGGATCGTCCCCGACCAGGGCTCCTCCGAGCACCCGTACGCCACCCCGGCCGACGGCGCGCACTTCGTCCACAACGTGATCGACGCGCTGAACGCGGACCCGAACGTCTTCAACTCCTCCGTCCTGTTCGTCAACTACGACGAGAACGACGGCTTCTTCGACCACGTCCCGCCGCCCGCGGCCCCGGCCGGCACCCCCGGCGAGTTCGTCAACGGCGCCAACATCGGGCTCGGCTTCCGCGTCCCGATGATCGCCGTCTCGCCCTGGACCCGCGGCGGCTGGGTCAACTCCGAGACGCACGACCACACTTCGGTGCTGCGCTTCCTGGAGACCTGGACCACCGCCCTCGGCACCCCCGCCCAGTGCGTCAACATCAGCGACTGGCGCCGGCGCGTCTGCGGCGACCTCACCGGCATGTTCGACTTCACCAGCCCGGTGTACGGCCTGCCGGCCCTGCCCGACACCTCCCAGACCATCGGCCTCTCCGCCTGCGGCCCGCTGCCCAACCCGGCGCCGGTCAACAACCAGCTCCCCGTCCAGGAGTCGGGCACCCGCCCGGCGCGCGCCGTGCCGTACCAGCCGAACGCCAACCTCGACCACCTGGAGTTCGGCTCGGCCGGGGTGATGAAGGTCTGGATCGGGATGGACAACGGCGGCGCCGCCGCCCAGAAGTCGGCGCACTTCGCCGCGTACGCCAACGCCTACCGCAGCGGCGGCCCCTGGCAGTACACCGTCGACCCCGGCGGCAGCACCAGCGACTTCTTCAACTGCGGCACCGGCTTCGGCGGCGGACCGTACGACCTCACGGTCGTCGGCCCCAACCGCTTCCTGCGCCGCTTCAAGGGCGACGCGACGAAGTCCGGCAAGAACGCCGCGGTGACGGCCTCGTACGCCGTGGAGCCGGGGACGGGCAAGCTCGCCGTCTACTTCAAGCTCGCCAACTCCGGCAGCACGGCGGTGACGTTCACCATCGCGTCGAACAACTACCGGACGGACGGCCCCTGGACGTACCAGGTGCCGGCCGGCGGCAGCGTCACCGACTACTTCAACGCGGTGGCGTACAACAACGGCTGGTACGACTTCACCGTGACGGTGAGCGGGGACAGCAGCTGGTCGCAGCGCTTCACCGGCCACCTGGAGACGGGCGCGGCCAGCATCACCGGCTGACGGCTCCGGCTCGGGCCCGGTCACTCGCCTCGGCGGGTGGCCGGGCCCTTAACTGTGCTCATGAACAATGAAGTTGAGACCGGTGAGGTTGAGCTCGGTGAAGTCGAGCTCGGTGAAGTCGAGATCGTCGTCGCCCACAGCGAGCGGGCCACCCTGCGCGTCGGCGATGTGTTCCTGAAGGTCGACGCCGACCGGGCCCGGGCCGACGCCGAGGCCGAGGCGATGGCGCTCGCGCCCGTCCCGACCCCCGAGGTGCTGTGGCGGCGCCCGCCCGTCCTCGCCCTCGCCGCCCTGCCCGGTACGGCGCTCGGCCGCTACGGTTCGCCGTCCCCCGCCTCACCCGCCGCCTGGGCCGCGGCCGGCGCCGCCGTACGGAGGCTGCACGAGGCGCCGCTGCCGCCCTGGCCCGGCCAGAGCGTCGAGGCACGGGCCGCGCGGCTCGACGCCGAGTGCGCGTGGCTGCTCGCCGGCGAGGTCCTGCCCGAGGAGCTGGTGACGGTCAACCGCCGGATCGCCGAGGCCGTCCTGCGCCCCTGGACCCCGGCGTTCACCCACGGTGACCTGCAGCCCGACCACGTCTTCGTCGACGGGGAGGAGGTCACGGGCGTGATCGACTGGTCGGAGGCAGCGCCGGGCGACGCGCACTACGACCTCGCCGTCCTCACCCTCGGTCACCCGGAGCACCTTCCCGACCTGCTCGCCGGCTACGGGTCGGAGGTCGATGTCGAGCTGATCCGCGCCTGGTGGTCCTACCGCAGCCTGATCGTCGTCCGCTGGCTGGCCGAGCACGGCTTCGACCCGGCCGCGCCCGGCTGCGAGATCGACGTTCTGCGCTCCCGCCTGCCCGGCTGAGCGCGCCGGGCTGGGGCCTGCGCCAAGTGGACCAAGGCTACGGCGCTCAATTGGACATCTACGGCGGTCCAGTTGGTGGCTAGGTTCAAAGCACACGCCGCGCCACGGGTAAGGCGCGGCCAACGGGAGGGAAACACCGATGCGCAAGCTCGTCATCGGGCTGGCCACCGCCGGTCTGGTCCTGGCCGGCACCGTCGCCACCGCCACCACCGCCAGTGCCGAGGCGTCTCGCTGCTCCGGCTGGAGCAACAGCGAGCCGCTGCTGAAGGCCGGCGCCAGCGGCGACGCCGTCAAGGCGCTCCAGTGCGAGCTGAACTACTCGCTCAACCCCAACGGGCGCACCCAGCTCACCATCGACGGGGTGTTCGGCCAGAACACCTACAACCGCGTCGTCGAGTTCCAGCAGTGTATGAAGAACCTCCAGGTCGACGGCGAGGTCGGCTCGCAGACCTGGGCGGCGCTGGACTACTGGACCGCCTACAACGGTTACCCCAACTGCTGAGGTAGCCGTCGGTGATCGAACCAGGGGCAGGGCATCAGCCAGATGCCCTGCCCCTTTCGGGGTGCAGCCTCACCAGGTCTTGCCGGCCTGCTCCCGGGTCGTGTGGTTGATCCGGTTGAACATGTTCGTCAGCCCGATCTCCAGGATGATCGCGCCCAGCTGCGCCTCGCTGAAGTGGTCCGCCGCAGCGTCCCAGACCGGGTCGGTCACCCCGGGGGCGTTGTCCTGGATGCGGGTCGCGGCCTCCGCCAGCGCGAACGCGGCCCGCTCCTCGTCCGTGAAGAACGGCGTCTCGCGCCAGGTGGCGACGGCGTGCAGTCGCTCGTCCGTCTCCCCGGCCTTCTTCGCGGACGCGATCGCCGAGTAGGCGCAGGGCGCACAGCTGTTGATCTGGCTGACGCGCAGGTGGATCATCGACAGCAGCCGCGGGTCGACGCCGCCCGAGTGAACTGCCTTGAGCAGCTGGCCGATCCCGGCGGACACCTCGGGGCTGGCGATGCTCTTCATACGCGGTTCCATGGGTCTGCTCCTCCGTCGGTTACGTGAACCCGCTCGGGTTCGTCATCACCCATGACGGAGCAGCCCCGAGGAAGGTAACAAGATGTTCGAGGACCCGACGGCCGAGGCGTTCGAGGCCCAGCGCGACCGGCTGCGCGCCGTCGCCTTCCGCATGCTCGGCTCGCACGCCGACGCCGAGGACGTCGTCCAGGAGGCGTGGCTGCGCCTCTCCCGCCAGGACGCGGACGCCATCGACAACCTCGCCGGCTGGCTGACCACCGTCGTCGGCCGGATCAGCCTCGACGTGCTGCGCTCGCGCCAGACCCGCCCCGAGGCGTCCCTCGACACCGGTCTGTCCGAACTGGTCGTGACCTTCGACGACGGCCCCGCACCGGAGGAGGACGCGGTGCTCGCCGACTCCGTCGGGCTGGCGCTGCTGGTCGTCCTCGAATCCCTGCGGCCCAACGAGCGGCTGGCGTTCGTGCTGCACGACCTGTTCGCGGTGCCCTTCGACGAGATCGGCACGATCCTCGGCAAGTCCACCGACGCCACCAAGATGCTCGCCAGCCGCGCCCGCAAGAAGGTGCGGGGCACCGAGGCACCGCCGACCGCCGTCTCCCGGGAGCAGCGCGAGGTCGTCCAGGCGTTCCTGGCAGCCGCCCGCGGCGGGGACTTCGAGGGCCTGCTGCGCGTGCTCGACCCCGACGTGAAGCTCACCGCCGAAACCCCCGCCGGCACCGTCGTCACCCTCGGTGCCACCAAGGTCGCCACCGGCGCCAAGCTGGGCGCCGCGGCCGCCGCCGTCGGCCGCGCCGCCATCGTCAACGGCCTGCCCGGCATCATCTCCTGGAACGAGGACGGCACCCCGCGCTCCGTCATCGCCTTCACCGTCACCGACGGTCGCATCACCGCCATCACCTCCGTCGTCGACCCGGCCAAGCTCGCCCTGGCCGACCTCCCCGACCCGGCCTGATGACGCTGCGCGCAGGAAGTCGGCCCGGCCGACTTCCTGCGCGCGGGCTAGCATGGACGAAGGGGGAAACACCTCATCCAGGGGTAGCGATGACCCAGGCAACAGCAACCGTTTCCACGGCCGACGAGGCCCGCGCCTTCCTCCAGACCAACGGCTCCGCAGGCCCCATCCTCGTCCTCGCCCCCGACGTCCTCCAGCAGATCCAGGACGCCGAAGCGGCAGGCGGATTCGAAGGCGGCATGTCCGGCCCGCAAGGCACCTCCCAGGAAGGCAACGCGGGCGCCAACAGCAGCAGCGCCACCGACCCCCCACCCCTCGACATCGACCTCGACGGCGCCGTCAGCAGCGAGGCGATCGCCCGCTTCGTCGACGGCGCAGTCACGGTCGCCCACACCGTCGCCGAAGCAGCCCACTGGGTCGCCGAACGCGGCATCACCCCGATCCTCATCGTCCCGACCGAGGAACTGAAGAAACTCGTCTTTGGCCCCACCCCCGACGAAGCCTGACGCCGGCTTCGGCCCACCGACCTGCGGGCGTAGGCGCGTTCGTCGGGGCGGTGGTGCTGCCGCGCTATGCACCTCCGCTCCGTGAGCTGGCTCATACGCGCCGCAGCGGGCATATCGGACGATTCTCCCAGGCGGGCTGGGTCAGGGCTGGTTCGGTGCACGGTCGTTGAGCTGGTAATCTTCTCTTCGTCGCGAGGGAATCAACCCCCTCGCCAGGCGTCAGCGGTGCTACCAGAGCACGTCCTACTTTCAGTAGGAAGAGTCCGTGCAACCCGGGCCTGGCGCTCCACACCCGGATGAGGTCCGGTGCCCCTCGGGGCACCGGACCTCATCCGCATTCCCGCGCCGAACACCCGCGCATCATCCGCTGCGTTGAGCAGCTCTACCGTCGTTCCCCACCGTCCACCCCCCACCCGCCTGTCGGCGGGTGCCCGCCCCCGGCCTCGCCTTGCGGCGCGACCCGGTCCGCAGCCGTCGGTCAGCTCCGGGTCTCTGCGGTCACCCAGTCCAGGTAGGCGGCCGAGCCGGTGGTCACCGTGACGCCGATGATCTCCGGCGTGTCGTAGGTGTGCAGTTCGGCGATGCGCGCGGCCAGTTGGTCGGCGAGATCCACCCGGGTCTTGAAGTCCACCCGCCACTCCGCGGAGTCCTGAACCTCGCCGTCCCACCAGTAGACGGACTGGATGGGGTAGACCTGCGCACACGCGGCAAGGCGGTCACGGACCACCGTCAACGCCAGCTCCCGTGCCCGGGTCTCGTCATCGTGCGTCGTGGTCACCACGAGGAACTCACGGTTCGTCATGCCGCGACGGTACCCGGCCTCGAGTCGACGAGTCGCAGGTCGGATCCGCTTGTTGTGCAGGTCCACCGCCGTTCCCCACCAGCCACCCCCACCCGCCTCCGGCGCGTGCCTAGCCTCCCGCGTGAAGACCTGGAGGATCCTTCGCGACTGTCGCCTCAAAGGCGATGGCGTCTACCACGCGATGCTCGGGATCGCCCGCCTGCACAACCTTGCCCGCACCCGCTAGCACCAGGTGGGACAGGGCTGATCAGCCGGACTTTGTCATCCCGCCGAGGGGAGTACGCCGTGCCGACACCTTGCGATGACTGATCCGCCAGCCGTCCGCAGTGCGCACGATGGTGTCGTCGTAGGAGACGGAACCGCAGGAGCCGTCCGCCTTGATGCCCAGACCCTTCGATCGGACCTGCACCCGGCCGTCTGCCGATGCCGTCACAACGATGTTGGTGACGTGATGCGCGACCGGGTTGGCGGCTCCCAGCGCGTATGCCGCTTCTCTGATGGCCGCGACCCCGGACAACGACTCCTGGCCGAAGTCGGTGAGGTCATAGACAACATCGGACGTGAACAGCTCCTCCAACCGGTCGAGGCTTCCGTCGTCAACAAGGTGACCATGCAACGAGACCAGTTCGGTGATGGCCAAGCGATCTTCAAGAGTGAGTGGCACACGCGTCCTCTCCGGCTTGGAGCAGAAGGGCCAAGCCGAGCATCGATCCGTCAGTAGCACGGCACCACACCGCTGAACACCGCAATGAGTTCGAGAAGCGTACAGCGAGAGAAGAGCGGTGCCCCCGCGATCCTCCCTTGCCGTCGTTCAGTCTTCCACCGACTTGTACACCCGCGCCCTGTCACCGTCGGTCGAGGCCCAGGTGCGGGGGCGTGAGCGAGTGACCGAGAATCAGAAGTGCTGACGATTGATCAAAGTCCTGCGCGAGTAACAGCGCTTCGTGGGCGACTTCGACGCGAAGCTTGTAGTCGCTCTGATTTGCCAGAGCTTCGCAGCATCGTCGAGAAGTCCGGCAGGTTCTGCACCGTCGGGCGTCTTCCCGATGATCGCCGCCATGCGGAGCGGGAGGCGGCCCACGTTCTCGTGGCGGATCAATGGGTGTTGTCGGCGTACAGGTGAACATGCCCAGTCCCGTACAGATGAACGTGCCCGGACGAAAGGGGTGAGTGATGCTCTCGTGCTGTAGGGATGCGGCGTCGGATACTGACTGCTGTGATCACCGAGCCCTCACTTTCACCCGTCAACGACCCAGCGGACTTTGCGTCCCGTCTGGCTGCGGCCGAGGACTGGACCAGCGCCGCTCTGGAAGCTCAGCAGGAGGGGCGGTGGGTACTGACCGGGACGGAGCGCCGGATCCTGGCCGACGTGGAGGCGGCCACCAATCCCCTGCACGGTGGCCACCTGCCACCGCACGACGACGAGTCGGTGTACGTGCGCCTCGGACGCATCAGGAATTGGGCCGGCGTGCTACGGCTCGCAGCACGAGCCGGGGGCTGGGAACTCCATCCTGTCGTGGGCAGGGAGCCCTCCTCCCTCACCCGACCCATCGGCATGGCCGACCTGCTTTCCGGCATCTACGCGCTCGCCGAACAGGGCGAGCGATGGCAGCAGCTGATGCTGGCAACCATCACCGACCTCAACGTCGCGGCTCGCAACCAACCACCACAGCAACGACAGGATCTCGACCAGGCGCTCGCCGAGCGTGAGCCATGGTTCGCGAAGGATCTGGCCACCGCGGAGGGGTTCTTCACCGGACCCGGCTCGCTGGAAGATTTGTCTCTCTTCTTCCTCTGAGCCACAACCCAAGGGGTTCTCCCCGCGCGTCGACGCCGAGCACGTTCCCCCGTACCGCCCTGAGCACATTGCTGAGTACCTCGACAGGTATGCGGGTCGATCCGTTCACCGGCCCGGAAGGCCCGCAACTCCTAGATCTCCTGCGGCACGTTGTAGGCGGGGAGGGTTTCGAGGCGCCATGCCTCTGTGGCGAAATCCCGGAACCTGGCTTGCCAGGCGTCACCATCCAGGCGCACGAACTACCTCCCGAAGCGCGGCTCTTGGGGATCTGGACGAGCCCATCGCCGCACGGCGAAGCATGGGCGTCGGATCTCCCTTCCCTGACCACGATCATCCCTGCTCGGTGTGATCGATGTTGGGTTGTCGCTTTGATTCCACCCTCCCAAGACCAGACACGGAGGCTGGCTCGGCCCGAACCTCGGCTGCCAAGGGCACAGTTGCTGGACGCCACCAGGAGAGGTGTCCGTTCTGGTGCGCCGTTGACCTCGCGATGGTTGCGGGGCGAAGGTCGGAGGCGACCAACGGCCGGCTCGTCGGGCGGGCGAACCATCCTTCGACGGCGTCCCGCACACTGCTCGGCGTGTGCGGCGCGGCCATGGGGCTCTACAGTCAGCACGGAGCTCGCTCGAACGGACCATCCACCATGCGGGGGAACTGATTTGGCTGTCCCATGGGACCTTCTGATATCCACCGCAGGTGGCGTCGCGGCCACCGTCGTGGGCGTCATCGCAGGCGGGATCGTCGGGCGACGCGGCCAGAACCGTCAGTGGCTGCAAGGGACACAGACCGCCGCCTACGAGAGGTTTCTGCAGGCGTTCGGCGCTGTGGAAGCCGAGCTCCGCGGCGCGTTCCTTGAGGAGCGCCAGCCTGCCTCTGACATCTGGGGGCCGTTCAATGCCGGAGTGCAGTCGTTGAGCTTGGTGGCAACTCGTGAGGCCGCCGCCGCGGCTGTGGAGCTCTGCGAGGTCGTGGAGGACTTCACCATCCTGTTCCATGGTCGCCGGCCCACCGACCTTGAGGAGCTTCGGCCGATCCACAGCGCGCTGGAGGAGGCACACCTGAAGTTCGTCAACGCGGCCCGACGCTCGCTCGACCCGTCACAAGAGCACCTTGACCGAACGCTGGGCGGCCCATCGCCGTGGCGCGGCGTCGTCTCCTTCTACGCCCAAGGAGCTGTCCCCGACAGGGCCGAGTAGAAGCACGCTTGTCGGCATCACGCGTCACCCAGCGTGCTCTGTGCTGAGGTCGGCGCTGGTCCACCGGTGAGAGTGGTGAGCGGGATGACCGCCGTCCGTGCGCCGAGCTTGCTTGGCGTCGGGCGGGGTCAACCCCGAAGGACTTCCGGAGCCGACCACTTGGCAACGCGTCCGAGAGGGAACCTCCGAATCGGAGTTGGCCACCGACGCCCGTGTCTCGGTGGCGCCTTGTGTCTCGCAAGGGGCCGCCGGGGTGTAAGCGGGCGTCTCAGCTCTCGGCGGGGGCGGCGGGCTGGTCTGCTTGCCGGGAATCGGATCGCCATCAACGGGGTTGGCGGGGGAAACCGTTATCGGAGGGCCAGTGCGAGCGATTCAGGTGTACGAAGTGGGCGGTCCCGAGGTGCTGCGGGAGGCGGAGGTGGACCAGCCGCGGCCGGGGCCGGGCGAGGCGGTCGTGGAGGTCGCCGCGTCCGGGGTCAACTTCCTCGACGTCTACTACCGTGAAGGCCGGTACAGCCTCCCGCTGCCCTTCACCCCGGGCTCTGAGGGCGCCGGCACGGTCGTCGAGGTCGGACCCGGCGTCGCTGACGTCGCAGTCGGGGACCGGGTCGGTTGGGTGGAGACTCCCGGGTCGTATGCCGAGCGGGCCGTCGTGGACTCCTCCCGGCTGGTGCCGCTTCCCGACGACATCGACTTCGAGACGGCCGCCGCCGTGCTCCTCCAAGGCATGACCGCGCACTATCTCGTCAAGGACGCCTACCCGGTTCAGGCGGGCGACACGGTGCTCGTGCATGCGGCTGCCGGTGGCATGGGGCTGCTTCTGACCCAGCTCATCACCCATCTCGGCGGCAGGGTGATCGGCACGACGTCGACCACGGCGAAGGCCGAGCTGGCGAAGCGTGCCGGGGCCGCCGAGGTGATCCTCTCCTCCGCGGTCGACGATCTCGCAGCCGAGGTGAGGCGGCTCAACGGCGGTCAGGGACTGCCGGTTGTCTTCGACGGCGTCGGCGCGCACACCTTCGATGCGAGCCTCGCCAGCCTGCGAACCCGCGGCCATCTTGTGCTCTTCGGCGCGGCAAGTGGTGCCGTGCCTCCGTTCGATCCGATCCGGCTCGCCCAGGGCGGTTCGCTGACCCTGATCCGGCCCAGCCTCGGGGACTACATCGCCGATCGGTTCGAACTGCTCCGACGGGCCGCCGACGTGTTCGAGTGGGTGCGCTCCAAGGCGCTCGAGGTCTCCGTAACGGGCCGCTACGCATTGTCCGAGGCCGCCCGGGCCCACAGTGATCTGGAGGCTCGGCGTACCACCGGCAAGCTGCTCCTGATACCCGGTGCGGCCGCTGTCGGACGCCGCGAGGAGACGCAGAGCTGATCGCGGGTGACGAGGTCGGGGATCTTGAAGACCGAGATGTCGAGGGCATGGCCGACCGCCATCGCCAAGATCCCCGACAGCGTCAGGCACGGGCTCCCCATGGGTGCTGACCTGAGATGCGGCGGCCGAGAAACCCGCAGGCCATAGGCCCAGTACGGACGCTAGGATCAAAGTCGCGTTTCGTAGTGGGGGGCAGACGTGGAAGCCGAGAACGTCGTCGAGCAGGACAACGAGCAGGGCACCGACCCGGTCAAGGACCGAGCAGGAGTCAAGGTTGCGGTCGCAGCGGCGCTGCTCTGTGCCATCCTGGCCGGGCTGTGGGGGACGGGACAGTTCGACAGCCCGTCTGATCAGGCCGAGACGGCCAAGCCGGTTGCCTGCGAAGCGCCCCGGCCGACCGACGCCCAGGGGTACGCGGGCGTCTGCGCCGCGCTGAACCGGCCCGACCTGCCCGCGCTGCTGGGCACGCCGACCGACCATGTCGTGGTCGCGCACCCGATGCCGATGGCGATCGGGAAGGAGCCGATGGTGGAGGTGCGCCTCCAGCACGTCGCGGTCGCCCTGATGGAAAGCACCTTCTCGGTCGACGACAGGTTCGAGATGCGGCCTGGTCTCACGGCGCAGGCGACCGTCCTCGGCCACCCCGCCGCGACCTATTCGAGCAGCACGATCGCCTTCGTTCCCGCGAAGAACGGGAAGGCCGACACCAAGCCCGGGCCCGACACCCGGAACATCCTCGTCGCTCAGGACGCCAAGGCTTCCGGCGGCCGGACGTTCGAGCTCGTCGTCTCCCGCGAGGACGCTACGGACATCGACGACCCGACCCTGAACCGGCTCGCCGAAACCCTGTTGCCGACCCTCCCGGGCTGGGTCGCCTCGTAGCCCCGACTCCCGCGCGACCACCGGTGGCATGTGAGTTCGACAGTCTCATCGCCAACCTGGAGCGGATCTGGGTGGGTGTGTGTCGGTGACCATCGGGTAGGCGGCCAGGATCTGGACGTTTCGCTAGTGCGGAGCGGGGTCTCAGATTGGGCCGAACTCGCTGGCGCGGATGGCGGTGACGAAGGACTGCCAGGCGTCGGCGGGGAAGACGAGGGCCGGGCCGCTGGGGTCCTTGCTGTCTCGTACCGGGACGAGGCCGGGGAAGCCGTCGGCGACCTCGACGCACTGTCCTTCCTGGGCGCTGTAACTACTCTTGCGCCACTTGGCGTTCGTTGGGTCATGCATGGCGTACATGTCCTTTCGAGGCGCGTCAGAGGATGTCGAACTCGCCCGTGCGGACAGCGGTGACGAAGGAGTGCCAGGCGTCGACCGGGAAGGTCAGGGCTGGGCCGTCGGAGTCCTTGGAGTCCCGGACGGGGACCGTGTTGGATGCGACCAGGTTCCCCGCGACCTCGATGCAGTTGCCTCCGTTGCTGCTGTACGACGACTTGAACCACTGAGGCTGGGCGGTCACGGCAGTTCCTCTCCTAGTTGGCCGATCAGACCCACGGACACGGCTTGTGAGTGCGCGAGGGCCTGTAGCTGATAGTAGGCCGTGAGCATCGGCGGTACCGCGCCGCTGTCCCGTTCCAGCTGTCCCTGAATCGCGGATTCGGCGTAGGCCATCAAGGATCGGTCCGGAAGGGTGAGGATGTTCACCGGAAGGTCAAAGGTCCGCTCTTCTCCTATGGCGTACGGAGCCACCTGCAGAACGGTGTTGGGCATCCGGGCGAACGCTACGAGCGCATCGAGTTGCGCGGCCATGGTGGCGCTTCCGCCGACAGGTCGCCGGAGGCAGCTCTCGTCCAGGATGGCGTGTATCTGCGGCGGGTTCTCGCGGCGCAGGTTCGCCTGCCGACGTGCGAGGTAGGCGACTCGTTCCTCGGCTTGATCCTCCGTGATGCTGCCTCGGCGGACTGCTCCTGCTGCGATGGCCCGTGCGTAGGCGGGGGTTTGAAGCAAACCCGGGATGATGCCCAGATCGAACAGTCGCAGCTCCACGGCCTTGGACTCGTACGCGACATACTCCGGGAAGCCTTCGAGGATGGTCGACGACTTGAGATCGCGCGACTTGCGAACGAAGAAGTTCTCCAGTCCGAACGCCTTGTCAAGTTCGCGGGCCAGACGAGCGGTTGGAGGGCGTCGACCAGTTTCGACTGCCGAAATATGCGTGGGGGAGTAGCCAATGGCAAGTGCCAGCTCCTCCTGGGTCCAGCCCTTCGCCTCCCTTGCGCTACGAACCTGGGCGCCGAACTTGGCGACGGGGGACGAATCAGGGTCCAGCTCAACCTTGTTCATGGCTTCGACTGCCTCTCCCCGAGCACAACTGACAGGTTGAAGAGCTTCCTAGCGTAGACGAAAGTTGGCGCTCCGAGTAGTCGTCGAACTACGGAGCGGAGTCGCTTCCATGGCGCGCAAGAAGGCAACCGTCCGGACGCCCTATCGGCCTCAGGTCGGTGAGGTGGTCAAGGATCTGACGGGCAATCAATCTGTCGTTTACATGGACACGCGGGGCGGTCTCGCCTACGTGCGGCCTGTCGGCGGCGGGATCGAGTGGACGGTCGATCCCGCCGCTCTCCAGCCACTCCCGGACGGGCCGACGTTGGCCTTCGTCGTCATCCCGGCGAAGTCGCGTATTGGCGGTATCGAGTGAATCGCCGGTCTGATGTGCTGGTCGCGACGGGCGTCATCGGGGTGCTGAGCGGGGGAGCGGCGGCGGCCGCGTTCTGGGTGCTTTCCGGGCCAGCGGATCTTCCTCTGTGCCTGGTGGCGTTCGGGGCCGTCCTCAACTCCGGCATCGTCGCGTCCGAGCCGATCCTCCGGCGGCGGTTCGACCGGAGCCACCGATGAGCAGCCCTCCTGCCTGCCCCTGCGGCTCGGCGGTCGACTTCATAGGGGATGCCAACGAGGCCGGGCGAACCTGGAACTGCCCGGACTGCTGCCGGTGGGGCGTCGCCTGGTCAGCCTCCTACCTCGCGCAGCAGCCCTTCGAGGAGCCCCTGGCCGTCCTCGGGCGCCGATGCCGCCCCCGCCCCGTAGGTGACGCGTGATGTGGCTCCTCGCCTGGCTGATCCTCCGGCTCAGCCCCGAGCGGCGCCGGGTGATCGCCGAGGAGCACTACCTCCGCGAGGTGTGCCGCGAAGCCACCTGGGAGGCATTCCGCGCGGAGCTGGCACACGAGGCGGACAGGCTCGAGCGCGCCATGGTCTCCCGCCGCCGACCCCGGTCGACGCGGCCGCCGAACCGGCTGGGGTAGCTGATGCCCCGTTCGAAGCATGGGCGTTGAGCTGGTATTCTTTTCCTCGTCGCCAGGAGGAAATCTCCTGGCCAGGCGTCAGCGGTGCTACCAGAGCACGTCCTACTTTCAGTAGGAAGAGTCCGTGCAACCCGGGCCTGGCGCTCCATGTCGAAGAGGTCCGGCACTCCAGGGTGCCGGACCTCTTCGCGTTGCCTCAGCCCCGCGCGGCTCAGCCCGGGGGCGGGCACCCGCCGGCAGGCGGGTGGGGGGTGGACGGTGAGGAACGGCGGCGAACCTTTTCCCCTAACCGAATAATGCGCGGGTGTTCACCCCCGCGGCTCAAGGTGCGCCCGCCCGTACCCGGTGTGAGAGTGGGGGCAGCCCCGAAATCCGACACATCCCGTACATCCCGTCCTCAGGAGGAGGGGTCATGGGCATTTTCGACCGGTTCCGCCACAAGGCGCAGGAGACCGTCAACCCGTCCGAGCGGGCCGCGCTCGCGCACGACGAGGCCGCCGACGCGTACAGCAACGACATCGAGCGCAGCCGCGACACCGCCGAGCAGAAGGCGCAGACCGAGGCGGACCGCCGGGCCGCCGAGAACATGACCGCCGAAGGCGATCCCTGGGACTAGAGGGACTGGAAGCAGCTACCGGGCCCGCGGCGGCAGGGGAGGCCGCCGCAGGTCCGGCTTCGGCGTGTCCGCGGGCGGCGGTTCCGCGGCCGGGGTGTCCTCTAGCAGCTCGAGCGCCAGCTGTACGGCGGCGTGCAGGTCCGGGTAACGCTTCCGCGCCCAGTCGCCGGGGCCGCGCAGCACGTGGACGTCCGGCTCGACGCCCCGGTTCTCCACGGACCACCCCAGCCCGCCGCCGAACCAGGAGGCGTTCTTCGGTACGGAGATCTGCGTGCCGTCCCCGAGGGTGTGCCGCCCGGTCATGCCGACGACGCCGCCCCACGTCCGCGTGCCGATGACCGGCCCGAGCCCGAGCAGCTTGATCGCGGCGATGACCACGTCCCCGTCCGAGCTGGTGGCCTCGTCGGCGAGCGCGACCAGCGGGCCGCGCAGCGCGTGCCGGGGCCAGCGGACGGGCTGCCGGTCGCGGGTGAAGTCCCAGGCGAGCACGGACCGGGTCAGCTTCTCGAGCACCAGCTCCGAGACGTTTCCGCCCGCATTTCCCCGTACGTCCAGCACCAGAGCAGGCTTGTCGAGTTCGCGCCGCAGGTCCCGGTTGAACTGGGCCCAGCCGGAGCCGCCGAGGTCGGGGATGTGCAGGTATCCGCACCGGCCGTCGCTGAACTCCCGTACGAGGTGGCGCCGTTTGGCGACCCAGTCCTGGTAGCGGATGGGCCGCTCGTCCGTGAGCGGGGTGATGGTGACCCGCCGCAGCGCGCCGTCCGGGCCGGTGCGCAGGGCGAGTTCGACGGTGGTGCCGCCGGTGCCGGCGAGGAGCGGGCCGGGGCCGAGGCGGGGGTCGACCGGGTGGCCGCCGATCTCGACGATCTCGTCGCCGTCGTGGACGCCCTGGGTGGCGAGCGGGGCGCGGGCGCGCGGGTCGGAGGACTCGCCGGGCAGGACGCGGTCGACGAGCCAGCGGCCGTCGGGGACGCGGTGGGCGTTGGCGCCGAGCAGGCCGAGGGGGTGGCTGCCGGAGGTGGGGCCCTCGGCGCGGCGGGAGGGGGTGACGTAGGCGTGGGAGGTGCCGAGTTCGCCGAGGAGTTCGCGCAGCAGGTCGGCGAAGTCGTCGGGGGTGCAGACGCGGTCGAGGAGCGGCTCGTACTGGGCGACGAGGGCGGGCCAGTCGAGGCCGGACATCCGCTCGTCCCAGAACTGGTCGCGGACGATGCGGGCGGCCTCGTGGTACGCCTGGCGCCATTCGGCGGCGGGGTGCACGGTGTGGACGATCCGCCGCAGGTCGACGGAGGTGCCCGCACCCCCGGCCCCGACGGGGACGATCCGTAACGTTCCGGCGGAGTAGACGGCGACGGACCCGCCGTCCCCGGAGACGGCGTACCCGTCGAGCCGGTCGACGAGGGTGGTGCGGGTGCCCCGGGCGAGGTCGAAGTGTTCGAGGGAGGGGCGGCCGGAGGTGTCGTCGGGGTTGGCGAAGGTCTGGCCGAGGGTGCCGGCGATGGGCCAGCGCAGCCAGAGGAGGCCTCCGCGGACGGCGTCGGTGGCGGAGTACTTGGAGGCGATGACGGGGAAGGGCAGCAGCCGTTCGCCGATGTCCTCCGGGTCGACGTGGACGGTGCCGTCCCCGCCGCCGTCGCCGCGTGGGGCGGCTTCCTCCGGGGCGGCGGCGAACGGGGAGGGCGTGTCGGCGGCGAGGGGGACGAGGTAGGGGCGGCAGCCGACGGGGAAGGAGAGGTCCCCGGTGTGGACGTCGTGGACGGGGTCGAAGCCGCGCCAGGACAGGAAGGCCAGGTAGCGCCCGTCCCGGGTGAACACGGGCTGCTCGTCCTCGAACCGGCCG
This sequence comes from Kitasatospora sp. NPDC051170, assembly GCF_044455705.1. Lineage (NCBI taxonomy): Bacteria > Bacillati > Actinomycetota > Actinomycetes > Kitasatosporales > Streptomycetaceae > Kitasatospora > Kitasatospora sp. NPDC051170. The sequence continues at coordinate 48,672 of NZ_JBITFA010000015.1, read as the reverse complement.
TCGGTGACCTCGGTGATCGGCCCGGTCCCGTCCACCCTGGTCAGCCGGATGCGCCGCAGGGAGCGCCCGGCGACGGGCTGGGACCAGGTGATCCAGCGCGAGTCGGGGGAGAAGCGGGCGCTGGCGACGGGCCCGTAGCCGGAGGAGGCGACCTCCCGTACGGCGCCGTCCCCGGCGGCGACGAGCAGCAGCCGCCCGTCGGAGGCGACGGCGGCGAGGTGGGCGCCGTCGGGGGAGGCGGTCAGTTCGATGACCCGGCCGAGCCGGCCGGCGGCGAGCACCCGGCGGTGGTGCGCCGCGGTCGACTCCCTCCCGGGCAGCGGCACGACCTCGATCGCGTCGGCGCCCTCCGCGTCGGTGACCCAGGCGGCCTCGCCGGTGTGCCCGAGGATCACGGGCAGCCGGGTGCGCACGCCGGGGGTGTCGGCGAGGGCGCGGGCGGGGCCGTCCTGGTGGGTGAGCCAGTACTGGCTGCCGCGCACGGTGATCACCCCGGCCCGGCCGGTCTGGTCGCAGGCGAGGTCCTTGACCTGGGAGGCGGCGCCGACCCGGTACGGGCGGCGGCCGGCCCGGGCGCCGCCGAGGGGGACGTGCAGCCGGTGCGGGGCGGGGGCGTCGAGGCCGTCGAGGAGCCAGAGGTCGCCGGCGTGCTGGTAGACGACGCGGGTGCCGTCGGTGGAGGCGTGCCGGGCGTAGTAGGAGGCGTGGTCGGTGTGGCGGCGCAGGTCGGTGCCGTCGGGGCGGCAGGAGTAGAGGTTGCCGATGCCCTCGTGGTCGGAGAGGAAGGCGATGCGGCCGGAGACGACCATGGGCGCGGCGAGGTGGCCGGGGTGGTCGGGCAGGATCCGTGAGCCGTCGACCCAGAGCCGGCCGGTGGCGCCGCCGCGGTAGCGCTTCCAGGCGGCGGGTTCGTGGGGGGCGGTGCCGGTGAGCAGCACGGTGTGGTCGCGGGCGAGTTGGGCGTCGCCGACCGGGCCCCAGGGCATCCGGTGGCCGGGGGAGCCGTCGGGCGGCAGGGAGTGCGCCCAGGTGTAGTGGGCGAAGGGCTCGTGGTAGGAGGTGACGGCCAGGACCTCGCCGTCGGGGAGCCAGCCGCGCACCCGGGTGTCCTGGCTGCCCCAGTGGCTGAGGCGGGCGGATTCGCCGCCCTCGACGGGGGCGGTCCAGACCTCGGGGGTGGGGCCGAGCCAACTGGTCCAGGCGAGGGTCGCGCCGTCGGGGGAGAAGCGGGGGTGGGCGACGCGGGTGCGGTCGCAGGTGACGCGCCAGGCCCGGCCGGTGCCCGCGCCGTCCGGGGAGAGCGGGGCGAGCCAGACGTCGTCCTCGGCGGTGAAGGCGAGCAGGCTTCCGTGCAGGTGGGGGTGGCGGAGGTAGCCGGGCGCGGTCACCCCTCCATCCTTCGACGGGGTGTCACCACCGGCAACCGGGGCGCCGCGCCGAGGGGAGGCCCGGGCGCCGTAACCGGTCTGGACCATTGACACCGTCCTGTCGCATCCACTTCAGTGGTCTAGTCCAACTTGGGTGCCAGGCCGGGCCGTTCCCCCCACTGGCGCGTGCTCCGGCGTGCCCTCGGACGTCCCCCACGACCGCGCCACCGCAGGAGCGCCCCCATGCGCAGAAACCCGTCCAAGAACATTCCCGAGATCCCGAGGAACCGCCGCGCCGCGATCGCCGCCGGCACCGCCTCCGCCGTCGCCGCCGCCACCCTGGTCGGCGTCACCCTGGGCCTGGCCCCCGCCGCCTCGGCCGGGGAGTTCCTGGTCAACGGCGGCTTCGAGTCCGGCTCGCTGGGCCCCTGGAGCTGCACCGGAAACACCGGCACCGTCGTCACCGGCCCGGTGCACGGCGGCGGCCACGCCCTGGCCGGCGCCGCGAGCGGCAGCGACACCGCCCAGTGCTCCCAGACCGTCACCGTCGCCCCCAGCACCACCTACACGCTCAGCGCGTACGTCAACGGCAGCTACGTCTACCTCGGCGTCGACGGCGGCGGCCCCAGCACCTGGACGCCCGGCACCGGCGGGGCGTACCAGAAGCTCAGCGTCAGCTTCACCACGGGCGCCAACCAGACCAGCGCCACGGTCTACACCCACGGCTGGTACGGCCAGGGCACCTACTACGCGGACGACGTCTCCCTGGACGGCCCGGGCGCGCCCAGCCCGTCCCCGACGCCGACCGTCACGGCCACCGCCACCGCCACGGCGTCCCCGACCGCGACGGCGACGGCGACGGCGACGGCCTCGCCCACCGCGACCGGCACCCCGACCGGTACGCCCACCGGAACCCCCACCGGCAACCCCGGCGGCCACTCCCTCGTCGGCTACCTGCACGCCAGCTTCGCCAACGGCGCCGGCTACACCCGGATGGCCGACGTCCCCGACTCCTGGGACATCATCGACCTCTCCTTCGGCGAGCCCACCTCCGTCACCTCCGGCGACATCCGCTTCAACCGCTGCTCGGCCACCGAGTGCCCGACCGTCGAGTCCGACGCCGACTTCAAGGCGGCCATCGCCGCCAAGCGCGCCCAGGGCAAGAAGGTGCTGATCTCGATCGGCGGCCAGAACGGCCAGGTCCAGCTCACCACCACCGCCGCCCGGGACACCTTCGTCAGCTCCGTCTCGGCGATCATCGACAAGTGGGGCCTGGACGGCCTCGACATCGACTTCGAGGGCCACTCGCTGTCCCTCAACACCGGCGACAACGACTTCAAGAACCCGACCAGCCCGGTCATCGTCAACCTGATCTCGGCGCTGAAGACCCTCAAGGCCAAGTACGGCCAGGGCTTCGTGCTGACCATGGCGCCGGAGACCTTCTTCGTCCAGCTCGGCTACCAGTACTACGGATCCGGCCCCTGGGGCGGCCAGGACCCGCGCGCCGGGGCGTACCTGCCGGTCATCCACGCGCTGCGCGACGACCTCACCCTGCTGCACGTCCAGGACTACAACTCCGGCTCCATCACGGGCCTGGACGGCCAGTACCACTCGATGGGCGGCGCCGACTTCCACGTCGCGATGACGGACATGCTGCTCAAGGGCTTCCCGGTCGCGGGGAACGTCAACAACGTGTTCCCGCCGCTGCCCGCCTCCAAGGTCGCCATCGGCATGCCGGCCACCACCAACGCGGGCAACGGCTACGTCTCCCCGGCGGAGGTGAACAAGGCGCTGGACTGCCTCACCAAGCTGACCAACTGCGGCTCGTACACCCCGCGTTCGGGCGCGCAGCCGAACCTGCGCGGGCTGATGACCTGGTCGATCAACTGGGACCGCTTCGGCGGGCAGGAGTTCTCCAAGAACTTCAACTCCTACTTCGGCCGCTGACGGCCGCTGACGACGGCAGCAGGTGCCCCGCATCCCTCCAGGGATGTGGGGCACCTGCTCAACTTCCCTACACCAGCAGCAGGTTGGTGGCCTTCAGCTCCTCCACCAGCCCGGCCGGGGCCGTCGCGACCGAGCCCGCCGAGTACGGCGGCTGCGGGTCGTACTCGATGACCAGCTGGATCGACTCCGCCACCCTCCCCCCGGCCATCAGCCCGGTGAGGGTGAGCGCCAGGTCGATGCCGGCCGAAACCCCGGCCGCTGTCGCGTACTTGCCGTCGACGACGATCCGCTCCGTCCCCGACGGCTGCGCGCCGAAGAGGGGCAGCTGGTCCAGGCAGACCCAGTGCGAGGTGGCCCGCCGCCCGCCGAGCAGCCCGGCGGCGCCCAGGATCAGCGAGCCGGAGCAGACCGAGGTCGTCCAGGTGGTCGTCGCGTCCACGGCACGCACCCACTCCAGCACGGCCTCGTCGCCGAGCTGCTCCGCCGTCCCCGGCCCGCCGGGCACCAGCAGCACGTCGGCCGAGGTCACCTCCTCCAGCGAGGCGTCGGCGGTGAGCGCCAGGCTCGCCATGTCGGTGCGCACCGGCCCGCGCCGGGCGGCGGTGAACACCACCTCGGCGCCGGGGACGCGGGACAGCACCTCGTACGGGCCGACCGCGTCCAGGGCGGTGAAGTTCTCGTACAGCAGGACGGCGATGCGCATCAGTGACCTCCAGGGGATGTCGGGACAGGGGCGGGGCGGAAGCGGCGCCGGTACTCGGCGGGCGGGGCGGCCAGGGCCCGGACGAAGGCGCGCCGCATCGCCTCCGGGGTGCCGTAGCCGCAGGAGCGCGCGATCTCCTCGACGCCCTCGTCGGTGTCCTCCAGCCGGCGGCGGGCGGCCTCCAGCCGGACCCCGTCCACGTACCGGCCCGGGGTCACGCCCACCTCGGCGGCGAAGGCCCGGGCGAAGTGCCGGGGCGACAGCGCCGCGCGGCGGGCCAGCTCCTCCACCGACAGGTCGGCCTCCGGGTGCTCGGCGATCCAGCGCTGCAGCTCGCGCAGGGGTTGCCGCGCGGCCACCTGGGCGGCCAGCTGGGTGCTGAACTGGGCCTGGTTGCCGGGCCGGCGCAGGAACATCACCAGGTGCCGGGCGACGAGCAGCGCGGCCTCCCGCCCGAGGTCCTCCTCGACCAGGGCCAGCGCCAGGTCGATCCCGGCGGTGACCCCGGCCGAGGTGGCGATGTGCCCGTCCCGGACGTGGATCGGGTCGGGGTCGACCTGGACGCGGGGGTACCGCGCGGCCAGCGCCTCGCAGTACGACCAGTGGGTGGTCGCCCGCCGCCCGTCCAGCAGCCCGGCCTCGGCGAGCAGGAAGGCCCCGGTGCACACCGACACCACCCGCTCCGCCCGCCCGGCCAGCTCCCGTACGGCGGCCACCAGCGCCCCGTCCGGGTCCTCGACGACCTCGCCGCCGGGGACCAGCAGGGTGTGCACGGGCCCGGCCTCGGCCAGGTCCGCGTCCGGCAGCATCCGCAGCCCGCTGCTGCTGCGCACGGCGGCGCCGCCGGGGGAGGCGGTGGTCACCCGGTACGCGCCGGGCCGGCGGGCGGCGGCGCCCGCACCCGTGAACACCTCCAGGGGCCCGGTGACGTCCAGGCTCTGCACGCCGTCGTACAGGACGAGGACCACGCTGCGCGCTCTCATACGGACACACTGTCAGCGGCCGGAGGTGGCAGCAATGACCTGTTTCCCACCTTTCCTGCCACGGCCTGTCATCGCCGTCGACAGGGGGCGCAAAACGCCGGAAGGCCCTTCGCTCTCGCGAAGGGCCTTCCGGCTGTCTGTGCGCCGCCAGGGACTCGAACCCCGGACCCGCTGATTAAGAGTCAGCTGCTCTAACCAACTGAGCTAGCGGCGCCTGCTGACGTGGAGAACATTACCTGGTCAGCAGCCGAAACACACAATCGGCCCGGAATCCGCCCCCTCGGCGAGGTTTAGAACGCCGGCACCGGTTCAGAACGTCAGCACCACCTTGCCCCGCACGTGCCCGGTCCCCACCAGCCGGTGCGCCTCGGCGGCCCGCTCCATCGGCAGCGTCTCGGCGACCTCCACCCGCAGTCCGCCCGCCTCCCACAGCTCGACCAGCCGGGTGAGCCGCTCGGCCGTGCGGTCGGTGCGCACCGCGTGCACCCCGTGCTTCGCGGCGCCCTCGAAGTCGACGAGGGTGCCGATCCGCGCCCGGTCGGCGACCAGCTCGAGCGAGGCCTCCAGCGCCCCGCGCCCGGCGGCGTCCAGGGCCGCGTCCACGCCCTGCGGCGCCACCGCCCGGACGCGCTCGACCAGCCCCTCCCCGTACGCGACGGGCAGTGCGCCCAGCTCGCGCAGGTAGGCGTGGTTGCGCTCGCTCGCGGTGGCGACCACCGTGGCGCCCCAGGCGCGGGCGAGCTGGACGGCGATGGTGCCCACCCCGCCGGAGGCGCCGTGGACCAGCACGGTGTCGCCGGGGCCGACCCCGAGCACCGAGAGCGCGGTGTGCGCCGTCTGGCCGGAGGCGGAGAGCGCGCCGGCCTGCTCCCAGGGCATCGCGGCGGGCTTGGCGGCCAGCTGGCCCGCGTCCACCACGACTAGCTCGGCCTGGGCGGTCAGGGTGCGGAAGCCGATCACCTCGTCGCCGGTCTTCCAGCGCTCGACGCCCGGGCCCGTCCGGTCGACCACCCCGGCGAACTCGTTGCCGAGGACGGCGGGCAGGGCGAGGACGGCCCCGGGCGGGCTGTACCCGCTCCGGACGGCCAGGTCCACCGGCTGCACCCCGGCGGCGTGGACCCGCACCCGGACCTCGCCCGGCCCGGGCTCCGGGTCGGGCAGCTCGGCGGTGCGCAGGACCTCGGGACCGCCGAACTCCGGAACGACGACAGCCTTCATGGGGTACCCCTCCCTCGTACGTGGACTCGAATCCCCGTGCGTGGACTCGAACGCTCCCGATCTTCGAACCTGAAGTCCGCTTGAGGTCAAGCTGGTGTTCGGCGTGTCGTCACTGGTGGGCACATTGTCGGATTTATCCTGGGCGGCGCTCAGCCGTCCGTCGTCGAGAGGAACCTCCCCGTGGGCCAGCTGCCCCTGTTCTTCCTGGTGCTGCTCGCCTCCGTGGTGACCATGCCGCTCGCCCGCCGGACGGGGGTGCCGCAGCCCGTCCTGATGACCCTGCTCGGCATCGTCATGGCGATCGTGCCGCAGATCCCGGACGTCACCATCGAGCCCGAGCTGATCCTGCCGCTGGTCCTGCCGCCGCTGATCTTCGCCGTCGCCCGGCGCTCCTCGGTGCGCTACTTCAAGGCCAACGCCCGCTCGATCCTGCTGCTGGCCGTCGCCCTGGTGGTGGTCACCACCGTCGCGGTGGCCGGCGCCGTCCACTGGCTGCTGCCCGCCCTGCCGCTCGCCGCCGCCATCGCCGTCGGCGCGCTCGTCTCCCCGCCCGACCCGGTGGCCGCCGTCGCCGTGGCCGGCAGCGTCGGGCTGCCCCGGCGCCTGGTCGCGATCCTGGAGAGCGAGGGCCTGTTCAACGACGTCACCGCGATCGTCATCTACTCCCTGGCCATCGAGGCCGTGGTCAGCGGCGACTTCTCGGTCGGCCACGCCGTGCTGCGCTTCGTGCTCTCCGCCGTCGTCGCCGTCGTGGTCGGCGTCGTGCTCGGCTGGGTCAACACCAAGCTCGCCGAACGGCTGGAGGACCCGACCCAGCAGGTCGCGCTCAACCTGCTGGTGCCCTTCGCCGCCTACACCATCGCCGAGGAGATCCACGGCTCCGGCGTCCTCGCCGTCGTGATCTGCGCGCTCTACCTCGCCGAACGGGCCTCCGACGCCGACGCCGTCTCCTACCGGCTCGTCGGCAACGCCTTCTGGGAGGTCGTCGAGATCCTCATCACCGGCGTCGCCTTCGGCCTGATCGGCCTGGAACTGGCCACCGTCCTCAAGGAGGCCGGCCGGGGCTGGACCGGCTTCATCGGCGACGCCGCCGTGGTCATCGCGGTGGTCGTGGTCGTCCGGCTGCTCTGGCTGCTGCCCGCCGGCTGGCTGTCCAAGAAGCTGCGCAGTGGCGACGAGGAGGACACCCCCTTCAGCTGGAAGGAGAGCGTGATCCTCTGGTGGTCCGGCATGCGCGGCGTGGCCACCGTCGCCCTGGCCCTCGCCATCCCGCTCACCCTGCACTCCGGCGAGGACTTCCCCGAGCGCGGCCGACTGGTCTTCATCGCCTTCAGCGTCGTCCTGTTCACCTTGCTGGTCCAGGGCCTGACGCTGCCCTGGCTGGCCAAGCGCTTCCAGCTGGACATCGACCAGGACGCCCACGAACAGGCCGTACGGCAGCTGTGGTGGCGCGCGGCCAAGGCCGGGCTCCAGCGACTCGGCGAACTGGAGGAGCAGGACAGGCTGCCCTCCGAGGTCGCCGACCGCCTGCGGGACCGTCAGCACGACCGCCTCGCCCGGCTCTGCCCGGAGAACTACGCGGAGGAGGAGGCGTCCGAGGCGAAGCAGCGCCTCGCCCAGTGGCGGGCCGCCCGCGACGTCGAGCAGGAGATGATCGCCGCCTCCCGCCGCGAGATGCTCGTCGCCCGCAGCGAGGCCGGCGCCGACCCGGAGATGGTCGACCACGTCCTGCGGGGGCTCGACCTGCGCTCGGAGCGGAAGTGACGGTTCGGCAGCCCGGGGCTCGACGTCTCCGGCGGTGCCCGGCCGGAATGTGCGGGAGGGCCGCCCGGGTTGCATAGGGTGAACCCGGGCAGGCCGTCAACGGAGTCGGCGCACACCCCGGACACCGCTCGACCTCGCGAACCCTCACACGCCTGGCCCTGCCGGTAGACATCCGCACCCAGATGAATCGAGGAACCCCGATGTCGGAGACCCGCGCCGACGCCCGCACCCCGCTCGACCGCACCCCCCAGTGGGCCGCGCTCGGCAAGCACCGGGCCGAGCTCGGCGACACCCACCTGCGCGACCTGTTCGCCGCCGACCCCGAGCGCGGCCGCCGCCACACGCTCCGGGTCGGCGACCTGCACGTGGACTTCTCCAAGAACCTGGTCACCGACGAGACCCTCGCCCTGCTGCGCGACCTCGCCGCCGCCACCGGAGTCGCCGAGCTGCGCGACGCCATGTTCCGCGGCGAGAAGATCAACGTCACCGAGCACCGCGCCGTCCTGCACACCGCCCTGCGCGCCCCGCGCGGCGCCGTGGTCGAGGTCGACGGCGAGAACGTGGTGCCCGAGGTGCACGCCGTCCTGGACAAGATGGCCGCCTTCTCCGAGCGGGTCCGCAGCGGCGAGTGGACGGGCTTCACCGGCAAGCCCATCCGCACCGTCGTGAACATCGGCATCGGCGGCTCCGACCTCGGCCCCGCGATGGCCTACGAGGTGCTCCGCTCGTACGCGAAGCGCGACCTCGACGTCCGCTTCGTCTCCAACGTGGACGGCGCCGACCTGCACGAGGCCGTCCGCGACCTCGACCCGGCCGAGACGCTGTTCATCGTCGCCTCGAAGACCTTCACCACCATCGAGACGATCACCAACGCCGTCTCCGCCCGCGACTGGCTGCTGACGGGCCTCGGCGCCGGCAACGAGGCGGTGGCCAAGCACTTCGTGGCGCTGTCCACCAACGCCCAGGGCGTGCAGGACTTCGGCATCGACACGGCCAACATGTTCGAGTTCTGGGACTGGGTCGGCGGCCGCTACTCCTACGACTCGGCGATCGGCCTCTCGCTGATGATCGCCATCGGCCCGGACGCCTTCCGCGAGATGCTGGACGGCTTCCACCTGGTCGACGAGCACTTCCGCACCGCCCCGGCGGAGGAGAACGTCCCGCTGCTGCTCGGCCTGCTGGGCGTCTGGTACGGCGCGTTCTTCGACGCCCAGGCGCACGCGGTGCTGCCGTACTCGCACTACCTGTCCAAGTTCACCGCCTACCTGCAGCAGCTGGACATGGAGTCCAACGGCAAGTCGGTGACGCGTGACGGCACCCCCGTCGACTGGCAGACCGGCCCGGTGGTCTGGGGCACCCCCGGCACCAACGGTCAGCACGCTTACTACCAGCTGCTGCACCAGGGCACCAAGGTGATCCCGGCCGACTTCATCGGCTTCGCCAAGCCCGTCGCGGACCTGCTGCCCGGTCTGGTCGCCCAGCACGACCTGCTGCTGGCCAACTTCTTCGCCCAGACCCAGGCGCTGGCCTTCGGCAAGACCCCGGAGGAGGTCGCCGCCGAGGGCGTGCCCACCGAGCTGGTGCCGCACAAGACCTTCCAGGGCAACCACCCGACCACCACCCTCCTGGCCGGGGAGCTGACCCCCTCGGTGCTGGGCCAGCTGGTCGCGCTGTACGAGCACAAGGTGTTCGTCCAGGGCGCGATCTGGAACATCGACTCCTTCGACCAGTGGGGCGTCGAGCTGGGCAAGGTGCTCGCCAAGCGGATCGAGCCGGTGCTGCTCACCGGCGAGGGCGCCGAGCAGCTGGACAGCTCCACCGCCGAGCTGGTCGCCCGCTACCGCGCGCTGCGCGGTCGCTGAGGCCCCCGTCCGGGCCGTCCGCTCCTCCTCGGGGCGGGCGGCCCGGTTCGCTTTCGGGTGCCGAAAACGCCGGAAGGCCCTTCGCTCTCGCGAAGGGCCTTCCGGCTGTCTGTGCGCCGCCAGGGACTCGAACCCCGGACCCGCTGATTAAGAGTCAGCTGCTCTAACCAACTGAGCTAGCGGCGCCTGCTGACAGAGAAGACTCTAGCAGCGCCCGGCGGCCGGGCCAAAATCGAATACCGGTCGCTCCCCGTTCACCTCCCGGACAGGACCACCGGGTCGGCGGCCGGCGGCGCGGCCGGCTCCCGGGCGGCCCGGACGCAGGCCCAGAGGGTGACCGAGGCGCCGGGCAGCCGGGGCTCGCGCTCCTCGGGGGCGACGATCCAGCGCCCGGAGCCCCGCCCCGGGGAGTCGGGCCCGTGCACCATCCGCTGGACGGGCGGGACGGTCACCGTGTCGCCCCTGCCGTGGCACAGCAGCGGCGGCACGTCCCGGGCCCACTCCTCCCAGGCCAGCAGCCGCCGCAGCCGGGGCGCCGCGCCGGGCTGGACGAACAGCAGCGTCCGGCCCCGGTACGTCGCCACCGGGCCGCAGCCCGGGCCGGAGGCCCACAGCTCGTCCAGCACCCGGCGGCCGAACAGGCCCGGCATGCTGATCACGTCGAAGGCCCGCCCGCAGGGCAGCACCGCGGGCGCCCAGGGGCGGGTCTCCCACAGGGCGCGCATGCTGCGCGGGTACTCGCTGGCGGAGGCGAGCCACGCCTCGCCGGCCACGGTGACGTACTCCACCGACTGATGCGTCCAGCTGTCCACGGTCTCTACGGTGTCCACGCCCAGCAGCGTGCTCGGTGCGCGGAGGCGGTGGGGCGGAAAGCGGGGTTCGCCGGACAGGGGGACGGGCGATCGCGTACCCTCCGCCAGCGGCATATGCCAGAGGCGTACGGGTCGCGCTGTGGACCGGCGCGCGGGCTAGCTCTCGTGGCGGCGCGGCTGGAGCAGTCCGCGGCCGTACTCGATCATCTTGGCGGCGTAGTCCGGGGTCCAGTCCGCGCGCTCGGCGATCTCGCCGTCCGAGAGCGCGTCGAAGCGGCGCGGGTCGGCGAGCTGGGCGGCGGCGACGGCCTGGAAGTCCGTGGCCCGCTCGGCGGCCGCCCGGAAGGCCAGGGCGAGCTCGGTGGAACGGCGCAGCAGCTCGGCCGGGTCGTCGATCGACTCCAGGTCGAAGAATCGTTCCGGCTCGGGCTCGGCGGCCTGCGGCTCGAAGAGCAGCTCCGCCGGACGCAGCCGCCTGGTGGGCTCGGTCGACTCTGCACGGGAGTCGGGCATGGGACGGACACCTCCGGGATCTGAGGGTGGAGTGGGCGGGGACGTGCTCCGGGCATGCCCGCCCGGTCGTGGCCGCCGTCCATTGTCGCGCGGGGACGGCCGGTAACGGAACGGTGCGCGTGCGGGCGCTATTCCCCGGCGCGCGCCGGGGGAGTGCTCCGAGCGCCGCGCATCTGGATCGCATGCGAACCCGTTGTCGTGGGTGCGTCCCGACACCCACACCCCCGGGAGACCTCGTGTCCGTACGGAAGATCCTGCCCCTCGGCGCCTTGCTGACCGCCGCCGCCCTCGGCCCGGCCACGGCCTCGCCGGCCTTCGCCGCCGAGACCGCCCTGGTGGTGGAGGGCCCGGTGAGCGCCCCCGGCGGTTGGTCGCAGGCCTCCTGCCCGAGCGGCAGCCACCTGACCGGCGGCGGGTACCAGCTGCCCTCCGGCACGCCCGACACCGTCGTCCACAACGCCCCGTCGCCGGACGGGCGCAGCTGGCTCGTGCGGGCCGACCGGGCCCGGATCAAGGCGTTCGCCGTCTGCGAGACCGAGTAGCTGCTTCTCCCGGCCTTCAGCGCAGGTGCACCCGGTGGCCGCTCAGGTGCTGCAGCACCTGGTGGTTGGCCTCCCAGCCGTCCGGGAAGGCCACCGGGACGCCCAACTGCACCGGCTCGGTGGCCGGGTGCTCGTCGAGCAGCTCGGCGATCCCGGCCCGGGCCACCACGATGCAGGCGTGCCGGTGCCGGGAGGCGAGCACGCACAGGCGGCCGGTCTCCAGGTGGAAGGCGGTCGCGTCGGGGCGGCCGGAGAGCGGGTGCAGCACCACGGTGACGTCGTACTCGCGGCCCTGCAGCCGGTTGGCGGTGTCCACCGTGACGGCGGGCCCGGCCTCGCCGTCCACCGGGACGCCCGCCTTGACCAGGGCCGCGCGCACGGCCGCCGCCTGGTCCCGGTGCGCGGTGCCGACGGCGATCCGGTCGGCGGTCAGCGGCGCCTCGCCCTGCTCGGAGCGGGCCGTCAGCCCGCGCTCCAGCAGCCGGCGCACGGTGGCGGCGACGGCCGCCACCGCCTGCGGGTCGGTCCGTACGGTGTGCCGGGCGGGCAGCTCCAGCAGCGACCAGCCGTGCTCGGCGGCCCGGTCGATCACCGCGTCCAGCGCCGAGCCGTCCGGGCGGACGGAGGCGGTGAGGGTGCGGTCGTCCGGGCCGGTGCCGGAGCGGAACGGGGTGTACGGGTAGAACGCCTGCGAGATCAGCGGGGCCGCGCTGGCGGGCAGGCGCCAGGAGACCGGCAGCCGGTGCGGCTCGATCTGCGGGTTGTGCGCCAGCATCGTCACCACGGCGCTGCCGGACGGGTCGTAGGACAGGCCCGCCCACTGCTCGGTGCCGACGACGGTGAACGGGTCCAGCTGGCCCGGGTCGCCGACGAACAGCGCCCGTTCGAAGAGCCGGGCCACGGCGAGGAGGGCGTCCGAGCGCATCTGGTACGCCTCGTCGACGATCGCGTGCCGCCAGGGCGCCTCGGCGCGCACCCACTGCCACTTGGCGGAGGTGGAGATCACCACGTCGTGCTCGGCCAGGTCGGTGACCTTGTCGGAGGGGGTGACGTTGGCGTGCCGCAGCACCTCGGGGCCGGGGCGGGAGTCCGTCGCGTGCAGCCGCCCGATCGTCAACTCCGGGGCCTTCTCGGCCAGTCGGCCGACCAGGTCGTCCACCTGGCCGTTGGTCTGGGCGACGATCATCAGTCGCTCCCCGGCCCCGACCAGCTCGCGGGCGGCCCGCACCACCAGGGTCGACTTGCCGGCGCCGGGCGGGGAGTCCACCACCACGCCGCGCGGGGCGCCGGGCGCCGGGTGGACGGTCGCGGCCAGGATGCGGGCCACGGCGGCGTCGGCGGCCGCGCCGGGGGACTGCTCGCTCATCATTCCCAATCCTCGGAAGCGGCGGCTGCGGACGGTCCGGCGGCGGAGGGTCCGGCGGCGGACTGTACGGCGGCGCGTACGGGCTCGGCGCCGGGCGGGCCGCCGTGCGTCCACGGGGTGTCGTCCGGCTCGGGCAGCGGCGCCGACTGGCGGACCGTCAGCTCGAACAGGGTGAAGGTGACCGTCTCGCCCGGCTCGGGCAGGCTGCCCGGCTCCGGGTCCTTCCTGCGGCCCATGCCGGAGAGCACCCGCAGGGTGATGGTGCCCTCGGCCGGGTCGACCTCGACGATCCGGGCCTTCTGCGCCGACGGACTGTGCACCCGGTGCGCCTCGCGGCCGAGGTCGGCGTGCGGGCGGTCGGCGGTGCGCAGGGTGAGCAGCGGGCGGGGCTTGGGGGAGCGTCCGGTGGTGTCCCAGTCCGGCACCACCTCCGTGACCACGCCGCTGAACGCCTCGCCGGAGAGCCGGTGTTCGGCCATCGCCAGCGGATCGTCCAGCGCTTCCTGCACGTCGAGGCGGGCCTGCTCGCGCTCGCGCTGGGCGAGCTTGCGGGCGGCGGTGACGGCGTCGTCTTGGCGGGGCTGCGGGGGCTCGCCGGCGGCGAGGCGGTCCCGGTGGCCGGTGTAGGACCAGCGGTCGCCCGTCCAGCGCTCCTCCAGGTGGGCGGCCGGCGGCAGGGCGCGCAGCAGGTCCAGGCCCTGCCAGACGTTCCGCCAGGTCGGCAGCAGGACGCCGGACAGGGCCTGCTCCAGCTGTTCGTGCGCCTCCCGGACGGCCTTGCGGGCGCGGGCGGCGGCGCGCTCGTCGGCCTGGCCGGTGTCCTGGTCGGTGGCGTGCTGGAGCGCTCCGACGGCCGCGTCGTAGCGGGTGATCGCCGGGGCGAGCACGAGCTCGTCGAAGCGCGGGTCGGTGGCCGGGCCGGCCGGGGGGTGCAGCAGCTGGTGGTGCTCGTCCCGTGCGGACTCGGCCAGCTCGGCGGCCTGCGCGCCGGTCAGCCCGGGCGGCGGGGCGTGCCAGGCGAGGTGGGCGGCCAGGTGCTGGTCCTCCAGGTGGCTCTGGCCGGTGGCCCAGTGCCGGGCGAGCAGGCCCGTCATCGGCAGCAGCAGGCTGGAGCCGGGCACCTGGGCGCGGTCGGTGAGGTGGGTGAGCCAGCGGCCGAGCAGCGGCACCCGCAGCGGCGCCGGGTACGGGCCCGGGTCGGCGTCCTCGGCGGTGCGCCGGAACCGGGTGGAGCGGCCGATCAGCGCGAGGTGCTGCACACCCGCGCCGTTGGGCACGATCACCTGCGGCGCGTCGGCGCACAGCTCGCGGAACACCTGGGTCTTCTCGCCGGTCTCCGGGTCCTTCTCGGAGCCCTCGATCTGCTCGACGTCCTCGCCGAAGGACTCCAGGTAGGGCAGCAGGTCGGCGGCGAGCGCGGCCAGGAAGTCGAAGCGCAGGGTGCGGTTGAGCGGCTGCGGCACCAGGTGCAGCCGGGGCGCGTCCCGGTCGGTGCCCAGCATCACGGCCAGCGGCGCGCCGGACTCACCGGCGGCGGTCAGCGGGACGAGCACCATCGGGCGCTCGGACAGGTGCCGGTGCCGGACGGTGGCCAGCGGCTCGGCCCGCCCGCTGCGGACGGCCTCCAGCCGGGCGAGGGTGGTCAGCAGACTCATACGCACCTTCTGATGATTCGCTCGCCGCTCTCGCTCATGTGCCCAGCGCTTCCGCGCGCAGCGCCGCCGCGTAGGCGAGGCGCTCGGCGGCGTCGTCCTCCCGGTCGGTGCCGGAGGCGGCGGCCAGGGCGTCCGTCACCGTGCGGATGCTGCCCAGCTCGCCGCGCACGCCCCGGCCGAGCTGCTCGACGCGGTCGCCGCAGCGGGCCCGGGCGCGGCAGTGGAAGCCGAGTTCGCAGGTGGAGAGGCAGTCCGGGCTGTACGCGGCGGGCATCGACTCGACGGCGTCGGCCAGCTGTTCGTCCGTCCGTACGGGCGTGCCGTCCTCGGTGGCGGACAGGTCGAGGTCGGTGCCGTCCGGGAGCTCGGCGAGCAGCGCGCCGATGCCGGTCATCCGGCTCAACTGGCGCCGGGTGGTGGCCAGTTCGCGGCGAACGTCGACGGCCACGGCGGTCGGCCGGTTGCCGAAGTCCTTCGGGCAGACCAGCAGTACGCCGGTGTGGGGGCTGCCCGGCAGCCGCTGCTCGGCGTACGGGCTCTCGGCGAGGGGCTGCCCGGCCGCCGCGGCGGCGGCGCGCTGGAGCGCCAGCACGTACACCGCGGCCTGGCGGGCGGCGGCGCCGACCTTGGCCGGGTCCGCCGTGCCGTCCAGTACGGGGAAGGACTTGATCTCCACCACCGTGCAGCGGCCGCCGTGCACCACGACGGCGTCCGGCTCCAGGTAGGCGGTGCTGCCGGCCACCTCCAGGCGCAGCATCGGGTGGTCGAGCAGCGTCCAGGTGTCCGGTTCGGCGGCGGCCCTGGCCAGCGCCTCGGCCGTACGGTCGGCGCGCACCGCCGGGCCGGAGCGCGGCAGCAGGTCCGGCACCTCCAGCGGGGTGCGCTCGTCCGCCGGGACGCCGAGGTGGGCGCGCAGCGGCTCGAGCAGCGCTGCGTAGCCGTCGGCCTTGAGGCGTGACTCGAAGATCACGCCACGGGCGATCGCGAAGGGGGACTGCCCGAAGGGGGCGGGGCGGCCGAGCCGGGAGGCCAGGGCGGACTTGTCGACCCCGGCCGCGTCGAGCACGGCGCGGCGGTGACAGCCCGGATTGGCGGCGAGCGCGGCGAGGGAGCGGGCGTTCAGACTGCGCTGGGGAGCCGGTCCTCGCAGCTCGGCGAGCCGCCGGGCGAGCGGCTCAGCGGGCCCGCGGGGCGGGACGTTCGTCGAGACGTTCATGGTGCGGCCCAGTGTCGCATCCGGGTCCGACAACGCGGTGCGCGCACGGGCCCGCTCGCGTCCGCTCTCGTCCGCTCGCGTCCGCTCGCGTCCGTGAGGGCCCTGGATCGTGGGCGCCCGGCGGGTGCGGGATCATGGGGACCGGTGCTCAAGGGTGAGACCGTACCGTTGACCGCCCCGTTTGCGAGGAGCCTCCATGCCCGCCCGAATCGTGCTGGTCCGCCACGGCGAGACCGCGTGGTCCGCCACCGGCCGCCACACCGGCCGCACCGACATCCCCCTCACCGAGGACGGCCGCGCCATGGCCAGGGCGCTCGGCGCGCGCCTCGCCAAAGCCCCCTGGAACGGGCTGCCGGACGCGCTCGTCTACACCAGCCCCCTCGGCCGGGCCAGGGAGACCTGCGAACTCGCCGGTTTCGGCGACCGCGCGGTGGACCGCCCCGAGCTCCTGGAGTGGGACTACGGCCAGTACGAGGGCCGCACCGGCGCCGACATCCGCGCCACCGACCACCCCGGCTGGCTGATCTGGCGCGACGGCGTGCCCGGCGGCGAGAAGCTCTCCGAGGTCGCCGCCCGGGTGGACGGCTTCCTCGCCGAGCTCAACTCCGAGCACGGCGTCCCCGAGTCGGACACCACCGTGATGCACTGCGCCGACCGGGACGTGGTCCTGTTCGCGCACGGGCACCTGCTGCGCATCCTGACCGCGCGCTGGCTGGGCCTGCCGCCCGAGTTCGCCCAGCGGTTCAAGCTCGGCACGGCGGCGCTGTGCGTGCTGTCCTGGGAGTACGGCGCCCCGGCCGTCGAGGTGTGGAACGACCTCTCGCACCTGGAGGGGCTGAACTCCGGGCACTGAGCGGTGATCTGACGGTGCGTCGGACCTCTCAGGCGGCGGCGAACCCGTCGTAGCCCGTCAGGAAGTCGCCCACCTCGGGCACCGCGGCGTGCGGGCGCAACCGCTCGGCCGTGTCCGCCAGCATGCTGCGGACACGGGCCGAGCGGACCTCGCCGAACAGCGCGACGGCCGCCGACCCGTGGTGCGCCGCCCCCGCCAAGTCCCCCCGGCCGAGGCGGTCATGGGCCAGCTCGGCGGTGTACAGCGCCTGGTTGCGGACGAAGTGCGGCCGCTGCAGCGCCATCGCCAGCCCGGCCTGCTCGCTGGCGCGATCCCACTCGCCGAGCGCCGACCAGCACTGCGACTGCAGCCCGGCGATCTCCGCCTCCCCGAAGAAGGACATCCACTCCGGGTCGAGTTCCGAGGGGCCGCGCTCGAACAGGGTGTACGCCCGGGCGAGCGCCCGTTCGCAGCCCGGGCGGTCGCGCAGCACCGCCCAGCCGCCGGCCTCGCGCATGGCCAGCAGGGCGAGCAGCCGGTCCGAGCCCAGGTGCCGGGCGGCCGCCTGTCCGGCCTGGGCGGCGCGCAGTGCCTCGCGGGGGCGGCCGGCGTCCCGGGCCAGGAAGGCGCTGTTGCAGAAGACGTGCGCCTCCAGCGCGGAGTCCCCGGCCATCCGGGCGGTGGCCAGCGCCTCGGAGTAGAAGGAGCGGGCGTCCGCGAGCCGGTTCGAGTCGTGGGCCAACCATCCGACCGAGATGGCGAGTTCACCCGCCCCCGCCTGGAGACGGCGCTCCGTCTCGGCGCTGTACTCGCCCTCGTTGAGCAGCACGTACGCATGGCGCAGCGACTGCCCGGCCCGCTCGTACAGGGCGTCCGCGCCGTGCGCGTCGTCGGCCACGCGGATCTCCCGGACGGCCCGCTCCACGCCGAGCACCTCGGCGTGGCCGACCCGGCGCAGCGGTGGCACCTGCCCCGGTCTGCCGGGGACGACACCGGCCCGGCCGGATCCGAACAGGGCGTGGGCGGCCGGGGGGCCGAGCTCGGGGGCGGGCGTCCGGGTGATCGTTTCGGCGATGGGCGCCCGGGCCTGGCCGGGAAGGTGGACGGCGGGGCCCGGCGCGGCCGAAGCCGTCCGGTCCAGGCCGATCGTGGTGGCCAGCGCGGTGGTGCCGCCGGCCAGGAACGTACGGCGACGCACGTCGTCGTTCTCCTCGTCGAGATGGGGCGGCCCGCCGGGGCCCCGGGGCGCCGTGCCGACACCCGGCCACGACGGCCCGTCCGGAGCGGCGGAATCCGCGTACGGCGAGGCAGCGTACGGGAGTTGGGTGGACGGTGCTGAGCGCGGGGCGGGCAGGGGCAGAAACGCTTCCGTTCTTCCGGGGGCGTCGGGTCTTCCGGGGGTGTCGGGTCTTCCGGGGGTGTCGGGTCTTCCAGGGACGTCGGGGCCCGCGTCCGCCGGGCGGCGGCGGACGGAGGTCCGGGGGGCGAAGCCGAGGTCGGCGAGCGTGCGGTCCGGCCACATGTGCCGGAACACCCGCTCGTAGGCGTAGTTGGGGCAGCGGATCTCACCGGCCTCGACCCGCCCGACGTACCGGGCGTCGCAGGACACGTGCTCGCCGATCTCGCGGGCGGCCCGGCGCACCGCCGTCGCGAACTCCCCGGGGGAGCGGTCCCCGCGCAGGGCGCGCATCGCGGTGTTGGGGGACGGGCGGTTCGGCTCGGCCGGTGGGGTGGCTGCCATGGCGCCGACAGTACTCGGAGTCACCGGACGAGCACAGTCGGTTCGCGGGCGATGTGCGGGCAATCCGGGAGGAAACGGGCGAAGTTACGGGTAATCCGCCATGAAATGCCATGCCTTGCTGTAAGGCGCCCCGTGGCCTTCGGGCGCACTGCCGCGTTGTCCTGATACGTGGAACGCCCCGCCCACCCCCCGCCGTCCCCGGCGGCCCCCACCCCGCGGCGGTGCTTCCGATCCGACGAGGTACCCGGACGAGGTACATGGAGGAGGGCCGATGATGGCCACCGGACTGCCGTACCGTCCCGGGCGCGTGCACGCCGCCGCAGCCCCCGCCCTGCTCCCCGACCCCGCCGAGGACCGGATCCCCGGCCGGGGGCCGGTCGACGGCGGCCGAGCCTCCCACGAGCAGGGCGGCCCGGTCACCGGCTGCGACACCGTGACCGTCGCCCTGCGGCACGGCCTCGAAGCCGTCGACATCCTGCGCCTGCGCCGCGCCTGCGGCACCGTCCTCCAGAGCCGCAACGGCAGTACCGTCGCCTTCCTCGTTCCCGGCGGCACCGCCGAGACCTGGCACCTGCCCGGCAGCTCCTGTACGGCCGGCGCCCTCCTGCCCCCCGCCACCGACCCGCGCTGGGTCGTCCCCCCGACCGGCGCCGCCCTCACCGTCCGGCCCACCGACGCCTGGGTCCTGCGCTCCGCCCTCTGCGAGGCCGCCTGCACGCTCACCGCGGGCGGCCTCGGGCCCTTCTGACCTGCGGGGTCCCCTGCGTCTGCGGAGATAATCGTCCTATGGGACGAAGTAGCAGGGCCGCACGCGGCGGCGAGAGCGCCGACACCACCGGGCCGGGCGGCCGCACCCACGCCCAGGGGCCCCTCACCCGCACGGTCGGCTCCGGCCAGGCCGAACTGCGCCCCGACCGGGACCGCCCCGCCGCCTGGACCCTCCTGATCGACGGCGCCCCGCAGTCCCTCGTCGACCTCGCCGACCCCACCCACCTCGGCTTCGAGTACCAGCGCCGCCTCGGCCACCTCATCGATCTCGCGGCCCCGCCCGGCCGCCCCCTCACCGTCCTGCACCTCGGCGGCGGCGCCCTCACCCTGGCCCGCTACGTCGCCGCCACCCGGCCGCGCTCGCGCCAGCAGGTCGCCGAGATCGACACCGGGCTCACCGAACTCGTCCGCACCGAACTGCCCCTGGACCGCGGCTGGCAGATCAAGGTGCGCGGAGCCGACGCCCGCGGCGTCCTGGAACGCACCCCCGAAGCCAGTGTCGACCTCGTCATCACCGACGTCTTCTCCGGCGCCCGCACCCCCGCCCACTGCACCACCGTCGAGTTCACCACCCTCGCCGCCCGCGCCCTCGCCCCCGGCGGCTGGTACACCGCCAACATCGCCGACGGCGCCGCCCTGCCCTTCGCCCGCTCCCAGGTCGCCACCCTCGCCGCGGTCTTCCCCGAGCTCTGCCTCATCGCCGACCCCGCCGTCCTGCGCGGCAAACGCTTCGGCAACCTCGTCCTCGCCGCCGCCCACACCCCCCTCCCCATCCCCGACCTCACCCGCCGCGCCGCCTCCGACTCCGCCCACGCCCGCGTCGAGCACGGCCCCGCCCTCCTCTCCTTCGCTGCCGGAGCCACCCCGGCCACCGACGCGACCGCCGCCCCGTCACCCGCCCCACCCCCGGGCGTCTTCCGCTGACGCGGGCCCGCGGCCATGCTCGGTGTGCGACCTTGGTTCCCCAAGGCCGTCGGCTGTCCGAGGGGAGTGTCATGGTGATTCGACCGGCCCGGCCGGAGGAGGCCGGCCTGCTCACCGGGCTCGCGCTGCGGTCCAAGGCGCACTGGGGTTACGACGAGGCGTTCATGGCCGCCTGCCGTGAGGAACTCGCCCTGGACGAGGCCGCGTTGGGCCGGCTCGACGCGGCCGTGGCCGAGGAGGACGGCCGCCTCCTGGGGTTCGTCGCGCTGGCGGCGGAGCCTCCGGGCGGCAGCCTCGACATGCTGTTCGTCGAGCCCGAGGAGATCGGCCGGGGCGTCGGCCGTGCGCTGTTCGACCATGTGCGGGCCCGGGCGGTGGCGCTCGGTCTGCGCCGTTTCACCATCGACGCGGACCCGAACGCCGAGCCCTTCTACCGGGCGATGGGCGCCACCCGCATCGGGAGCATCCCGTCCGGATCGATCCCGGGCCGCGAACTGCCCCTGATGGAACTGGTGTTGCCCAGTTCTTAATGCCCTCGGGGCAGCCCGCGGTGCTTGCACATGGCCGCGCCGGTGAGCAGCAGTCCGGCGCCGATGGGGGCGAGGACGGCGGTCGCGGTGGTGGAGTCGTCCCCGACCTCGCCGACCGTCGCGGTGTCCGCGAACGCGATCGCCTCCGGCGACCCGCCTCCGCTCGCGGCGCCGCCGGCCGGCGCCTGCCCGGCGGCGGGCCCGGGCGCCGCGGTGGCCGCCCCGTTCGCGCCGGCCGTCGGCGCCGCCTCCGTACGGGCTTCGGAGGGCTGCCGCGCCTCGCGCGGCCGCTCGGCGGCGCCGCGCTGGCGGGGGACGGTGGGCCGCTCGGTCGGTTCGCCGTTGCGGGAGGCGCGGGTCTCGGCGGGCCGGGCCTGGGCGGGGACGGCGGGGAGCAGGCCCGAGGCGAGGGCGAACGCGTCGGGGAGCGCGGCCTGTTGGCCGGGCAGGGGGAGCCCGCCGGAGCGGATGCGCTCCCGCAGGACGCCGCCGACCGTACCGACGGCGTCCTCGCCCAGCGCTTCGACGCCGCTCTGCGGTGCCCGGCGGACGGCCGGGTGGTTCCGGTCCCGTGGCGGTTCGGCGTTGGCGGCGTACGCGACGGCCCCGCCGAAGCCCCACAGCTGTGCGATCAGCGCCCCGCCGGCGGCGACGGCGCGGGGGCGGGGCAGCCACCGGCCGATCCCGTACCGCAGGCCCGTTCCGGCGGGGGTGCCGCTGACGGTCGGCGTGGTTTCGGGCTGCTCCGCGTGATTGGCTCGCACGTGAGTCGAGAACGATCCGTGGGCGTCCCAGGTCACGGACGGCCGCCGCACCGGTGGCCCGGGAGCGCCGCTCGCGGGGCCACCGGCCGTGCTCCGGTCATGGGTTGGGGCTGTGGGTTGGGGTCAGGAGTTGGGGCGCAGCGTCCAGGTGACCGTCATCACGCCGGTGACGGCGCCGTCGGCGCGGGTGATCTCGACGGTGACGGGGAACTCGGGGCGGCCGCCCTCGTCCAGCTCGGCGACGACCTCGGCGGCCGGGCGGCCGAGGACGGCGGTGGCGGTGACCTCACCCATGGCGAGCTTCTTGTATGCGATCTCGGCGTTCACGGCCAGCGGCACGGCGCGGGAGAGCTGGGCGCCGAAGGCGGCGAGCACGATGCAGCCGCTGGCGGACTCGGCGAGGGTGAACATCGCGCCGGCGTGCGGGCCGCCGAGGTGGTTGTGGTACTCGGCCTGGTCCGGGAGCCGGAGCACGGCGCGCTCGGGGGAGGTCTCCAGGTACTCGAGCTTGAGGGTGTGCGCCATCGGCACGGTGGAGTCGAGCATCTGGCCGATCGTAGGTGTGGTCATGGCGACGATGTTACTAGTCGGTAGCATCCGGCGGCAGGGGTGACCTCGAGCAATCGCAACGGCATGGGCCTGTCGAGAGCCGGACTTGAGACCGCGCGGACCGGCGGGAACGCGAAAACGCCTGAGGGGCCGATCTCTTGAAGAGATCGGCCCCTCAGGCTCTGGGGTGAGTAACGGGACTCGAACCCGCGGCCACCTGGACCACAACCAGGTGCTCTACCAACTGAGCTATACCCACCATCTGTCCGACCCGTTCCCGCTCTCGCGTTCCCGTGCCGACAGAGAGAACTCTACAGGATCCGGGAGGGTGCTCGCGCCAGGATTTCCCCGCCGTTCACGCGAGCACCCCGGTTCAGTCCGCGGTGACCTGGTGCTTCTCCGCGATGGCGCGCGCGGTGTCGGCGTCGGGCCCGGGCTGGGGGACGAACACCGCCTCGCGGTAGTACCGCAGTTCGGCGATGCTCTCGCGGATGTCGGCGAGGGCCCGGTGGTTGCCGCCCTTCGGCGGGCTGTTGTAGTACGCCTTCGGGTACCAGCGGCGGGCCAGCTCCTTGATCGAGGAGACGTCCACGATCCGGTAGTGCAGGTGCTTCTCCAGCGCGCGCATGTCCCGGGCCAGGAAGCCGCGGTCGGTGGCCACCGAGTTGCCGCACAGCGGCGTCTTCCCGGCCTCCGGCGCGTGCTCGCGCACGTAGGCGAGCACCAGTTCCTCGGCCTCGGCCAGGGTCACGCCCTGGTCCAGCTCGTCCAGCAGGCCGGAGGCGGTGTGCATCTCGCGCACCACGTCGGGCATGCCGGCCAGCGCCTCCGCCGGCGGGCGGATGACGACGTCCACGCCCTCGCCGAGGACGTTCAGCTCGGAGTCCGTCACCAGCACCGCGACCTCGACCAGGGCGTCCCGGTCGAGGTCGAGGCCAGTCATTTCACAGTCGATCCATACCAAGCGGTCATTCACGCACTCACCCTACGGCGCGATCACGCGCCGCGGGGACCGGTGGAGCCGAGCGGGGTGCCGGGGCGCCGGCCTCGGCACGGTGCTCCTGCCCGTCCGGGTGCTCGGCCTGGCGGCCGTCGCGCACCGGGTGGGCGTCCCGTTCCTCCGCCTCGGACCGGGGGGCCCGGGTGTCGTGCGGGTCGCGGAAGCCCTGGGCGCCCGGTTCCGGACGTGCTTCGCGCGCCGCCGCGGCCCGTACGCCCGCCGCACCGGCGGTGCCGGGGGCGGCCGCCTGGGCGCGGATCTGCGGCGCCCGGACGGCCCGGCCGCCGGGCGCTCCGCCCGCCGTGCCCGCTCCGCTCGGTCCACCCGCTCCGCCGGCCGGGATCCGACCGCCGGGCGCGCCATGGGCGCGGGCGCCGGAGCCCGCCCCGGGTGCGCCGGCCTCGTCCGAGGCCCGGTCGACCGCGCTGCGGTGCCCCTGGCCCTGGCCGCGGGCGCCCGGCTGCGGGTGGCCGTCCTCGGCCGCCGCGTGCTCGGCGGTGCGGGACGGACGCCCGGTGCCGGGGCCGGACTGCGGCGGTACCAGCGGCGGCCGCGCCGGACCGCGCCCCGCACCCTGCTGCCCGGGGTGCGGTTGCTGCGCGGCCTGCTGGTGCGGGTACGGCTGACCGGCCCGCGGGGGGAAGGCCGACTGGGCGGCGGCCGGCGTCCCGGCCTGCCCCGGTGTGAAGGAGGCGCCCTGACCCGGGACGGCCTGCCCGGCCGTTCCCGGGCCGCCCGCCCCGGTGCCGCCCGCCCCCGCCGTGGCGGGGAACGGGTACGCGGCCGCGGCGCCGTGCCCGGCACCGCCGAACAGCGGTCCGCCCGCGGCCGTGCCCGAGGGGTGGGGCAGCGCTCCGGGCAGCCGAAGCTCGCCGAGGTGCTGCGCCCCGCCCGGCGCGGGCGACGGCTGCCCGGGCCGACGGGCCCGGTAGGTCGTCCGGTACGCGGCCGGGGAGACCCCGAGCTGTCGGCGGAAGTGCCCGCGCAGCGCCACCGGCGACCGGAAGCCGCAGCGGCGCGCGACGTCGTCCACCGACAGCTCCGAGGTCTCCAGCAGCCGCTGCGCCTGCAGCACCCGCTGGGTGATCAGCCACTGCAGCGGCGCGCTGCCGGTGAGCGTGCGGAAGCGCCGGTCGAAGGTGCGCCGGCTCATGTAGGCGCGGGCCGCCAGCACCTCGACGTCGAACTGCTGGTTGAGGTTCTCCAGCGCCCAGGTGACCACCTCGGCCAGCGGGTCGTTGCCGATCTCCTCCGGTAAAGACTGATCGATGTACTGGGCCTGGCCTCCGCCGCCGCGGCGGCTCGGCACCACCAGCCGGCGGGCCAGGGCATTGGCGGCCTCGGCGCCGTGGTCGGTGCGCACCACGTGCAGGCACAGGTCGATGCCGGCGGCGGTGCCGGCCGAGGTGAGCACGTCGCCGTCGTCCACGAAGAGCTCGCGCGGGTCGACGTGCACCCGGGGGTAGCGCTTGGCCAGGGTCGGCGCGTACATCCAGTGGGTCGTCGCCGGGCGGCCGTCGAGCAGGCCTGCGGCGGCGAGGACGAAGGCGCCCGTGCAGAGCCCGATGATCCGGGCACCCTCGTGGTGGGCCTTGCGCAGGGCGGTGATCGCCTCGACCGGCGGAGGCTGGG
Organism: Kitasatospora sp. NPDC051170; assembly: GCF_044455705.1. Lineage (NCBI taxonomy): Bacteria > Bacillati > Actinomycetota > Actinomycetes > Kitasatosporales > Streptomycetaceae > Kitasatospora > Kitasatospora sp. NPDC051170. Next base: position 23,984 of record NZ_JBITFA010000015.1, on the reverse strand, counting down.
AGATCGAGCGCCAGGCCGGTACGACGATCGTGCCGGCCCGGGCGAGGGCCTCCAGGCCGTACGGGGCGGAGAGGGTCAGGCCGCCGGTGGTGGCGAGCGGGCCGTCCTCCCCGGCGCAGACGAGCAGCCGGTAGCGGGGCACCCCGGCGTCCTGGCGGTCGACGCCGAAGACGGAGAGCGGGATGGAGCTCTCGAAGATCGGGGCGCCGCCGAAGATCAGCACGGCGACGGTCTCCCGGCGCCGCCGGCCGGACAGCTTGCGGGGCGCCACGGCCAGCGCGGTGGGGGAGCCGTTGGCCCCGCCGCCGGTGTGGCCGTTCGCGTAGGCACCGGGGTGGCTGCCGGGGTGGCTTCCCGCGTGGGTGCCTGCCGGGCTGTGGCCGAGGCCGCCGAGCGCACCGCCCGTGACGCCGCTCTGGCCGGGGGCGGCGGCGGTGGCGGGGTGGCCCGGGTAGGTGGAGGCGTGTGCGCCGCCGCCGAAGTGGCCGGAATGGTTCGGGTGGTCGCCGAGATGGGCCTGGGCCGGGTTGACGAACCCCCGGCTGACGGGTTGTCCGACGAAGCCCGACTGGCCGCCCCCCGGGGCCTGCTGCGAACCGTACGGAACCGGACCGCCGGTCTCGGCCGCGGACCCTCCGGCGGTGGCCTGCGAGGCCGGATGCGGGAGGTGCGGTGACCCTCCCGTGTGACCGGTGGGACCAGAGGTGCCGGAGGTGCGGGTGGTGGCGCCGATCGCGGTGGTGCCGGTGCTTCTCGCGGTCCGACCCGCGATGCCGGCCGTCGCCTGGCCGCTGTCAGGACCCGCGTCGCTCCTGCTCACCCTGCTCAAGGCGCTCAAGCCCCCTCGGTGGTGTGGTGTGGGTGGTGCGGCACTGCTCGCCAAGATCGAAATCTATCGGGTGGACCATCACCGTTGTGACAAGTTCACCATCCGACGCTATGTCGACATGGCAATTTGGCGTGATGCATTCGATCACGAAGCGTGGCACCCGTCGACCCTTCTGGGAAGAGGGCCGGGGCAAGGGTGGCTGGTTGTCGCAGGACCGTTCCCGGGGCTCCCGGGCTTCGTGCACCCGGCCGGCGGGTCTGGGCTGCGGATATGTCCAAGCGGGAGGCGCCCGTAAGAAATTGACCGAAAATCGGCGGTGCACAGGAGGGCGCACAGGTGCGGACCATGCGCCTCCCAGGCTTCATCCGGCCAGGGCCGGGGCGGCCGAACCCGGGCGCGACGGCCGGGTTACGGTCCTGCCGTGAACATCGACAGCCGGCTCGAACAGGCCAACGACAACGCCGCCGCCTTCTGGCTCGCCCAGGCGCGCGCGCACGACTGGCGGACCGTCACCGGCCCGGGCTGGACGGCGGCCCGCTGCGCCCGCACCCCGGAGGACGCCCAGCGCGTCGTCATCACCCGCCCCTACGCCGAACCCCGCGCGGTGGAGCAGGAGTTGGCCGACCTCCTGGCCGAGTGGGAGGCCGTCCGCTTCACCGTCGAGGACCCGTACGGCGGGCTCGACCTGAGCCGGCTCGGCGCCTCCCGGATGCCGATCATGCCGGTGATGGTCCGCGAACCCGGCCCGCTCGACCTCGCCGAAGCCGAAGCCGAAGCCGAGGTCGAGGTCGAGGCCAGGGTCGAGGCCGAGCGGCGGGCGAAGGAGAAGGGCCACGAGCGCGGCTCCCTGACGGTGCATGAGGCGCTGGCCGCCGACGAGTTCGCGCTGGTCGAGCGGGTGGTGGTCGACGGCTTCCCGCTGCCCGCCCGACAGCCCTGGGCCCGGGGTGTCGCCCTCCCCGAGGCGCTGCTGCACCAGCCCGGACTCCGGGGCTGGCTGGGCCGCATCGACGGCGCCCCGGCCGGAGCCTGCCTCACCTACGACGACGGCAAGGCCACCGGGGTGTACTGGGTCGCCACCCTGCCCGAGCGGCGCGGCCGGGGCGTGGCCCGGGCCGTGGTGGAGGCCGCACTGGCCCACGCCCACCCCGACCGCCCGGCCACCCTGGTCGCCACCTCGCTCGGCGAGCCCCTCTACCGCAAGCTCGGCTTCTCCACCCGGGCCGACACCTGCTGGTGGACGGGCAGCACGGGGCGCTGACGGCTGACGGCCGATGGCTGACGGACGCCCGCCCCGGTGGTGCTGCGTGCTACTGCGCCGCGGCCTCCATCGCTCCCGTCGCCGCTGCGGCACCCGGTGATCCGGCCGCCACGGTTGCCGCAGCCGCCACGGCTGCCACGGCTGTCCGTTGGGTGCCGTCAACGAGCAGGGCAAACCCGCCGGAGCGGTTTCGGACACCCGGCCCCGCTTCCGGGGTGGGGGCGCCGGCCGCTCCGGCGGCCACGGCAACGGGCGCATCCGGACCGCTCGGGGCGGCCGCCTTCGAACGCGCGCCGGTCCGCGCGCCGACGAGCGCCGCCGCCCGTACCGGTGCGGCGACGGCCCGCCGCCGCACCGGCCCGCCGGCCCGGACGCCCGGACGCGGTGAGGGTGCGGACCGTGCGGAGAGCACCTGGCCGACGGCCTCCGGCAGACCGGCCGCCTTCAGCGTCGGCCGGTAGCCGACCTCCGACCAGGGCCGCCCGTGGTGCAGCCAGACGCTGCGCAGCCCGGTCAGTTCGGCACCGGCGATGTCGGCGGGCGCGTGGTCCCCGACCATCCACGTGTGCGCGGCCCAGTCCCCCGTGGGCGCGACACCGCACCGCTGGGCGGCTATCTCGAAGATCAGAGGGTCCGGCTTGACGCAGTCGGCCTCCTCGGAGATGACCCAGCCGTCGACCATCGGCCCCAGCCCGGTCCGCCGGATCTTCTCCAACTGCGCCCGGGTGCCGCCGTTGCTGACGATCCCCAAGGTCCAGCCAGCCGCCCGCGCCGTCCGCAGCGCCTCCAGATTCCGGGGCGGACAGTGGATATGGGCGTTGATGCCACGTCGGAAGTGCGCGTGCAGGAAATCGACGGAGGCGTCCAGACCGTAGCGGCGCCTGACGGCGGACAGTACGGTGCTGCGCGGCACGTAGCCGCCGCCGTCGAGGGTGACGAACCAGTCGAGGTCGCCCGGCGGGAGGCGGTGTTCGGACAGGAAGTCCTGCGCCCACGCCCGGTATGCGGCGTCCCGGGGGAGCAGCGTGTTGTCGAGGTCGAACAGCAGCAGGGGCATGCCGAGCATGGTGCCAGCGCCCGCGCCTATGCATCTGGCAAATGCCAGAGTGCGTCCCGAAGGCGTACGGAGTGGCTGGAACGGGTCCGCGCCGGTCGGGAGACCGGTCGGGAGACCGGTCGGGAGGCCGGTCGGGAGGCCGACCGGGAGGCCGGGGGCGCGCCGGTGCGCCCGGGGTGGGTGGGGCGCGTGTGACGTCACGGTTCGCGACCGGTCGCAACGGATCGTCGCCGATCCATGACAGTCCGGTCACGGTGTCCCGTGGGCCTGTTGCGCCTCTCCGCTCGCTCCGTCAAGCTCCAGGGAACCTCCTTTCCGGAGGGGGCGCGATCGCCTGCGGGCAGGGCGCACCGGCAGGGCGGTTACATCCCCCTTTCGCGGGAACAACCTCGCTTCGGGGCTCGGCCGCTGGGCCGGGCCCGGCGCCCGTCGTACTCTGAAAGGAACAGGTCACATACGGTGCTGCGCGGTGCGGACCGACGTCATCCCGTGGGTGGGCCTGTTGCCCGGGCAGCGTTGTCCTCTCCTGTCGGCCCCTCTCCATCGAAGAGCCGTGAGCCATGGCTGGTATTGAGCCCTCCCGACCGGTCGAGCCGGAAGCGCCCCGCAGCGTGTCCGCAGCGACCGGGGCGAGCGGAGGCGACGGCGGAGCCGAAGCGGGCCGCGCGCAGGCCGGAGTCTCGGCGCTGGTCCGCGCGTTGCGCAGCCTGGCCCGCCGTGACCGCCCCGGCCCCCGCCAGCGGCGTGGCGAGCACCCGGCAAGCCCTGTGGAGCCCCCGGTGACGGGCGGCCGCCTGGGCCCGGGAGCCGAGCGCCCGGAGGCGGAGCGCTCGACGGACTCGGTGGAGGAGCCATCGACGGCCGTACCCGACCCGATGTTCCAGCACGGTGTGGTGGTCGGTTTCGACGGCTCGCTGTCGAGCGAGCGCGCCCTCGCCTACGCGGTCGGCATGGCGCGTCGTTCGCAGTGCGGCCTGGTGATCGTGCACGTCGCCAATCGCCTGCCCGCCACGGTGTGGGCCGGCTGTGAACCTCCTGTCTTCGTGGACCTCCCCGACCACCGGACCGAGGTCCTGGGTCTGGAGCTCGCCTGTGCGGACTTCCTCGCCGGGGTGCCCTGGATCCTGGTGGAGCGCGGAGGGGACATCTGCCACGAGATCGAGGAGGTTGGCCGTGAGTACGCCGCCGACGCGATCGTCGTCGGCACGACCCACGGCCTGCTCGGCAAGCTCTTCGGATCGGTCTCCGGGCGGCTGGCGCGGCGGGCCAACCGCCCGGTGATCGTGATCCCCTGACCGTCGGTCAGATCATGGTTGCCGTTCGGGTCCTCAGTACTTGATGCCCAACTCCCGGGCGATGAGCATGCGCTGCACCTCGGACGTACCCTCCCCGATCTCCAGGATCTTGCAGTCGCGCCAGAACCGGGCGACCGGGAACTCGTTCATGAAGCCGTACCCGCCGTGGATCTGGGTCGCCTCGCGGGCGTTGTCGACGGCGGCCTCGGACGAGTACAGCTTCGCGATCGCGGCCTCCTTCTTGAACGGTTCGCTGTGCAGCAGCCGGGAAGCGGCGTCCCGCCAGGCCAGGCGGGACATGTGGGCGCGCAGCTCCATGTCGGCGAGCTTGAACTGGATGGCCTGGTTGGCACCGATCGGGCGGCCGAAGGCCCGCCGCGTGCCGGCGTACTTGACGGACTCGTCCACGCATCCCTGGGCCAGGCCGGTGGCCAGGGCCGCGATCGCGATGCGCCCCTCGTCGAGGATGCGCAGGAACTGGGCGTAGCCACGGCCACGCTCGCCCAGCAGGTTGGCCGCGGGGACGCGGCAGTCGACAAAGGACAGTTCGCGGGTGTCGGAGGCGTTCCACCCGACCTTGGAGTACTTCTTCGAGACCGTGAAGCCAGGGGTCCCGCTGGGCACGATGATGGAGGAGATCTCCCGCACAGGCGAGCGGAATTCGCCCTCTTCACTCGAACGAGCGATCGGTTCGGTGAGCGCGGTGACGGTGACCAGTCCGGTGATGTCCGTGCCGGAGTTGGTGATGAAGCACTTGGTGCCGTTGATGACCCACTCGTCGGTGGCCTCGTCGTACCGCGCCGTGGTGCGGGTGGCGCCGGCGTCGGAGCCGCCCTCGGGCTCGGTCAGGCCGAAGGCGCCCAGGAGTTCGCCCGAGGTGAGCCGGGGCAGCCACTCGCGCTTCTGCTCCTCGGTGCCGAAGCGGTGGATCGGCATCGCGCCGAGGGAGACGGCGGCCTCGAGGGTGATCGCCACCGAGGAGTCCACACGGGCGAGTTCCTCCAGCGCCAGGCCGAGCGCGAAGTAGTCGCCGCCCATGCCGCCGTACTCCTCCGAGAAGGGCAGGCCGAACAGGCCCATGCGCCCCATCTCCTGGACGATCTCGTACGGGAACTCCTCCCGCTCGTAGAACTCCCCGATCTTGGGCGCCACCACGTCCTGGGCGAACTCGGCGACGGTGCGCCGCAGTTCCTCGTACTCGCTGCTGAGCCGGTGGTCGAGCATCTGATCCTCCTGGTGCCCGGCCGGTCGGGCCGTGGGCTTGGGTGGGAAGACCGCCGTCCGTCTGACGGTGTGACGGTCGCACGGTCTGATCTGAGGGTTGGGCGGGGGAGTTGAGCGGTGGATTTGGGCCGGGCGGTCGGGCCGGTGGTCAGCCCCGGGCCGCGCCGAGCAGGGCCTGGACGGTGCGGGACGGGCTCGGGCGGCCGAGGCGCTCGGCCATCCAGCCGCTGGTCGCGACCAGCGCGCGCAGGTCGACTCCGGTGCGGATGCCGAGCCCGTGCAGCATCCAGACCAGGTCCTCGGTGGCCAGGTTGCCGGTCGCGCTCTTCGCGTACGGGCAGCCGCCCAGGCCCCCGGCCGAGGCGTCCACCGTGGTGACGCCCTCGCGCAGCGCCGCCAGGGTGTTGCTGAGCGCCTGGCCGTAGGTGTCGTGGAAGTGCACGGCGAGCCGCTCGACCGGCACGCCGGCCCGGGCGAAGCCCGCGAGCAGGGCGGTGACCTGGCCGGGCGTGGCCACGCCGATGGTGTCGCCGAGGCTCAGCTCCGCGCAGCCCAGCTCCAGCAGCCGCACGCCGTAGCGGACCACCTGGTCGACCGGGACGGGGCCCTCCCACGGGTCGCCGAAGCACATCGAGAGGTAGCCGCGCACGGCCACCCCGGCCTCGGTGGCCCGGGCGACGACCGGGCGGAACATCTCCATGGCCTCGTCCGCCGAGCGGTTGAGGTTGCGCCGGGCGAAGGTCTCGGTGGCGCTGGCGAACACCGCGATGTCCGCGGTGTGATGGGCGAGCGCCCGGTCGAGCCCGCGCTCGTTGGGCACCAGCACCGGCAGCCGCAGCCCGGGGTGGCGCTCCGGCAGCCCGGCCAGCTTCGGGACCAGCTCCTCGGCGTCGGCCAGCTGGGGCACCCACTTCGGGTGGACGAAGCTGGTGGCCTCGACGGTGCGCAGCCCGACGGCCGCGAGCCGGGCGATGAACTCCGCCTTGACCTCGACCGGCACCAGGGACTTCTCGTTCTGCAGTCCGTCGCGCGGCCCCACCTCGTGGATGCGGACCTCCTCCGGCAGGCCGGGGGCGCGGACGGGGTCCGGCAGGCCCAGGTCGAGGGCGTCCGGCTCGCGGGCCCCGGCGGTCACGACCGCACCTCCGCGGCCTCGGGGGCGTCCTCGGCCGGGGTGACCACGACCAGCAGGTCCTCCATCGCGACGGTTGCACCGGCGGTGGCGCGCAGTTCGGAGACCACGCCGTCGTGCGGCGCGGCGATCACGTGTTCCATCTTCATGGCCTCCAGCACGAGCAGGGGCTGCCCCTTGCGGACGGCCTCGCCCGCGGTGGTCTTGACGACGGTGACGGTGCCGGGCATCGGGGCGGTGAGGGCGCCGTGGTGGGCGGCGGCGGAGGCGGCGCCCTCGCCGACGGGGTCGAAGGGGTGCAGCGGCCAGGCGTCCCCGTCGACGGAGATCCAGGTCACGGGGCCGGCGGCGAGGCCGGGGTCGGTGTCGACGGCCAGCGCGAAGGTGGTCTGCAGGCCGTCGACGGTCAGGTGCAGCCGGTCGCCGTCGCGGGCCGCTCGGGCGCGGTGGACGGGGCCGGCGTCGAGGCGGAGCTCCACCTCAGTGGCCGGGCTGGCCGGATTGTCAGTGGCATGAGCTAGCTTGCCGACAGTGATCGAACGGACGCCCACGGCGACCGGGTCCTGGCCGGGGGCCCGGAGGCGGTGGGTGGTCCAGGCGGGGGTGCCGCCCAGGCGCCAGCCGGAGGGAAGGGAGAAGGGGTCGGTCCAGCCGCCGGGGTCGGCGGCCGGGGTCAGGTCGAGGTGCCGTGCCAGCGCGGCCGCGTAGTAGAGGAGGTGGGCGGGTGACGGCGGTTCGGTCGTGGCGGCGGGAGCCGGCTGTGCGGAGTTCGCGGGGTCCGTCGTGCTCGTGGCGTCGGTCGCGTCAGGCGCGTCCGTGGTGTGCGTCGCCTGCGTCGTGCCCGCCGCGTTCGCCGGGGAGTACGGCGAGGCGAGCAGGTCCGGCTGCTGCCGGGCCGTCTGTTCCACCAGGCCGGTGTCCAGTCGGCCGGCGACGACGTCGGGGTGGGCGAGCAGTCGGCGCAGGAAGCCCGTGTTGGTCGTGACGCCCGGGAGGCGGGTGTCGGCCAGCGCGGCGCGGAGGCGGCGCAGCGCGGTCGGGCGGTCGGGCCCGTACGCGATGACCTTGGCGAGCATGGGGTCGTAGGCGCTGGTGACGACGGTTCCGGGGGCGACGCCGGAGTCGACGCGGATGCCCTCGCCCCGGGGCTCGTCCAGGGTGAGGATGCGGCCGCCGGTGGGCAGGAAGTCCCGTTCCGGGTCCTCGGCACAGATGCGGGCCTCGATGGCGTGGCCCAGGAAGGAGACGTCTGACTGGTCGAAGGTGAGCGGTTCGCCGGCGGCGATGCGCAGCTGCCACTCGACGAGGTCCAGCCGGGCCGAGTCGGGGCCGATGGCGACGGCGAGTTCGGTGACGGGGTGTTCCACCTGGAGGCGGGTGTTCATCTCCATGAAGAAGAAGTCCCGCACCCCCTCCTCGGAGGCGGAGGTGGAGGCGGGGGAGTCCGGGTCGATGCCGGGGACGATGAACTCCACGGTGCCGGCCCCGGTGTAGCCGCAGGACTCCGCGGCGCGGACGGCCGCGGCGCCCATCGCGGCGCGGGTCTCGGCATTGAGGAGAACGGAGGGAGCCTCTTCGATCAGTTTCTGATGGCGGCGCTGGAGGCTGCATTCGCGCTCGCCGAGGTGGACGGTGGTGCCGTGGGCGTCGGCGAGCACCTGCACCTCGATGTGGCGCGGGCGGTCCACCCAGCGCTCCAGGAGCAACGTGTCGTCGCCGAAGGCGGTGCGGGCGACGCGGCGGGCGGCGGCGATCTCGGTGGGCAGGTCGGCGCGGTCCCGCACCAGGCGCATGCCCTTGCCGCCTCCGCCGGCGGAGGGCTTGAGGAGGACGGGGTAGCCGATCTCGTCGGCGGCGGCGACGAGTTGCTCGTCGGTGGGCGCGGTGGCCTGGCTGCCGGGCACCACCGGGACGCCGGCGGCCCGGACGGCCTCCTTGGCGTTGATCTTGTCACCCATCAACTCGACGGCACCGGGAGGTGGTCCGATGAAGACGAGGCCCGCGTCGGCGCAGGCGCGGGCGAAGCCGGGGTTCTCGGCGAGGAAGCCGTAGCCGGGGTGGACGGCCTGGGCGCCGGTGCGGCGGGCGGCGGCGAGGATCTGGTCGGTCCGCAGGTAGGTCTCGGCCGCCGAGCTGTCGCTGCGGTCGGCCGGGCCGAGCCGGACCGCGACGTCCGCCTCGCGCACGTGCGGGGCGTCGGCGTCCGCGTCGCTGAACACGGCGACCGAGCGGACTCCGAGCCGCCGCAGGGTGCGGATGACCCGCAGGGCGATCTCGCCGCGGTTGGCGACCAGAACTGTGTCGAACATGGGAGGCGTTCCTCCGGGTCGAGGGGGCCGTACGAAGGAGGTGGGTGATGGGACGTGGCTGAGGGGGGAGGTGCCGGGGCGCCGGCGAACGCGGTCGCCGGCGCCCGGGGCCTCACATCCGGAAGACGCCGTACGGAGCCGGCGGCGCCAGCGGGGCGTTGGCGCAGGCGGTGAGGGCGAGGCCGACCGCGGTGCGGGTGTCCATCGGGTCGATCACGCCGTCGTCCCAGAGGCGGGCGGTCGCGTAGTAGGCGTTGCCCTGGCGCTCGTACTGCTCGCGGACGGGGCGCTTGAACTCCTCCTCCGCCTCGGCCGGCCACTGCTCGCCGCGCCCCTCCAACTGGTCGCGGCGGACGGTGGCGAGGACGGAGGCCGCCTGCTCGCCGCCCATCACGGAGATCTTGGCTCCCGGCCACATCCACAGGAAGCGAGGTGAGTAGGCCCGGCCGCACATCGAGTAGTTGCCGGCTCCGTACGAGCCGCCGATCACCACCGTCAGCTTCGGGACACGGGTGCAGGCGACGGCGTTGACCATCTTGGCGCCGTGCTTGGCGATGCCGCCCGCCTCGTACTGCCGGCCGACCATGAACCCGGTGATGTTCTGCAGAAAGAGGAGGGGGATGCCGCGCTGGTCGCACAACTCGATGAAGTGGGCGCCCTTGACGGCGGACTCGGAGAACAGCACCCCGTTGTTGGCGACGATGCCGACCGGGTGGCCGTGGATCCGGGCGAAGCCGGTGACCAGGGTCGCGCCGTACTCGGCCTTGAACTCGGCGAACCGGCTGCCGTCGACCAGCCGGGCGATGACCTCGCGCACGTCGTAGGGCGTGCGCGGGTCGACCGGGACGGCCCCGTACAGGCCGGCCGGGTCCACCGCCGGGGGCTCGGCCGGGGCGAGGGGCCAAGGCCGGGCCGCGCGCGGGCCGAGCCCGGCCACGATGGTGCGCACGATGGACAGGGCGTGGGCGTCGTCCTCGGCCAGGTGGTCCGTCACGCCGGAGGTGCGGGAGTGCAGCTCGCCACCGCCCAGCTCCTCGGCGGTGACCACCTCGCCGGTGGCGGCCTTCACCAGCGGCGGCCCGCCCAGGAAGATCGTGCCCTGGTTGCGGACGATCACCGCCTGGTCGCTCATCGCCGGGACGTACGCGCCGCCGGCCGTGCAGGAGCCGAGCACGGCGGCGATCTGCGGGATGCCCGCGGCGGAGAGCCGGGCCTGGTTGTAGAAGATCCGGCCGAAGTGGTCGCGGTCGGGGAACACCTCGTCCTGCATGGGGAGGAAGGCGCCGCCGGAGTCCACCAGGTAGACGCAGGGGAGGCGGTTCTCCAGCGCGACCTCCTGGGCGCGCAGGTGCTTCTTCACCGTCATCGGGTAGTAGGTGCCGCCCTTGACGGTGGCGTCGTTGGCGACCACCACCACCTCGCGCCCGGCGACCCGGCCGATGCCGGCGATCACCCCGGCCGCGGGCGCCGCGCCGTCGTACATGCCGTCGGCGGCCAGCGGAGCCAGCTCCAGGAAGGGCGAGGCCGGGTCGAGCAGGGTGTCCACCCGGTCGCGGGGGAGGAGCTTGCCGCGCGCCGTGTGCCGGGCGCGGGCCTTGGCGCCGCCGCCGAGGGCCGCCGCGTCGAGCTTCGCCCGCAGCTCGGCGACCAGCGCGCGGTGCGCCTCGGCGTTGGCCTGGAAGGCGGCGGAGCCCGGGTCGGCGGAGGTGCCGAGCCCGGGTGCCGGGGCGGCGGCACCCGGGGCCGGGGATCCCGGCGCCGCGGTGGTCCCGGTCGTCGGGCCGAACTGGAGGCCGGTAGGTGCGCCTGCGGTGGAGATGACCATTCCCAAGAGCTCCCTTGCCCTCGGCACCAGGTGAGCGGCCGGGTTGCGGTCCGCCCGTGATCCCTACGTTAATGAACGTTAACTTACGCGCCCAGGTTAACGGCCGATAACCCCACTGTCTACGATGGTCGGATGCCGAACGTCCCAGCAGCCTCCTCGCTCCCGCGCCGTGACCAGATCCGCCGTGAGGCCGCGCGACTGTTCGCGGCCCGGGGGTTCCTGGGCGTGGGCGTGGACGAGATCGGCAAGGCGGTCGGCATCAGCGGCCCCGGGCTCTACCGCCACTTCGCCGGCAAGGACGCGATGCTCGCCGACCTCCTGGTCGGCATCAGCGAGCGCCTGCTCGAGGAGGGGCGCCGCCGGGCGGCCGGCGGGGACGGTCCGGCGGCGGCCCTGGACGCGCTCATCGGCGGGCACGTCGAGTTCGCCCTCGACGACCGCGACCTGATCACCCTCCACGACCGCGAGCTGCTGAACCTCAAGGACGAGGACCGCCGCACCGTCCGCCGGCTCCAGCGCGGCTACCTGGAGCTGTGGGTGGACGTGGTCCGCCAGGCGTACCCGTCGCTGGCCGCCCCCGCCGCCGAACCGGTGGCCCGGGCGACCGTCCACGCCGTCTTCGGCCTGATCAACTCCACCCCGCACAGCCTCGGCTCGAACCCGGGCCACGGCGAGCGCTCCGGCCTCCAGCGCGACGGCATGGCCGCCCTGCTGCGCACCCTCGCCCTCGGCGCCTTCGCCGCCGCCGCCGGCTCGGCCACCGACCCCGCCGCCGGCTCGACCCCCGAAGCGGAAGCGATCGCCGGGTCCTGAGCATCCGCCCGCCCGAGCCCGTACCCCCACCCTCGGCAGGGCAGGGCAGGGCAGGGCAGGGCAGGGCAGGGCAGGACAGGGCAGGACAGGGCAGGGCAGGGCGCACGGCCTAGGTCCAAAGGCGGTTCCCCGCCCGCCCCTGGTCGCTGGGCGGCGCGGCGGACCCTCGGCGAGGCTGGAGGGAGTGTGGCGGACGGGCCGGTCGAACCGGGATTCGAACGGGAATCACGGCAGGCCGCAGGCTGTTGGCCACACCGCCAGGGCCGAAAACGTCATGGCGGCCACTCGACGAAATGGTTAGCATCCCTAAATATGCCCGAGACTCACGGATCTACGGTGGAGCAACCCCAGCAAGCCCCGAGCGGCCCCCCGACCCCGGGCGAGACCGCTGAAGCGGCGCCCGCCGACGCCCCGCAGACCGCCGACGCCCCGCAGGCTCCCGACGCCCCGCAGGCGTCCGGCTGGCTGCGCCGCCTGATCGGCTACAGCTGGCGGTCGCGCCGCAGCCTGCTGCTGGCCTTCGGCGCCTCGCTGCTCGGCATGGCCGTCACCTCGCTGGTGCCGCTGGTCACCAAGCTGATCATCGACGACGTCATCACCAGCCACTCCCGCCCCCTGGCCCCCTGGGCGGTGGTGCTGCTGCTCGCGGCCGCCGTGGTCTTCGGCTGCACCCAGGTACGCCGCTACTACGGCGGCCAGCTCGCCCTGGACGTCCAGCACGACATGCGCGCCGACCTGTTCCGGTCGATAGGCCGGCTGGACGGCCACCGCCAGGACCGCCTGGACACCGGCCAGGTCGTCGGCCGGGCCACCTCGGACCTCCAGCTGATCAACGGCCTGCTGTCGATGGTGCCGATGATGACCGGCTACCTGCTGATGTTCGTCATGTCGCTGGCCGTCATGCTCTGGCTCTCCCCGCCGCTGACCCTGGTCGCCCTGGTGATGGGCCCCGCGCTCTGGTGGGTCTCCGTCCTCAGCCGCAAGCGCCTCTTCCCCGCGACCTGGGCCGCCCAGCAGGAGGCGGCCGCCGTCGCGGGCGTGGTGGACGGCGCGATCGGCGGCGTCCGCGTGGTGAAGGGCTTCGGCCAGGAGGCGCAGGAGCTGGACAAGTTGGAGGAGGCGTCCCGCCACCTCTTCGCCGCGCGGCTCCGCTCAATCCGGCTCAACGCCCGCTACAACCCCGCGATGCAGGCGATACCCGCCCTGGCCCAGGTCGCGGTGCTGTTCTTCGGCGGCTGGCTGGCCGTGGACGGCCAGGTCTCGCTCGGCACCTTCGTCGCCTTCTCCACCTACGTCGCGGCGATGACCGGCCCGGTGCGGATGCTGACGATGGTCATCACCGTCGGCCAGCAGGCCCGGGCGGGCGTCGAGCGCGTCCTGGAGCTGATCGACGAGCGCCCGCTGGTCCAGGAACGCCCCGACGCGCTGACCCTCGACCTCACCACCTCCGCGAACACCGACGGTGACCGCACCGGCGTCGGCCCCCGTACCCCCGGCGTCGCCCTGGAGTTCGACCAGGTCGAGTTCCGCTACGACCCCGAGCACCCCGACCCCGTCCTGCACGGCCTCGACCTCACCCTGGCCCCCGGCGAGACCCTCGCCCTGGTCGGCGCCTCCGGCTCCGGCAAGTCGACGGTGGCCCACCTGGTGCCCCGCTTCTACGACCCGGCGGCCGGCACCGTCCGGCTCTACGGCCACGACCTGCGCGACCTCACCCTGGACTCCGTCCGCGCGGCGGTCGGCATCGTCCCCGAGGAGAGCTTCCTCTTCTCCGAGTCGGTGAGCACCAACATCGCGTACGGCCGCCCGGACGCCACCGAGGAGCAGATCCTCGCCGCCGCCCGCGCCGCCCAGGCCGACGAGTTCATCCGCGCACTGCCGGACGGCTACGACACCAAGGTCGGCGAACAGGGCCTGACCCTCTCCGGAGGCCAGCGCCAGCGCATCGCCCTGGCCCGCGCGATCCTCACCGACCCGCGCATCCTGCTGCTGGACGACGCCACCTCGGCCGTCGACCCGCAGATCGAGGCGGAGATCCACGACGCCCTGCGCTCGGTGATGGCCGGCCGCACCACCCTGCTGATCGCCCACCGCCGCTCGACCCTCCAGCTCGCCGACCGCATCGCCGTCCTGGACCACGGCCGACTGCTGGACCTCGGCACGCACGAGGAACTCCAGGCCCGATGTCCCCAGTACCGTGCCCTGATCACCGACCCCGAAGCCGGCCGCACCCCGGCACAGGACCCCGCGACGGCCCTCGGCCTGACCGAACAGACCGGACAAGCCGAACAGACCGGACAGGCCGAGCAGACCGAGCAGCCCGCCGAGAACACCCCTGCGAAGGCCACCCAGAACCCCCCGCAGCTCCCCACCCCCGCCCTCACCAAGGCCGCCCGCACCGCCGACGCCGAGCTGCTGGCCAAGGTCGCCGCCCTCCCGCCCGCCGCCGACGCCCCCGAGGTCCCGCGCGCCCAGGCCGAGGCCGGAGACGCCGACTTCACCCTCCGCCGCCTGCTGCGCCCCTTCCGCGCCCCGCTGGCCCTGGCCTTCCTCCTCGTCGCCCTGGACGCGGCCGCCGCCCTGGTCCTCCCGGTGCTGATCCGCAGCGGTATCGACGAGGGCGTCAGCAAGACCCTGATGTCCGGCGTCGTGGTGGCCTCCCTCATCGCGCTCGCCGTCGTCCTGGTGGACTGGGTGGTGCAGGGCGCCGAGAACCGGGTCAGCGGCCGCACCGGCGAACGCGTGCTCTACACGCTCCGGCTCAAGATCTTCGCCCACCTCAACCGCCTCGGACTGGACTACTACGAGCGCGAGCTGACCGGCCGGATCATGACCCGGATGACCACCGACCTGGACTCGCTGACCTCCTTCCTCCAGACGGGCCTGGTCACCTTCGTCGTCAGCCTGCTGACCTTCGCCGGCATCTTCGCCGCCCTGCTGATCATCGACGCGGGCCTGGCCCTGGTGGTCTTCGCGGTGCTGCCGTTGCTGGTGATCGCCACGCTGGTGTTCCGCCGCAAGTCCAAGGCGCAGTACGAACTCTCGCGCGACCTGATCAGCACGGTCAACGCCGACCTGCAGGAGAACGTGGCCGGCATGCGGATCGTCCAGGCGTTCCGCCGCCTGGACACCAACACCGACCGCTTCGTGGCCCGCGGCATCGCCTACCGCGACGCCCGCGTCCGCGCGCAGCTCTACATCTCCCTCTACTTCCCGTTCGTGCAGTTCCTCTCCAGCGTGGCCGCCGCCCTGGTGCTGATCGTGGGCGCGGCCCGGGTGGACGACGGGACGCTGACGGTCGGCGCGCTGGTCGCGTACCTGCTGTACATCGACCTGTTCTTCGCCCCCGTCAACCAGCTCTCCCAGGTGTTCGACGGCTACCAGCAGGCGTCGGTCGGCCTCGGCCGGATCAGGGAACTGCTGCGCACCCCGACCACCACCGCCGAGGCGGCCGAGCCGGTGCCGGTCACCGGGCGGCTGCGCGGCGAGATCACCTTCGAGGGCGTCGGCTTCGCCTACAACGGCGGCGCGGACGGCGCCCCGGACGTGCTGACGGACGTGAACCTGCACGTCCCGGCCGGTCAGACGGTGGCGCTGGTCGGCGAGACCGGCGCGGGCAAGTCGACGCTGGTCAAGCTCGTCGCCCGGTTCTACGACGCGACGGCCGGCACCGTGCGGGTCGACGGCGTCGACCTCACCCGCTACGACCTCGCCCAGTACCGCCACCGCCTCGGCGTGGTGCCGCAGGAGGCGTACCTGTTCGCGGGCACCGTCCGCGAGGCGATCGCGTACGGGCGGCCCTCCGCCACTCCCGCCGAGGTGGAGGCGGCGGCCCGGGCGGTCGGCGCGCACGACATGATCGTCCGGTTGTCGGACGGCTACGACCACGAGGTCGCGGGCCGTGGGCGGAACCTCTCGGCGGGTCAGCGCCAGCTGATCGCCCTGGCCCGGGCCGAACTGGTCGACCCGGACGTCCTGCTGCTCGACGAGGCCACCGCGGCGCTCGACCTGGCCACCGAGGCGGCGGTCAACCGCGCCGCCGACCGGCTCAGCGGCGGGCGCACCACCCTGGTCATCGCCCACCGCCTGACCACCGCCGAGCGCGCCGACCGGGTGGTCGTGCTGGACCACGGCCGGGTGGTCGAGGACGGCACCCACACCGAACTGCTCACCCGGGGCGGGGCGTACGCCAAGCTCTGGCAGGCGTTCATCGCGGAGGGCCACCCGGAGCCCGAGCCGGTCGGGTAGCGGCAATCTCCGACGGCCGACCGGGATCGCGTCCCGGTCGGCCGTCGGGCGTTGCAGGCATCCTCCGGCCGCCTCAGGCGGCGATCAGCGAGGTCAGCAGCCCGGAGGCGTCGACCCCGCGCGGCAGGTCGCTCACCTGCCCGTCCCCGACCTCGACCACCCGCCAGCCGGAGCCGTCCGCCAGACGGGCCAGGTCGGTGGTGACGAACCGGCAGCCGAGCGTGCGCACCAGCGAGGAGACGCCCGCGAGTTGCGGATCGACGACCTGGTGCGGCGTGTCCGGGTGCGGGCCGACCAGGATGGGCCGCCCGTCCAGCCACCACACCCGCGCCTCCACGGCTCTCCCACCGCCCGAACCGCTACCGCCCGAACCGCTACCGCCCGAGCCGCTACCGTCTGAACCACGGCCGCCCGAAGCGCCGCCGCCCGAGCCGTTGGCGACCACCGCCACCGCCACCGCCCCCGCCCGCTCGAACTCCTCGAACCGCCGCAGCACCACCCCGCCGGCCAGGAACTCGCCCTGCAGTTCGACGAACCGCCCCACCACCCGGCCGACTGCCGCCAGGTCCGCCAACTCCGGGACGTAGCAAGCCTCGTGCCACTCGTGCTTGCGCGACTTCACGTAGTCCTTGACGATCGCCGGCCCGCTCCCGCCGAGCCGCGCCACCGCCGCCGCCAGCTCCTGAGTCCCGGGAGCCGCCCCGTCCCCGTACGGAATCCACGCACTCGGCGGCGTCGCCCCCTCGAACACCCCGTACCAGCCGGGCAGTTCATGGGCCGTCCGGTACCCCGCCGGGCTGGTCAGCAGATGGCAGCCACGGGCGGCGAGCGCGGCGGCGAAGCCCGCGTAACGGGCGGAGGGCAGCATCCAACCCCGGTACCAGAGCGGGCCGGTGCCCTCCGGCACCCGCCGGACGGCCTCCTCGGCGTCGGCGGCGTCCCCGGTGAGCAGCGCGTCGTGGTCGACCAGATGGTGCACCCCGCCCAGGTCACGCAGCAGCCGGGCCTCCCAGGCGAAGTGCGGGTCGGGCCGACGCGGGTTGAGCGGATCGGCCGGGAAGAGGATCGCAGGAGAAGGCATGGCGGTCAGGGTACGGCTCCGGGCCGGTCCTGACGCCGTGCGCGCGCAAGCGGCCGCCGCCGCACACGAATTCACTCGACCACCCCGGCCCCCGGTGCCACAGTGGCCCGATGCGAAATCTGCTGCGTCCACGCCGACGCGTCTCCCGGCAGGCCGCCCGCACGGTGGTGCTGGACGCGAGCGGCTCGGTCTTCCTCTTCCGCTCGGACAACCGCGAGGTGGGTGTCCACTGGACGATGCCGGGCGGCGGCCTGGAGGCGGGGGAGACCCCGTGGGAGGGCGCCCGGCGCGAGCTCTGGGAGGAGACCGGCTGGACGGACCTCGAACCCGGCCCGCTGCTCTGCACCTGGGAGCACGACTTCACCTGGCACGGCACGCCCGTGCGCCAGCACGAGCACATCTACCTCGCCACCGGCCCGCACCGGGGCCCGGTCGGCGACGTCAGCGCGGTGCACGCCACCGACCGCATCCTCGACTGGCGCTGGTGGACGGCGGCCGACCTCGCCGACGGGAACGCGGACGCGCTCTGGCCGCCCCGGCTGCCGGAACTGCTGGAGCCCGTCCGCACCGGATGGGCCGTCGACGGGCGCGCACCGGCGCCCGTCGACCTCGGCTACATCCCGAACAAGCGCTGAACCAAGCGCTGAACCAGGCGCGCGACCAAGAGCTGAACCAAGCACTGAACCAGGCGCGAAACCAAGCGCTGAACCAAGCGCCGAACCCCGGCCCGTACGAGCCGGGCGGTCGTCAGGGCCGTCCGCCCCGCCGCCCCCGTACGGCCGGAACGCACTCCCAGCCGTGCAGTTCCAGCTCCCGGTCGTGCAGCGCGGCCGGGTTCATCAGCACCGTCAGCCGGGCGCCCGCCAGCTGCTCCGGGCCGAGCCCGGTGGCGGACATCAGGTGGTCGGTCGGCACCGACACGGCGATCGCCGGCCGCCAGGAGGGCAGGACGACGAGGCTGGTGCCGCGCCCGATCCGCAGCGGCCGTGCCGCCACCCGGATCGGCGCCCGCTCCTCCGGTCGCCCCACGGCCTCGGCCGGACCGGGTCCGCCGCCGATCAGGACGCCCAGCTGCGGTACGGCGGGCCCGGGCGGCGCCTCGGCCATGGAGGCCGTCACGGGGAAGGCGTCCGCGGCCGGGCGCACCCGAGCGGTCACCTCGCCCTGACCGGGGAAGCCGGTCGACCCGTTCGGGTCGGACACGGCCGTCTCCCGTTCGGCCGCCCCCTGCCCGGTCGGTGTCGTCGGCGGGTGCATCCGCCGCAGCCGCCGCGAGGGCGAGGGCCGCAGCGGGACGAATCCGCGGGGCTGTTCGCCCCCCGGTCGCGGCGAGGGCACCCGCGCCGCGCGCTCGGCCTCCGAGGCCGCCTGTCCGAAGCGGACGGGCTCAACCGGGGCGCCGCCGGACGGATGTGAGCCGTCGTCGGAGCCGGGCACCGCCTCCGAGTCGCGCGGACCGCGCGGCTGCGGCACGGAGTCGTACCGGGTCACCCCGTCGGCGGTCGTCGCGATCGAACAGCGTGCGGCTTGTGAAGCAGAAGAGGAGGGGGGCGGCGGGGGTTGAGGCGCGGAGGCGCTTCCGGCACCCGGAGCGCCGGGTAGGGACGGGTCGGTCGTGGAACGGAACGAGGTCATCGGCGGGCCCTTCACGGAACGGTCCGACGATCCTCCCGCACCGCGCCACCAGGGCCAAGCCTCGAACCCGGCCGCTTACCCGACTCTTGCCCGACTCCTGCCCCGCCCCTACGGCACGTGTCGGCCCGACTGCCGGGCGCGACGGTCCCGCCTCCCCCGGGGCCCGTCACCCCTGCCCTTCCCCAAGGGGAGGCCAACAGCAGGCAATGACAAACCTTCCCCAAGTGCAAAAAATCACCAAGAGTTGGTCTATTCAACCTTCAGTCCACGCACTTAGAGTGCGTTGGTGGTCGATCAGCAGCTCTCAGAGCACGCAAGCAGCGGCCGGGCAACGGCGCCCGCCGCTCCGCAGGGTGCCCCGGTCAGTGGTGCCAGTGGTGGAGTCCCCGACGCGGGGACGGCTGGGGGAGCGGGGGACAAGGGCCTGCGGGGCGACTCGGTGGGCCTGCTGGGCAGCGTGGTGCTGGGCGTCTCGACGGTCGCCCCGGTCTACTGCCTGACCGCGACGCTCGGGCCGACCGTCACCGCGGTCGGGCTGCAGATGCCCGCCGTCTTCCTGGCGGGATTCCTGCCCATGCTGCTCGTGGCGTTCGCCTACAAGGAGCTGAACAAGGACTTCCCGGACTGCGGGACCTCCTTCACCTGGGCGGTGCGGGCGTTCGGTCCGCGGGTCGGCTGGATGGCCGGCTGGGGGCTCACCGTCGCGACCATCATCGTGCTGTCCAACCTGGCCGGAGTGGCGACGGACTTCCTCTACCTGATGCTCGGTGAGATGACCGGCAGCGGCTGGGTCACCGAGCTCGACCGGAACAAGGCCGTCCACCTGCTCACCGTCGTCCTGCTGATCGCCGGCGCCACCGCCATGAGCTACCGGGGGATGACGGCCACGAAGTGGTTCCAGTACGGCCTGGTCGGCCTCCAACTGGCCGTGCTGCTGCTGTTCTCCGGCGTCGCCGTCGGCAAGGCGCTCTCCGGGGGCCTGCCGGACTCGGTCGGCTTCTCCCTTTCCTGGCTCAACCCGTTCGAGGTCGGCTCGTTCAGCGCCTTCACCGCCGGCCTCTCGCTGTCGATCTTCATGTACTGGGGCTGGGATACCTGCCTCACCATGAACGAGGAGACCCTCGGCAGCGCCAGGACCCCCGGCCGCGCCGCGCTGATCTCCATGGTCACCCTGGTCGGCTCCTACCTGCTGGTCGCGATCGCCTCCCAGATGTTCGCGGGCGTCGGCACCACCGGTACGGGCCTGGGCAACCCGGCCACCGCCGACAACGTCTTCGCCGCGCTCGCCCGCCCGGTGCTCGGCTCGCCGTGGAGCATCCTGCTCTTCCTCGCCGTGGTCGCCAGCGCCGCCGCCAGCCTGCAGACCACCTTCATCCCGGTGGCCCGCACCCTGCTCGCGATGAGCGCCTACCGCGCCGTGCCGCCGCGCTTCGGCGCCGTCCACCAGCGCTTCCGCACTCCCGGCCACGCCACCGTGGCGGCCGGCGTCGCGACCGCCGTCTTCTACGTCGGGATGAGCCTGATCAGCGAGAACGTCGTCCAGGACACCATCCTGGCGCTCGGCCTGATGATCTGCTTCTACTACGCGCTGACCGCCTTCGCCTGCGCCTGGTACTTCCGCCGCACCCTGCGCACCAGCCCGCGCGACCTCCTCCTCAAGGGCCTCGCCCCGCTCACCGGCGGCCTGCTGCTGAGCGCCGTCTTCCTCCAGACCCTCACCGACGCCTGGTCGCCCGACTACGGCAGCGGCTCCCTCCTCGGCATCGGCTCGGTGTTCGTCATCGGCGTCGGCATCCTGCTGCTCGGCGCCGCGCTGATGACCGGGTACGGCCTGGTCCGGCCGGAGTTCTTCCGCGGCGAGACGCTGCGCCAGGACACCCCCGCCCTGGTCGTCGAGGACTGACGGCCGGTACCCTCGACCGCATGAAGCGCTTCGCAGACCTGTGCTGGTGGCCGTCCTAGGACGGCCACCCCACTCGCCTGACCAGGGCCGTCCGGGATGGACGGCCCTGTCGCGTTTCCACCGCAGGACGGGCCCCTCGCCCCGGACGGCCGCGCACCGACGCAGCCACCCGTACGAGGAGAAACCCGATGACCACCACCCCCGCCCCCACCCCGACCGAGCGCGTCCTCACCGGGGACCGCCCCACCGGGCCGCTCCACCTCGGGCACTACTTCGGCACCCTGCAGAACCGGGTCCGCCTCCAGAACCAGGGCGTCGAGATGTTCGTCCTGGTCGCCGACTACCAGGTGATCACCGACCGGGACGTCGCCGACCGGCTCGCCGAACACACCGAGAACCTCGTCCTCGACTACCTCGCGGCGGGCCTCGACCCCGAGCGCACCACGATCTTCGCCCACAGCGCGGTCCCCGCCCTCAACCAGCTGATGCTGCCCTTCCTCAGCCTGGTCAGCGTCGCCGAACTCAGCCGCAACCCCACCGTCAAGGACGAGATCGCCCACTCCCGCCAGTCGGGCGTCAGCGGACTGATGTTCACCTACCCCGTCCACCAGGCCGCCGACCTGCTCTCCTGCAAGGCCACCCTCGTCCCCGTCGGCCAGGACCAGGTGCCCCACCTCGAAGTCGCCCGCACCGTCGCCCGCCGCTTCAACGAGCGCTACCCCCACGCCGACGGCACCGGCGTCTTCCCCGCCCCGCAACCCCTGCTCTCCGAAGCCCCCATGCTGCTCGGCACGGACGGCGGCAAGATGAGCAAGAGCCGGGGCAACGCCATCTCCCTCGGCGCCACCGAGGACGAGACCGCCCGCCTGATCCGCGGCGCGAAGACCGACGCCGACCGCCGCATCACCTACGACCCCGCCACCCGACCCGAGGTCTCCAGCCTCGTCCTGCTCACCGCGCTCTGCCAGGAACGCGACCCCGAGACCGTGGCCGAGGAACTCGGCGACGGCGGCGCCGCCGCGCTCAAGCGCACCACCACCGAGGCCGTCAACGAGCACCTGCGCCCGCTGCGCACCCGCCGCGCCGAACTCGCCGCCGACCGCACCCACCTCCGGCAGGTCCTGCGCGACGGCGCCCAGCGGGCCGGGGCCGTCGCCGAGGCCACCCTCGCCGAGGTGCGGGAGGTGATGGGGGCCGTGATCTGAAGAGGTCTCAACCCGCCGCCGCCACCGCCGCACATCGCCCCGACCGGACCTGGGCATATCGTCACCGGGCGGCCTCGGTCCCTCCGAGGCCGCCCGCACACCTGCGCACCTCCCTCTGCGCGCTCCCTCGTACGCCCGTGCGTTCCCTCCCGAAAGGCGGACCGGCCCCATGGACCAGCACCCGACCACACCCGGCCAGGGGCTGACCCGGCCGCCGCACCTGCGCCCCGGCGACCACATCGTCGTCGTCGCCCCCAGCGGCCCGATCGACCCCGAGCGCCTCACCGCGGGCTGCGCCGTCCTGCGCTCCTGGGGCCTGCGCGTCACCGTCGCCCCGCACGTCCTCGACACCCACCCCGACCTCGGCTACCTCGCCGGCACCGACGCCCACCGCGCCGCCGACCTCCAGTCCGCCTGGCTCGACCCCGACGTCGACGCCGTCATCTGCGCCCGCGGCGGCTACGGCGTCCACCGCATGGTCGACCTGCTCGACTGGACGGCCATGGCCACCGCCGCCCCGAAGGCGTTCATCGGCTTCAGCGACGTCTCCTCCCTCCACGAAGCCTTCGCCCGCCGCCTCGGCCTCGCCACCCTGTACGGGCCCATGGCCGCCGCCGGCTCCTTCGTCAACGACGGCCCCACCGCCGAGCAC
Organism: Kitasatospora sp. NPDC051170; assembly: GCF_044455705.1. Classification (NCBI taxonomy): domain Bacteria; kingdom Bacillati; phylum Actinomycetota; class Actinomycetes; order Kitasatosporales; family Streptomycetaceae; genus Kitasatospora; species Kitasatospora sp. NPDC051170. The sequence goes on along the minus strand of NZ_JBITFA010000015.1, from coordinate 1,515 downwards.
CTGCGCCGCACCCTCTTCGACCCGGCCGCCACCACCGTCCTCACCTCGCCCACCGCCACCCCGCTCGTCGGCGGCCGGGCCCACGGCGTCACCGCCGGCGGCTGCGTCCACGTCCTCGCCGCCGAACGCGGGACCCCAGCCGCCCGGCCCTCGTACGCCGGCGCCATCCTCCTCCTCGAGGACGTCAACGAGCACCCGTACCAGCTCGACCGCCTGCTCACCCAGTTCCTGCGCTCCGGCGCCCTGGACGGCCTCGCCGGTATCGCCCTCGGCTCCTGGGAGGGCTGCGGACGACCCGAACGCGTCCGCGCGGTGATGCTCGACCGCCTCGGACCACTCGGCATACCTGTCCTCTGGGAACTGGGCTTCGGCCACTGCCCGTCCAGCCTCACCGTCCCGCTCGGCGTCCCCGCCGTGCTCGACGCCGACGCCGGAACGCTCACCTTCGAGGTCCCGGCCCTCCGCGCGTAAGAGAGGGCCTAGGGTGCGGCCATGAACGAGGCCACCCCGACCGCCCTCGCCCTCGGACTCCTCCGCGGCCCGGGCAGCACCGCCCGCACGATCCTCGGACTTGCCGGCCCGCCCGGCGCCGGCAAGTCCACCCTCGCCCGCCACCTGGTCACCGAGATCAACCGCGCCGAAGGCCCCGGCACCGCCGCCTACGTCCCGCTCGACGGCTTCCACCTCTCCGCCGCCCAGCTCGACCGCCTCGGCCTCACCCACCGCAAGGGCGCCCCCGCCACCTTCGACGCCCACGGCTACCTCGCCCTGCTGCAGCGCATCGCCGCCGACCGCTTCCAGGACATCTACGTCCCCGACTTCGACCGCACCCTCGACGAACCGGTCGCCGCCCGCCACGTCGTCCACCCGCAGACCCGCCTCGTCGTCACCGAAGGCAACTACCTCGCCTCCACCGACACCCCCTGGCCGGACGCCCGCCGCCTGCTGCGAGAACTCTGGTACGTCCACGCCGACGACACCGTCCGCGAGGACCGCCTGCTGCGCCGCCACCGCGACGGCGGCCGCGACGAGGCCACCGCCCGCCACTGGGTCACGGGCAACGACCATCCCAACGGCGAGTACGTGAAGGCCGGCCGCCCGCTCTGCACCCGGACCGTCTCCGGAACCGATTTGCCCCTGGCGCCGGAAAGCCGTACTGTTCTCTAGTCGCTCGGCAGGGAGCACCGGACACGCATCGGCGCGGACGGTCCCGGGGCGGCCAATCCTTCGAAACACCACTTCCCAGTTCGGGCTGGGTCGCGTCTTCGCTTTTTCGGGTCGCGGCTTGGGCCTTATTCGGCGTGCTCGTTTTATCGGATTGCGGCCGGATTCGCTTTTCGGAGCGGGGATCGGCTAGAGTTTGAAACGTCGGACGGGGCGTCAAACCCCGGAAGACACCAGCGAGTTGGATGAAGAAGCCCCGGAAAACGGAGCGGAAAACATCTGATAAGCTGGAAACACGAAAGAACGAAGCGCCCAGAGGGCCCGCTGGAAGGCGGCTCGAAGGAAGCGTCC
>NZ_JBITFA010000014.1:0-259640 GCF_044455705.1 Kitasatospora sp. NPDC051170 | reverse complement strand
CACCCGCTATGACAAGACCCGCGAGTCCTACCAGGCCGCCGTCACCATCGCCTCGATCCTGCTCTGGATCTGATCTTTGAAGACGATCTCTAGGACGTGTGCTGCTGGGCGATCTGGATGAGGTTGCCGCAGGTGTCGTCGAGGATGGCGGTGGTGACCGGGCCGTGGGCGACCGGGTCCTGGGTGAAGTGGACGCCGAGGGCGCGGAGGCGGGTGTATTCGGCGTGGATGTCGTCGACGGCGAAGGAGGTGGCGGGGATGCCGTCCTCGACGAGGGCGGTCTGGTAGGGCTTGACGGCGCGGTGGACGTTGGGTTCGAGGACGAGTTCGGTGCCGTCGGGCTGGTCGGGGGAGACGACGGTGAGCCAGCGGTAGGGGCCGCCGAGGGGGATCTCGGTCTTCTTCAGGAAGCCGAGCTTCTCGGTGTAGAAGGCCAGGGCCTTGTCCTGGTCGTCGACGAAGACGCTGGCCAGGTTGATCCTCATGGAGTGCTCCGGGTGTCTCGGGGGCCGGAATCGGACGGTCCGATCGTGGCAAGGGGCCGGCCCGGGTTCAACGCGGCGCGGCCGGTGTCGGCGGCCTCGGTGAGGCGGGCGGCGAGCGGCTGGTCGAGGCCGAGGCAGGCGCACGCCGTCAATGGCCGCCCAGCGCCTCCGCCCGGGCGGCCAGGGCGTCGGCGCCGCAGCGGGCGGCCAGCTCCCGCCCCCGCGCCAGGGCGGCCGCGTCGCCCAGGGCCTCGCCCAGGTCCACCAGGGCCAGCGCGTGCTCGTAGCGGGCGGGTGAGCGCTCCAGGTGCTGGACGGCTTCCGCGAGCAACTCGGCCGCCCCCGGCCCCTCGTGGACGGCCGCGGCGAGCCGCAGGGCGCTGCCGATCGCCGAGTCCGTGCCCGACTCCCGGGCGCGGCGGACGGACTCCTCGGCGAGCTCGCGGGCGCGCTGCGGCTCCTCGGCGGCGACGGCGCGGGCCAGGTGGCCGAGCCAGGGGGCCCAGACGGTGTTGCGCCAGCCGCGCGCGTCCAGGGCCGCGCCGGCGGCGGTCAGGGTCGCGGCCGCGGCAGGCGCGTCGCCGCGGGCGAGCAGGAGGCGGCCGTACAGGGTCGGGGCGTCGGGCAGGACCATCACCGTCGGGTAGGGCGGGGCGAAGGCGTGGCGGTGGGCCAGGTCCAGGGCTTCGGGGAGGCGGCCGCGCGCCGCCAGGGTCTCGGCGAGCGCGCCGACCGCGTCCCAGTACAGGGGGACGCCCGGGCCGATCCGCTCGGCGAGGCGCAGGGCCCGGCGCAGGTGGTCCTCGGCCTCGACCAGGGCGCCGCAGCGGAACCGGAGCAGGCCCGTCAGCAGGTGGGCGAAGCCGAGGTGGCCGCCGCTCCACCCGGCGACCTCGTACGCGCGCACCGCCTCGGTGAACAGCTCCTCGGCGCGGTCGACGCGGTCGGCGTAGAGGTAGGAGACGCCGAGGATGCCGGGCAGCTCGAAGCCCCAGGTGGTGTTGGTCCAGCCGAGGCTCTCCGGCAGGCGGCCGCCGGGCAGGGCGGACTCGGCGAAGGCGATGGCCTCGTCGCGATGGGCGCCGCGCAGGGTGAGGTCCCAGCAGCGCAGGACGGCCACGGCGTGGGCCAGGCCGTCGCGTTCGAACACCGCCTCCGGCGGAGCCGGCCCGTCGTCCGCACAGGAGGCATCGGCGGCGGCATCGGCATTGGCATCGGCATTGACAGCGGCAGCGGCAGCGGCATCGGCAGCGGCATCGCTGAAGGCCAGGCCGACCGTGCGCAGCATCGCGTCGAACTCCTCCAGCCGCCGGGAGCGCCCCGGCCCGTCCGGGTCCTCGGAGCGGAAGGCGGCGAACATGAAGTGCGCGACCTCCAGCCGCAGCCGCCCGGGGCCGGGAGGGGTGCGGGCCGCCTCCCGCTCGCAGACCGCGGACGCCTCGCCGACGCGGTTGCCGTGGGCGAGGGCCTGGGCGAGCCGGAAGATCGCGTCGACCCGCAGCTCGGGGCCGAGCCCGTACGGGTCGGCGAGCGCCAGGCGCAGCTGGTTGACGGTCGTCGCCGGGTCGGTGAGCAGGGCCGAGCAGCCGAGTTCGTAGAGCACGGCGGCCCGGTCCTCGTCGGCGGGCGGTTCGCTGATGGCGCGGTGCAGGCAGCGCTGGGCGGCCTCGGGCGCTCCTATGGCCAGGTGTTCGCGGGCGGCGCGGCGCAGCTTGCCGACGACGGCGCCGTCCCCCTCGGGCAGGGTCTCCAGCAGGTGCCGGGAGGCGGTCAGCAGGCCCAGGCCCGCGTTCTCGGTGGCGATGGCGGCGACCCCGTGCATGCCGGTGCGGGCGGCGGGCGGCATCGACTGGTAGACGGAGGTGGCGACCAGCGGGTGGGCGAACTCCAGCCGCCCTCCCGGCGCGCCGACCAGGACGCCGTGGCGACGCAGCTGCCGGACGGACTCGGCGGCGCTGTCCGGGCCCTGCGCGCAGATGACGGCGGCGAGGTCCGCGCGGATGTCGGTGCCCAGCATGGACGCGGCCCAGGCGAAGCGCAGGGCGCTCGGGCCGATCTTCTCCAGCCAGTGTCGCAGGGTCATCCCCCGGGCCCCGGCGGCGAGTTCGCGCAGCTGACCGTTGCTCTCCTCGACCGGGTCGAGCCGCTGGTCTGCCACCTCGCGCAGCAGGGCGGTGGTCTCGTACGGGTTCCCGGCGGTGACGGCCCAGACGTGGCGGCAGAAGGCGTCCTCGGCCTGCGCGCCCAGGGCGGCGCGGACCAGGTGGGCGACGGAGGCGGGCCGCAGCGGGCGCAGTTCGTGGCGCCGGTCGGCCTTGGCCAGCAGGCCGTGCTGCAGGGCGAGCGCCTCGTCGGGGAACTCGTCGCGGCAGGCGAGCGCCAGCAGGGCGGGCAGTTCCCGGGCGCGCAGGGCGAAGCCCGCGAGCCAGCCGAGGGACTCGGCGTCGGCCCAGTGCAGGTCGTCGACGATCACGGCCACGGGCGGGCGCAGCTGCACGAGGCGGGTGAGGACGAAGTCGAGCCCGTCGCGGACCCCCTGCGGGTCGAGCTGTCCGCCGGGCGGCAGCAGGCCCACGGCCGGGCCGACGACGCCCTCCCAGGGGCCGAACACCTGCGCCCGTTCCTCCTCGGAGAGGGCGGCCAGCACCGGGCGCACCAGCTCGCGCACCACGCGGAACGGCTCGTGGCGCTGGCGCTCCCCGCCGCGGGCGAACAGTACGGTGCAGCCGGCGCGTCGGGCCCGGCGGCGCACCTCGGTGAGCACCGCGGTCTTGCCCAGCCCGGCCGCGCCGGTGTACACCAGCAGCTCGCCGAGCCCGGTACCGGCGGGCCCGATACCGGCGGGCCCGGTGCCGCTCAGCCCGGTGCCGGCTGGTCCGGTCAACGCCTCCACCGCCCGCTGCGCGGACCGGATCTCGGCCTCGCGTTCGTGCAGCTCGGAGACGGTCCCGCCGCCCTCGACCGCCGACTCCCCTTCGACCATCCTCGCCCCCAATTCGCCGTACCCACACCGTCGTTGCCGAGGCTACTGCCGAACGGGGTCGCTCCGGTGCGATCTTGACAATCCGGCCGCGTCCGACCACACCGGAGCTCCGGGGCCCGCCGCCTCAGCCGGCGCGGTGGCCGAAGCGGAAGAGCGGGGCCGCCGTGTCGAAGGGCACGTCCTCGCGGGAGGCCGCCACGGCCGCGTCGGAGGAGGGCAGGTCGAACGGCAGGCTGCCGGTCATCGGCGCGCGGCCGAGCGCGGCGTCCAGCACCACCTCGTCCGCGGCGCCGAACTCCCCGATCAGCAGGGCCGCGTGGGGCGCCAGCGGGGTGAGCACCGCGGGCCGCTCCAGCTGGGCGACGAAGACCGTCGGGACGGCGGCCGCCAGGGCGGTGAGGCGCTCGACCTCGGCCGGCTCGAACTCCAGTGAGCCGCTGTGGAAGTGCTGCTCCAGCAGCCCCTCGCGCCGCTCGTACGGGGTCTCGAGCCGCACCACCGCCAGGTCGGCCCCCGCCGGGTCGTCCACGAGGGTGGCGTACCCGGCGGCCACGTCCGCGTCCACGCCCTCCACGTACAGCCGGACGGCGCCGCGCGGCTCCCCGGCCAGGTGGACCAGCGAGCGGCGCTGGACCTCGCGGCCGAGCGCCCGGCCCTCGGGGGCACCGACCAGGGCGGCGGCCGCCTCCGGGTCCACGTACGGGTCGTCGAAGAGGCCCAGGCGGAACTTGTCGCGCAGGATGCGCCGGACGGACTCGTCGAGGCGGGCCTCGGTGACGGCGCCGGAGCGGACGGCGGCGAGGATCAGCTCCGGGTCGGTCTCGCCGCCGAGCTGGTCGGCGCCCGCGTCCAGGGTGAGGACGACCTGCTCGGCCACCGACAGTTCCTCCACGCCCCAGTTGCGCGGCGGCAGTTCGACCAGGCCGGGGACGCCCATGCCGGTGATGGCGTTGAAGTCGGTGCAGACCACGCCGTCGAAGCCGTAGCGCTCGCGCAGCAGGCCGGTGATGACGTCCCGGTTGAAGTTGGCGCCGACCTCGGCCAGGCCCGCGCCGGAGGGGATCGCGTAGGCGGGCATGATCTGCGCGGTGCCCGCGGCGAAGGCCGCCTCGAAGGGGCGCAGGTGGGTCTCCAGGGCCCCGCCGGGGTAGCTGAGGCTGCGTCCGGCGGCGAAGTGCGAGTCCTCGCCGTCGAGTTGGGGGCCGCCGCCGGGGAAGTGCTTGGTCATGCAGAAGACGCTGTCCGCGCCGAGGTCGGGGCCCTGGAGGCCCTCGATGTAGGCGGTGATCATGCGCGAGGCGCGGTCGGGGTCCTCGCCGAAGGTGCCGCTGATCCGGGCCCAGCGCGGCTCGGTGGCGAGGTCGGCCATCGGGTGGATGGCGACGCGGATGCCGACCGCGCACAGCTCGCGGCGCATCAGGTCGGCGTAGCGGCGCACCAGGTCGGTGTCGTCGGTGGCGGCCAGGCCGATCGGTTCGGGGCCGGTGGAGAAGCCGCCGCCGATGTGGGCGGTGGCCGGGTTGGCGTTGAAGCCGTGCCGGGGGTCGGAGGAGAGGGTGACGGGGATGCCGAGGCGGCCGGCCGCGGCGAGGTCCTGGACGTGGTTGTTCCACTCGGCCATCGCGCGGGGATCGGGGACGGCCATCAAGGCGAAGTGGGTGAGGCCACGTTCGGTGATCAGGTTCGAACCGGAGGGGAAGGGCAGGTGGTCGCCGGGGAGCATCCGGCCGTGCAGCATCAGCGCGGCCTTCTCCTCGACGGTCATCCGGCCGAGCAGGTCCTCGACGCGCTCCTCGACGGGCAGCCGCGGGTCCTCGTAGGGCTCCATGGTGCCGTTGTGGTTGAGGTCGCGGAACGGGGTGCCGTCGGTGTGCAGCAGTTCGCGCAGCAGCTTCTTCGTCATGCCGTCACCCCGGCGGTGGTGTCCATCAGGGCCTTGGCGCGGAAGGCGTCCAGGGTGGCGCCGGGGACCCCGCAGGCGGCCAGGAAGCCCGCGGCGCCGCCGTGCTCGGCGCGGACCAGCTCCAGGAAGGCACTCATCGCCCCGGCGGGCGCCTCCAGCAGCGGGGCCGGGACGACGAGCCGGCCCGCCTCCACCTCGTTGAGGGCGGCCCGGTTGCGGTCGGCCAGCCCGGCCCAGATCTCCCGGATCGCCTCGTTGGTCCGGGCGTAGTCGGCGACGATCTCCTCGGCCGACACCCCCACGAGCTCCAGCAGCAGCGCGACGAGCAGCCCCGTACGGTCCTTGCCCGCCGCGCAGTGCACCAGCACCCCGCCCGGGCGGACCACGGCCTCGACGGCGGCGGCGAGCCCCTCGGGCGCGGACTGGGCCATCAGCAGGTAGAAGGCGCCGAGGTCCTCGGCGGTGGTCATGGTGCGCATGGCGGCGGCCAGTTCGTCGCTGGACGGCTCGATCCGGCAGGCCAGGACCTCGATACCGGCGGCCTCGGCGGCGGCCCAGTCCTCGGCGCGGCACTCGGCCTCGCCGCGCAGGTCGACGATGGTGGTGACGCCGTGCTCGCGCAGCTGGGCGACGACGGCCTCGTCGGCGGCGGGGAAGGGCTGGGCGGAGCGCAGCAGGACGCCGGGGCGGATCGAGCCGCCGGTGGGGTCGGCGAGCACGGCGGGGTCGCGGAAGTTGACCAGGGACATGCGGGGGCCTTTCGGGAGGTGCGAGTGGTGCGCGAGGTGCGAGTGGTTAGGGAGGTGCGCGAGGTGCGAGCAGTGCGAGAGGTACAGCGGTACGAGGGCGTGCGGTGCCGTCCGGGCGGCCCGCGGCGCGTCCGGTGGCGGTGAGGGAGGGAGCCGGCGTCAGCCGGTCGTGGCGAGCACGTCCCGGTACGCGGCGACCCAGTCGGCCAGCGGCCGGCCGTCCGCGCCGGCGGCCAGGATGTGGCGGCGCACGATACCGCCGAACAGCGCGCCGAACGCCGTCGGGCGCAGGTCGGTGGCGGGGTCGGCGCCGAGCCGTTCGGCGGCGATGGCCGTGGTGCGCTCGTTGAAGGCGTCGACGACGACCAGGGCGTAGTTGCGCACGGAGTGGACGTCGACGAGCTCCCGGCGCAGTCGGCGGCGGCGTTCGGTGTGCTCGACGGGCTCCTCCATCCGGCCGCCGGTCTCCGTCAGGGCGTGCTCCAGCGCGGCCCAGAGGGGGAGTTCGGCGGGGGCGGCGGCGAAGGCGTCGAGGACGATCTGGCCGAAGTCCCAGCCGAAGAGGAGGGCCTCCTTGGCCGGGTAGTAGCGGAAGAAGGTGCGGTGGGCGACGTCGGCGCGGCGGCAGATCTGGTCCACCGTGGTGCGGTCGTAGCCCTGCTCCTCGAAGAGGTCGAGCGCCGCGGTGCGGATGCTCTCGCGGGTGCGCGCCTTCTTGCGGTCGCGCATGCCCGGCTCCGCCGCGGTGTCCGTCCCCTGCATCGTTCTTCCTGTTCCCCTCGGTGAGATTCGGTGAGTTCCGGTGAGCTTCGGTGAGCTTCGGTGAGTTGAGGTGTCGGTCCGGCCGTCGTGAGCGGCCGGTGTCAGTACCGAACCACGTCCGACGGTGCGCGCTCAAGGCCGGAGCCGACTCTTCCGGGTCCCGTCATCCTGAATTTGCACAACTGCCTTTTGGCAGTACTGCCACTTCCGAAATGGTGTGGACGTCGGCGGCCGCACTCCCCCTGGGCCGCCCCCGTACCCGAACGAGGACCCATGAAGCGGCATCACCTCCTGGCGTCGGCGGCCCTCGCCGCCGCGCTCACCCTCAGCGCCTGCTCCGCCTCCGACGACGCGGTCTCCGGCACCGCCACCGGCGCGGGCGCGGTTGACGACGGGCCGGCCGTGGACGGCGGCACCCTCAAGATCGGCCTGGACCGCCCGTTCGTGAAACTCGACCCCGCCGACAGCGTCCTGACCTCGATGCCGATGATGGTCCTCGCCAACGCCCTGTACGACCCGCTGATGGTCAACGGCGACAACGGCGCCGTCCAGCCGTACCTCGCCAGGTCCTTCACCCCCGACGCGGAGGCCAGGGTCTGGACCCTCGAACTGCGCGGGGGCACGAAGTTCAGCGACGGCAAGCCCCTGGACGCCCAGGCCGTCGCCGACCACGTCGCCCGGCTCTCCAAGCCCGAGAGCAAGTGCGCCTGCGCCCTCGACGCCGCCGCCATCGCCACCACCGCCGTCACCGGGCCCACCACCGTCGCCTTCACCCTCAAGGCACCCGACGCCGCCTTCCCCAACCTCTTCACCCGCTCCCTCGGCTACGTCTCCGAGGCCCCGGCCGGCGACTCCCCCGCCGTCGGCTCCGGCCCGTACACGGTGGAGAGCGTCCAGCCCGGGGTCTCCGTCACCCTCACCCGCAACCCCTCCTACTGGGGCACCAAGGGCCACGCCGACAAGCTCCTCTACCGCGTGCTGCCCGACTCCGACAGCCGCTACCAGTCCCTGCGCTCCGGCGACACCGACCTCATCTGGACCGAGACACCCAGCCAGCTCAAGCAGGCCTCCGGCGACGGGCTGCGCGCCGCCACCGGGCCCGGCTCGACCAGCACCGCCCTCTTCAACACCAAGGCCGCGCCCTTCGACGACGCCCGGGTGCGCCGCGCCGTGCAGTACGCGATCGACCGCGAGGCCCTCGAGAAGGTCGTCTTCCTCGACCAGGGCTCCGTCTCGGCCGGCCCGATCGGCTCCCGCTCCCCGTACCGCACCGCCGCCGCCTACCCGGCCCACGACGCGGCCGAGGCCCGCGCCCTGCTCGCCGAGGCCGGCCACCCCGGCCTCGCCTTCGACTACCTCGTCGACAGCCGCCCCGAGGCCCAGCAGCGCGCCACCGTGCTCCAGCAGATGCTCGGCGAGGCCGGGATCAGGATGACGATCAAGCCGCTGGACAACGCGAGCCTGGGCACCGCGATGATCCAGCGCAAGTTCCAGGTGATGGACTTCGTCACCAGCATGTTCGGGGACACCGACACCGCGCTCACCTCCCTCTACCAGCCGAACTCCCCCTACAACTTCACCGGTTGGGCCGACACCGAGGCCGCGGCGGCGATCACCGAGGGCCGCTCCTCCGCCGACCCCGCCAAGCGCTCGGCCGCCTACAACCGGGCCGCCGCCCGCGTCGTCGGCGAGGCGCCGATGGTCTTCCTCACCGAGAACACCCTCGGCTTCCTCGCCGGCGCCAAGGTCGCGGGGCTGCCCGACCTGTCCAAGCGCACCGTCCTCAACGTCTCCCCCGCCCTCCTGTGGGTGAAGCGGTGACGCCCGGGGTTTTCCCCGCCCTGCGCTACGGCGGGCGGCTCGCCCGCGCCGCGGCCGTCCTGCTGCTGGTCACCGTCGCGGCCCTCGCCCTGCCCCACCTGATGCCCGGCTCACCCGCCGTCGCCGCCCTCGGCCCGACCGCCACCCCCGAGCAGATCTCCGCCTACGAGGCCGGGCTCGGCCTCGACCGCAACGTGTTCGCCGCCGCCTGGCAGTGGATCGCCGACGCCCTCCACGGCGACCTCGGCCACTCCCTCTCCACCGGCGCCGCCGTCACCACCGAGCTCGGCGACCGCATCCCCGTCACCCTCGAACTCTTCCTCGCCGCCCAGGTGGTGGCGCTCTGCCTCGCCGTGCCCGTCGCCCTGGTCTCCGCCTGGCGGCCCGGCGGCGCCTTCGACAAGGCCGCCACCGCCGCCACCTTCGGCTGGCTCGCCGTCCCCGGCTTCGCCCTCGGACTGCTGCTCATCTGGATCGCCGCCGTCCAGCTGCGCCTCCTGCCCGCCACCGGCTGGACCGCCTTCACCGAAGACCCGGCCGAGAACCTGCGCCACCTGGTGCTGCCCGCCCTCACCCTCGGCCTCACCGAGGCCGCCGTCTTCACCCGCACTCTGCGCGGGCAGCTGCTCGACACCCTCGACCAGCCGTACATCGCCGCCGCCCGCAGCCGCGGCATGGGCACCACCCGGCTGCTGCTGCGCCGCGCCCTGCGGCCGTCCAGCCTGCCGCTGGTGACGCTGGTCGGCATCGGCATCGGGACCTCCCTGGGCGGCTCGGTGCTCGTCGAGTCGCTGTTCGCGGTGCCCGGGGTCGGCAGCCTCGCCTCCGCCGCCATCGCCGGGCGGGACTTCCCCGTCGTCCAGGCCGTGGTGGTCGTCAGCGCGCTCGGCGTGGTGGCGGCGACCTTCGCGGTGGACCTGCTGTACCGCACGATCGACCCGAGGATCGCCGATGAGCACCGCTGAGACCGTCGTCCCCGTCACCGCCGTTCCCGTACGCGTTCCCGCGCGCCGCCGGCCCCCGGCCGGAGTGCTCACCGCCGCCGCCTGGCTGGCCCTGGTCGCCCTCGCCGCGCTACTGCTGCCGCTGCTGCCCGGCTTCGACCCGCTGCACGGCGACTTCGCCCACCCCTCCGCCGCGCCCGGCCCCGGCCACTGGCTGGGCACCGACGCCGCCGGACGCGACGTCCTGCAGCGCACCGTCGCCGGCGCCCGCGCCTCCTTCACCGTCGCGGGCCTCACCATCCTCGTCGGGCTGCTCGGCGGCGGCACCCTCGGGCTCGCCGCCGGCTGGTTCCGCGGGCCGCTGGACAAGGCGATCGGCTTCGCCACCGACCTGCTGATGTCCGTGCCCAGCCTCATCCTGGTGATGATCGCCGTCTCCCTGCGCGGCCCCGGCCTGAGCGTCATCGGCACGCTGATCGGCCTGTTCACCGTGCCGCACTTCACCCGTGTGGTCCGCGCCCTCGTGCTCTCGCTCAGCGAGCGCGGCTTCGTCCAGGCCGCCCGGATGCTGGGCACCGCCCCGCTGCGCATCCTGCGCCGCGAGATCGTCCCGCACGTCGCCCCCGCCGCGCTGACCTTCGCCTTCACCGCCACCACCGTCGCCATCGTGGCCGAGGGCTCCCTCAGCTTCCTCGGCTTCGGACTGCGCCCGCCCGAGCCGTCCTGGGGCGGCATCATCGCCGAGGGCCGCACCACCCTCGGCAGCGCCCCGTGGATCTCGCTGGCGCCCGCCGCGGTGCTCTGCCTCACCGTCCTCGCCCTCAACTACCTCGGGGAGCAGCTGCGTTCGGGCGCTCCCGGCACCGCGAAGGGAGCGCGCGGATGAGCTCCGCACCGCCGCCCGTCCTCGACGTCCGCTCGCTGAGCGCCGTCCTGCACGCGCCCGACGGCAGACAGCTGCACGTCCTGCACGACATCAGCCTCTCGATCGCCGCCGGGGAATGCCTCGGCGTGGTCGGCGAGTCCGGCTCCGGCAAGTCCGTCCTCGCCCGCACCGTCCTCGGCGTCGGCCCCCGCACCACCAGGACCGCCGCCACCGGGCAGATCCTCCTGGCCGGCGAGGACCTGCTCGCCGCCACCCCCGCCCGGCGCGCCGAACTGCTCGGCACCGGCATCGCCATGGTCCACCAGGACCCGATGACCTCCCTCAACCCCGTCGTCCGCATCGCCGACCAGGTCACCGAAGCCCTCACCAACCGGCGCCGCCTCTCCCGCCGCGAACGGCTGCGCACCGCCGCCGAGTTGCTCGCCGCCGTCGACGTCCCCGACCCCGCCCGCCGGGCCCGCGCCCACCCCCACGAACTCTCCGGGGGCCTGCGCCAGCGCGTCGGCATCGCGGCGGCCCTGGCCGGAGAACCCGCCCTGCTGCTCGCCGACGAGCCCACCACCGCCCTCGACGTCACCGTCCAGCGCACCGTCCTCGACCTGCTCGACCAGCACCGGCGCGAACGCGGCCTCGCCACCCTCCTCATCACCCACGACATCGGCCTGCTGTACGGGCGCGCCCGGCGCATCGCCGTCATGTACGGCGGACGGATCGTCGAAACCGGCCCCACCGAGGAGGTCACCGCGCGCCCCCGGCACCCGTACACCGCCGCCCTGCTGCGCTCCGTCCCCCGGGTCACCGGCCCGCTGCGCCGCACCCTGCCCGCCATCCCCGGCACCCCGCCCGACCTCACCCGCCCCACCCCCGGCTGCCCCTTCGCGCCGCGCTGCGAACGGGCGCAGGCGGTGTGCACCACCACGGCGCCGCCCGCTCCGGCTTCCTCCGCAGGCCACACCGCCGACTGCCACTTCCCGCTCACCGCGCCCGAGGACCTGGAGCCCGCGGCATGACCACCCCCGTCCTGGAGGCCACGGGCCTCACCGTCGTCCACCGCACCCGCTCCGGCCCGCTGCACGCCGTCAGCGGCGTCGACCTCACCCTCCACCGGGGGCGCACCCTCGCCCTGGTCGGCGAGTCCGGCTCCGGCAAGAGCAGCGTCGCCAAAGCCCTGCTACGGCTCCCGGCGCCGACCTCGGGCGCCGTCGTCTTCGACGGCACCGACCTCGGCGCCCTGTCGGCACGCGACCTGCGGGCCCTGCGGCCCCGGCTGCAGATGGTGTTCCAGGACCCGGTCTCCTCGCTCAACCCCCGGCGGAGAGTCCGCGACATCGTCGCCGAGCCGCTGGAGGGCGGTTCCCCCCTGACCGTGGTGGAGGAGCAGCTGGAGGCCGTCGGCCTGCCCGTCGCCCTCTTCGGCGACCGCCGCCCGCACCAGCTCTCCGGCGGCCAGGCCCAGCGCGTCGCCATCGCCCGCGCCCTGGCCGCCCGGCCCCGGGTACTCATCGCCGACGAGGCGGTCTCCGCCCTCGACGTCTCCGCCCAGGCCACCGTCCTCAACCTGCTGCGGCGGCTCACCGAGGAACGCGACCTCGCCGGCCTCTTCATCTCCCACGACCTGGGCGTCGTCCGCGCCGTCAGCGATGACGTGGCCGTCCTCCAACTCGGCCGCATCTGCGAACGCGGCCCCACCGAAACCGTCCTCGCCGCCCCCGCCCACCCCTACACCGCCGCCCTCCTCGCCGCCGTCCCCGAACCCGGCCGCCCCCTCACCGACACCGGCCTCCTCCCCACCGACCCACCCTCCCCCCTCGACCCCCCGACCGGCTGCCGCTTCCGCACCCGCTGCCCCCTCGCCGACAACCGCTGCGCCACGGAACAGCCGGAGCTACGAGAGGTCACCCCCGGCCACACGGTGGCCTGCCACCGCCCCCTGACCGGAGCCTGAGCCTGCCCCCGGCCGGGAGGCCGACTCAGGCCGAATTCACCCACAGCCACCGGCACCCACGCCTCGTCACCCTCGCGGATCCGACCCGCGCCCAGCCTCCGGACGCCCAGATCCTCCGTGAACCCATCGGAGGGCCCGCACGGAAGGCGCCGCCGCCTCGCTGCACAGGAAGTCGGCCGAACCGACTTCCTGCGCAGGCCCCTGACCGCCCACCACCAGCACGGCTCGGACGCCCGCGCAGGGCGCACGACCCCCACACCCCGCCCAGCGAAATCGGCCGACCCCAACGAACCGAGGGGACCACGCCCGGGCGGACACCGAACCACATCCGCCCTCACCTCCCACTCCACCCCCAAGCGCCCAGCACCGATGGCCACGAGCTACAGCCGTCATCTCGCTGCGCAGAAAGTCGACCGAGCCGACTTCCTGCGCAGGCCCCTGACCGCCCACCACCAGCACGGCTCGGGCCGCACGGGTCCCGTGGCCATCACACCGCAGACGGCCCACGCCACTCGGAATCGAAGCGCAGCCGAGCTCAGGCAGCGGCCGACCGGCGCCCGAGGCAAACCCATCCGATGGCCCGCGCAGGGTGCGCGGAGACGGAGGTCCTCTCCGCCCTGGGCACGACCGCCACGAGCGAGCGCGGGCGGCGGGGCGGCGCGCGCATCGCATCCCCCGAGGTCATCTCCCCATACGGCCTCACCCCCTCCACACCCATGGCCGCCCATCAACACACCCCCTCGCTGCGCAGGAAGTCGGCCGAACCGACTTCCTGCGCAGGCCCCTGACCGCCCACCACCAGCAGGGCCCGGACGCCCGCGCAGGGCGCACGGCCCCGAGCCACACGAACGGGAGCCCTACGCAGCCGGCCAGCCACCAAGCTCCGGCCTCGGCGGCGACCGTCCGCACCCAACCAGCGGCCCGCGCAAGGTGCACGGCACCAGGCTGCGCATGAATGGGGGCCCAACTGGGCCGATCGGCCACCAAGGGCCAGCGAGCGCCCGGGCCGCCACCAGCGACCCGCGCAGGGCGCACGGCGCCAGGCCGCGCGTAATTGGGGCCCCACTCAGCCGATCGGCCACCAAGAACCAACCCTGGCGACAACGGGCCGGCACCCAGGCCGCACCCAACCAACAACCCGCGCAAGGCGCGCGGCACCAAACCGCGCGCGAATGGGGGCCTACTCAGCCGATCGGCCACCAAGGGCCAGCAAGCGCCCGGGCCGCCACCAATGATCCGCGCAAGGCGCACGGCCCCAGAACGTACGCACACGGGAGCCTTGCGCAGCCGGCCGACCGCCAGAAGCCTGTCCGGGCCGCACTCGTCCAACGGCCCGGGCGAGGCACGCAAGGGCGGGGGTCTTAGCCGTCAGAGACGCGGCCAGCGCACCCCGCCCTTCGCAGCTGGGCCACCGTGAGCCGGGGCGGGGGCCCGGACGGGGCCCGGAGGAGCCCAACGGGTAGCCGCAGGCCAGCGGGGCGGTGCGCGGGCAAGTAGCAGGGTGAGACGCGGAGGAGCCCATCGGGTAGCCGCAGGCCGACCGGGCAGTGCACGGGCGGGCGGCGGAGTGCGAAAGGGGGCATCGGGTAGCCGCAGGCCGACCGGGCAGAGCACGGGCGGGCGGCGGAGCGCGAAAGGAGTCATCGGGTAGCCGCAGGCCGACCGGGCAGAGCGCGAGCGGGTGGCGGAGCGCGAAAGGGGTCATCGGGTAGCCGCAGGCCGACCGGGCAGTGCACGGGCGGGCGGCGGAGCGCGAAAGGGGGCATCGGGTAGCCGCAGGCCGACCGGGCAGTGCACAGGCGGGCGGCGGAGCGCGAAAGGGGTCATCGGGTAGCCGCAGGCCGACCGGGCAGTGCACGGGCGGGCGGCGGAGTGCGAAAGGGGGCATCGGGTAGCCGCGGCCCGGCCGGGCGGGTGACGGGGCGGGGCGGGGCGGGGAGGAGCCCATCGGGTAGCCGCGGGGCTCGCTCGTGGTGGGGGCGGGGGGCTGGTCCTGTCTTTCGGATGTTGTCGGTTGAGCGGGCGGCTCCCCCGGCCTTCGGCCGGGAGGTGCCCCCGTGGGTGCGTGCATCGGCCGCGCCGAGGAGGGAGCCGCTGCGGCGGGGGCACCTTCGGGCCGAAGGCTGGGGGCATTGGTGGCTGACGAGAAGCCGGTGGGGTGTGTGCCGCGGCGGCGGGTGCCCGGGAGGATGCGGGAGGGAGGGGTGGCTATGCGCGGAGGTGGGTGGCGGTGGTGGTTGCGTGGTGGCGGACGCGGGGGTCGGGGTCGGTGGTGAGGGTTTGGATGGCGGGGAGGGCGGTGGGGTGGTGGGACCAGGCGAGGGCGGAGAGGGCGTCGATGCGGACTTGGGGGTGGGGGTCGGTGAGGAGGGTGATGAGGAGGTCGACGGCGTGGGGGTGGTGGGGGGCGAGGGAGCCGAGGGTGCCGGCGGTGGCGGTGCGAACTTCGTCGGAGGGGTCGGTGGCGGTGTGGGCGAGGAGGTTCAGGTCCTCGGGGTGGCTGGTGAAGCCGAGTGTCCAGACGGCGACGGCGCGCAGGCGGGCGTCAGGGTCGGTGAGGAGGGGGTGGGCGGCTTCGCGGATGGCGGTCGGGTGTTGGTCGAAGAGGTCGCAGAGTACGGCGGAGAGGGAGTCCTGGTCGTCGCCGAGGTCGCGGGCGCCGGCTCGCAGGAGGACGGGCAGTGCGGCGGGGCCGGCGAGGCCCGCGAGGACGGCGGCGAGCGTGTCGCGGGCGTAGGGGTTGCCGGAGGCCATGGCGTCGTCGAGTGCGGTCTCCAGGGCGGGGACGAGGGAGAGGTCTCCGCAGTCGGCCAGCTGGTCGGCGAGGTCCGTCGACTCGTCGACGTCCGGGTCGAGGTCGTCGATGTCCGGGCCGAGGTCGTCGAGGAGGAGGAGCAGGCGGTCGAGCGATGCGGTGGCGGTCATGGCCGGACGGTAGCGCTCGGGGCCGGGTCGGTGGCGAGGCGGGCGTGCAGGTGCTCGTCGGCGTAGGTGTCGCCGTCGTAGCGGTGGGAGGCGCGGAGGGTGCCCTCGTACGGGTAGCCGCTGCGTTCGGCGACGCGGCAGGAGGGGGTGTTGCCCACCGCGTGCCAGAGTTCGATGCGGCGCAGGCCGGCCGTTTCGACGCCCCAGGTGGTCACGGAGTCGGTGGCGCGGGTGGCGAGGCCTCTGCCCCGGGCGGTGGGGAGGAGCCAGTAGCCGATCAGGGCGACGCCTTCGGCCTGGTCGGTCCAGCGCAGGGCGACGTTGCCGTGGAGGCTGCCGTCGACGGCGTCGGTGATCGCGAACGCGGCCGCGCTGCCCTTGGCCCAGCCGGTGACGCAGCGGTCGAGGTAGGCCTCGGCTTCGGCCGGGCCGGTGGCGCGCAGGGGGTTCCAGCGGGCGATCTCGGGGTCGGCCGCGGCGGCGACGAGGGCGGGGACGGTTCCGCCGGGCAGGTCGAGGGTCCGGCCCCAGGGGCGGAGGAGGGCGTCGCCGAGGTCGAGGACGGCGGGCCGGAAGTCGCGGCTGCTCATCCTGTCTTCCTATCCTCTGCACGCCCTCGCCCGCCAGTGAATAGGGCCCGTCCGCCAGTGGAAAAAGGGATCGCCCCGCCCGTGCCCCGGTGCGACGATCGACGGGTGATCGAGCTGATGACGGCCCACACCTCGGATGTGGACCGCGCCGTCCTGCACGAGGCGCGGGAGTTGCTGGACGTGGTCTTCGAGGGGGACATGACCCCGGAGGACTGGGAGCACGCGCTGGGCGGCGTGCACGCGTTGCTGTGGGAGGAGGGTCAACTGGTGGGCCACGCAGCCGTGGTGCAGCGCCGGGTGCTGCACGGCGGACGGGCGTTGCGGGCGGGGTACGTGGAGGCGGTCGGGGTGCGGGCGGACCGACGGGGGCGCGGGCACGGGGCGATGCTGATGGACGCCGTGGAGCGGGTGGTCGGCGGGGCGTACGAGCTGGGGGTGGTGGGCGCCTCGGACGAGGCCGTGGGCTTCTACCGGCGGCGGGGCTGGCGGCCCTGGCGGGGGCCGCTGTCGGCGCTGACACCGGAGGGTGTGCGGCCGACGCCCGAGGAGGCGGGGGCGATCTTCGTCCTCCCGGGCGCCGCGCCGCTGGACCTCTCCGGTGAGCTGACCTGCGACTGGCGCGACGGAGAGGTGTGGTGACTGACCGTCACTTTCCGGGGGCGACCCGTCCGATCAGGTGCAGCAGCCGGTCCAGCGCGTCCTTGGAGTTGGGCTCGGTGAGGTTGACCATCAGCCGGAAGGCGATCTTCAGCAGCGCCGGCCGACCGAGCCCGGCGGTTCCGGCGGCGCCGAGGAGGCGGGGGCGGCCGAGGAGGTCGGCGGCGAGCCGGCCGAGGGCGAAGTAGCCGGCGTAGGCGGAGCGCAGGGCCTGCGGGTAGGTGCGCAGGGCGAGTTCGCGGCCGCGGTCGGTGCGGCGGGCGAGGGCCTGGACGACGCTCTCGGCGGCGAAGCGGCCGGATTCCATGGCGTAGGCGATGCCCTCGCCGGTGCCGGGGCTGACGGTGCCGCCGGCGTCGCCGACGAGCAACAGGCCGTCCGCGTAGTGGGGTTGGCGGTTGAGGCCCATGGGGAGGGCGGAGCCGCGGATGGGTTCGGTGACGGCCTCGGGGGTGTAGCCGTACTCGGGCGGCAGTTCCTCGCACCAGCGGCGCAGCAGGTCGCGCCAGTCGAGGTCGACGTGGGCGGTGTCGAGCACGCCGAGGCCGACGTTGGCGGTGCCGTCGCCCATGCCGAACACCCAGGCGTAGCCGGGCAGGAGGCGGCGGGTGCGGTCGTCGGGGTCGCGCAGGTCGAGCCAGGCTTCGAGGTAACGGTCCTCGTGGCGCGGGGTGGTGAAGTACGTGCGGTAGGCGACGCCCATGGCGCGGTCGGTGCGGCGGTGGCGGTTCATCGCGACGGAGAGGCGGGTGGAGTTGCCGTCGGCGGCGAGGACGATCGGGGCCCGGTACTCGACGGGCTCGCGCCCCTCCCCCAGTCTGGCACTGACCCCGGTGATGCGGCGGGTGCGCTCGTCGACCGACGGGCCCGTCACGTTGGCGCGTTCGACGAGCCGGGCGCCGGCGGCGGCGGCCCGGCGGGCGAGGAGCTCGTCGAAGTCGGCGCGCCGGCGCACGAGTCCGTACCCGGGGTAGGCGGACAGCTCGGGCCAGTCGAACTCGAGGCGGCGTCCGCTCGCGACCAGGCGCAGGCCCTTGTTGTGGAGCCAGCCGGCCTCTTCGGAGACGTCGATGCCCATGTCGGTGAGCTGTTTGACGGCGCGCGGGGTGAGTCCGTCGCCGCAGACCTTCTCGCGGGGGAAGGCGGACTTCTCCAGCAGCAGGACGTCCAGGCCCGTGCGGGCGAGGTGGTAGGCGGCGGCGGAGCCGGACGGGCCGGCGCCGACGACGATGACGTCGGCCTCCTCGACGCCGCGGTCCGTCCTGGCGGTCACCTGCTGCTGCGGACCGGGCATCGCGCGCTCCCACGGGGTCGGCTGGGCTGGGCTCTGGCGGGTCGGACCGGCCGGTGCCTCTCCTGCACCAGTGGGCTCGGCGGTCCCAGACGGACGATAGAGAACCGCCCCGGTCGCCCGCTCCCCCGACACGCGGGCGAGTGTCCGCGACCGGTCAATACCGGCCACCGCGCGCCCCGGGGCTCCGGCGATTGAGGTGGTCACGACGCACACGAATCACCCACGGGCGCGTGATCGGATCGTAGTGACGAACTGTTCGCCACATATCGGCCACAACGACCCAATCCGGCCAAACGCTCCTTGCGTCCGTCCGCCCACTACGGGAACTTTTGTGCCCCTCCCGTCGAATGGAACTCCCATGCACCTCCGCTCCACCGCCGCGCGCGCCATGGTGGCCGTCCCGACCGCCGCCGCGCTGATGCTGCTCGCCCCTCTCGCGCAGGCCGCCGCCGGTGGTGGCAAGGGCGCCCCCGGCAACAACGGCACCGTGAAGATCCACAACGCCGGCACCGGGGAGGAGGACACCCGCAACGAGCCCAAGGTCTGCTCGTTCTACCTCGACTCCTTCGGCTTCGACCCGGGCCAGGTCGTGCTCTGGGAGATCCACCGGAAGGACGGCGGCAAGGAGACCGTCGCCAAGGTCGGCCTGATCCCGGTCCTGGCGAACGGTCACGTGCGCACCGAGGACATCCACCTGCCCGACGGGATGTACAAGCTGTACTGGGGGTCGGTCGAGATGGTCGACGGCAAGATGCCGGCCAACCCCAGGGTCAACAACCCCAAGCACAAGGTCTTCAAGGTCGACTGCGGCGCCGAGTCCCCGAGCCCGACCAAGACGCCAACCGTCACGCCGTCGGCCACCGTGACGCCCTCCGTCACGCCGTCGGCCACCAAGACGCCGTCCGCCACGCCGACGACGCCTGCGGCCACCCCGACCACCCCCACCGGGACCCCCACCACCCCGGCGGCCACCCCGACCACGCCGGCCCCGACCACCCCGGCCCCGACCACCCCCGCTCCGACCGAGCCGGGCACCCCGGAGCCGACGACCCCGGCCACGGGCGCGCCGAGTCCCAAGCCGACCGACGACAAGCCCACCGCCACCGTCCCGGTGACGACCCCGCCGGCCGACACCCCGGCCAACCCGGACCAGCCGCTGGAGAACGCCGCCAAGCTGCCCGTCCCGACGCCGACCCCGATAGCCGACGGCAAGAAGCTGGCCTCCACCGGCAGCGACGGCACCCTGCTCTACGCGGGCGCCGGCACCGTGCTGCTGGCCGCCGGCGCGGGCGCGGTGGTCTACACCCGCCGTCGCCGCACCACCGCCTGAGGCACCTGAAAGCCCTGGGCGGCCCTGATCAGCACTGCTCGTATGCCTGATCAGGGCCGCCCGGGCACCACTGAGCCCCTGGCCCCGCGACATCGCGGCCGGCCAGGGGCTCCCGTGTGTGACTACGGGCGCGGCGCCGTCAGGGGTTCACCGCCAGCACCACGAACTCCGCCAGCAGCGCCAGGTGCAGCGCCCCTTGGAGCAGCGTCGCCCGGCGCGGGATGACGGTGAGGGTGCCGAGGACGATGGTGAGCGTCAGCAGCACCAGGTGGGAGGGTTCGAGCCCGAGGACGAGCGGGCCCTCCAGCCAGGCGGAGGCGACGGCCACGGCCGGGATGGTCAGGCCGATGCTGGCGAGCGCCGAGCCGAGCGCGAGGTTGAGGCTGGTCTGCACCCGGTTGCGGGCGGCCGCGCGCAGCGCCGCGATGGTCTCCGGCAGCAGCACCATCAGCGCGATGATCACACCGACCACGGCGTGCGGCAGCCCGGCGTCCTCGACGGCGGACTCGATGGTCGGCGAGACGCCCTTGGCCAGACCCACCACGGAGACCAGGGCGACGGCGAGCAGCAGCAGGCTGACGCCCGCGGCCCGGAGGGTGGGCGGGGTGGCGTGGTCCTCCTCGTCCTCGATCCGGCGGACCTTGCCCTCCGGGGTGACGGGCAGGAAGTAGTCCCGGTGGCGCAGGGTCTGGGTGGCGACGAACAGGCCGTAGACGACGAGCGAGGCGGCGGCCGCGTAGCTGAGCTGGGTGGTCGAGAACTGCGGGCCCGGGGAGCTGGTGGTGAAGGTCGGCAGCACCAGGCTGAGGGTGGCGAGGGTGGCGATGCAGGCCAGGGCCGTCCCGGTGCCCTCGGCGTTGAAGACCGCGGTGCGGTACTTGATCGCGGCCACGATGATGGACAGGCCGAGGATGCCGTTGCAGGTGATCATCACGGCGGCGAACACGGTGTCGCGCGCCAGGGTGGAGGACTTGTCGCCGCCGTCCGCCATCAGGGTGACGATCAGGGCGACTTCGATCACGGTGACCGCCACGGCGAGGACCAGCGACCCGAACGGCTCGCCGGACCAGTGGGCGATGACCTCGGCGTGGTGCACGGCGGAGAGCACGGCGGCCATCAGGAACACCGCGACCACGCCGACCGCCCAGCCGGGCAGGTCCTTGTGCCAGGTCAGGGCGAGGACGACGAACGACACCACCGGAACGACGACGGTCCATTGCGCGGTGGCCGCGCGGAGCTTCGTGATCATGCGCCCGAGAATGACAGACCGGAGGCCCGCCATCCGGTTGACCGGGCCGCCGTACGGACGGATGTGGCACAACTCATCCCGATTTGCCCGGTGACCCACCGTAGTCGGCCAGGTAGCGGAGCACCCGGTCGACGTGCGGGCGCACCCGGTCGGGGACTCCCCCGGCGGCCCTGACGGTCTTGTCGCTGGTGCGGTAGGCGGCGGTGACGAGGGCGGGCAGGTCGCGGGTGAGGCCGTGGCCCTTGAGCTGCTGGTCGAGCCAGCAGACGTAGTTGCCCATGGCCGCGATCGCGTCGCCCGGATCGAGGTACGACTTCGGGCCTTCGTGGGTGGCGGCGCGGGCCCAGGCGTCGAAGACGGAGGGGGTCCACATGGCGATGCCGTACTCGCCCGTCTCCGGGCGGGCGGCGGCCGGGTCGAAGCCGCTCTCGGCCTTGAGCATGGCGGCCAGCAGGACGGGGGTGATCTCCGGTTCGGGGCAGCGGCGGGCGGCGGTCTCGATCATTCCCCGGTAGGCGGTCGGCACGTCCGAGTCGGGCGGGATGGCGCCGGGCTGCGGGGGTGCGGCCGGGGCCGGGGGCGATGGGGTCGGTACGGGGGCGGCGGGCTCGGGCGCCCCGGCGAGGGCGAGGACGGCCAGGGCGCAGGCGTACGCGGAGACCTTCGTCGCGAGGCGCGCAGGCCCCGCGAGGCGCGCGCGGGCCTTCGGGCGCGTCAGCGACCTCGGGGTCTTCGGGGTCTTCGGGGTCTTCGGAGCCTTCGGGGCCCGGGGCGCCCGGACGGCCTCCGCGACGAGGGCGGCGAGGTCGGTGTGTTCCCGGTCCTCCCGCACCGGGGCCAGGCAGGCGGCGACCACCGGCCGCCAGCGCTCGGGCAGCGCCTCGTCGAGCCGCAGCGGGGCGGCGCCGCGCGCGTAGGCCTGGGCGGCGAGGGAGCGGGCCCGGGCGGTGGCGCCGAGGAAGGGGTGCAGGCCCCCGGTGAGCAGCTGGTGGGCGATCACGCCGAAGGCCCAGACGTCGGCACTGGGGCGCAGCGCCACGCCGCGCGCGCCGGTGCGCTGGGACCACCACTCGGGCGGGACGTGGTCGGGCGAGCCGAGCGGCGGGGCGTAGGCGTGGGTGCCCTCGAGCTCGGCGGTGAGGCCGAAGTCGGCGATCCTGGCGCTGCCGTCGGGCATCAGCAGGATGTTGGCCGGTTTCAGGTCCCCGTGGACCCAGCCGGCGCGGTGCATGTGGACGAGCCCGGAGCAGACCTCCGCGAGGATGCGCTCGGCCCCGGGGGCGGGGTCACCGGGGCCGGCGGTGGCGAGGAGGTCCGCGAGGCTGCGGGCGGCGCGTTCCATCACCAGGGCGAGGGCACCGTCGAGGGCGGGGTGGGCCGGGTCGTCGACGGTGAGGACGGCGAGCGTGCGGATCAGGTGGGGGTGGTCGGCCCGGCGGCTGAACCGCTGTTCGCGGTGGGCGAGTTGGGCCATGGTGGCGCGCTGGCCGGGGCTGAGGCGGGCGGGGCCGAGGAACTTGACGGCGACGGGGGCGCCGTCCGGGCCGTGGGCGGCGTGCACCCGGCCCCAGGCACCGGCACCGATGAGCGGGCCGAGGCGGTACCCGGCGAGGGCGTAGCCGTCGGGGACGTCCGGGACGCCGGGGACGTCCTGGGCGCCGGGGACGTCGGGGGCGCCGGACTTCACGGACGGGTGCCAGGGGCGTGCGCCCGGCGCGGTGGGAGCAGGGCGAGGTGCTCCTCCCGGACGAGGTCGAACCTGAGCGCCAGCGCGACGAGTTCCTCCCGCTTGCCGCCGCCCGGCCCCTCCTCGTACGGCTCGCGCAGCCGCAGTTTCGTCGCCGTCAGGTAGTCGATGTGGTAGTTCACGGCGGAGCGGCTGAGGCTCTGGCAGCCGGGCAGGGCGCGCAGCCGGGCCAGCACCTCGGTGACGCCGGGGACGGCGGCGGCGGAGGGCGAGCGCAGCCTCGGTTCGCAGAGGGCGAGCAGCACCAGGAAGTACTTGGCGGTCGGGTCGAGGGCGAACGGGCTGACGGTGTGCTCGCCGGGTTCTCCGGGCCGGCCGCGCCCGCCGTCCGGACCGCCGGGGCGGCCCTCGAGGTAGGCGTGCTGCGGGGCGAAGACCTTGAAGGTGGCGGGTTCGCCGAGGGCGGGCAGCAGGACGCGGGAGAACTCGAACGGCACGGGCGCGCCGAGTCTGCCGGGGGCGACCTTCACGTGCTCGCCGGCGCCCTCCAGGTTCTCCACCACGTAGGTGGCGGAGGCGCTGAAGTTGGACAGCCGCCAGTAGTCCTCGGCGGCGACGACCTCGCCCGCGCTGCGGGAGACGCCCTGGTCGGGCAGGGGGATGGCGGCGGGCCTTCCGGGCTCGCCCCGGCCGAAGACGGCGCTCTCGCCGGGGCCCATCCGCAGCAGTGCGGGGGCCGCTGCTCGCGCCACCGCCCGTGCCGGGCCGGGGAGTTGAACGATGACCGTGTCCACGCGTGCACCTCCGTGGGATCGGGTCGATGGTATCCGTCCGATCCGGCGAGACGGATCCCGGCCACTCGGACGAGTGACACCGGATATCGGAAACCCGCCGAATGCCCGTGCGCCACAGACGAACTGATCATCCGTCAAGCCGAAAGTTGTCCGTGTGCTGAACATTCGATAACGGTTGCAGGACGTAGTTGAACGATCACCATGAGTGTGACGCAACGCACAGTGGTCGATTCTCCACTCGTTGTGTAAGACTCATCCCAAGGAGTGAGATTCCCTTAATTTCCAAGGAGGTTCATAACATGCGCACTCGGATCGCAGCTGTGATGATGACGGTGGCAGGGATCGCGGGGCTCTCCGCAGCGCCCGCCATGGCCACCACGGCGACGGCCGAGCCCGGCACCACGGCCTGCACCACGGTGCTGAACCGCCCGTGCCTCTCCCACGAGTCGAACAGCGGCGGTGTCGTCGGCGTCGCCCGCGTCACCGCCGACCCGAGCCAGTTGACCGTCGTCCGCGTCGAGCTCCGCACCCAGGCCGCCTGGGGCAGCCCGTGGGAGACCGTCGCCTCGGCCACCACCGTCCGTTACGGCTCCGCCGAAGCCACCACCCAGCGCGTGGTGACCGACAAGCTGCGGATCGTCTGTGCCACCGCCGGCCCGGCGCTGGACGCGGCCCAGCAGGTGACCACCTGTACCAACCCGTTCTAAGCGCCTCCGCGAGGACGGCGCCGCCCGGCCCGGAATGGCAGTTCCGGGCCGGGCCCCTTCGTCTCTCCCCTTCCGGCGGTCCTCGGGCGGGCAGGCACAGGAGTAGCCTGAGCCGGAAATATGATCTTCGGGAGAGATATGTCCGCCACCCCGCGACCTCGCGTCCTGCTCGTCACCGACCTCGCCTACCCGGCCCGGGGCCGCCGGTACTGCGACGAGGACATCGCGCTCTCCGCCCGCCTGCGCGAGGACTTCGACCTCGCCCTGTGCCACCCGCTGGACGCCGTCACCCTGATGGACGCCTTCGACGTGGTGCTCGTCCGCAACAGCGGCCCGGTGCTCAACTACCCCGCCGCGTACGAGGAGTTCCGCACCCGGGCACTCGAGCGCGGCACCCGCGTCCACCCGGGGCTGACCGGGCGGGGCGACATGGCGGGCAAGAAGTACCTGCTCGACCTCACCTCCGCCGGGTACCCCGTCATCCCCACCGTGGACCGGGCCGAGGACCTCCACCGCCTGCCCGTCGTCGCCGAGTACGTCGTCAAGCCGAAGCTCGGCGCCGACTCCATCGGCCTGCGGACCGTCCCCGTCGAGGAGCTCGGCTCCGTCGGGTACGAGCGCGGCGTCCTGGTCCAGCCGCTGATCCCCTTCACGTACGAGGTCTCGTTCTACTTCGTCGACGACGCCTTCCAGTACGCCCTGTACGCCCCCGACCCCGAGCAGCGCTGGCGCCTCGAACCGTACGAACCCACCGCAGCGGACCTGGAGTTCGCCCGCCGCTTCATCGCCTGGAACACCGTCGGGCACGGCGTCCAGCGGGTCGACGCCTGCCGTACGCCCGAGGGGGAGCTCCTGCTCGTCGAGCTGGAGGACCTCAACCCCTACCTCTCCCTGGACCTCCTCGACCCGGCCACCCGGGACGGGTTCGTCGCCGCCCTCAAGGCGTCCCTGCTCAAGCTGGCCACGACGCCCTGACACGGCGCGAAGCCTCCGCCAGCACCGCGCCCAGCGGGAGGGCGACCCTGGCCTCGGCCAGGTCGTCCCCGCGGGTCGCGCCCTGGTTGACGATCACCACGGGCGTGCCCGCGCGGGCCGCGTGGCGTACGAAGCGCAGGCCCGACAGCACGGCGAGTGAGGAGCCGAGGACCACCAACGCCTGGGCGGCGTCGACGAGTTCGTAGCAGCGCTGGACCCGGGGCTTGGGCACGCTCTCGCCGAAGAAGACGACGTCCGGCTTGAGGACTCCCCCGCAGGCGAGGCAGGGGGCGATCCGGAAACAGTCCACCAGGCCCGGCGCCAGCTCGGCGTCGCCGTCCGGGTTGAGCCGCGGCTGCGGCTGCGGCTGCGCCACCTCTGCGCGGAAACCGGCGTTCAGCTCCTCCAGCCGCTCGTCCAGCTCCGCGCGCGAGGTGGTGCGCCGGCACTCCAGGCACACCACCCGGCGCAGCCCGCCGTGCAGTTCCACCGCGGTGCGGGTGCCGGCCGCGTGGTGCAGGCCGTCCACGTTCTGGGTGATCACGGCGGCGACATGGCCCGAGCGCCGCAGCTGCTCCACCGCCCGGTGCCCGGCGTTGGGCTCGGCCCGGGCGATCGTGCGCCAGCCGACGTGGCTGCGCGCCCAGTAGCGGCGGCGGGCCGCGTCGCTGCCCGTGAACTCCTGGTACGTCATCGGCGTGCCGCGCCGGCGGCTGCCGCTCTCACCCCGGTAGTCGGGGATGCCCGACTCCGTCGACAGCCCGGCCCCGCTGAGCACCACCACGCCCCGCCCGGCCAGCAGCCGCACCAGCGCCTCCAGCCCGGCCGCGTCGGCCGCGGTTCCGTCCATGCCGTTCAGCCTAGGACTCGGCCACGGGCGGGCGCGAGCGCGGGTGTCTGAAGAGCAGGTGTCCGAAGAGCGGGTGGATGAGGTGCGGGTGGGTGAGGTGCGGGTGCCTGAGGAGCGGGGTCAGCCCGTGACGTCGACGGTGAGGTCGTAGGTGCGCTGGCCCGGGGCGCAGAGGAGGGCTTCGCCGCAGACGGTGCGGGAGGCGGTGAGGTGGGCCGTGCCGGGGGTGCGGGCGGTGAAGGAGGTGGCGACCGTTCCGCAGCCGCCGCCCGGGCGGCAGGAGGGGGACGGGGACGCGGCCGGGGACGCGGTCGGGGACGGGGAGCCCGTCGGGGCGAGGACCTCGGGGGCGGAGCTGGCGGCCGGGGACCAGTAGGTGCTGTGCAGTTCGACGGTGACCGTCGTACCCACGGCGACCTTGACGGTGGTGCGGTTGGCGTCCTCGCCGGCGGTGACGGCGGCGGGCGTGGACGTGGAGGCGGGGGCGGACGCGGAGGCAGCGGAGCCGGTCGAGCCGCAGCCGGTGAGGGCCAGGCCCAGGAGGGCGGAGGCGCAGGTCAGAGCGAGGGTGGCGGGTCTTCTCAGGTTCACGGTCGTTCCTTGTGCAGGGGGTGGTTGCAGCAGTGTCGGTTCGACGCGCCGGAGGCCGAGGCGGCTCCCCCCCCCGGAGAAGAAAACCGCACCGGGGCGGGCACGAGGCCCACCCCGGTGCGTACGGCGCGGCGGTCGTCAGGAGACGGTCACGTCGTCGTAGGAGGTGTAGGTGGCGTCACCCGCGTAGTTGTCGTCGTGGTTGGCGAGGGTGAGGGTGTAGCTGTGGCCGGGGGTGACGGTGGCCGTGGTGTTGGTCCAGGAGCCCGCCGTGGTGCAGGTCTTGGCCAGCACGGTGGTCGTGGTGCCGGTGGTGTTGTCCTTGAGGGTCGCGGTCGCCCAGTCGTAGGTCAGGGTGTCCGGGCAGGTGTTCTTGGACCAGAAGGACAGCTTGCTGGAGCCGGTCGGCGCCGTGAAGGTCTGGGCGGCGGTGGAGTCCCCGGTCGGGTTGGTGGAGCCGAGCAGCAGACCGTAGGAACCGGTGTGGGCGGACCCGGCCGGGGCGGAGGCACTGCCGGTGGTGGTCCAGCCGGTGGTGTTGCCGGTCTCGAAGCCGCCGTTGGTGATCGCGTTGCCGCCACCACCGCCGGTGGACTCGGTCCAGGTGAAGCTGGTGCTGCCGGTGGCGCTCGTGGTGTCGGTCGCGGTGACCGTCACGCTGGAGGAGCCGGAGGCGGTGGGCGTGCCGGAGATCAGGCCGGTCGAGGAGTTGATCGACAGACCGGCGGGCAGGCCCGTGGCCGAGTAGGTCAGGGTCTGACCGGTGGCCGAGTCACTGGCGCTGATCTGCAGGCTGGCGGCGGTGCCGACGGTGCCGCTCTGGCTGCCCGGGTTGGTGACGGTCACGGTGTTGCCGTGGTTCAGGATGGCGTGCGAGATCGCGCAGGAGTTGGTGTCGTTCGACCAGCTGGCCTGCTCGGCGAAGGTGCCGTAGGAGCCGAACGAGATGTTGGCCGCGCCGCCGGTGCTGCCGGGCCTGATCCAGGCGCACTCGTCGGAGTTCTCCTGGCCGTTGTAGCTGCTGCCGCTGACGTGGTTGGTCCAGCCGCCCGCCGGGTTCTGGTCGGACATCATCTCCTGCCACTCGTGGCCGAGAGTCATCGTGTAACCGTCCAGCGTGCCGGGCGAGTTGACGAAGCCCACGCCGCAGTTGGAGCCCTGGTCGATGTTGTACGGCTGGTTGGAGAACGCGATGTCGCCGTAGGGCGAGCTGGCCGCGCCGCCGGTGAGGGTGGTGTCGCCGTTCCAGTCGTGCCAGGCGCAGTACCCGGTGGTGGGGTTCTGGTAGTCGTCCGGGTTGGTGCCGTGCGGCGACAGGATGATGTAGTACGCGTCGCGGTTCGCGGCGGCGGTGGTGTTGCCGAAGTGGGCGGCCGCGTTGACGGCCTCCACGCCCAGCTGGTGGCCGCTGGCCTGGGCCGGCGAGGCGGCCGCGTTGTCGTACCAGACGCCGGAGAGCACGCCGCCGCTCTGGTACGGGATGAAGTTGGCGTTCGACGGGCAGCTGACGGCGCCGGCGGCGACGTTGGGGCCGTCGCACCACTGGGTCAGGTCGGCGGACCAGGTCTCGCCGTTGGTGCCGATGCCCTTGAACATCTGCTGGGTGGCACCGGCGGCGCCGGCCGAGTCGCCGGAGAACTTGGCGTTGCCGTTGGCGTCGGTGGTCTGGGTGCCCCACTGGCTGCCGTAGAAGACCAGGTAGACCTTGGAGTGGCCGCTCTGCACGCCGATGCCGTCGACGCCGCCGCCGTAGGACAGCGTCTGCTGGCCGGTGGCCGCCGCCCGGTTCTGCGCGGCGAGCCACTTCTTGTAGTTCTCGTGCTGCTGGAGACCCTGGACCGCACCGTGACGGTACGGGTGGCCCTGCTGGGGGCTCCAGGGGTTGAACTCGTTGCCCGTGCTGGACGCGACACCGGGGATGTCCTGTGCGGCGGCCGGACCGGCCACGCCGGCGAGGCCGGCGGCGGCGAGTGCCAGGGACGCCATTCCGGTGAGCGTCGCATACCTGGCGCGCCGCAGTGTGCGGGAGTGACCCATGGGTGAGGGTGCCCTCTCTCGTACCGATCGCCCGGACGGCCGGGGAGGCCGTGGACGATCCCTTTGTGGGGGGAAGGAACCGACGGCGAATTCCATCGGGCGACGATTCCGGCGAGTTGATCCGCACGTCCGGAATTGACGGCCCGACGGTGGGGGCCGTCTGCTGGGCATGAAGAAAAGCAGAGCTGATGAACACAGGTCAACGGGAAAGGGTAAGGGTTTATTAAGAACGGCATCGGAGCAGGTGAGATGCCGTTAAGTCGCATACTTGAAGCGAAGTTGACGCGCGTAACCATTCACTGAATAACGGTCGACGAAGGATCTCTCATTCACCGGTTGCCCACATTCGTGACCGCAGGGATATTCACCTGGACACGAACCGAATTCGCTTGAGGTCCGCACCTTCGGACGCATTCGGATTTCGTGCGGCGGCGGGACGGTGCGGCGGGCGGGCGCCGGGTGCGGCGCGGGAGGCGTCCGCGAGCCGGACCCGGGTGGACCTGAGACCCCCGAACACGGCAAAATGGTCTAGACCCTTGAGGTCTAGACCTCAGCTTTTGCCAGCCTCGCCTCAGAACGGTGGACCGTATGGAAATCGTGATCGTCCCTGACCCCGCAGCGGCCGGCGAGCTCATCGCCGCGGCGATCACCGACCTGCTGACCGACAAGCCCGAGGCGCTGCTCGGCGTGGCCACCGGCTCCACGCCGCTGCCGATCTACCAGTCCCTGGCCGCGCGGGTCGCCGACGGCCGCCTGGACGCCTCCCGCGCCCGGATCTGCCAGCTGGACGAGTACGTGGGCCTGCCCGCCGGGCACCCCGAGTCCTACCGTTCCGTCGTGCTGCGCGAGGTCGTCGAGCCGCTCGGCCTCACCGAGGACTCCTTCCTCGGCCCGGACGGCAACGCCGAGGACATCGCCGCCGCCGCCGTCGCCTACGACCGCGCGCTCGCCGAGGCCGGCGGCGTCGACCTGCAGATCCTGGGCATCGGCACGGACGGCCACATCGGCTTCAACGAGCCCTGCTCCTCGCTGTCCTCGCGCACCCGGATCAAGACCCTGACCCGGCAGACCCGCGTGGACAACGCCCGGTTCTTCGACAGCATCGACCAGGTGCCGCACCACGTGATCACCCAGGGCATCGGCACCATCCTGGAGGCCCGCCACCTGGTGCTGCTCGCCACCGGCGAGGCCAAGGCCGAGGCCGTCGCCCTGGCCGTGGAGGGCCCGCTGGCCGCCGTCGTCCCCGCCTCGGCGCTGCAGCTGCACCAGCACGCGACCGTGGTGGTCGACGAGGCCGCCGCCTCCAAGCTCAAGCTCGCGGACTACTTCCGCGACACCTACGCGGCGAAGCCGGCCTGGCAGGGGCTGTAAGCGGTCGGCGACCAGCGGCTTTACGGCCGGGGGCGTGGCCACCGAACGATTCGGTGGCCACGCCCCCGGCCTTTCTCTTACCTGGTTAAATTTCTGCCCTGGATAGGATCCTGCCCGGGTCAGCGCTTGCGCAGCCAGTCCCCGAAGGCGTCCAGCGCCGGCCCGGGGTCGCGGCGGCCGATGCCGATGCGGAAGCGGTCGGCGGGGGTGGGCGTCAGCTCGGAGCGGTAGACGCTCCCGGGCAGCAGGAGCACGCCCGTCTCCTCCACCAGGCCCGTGCAGAACGCCTCCACCCCGCCTGCGCCCAGGTAGCGCGGGAACGCGGCGCAGCCGCCGTCCGGGGCGCGCCACTCGAAGAGCTCGCCGAACTCGGCGAAGAAGGCGTCGAACCGCGGGACGTTCTCCGCGACGATCGCCCGGTTGCGGGCCAGGATGCGCCCGCGGGCGGTGACGGCGATCCGCGCCAGAACCTCGCTGGGCGCCGAGTTGCAGATGGTGGTGTAGTGCTTGGCCCGCTCCAGGCGGGAGCGCAACTCCCGGTCGCGGCAGGCGATCCAGCCGACCCTCAGGCCCGCCAGGCCCAGCGACTTGGAGACCACGTTGAGCGAGAGCGCGCGCTCGGACAGGTCGGCGGCCTGCGGCAGGGCGCGGGCGGGGTCACGCTCCAGGCCGCGGTAGACCTCGTCCGAGAAGAGCCGGATGCCGCGCTCCTCGCACAGTTCGGCGAGCCGGAGGAAGTCGGCCGCCGGGATGACCTTCCCGGTGGGGTTGTTCGGGAAGTTGACGGAGAGCACCTTGGTGGTGGGCCGCAGCGCCGCCTCGACGGCGTCGAGGTCGAGCGCCCAGTCGTCGTTCTCGTCCAGCGCGACGCCGGTGACCTCGCACAGGGAGAGCGGAATCGTCTCGGCGGACTGGTAGCCGGGCGTCACCACTACGGCGTGGTCGCCCGGTTCCAGCAGGACCTGCATGGCGAGGTTGAGGCCCTCCTGGGCACCACCGAAGCAGACCACGTCCTCGGCCTCGACGTTCTCGTACATCCCGGCGATCGCCCGGCGCAGCCCCGGGTCACCGAAGGTCTCGGTGTAGCCGAGGGAGAGGCCCTCCCAGGCTTCGCGGTCCTCGGGGCCGGCCAGGGCGAGGAGTTCGGCCATGGTCATGGTCTCGGCGTCGGAGGCGGCGAGGTGGTACCGAGCGGTGAACTCCCAGCGGGAGAAGTAGGTTTCGAGCCGGAAGTCGGGCAGTCGGGTCATGGTCCGGTCACTCGCTCTCAGACGTGGGGGTTGCGGAGGTCAGGGCCTCGGAGGTCAGGGTCTCGGACGTCGGGGTCTCGGACGTCGGGGTCTCGGACGTCGGGGTCTCGGACGTCGGGGTCTCGGACGTCGGGGTCTCGGACTTCAGCTCGGCGATCAGGGCGTAGACCGTGGACCGGGAGATCCGCAGCGCCGTGGCGACGGCGGGGGCGGCGCGCCGCACGGCGAGTACGCCGGCGCGGTCGAGTTCGCGCAGCACGTCGAGCCGGTCCTCGCGGGTGAAGCGCTCCAGCGGGCGCCCCTGGGCGCGGACGTGACCGCCGATCACCTCGTTCATCCGCTCCGTCCAGTCGCGCTCGAAGAGCGGTTCGGGGCGGGGCGCGGTCGGGGCGGCGAAGCCCGCGAGCAGGGCGGCGGCCTGCTCCAGGGGCCCCCGGTCGAGGTTGACGCAGAGCACCGCGGAGGGCCGGCCGTCCGCATCGCGCAGCACGGCGCTGACGCAGGAGAGCCTGCGCCCGTCCGGCAGCAGTTTCCGGTACGGGCCGTAGACGTCGGGGGCTTCGGGGTCGACGGGGTCGAGGCCGTCCAGTTCGCCGAGGTACGACGGGTCGCCGGGGCCGCGGGCGGTCATCGGGTTCCAGACGGCGAGGACCCGGTCGGCGACGGCGTCGTGCAGGGCGACCTCGGCGTACGGGCCGAGCAGCAGGGCGACGGCCCGGGCGACGGGGGCCCAGGTGCGCACGCGGGGGTCGGTGTCGTTCGCGGTCATGGTTCGGACTGTACGTCCACTTCGGACGTTCAGTCCAGTCTGGACGGAATGTCGCGCTCCGATCCGTTTCCGACCGCCTCCGATCCGCTTCCGGCCGCTTCCGACCGCCTCCGGCCGGAGCGGGCAGGAAATTGGAGTTCCCGAATCGCATTCGTATAGCGTTCCGAACGTGAGGCTGACCAAGAGCACCGACATCGCCCTCAGGATCGCCATGCGACTGGCCGTCCTGGACGAGGCGGACAACCCGACCACCCGCGAGGTGGCCGAGTCCGTCGGCGTGCCGTACACCCACGCGGCGAAGGTGGTCAGCCGACTGCAGCACCTCGGCGTGGTGGAGGCCCGGCGCGGTCGCGGCGGCGGGCTGATGCTCACCTTCGCGGGCCGCACCGGCTCGCTCGGGCTGCTGCTGCGCGAGCTGGAGGGCGTCGGCGACGTGGTCGGCTGTGAGGACGACCCGCCGTGCCCGCTGCGGGCGGCGTGCCGCCTGCGCGGGGTGCTCCGGGGCGCCCAGGAGGCGTTCTTCGCCGCGCTCGACCCGCTCAGCATCGAGGACCTGGTGGCCTCGCCCACCGGGCCGGTGCTGCTGAGCCTGAGCCCACGCCCCACCGGCTGACCGCACTCCCCGCCCGTGGGAGCGGTCTCCCATCGCGCCCTTTAATACGAATCTGAGATACCAGTTAGGAGCCCCACTGATGCTGTCCGCGAAGTCCGCCGAGGTCATCGAGGCCACCCTGCCCGTCGTCGGCGGCGCGATCGGTGAGATCACCCCGCGCTTCTACGACCGGCTGTTCGCCGCGCACCCGGAGCTGCTGCGCGACCTGTTCAACCGGGGCAACCAGGCCAACGGCACCCAGCGCCAGGCCCTGGCCGGCTCGATAGCCGCCTTCGCCTCCGCGCTGGTCGCCCACCCCGACCGGCGGCCGGACGCGATGCTGGCCCGCATCGCGCACAAGCACGTCTCGGTCGGCATCACCGACGCCCAGTACGCGATCGTCCACGAGCACCTGTTCGCCGCCATCGTCGAGGTGCTCGGCGAGGCCGTCACCCCCGAGGTCGCCGCCGCCTGGGACGAGGTGTACTGGCTGATGGCGAACGCGCTGATCGCGATCGAGGACCGGCTGCGCGCCGAGACCGCTGCGGGCGGCGAGGGCGGCGACCCGGCCGACCTCTGGCGCCCGTACACCGTCGTCACCCGCTACCAGGAGACCGACGCCGTCACCACCTTCGTCGTCCGCCCCGCCGACGGCCGCCCGGTACCGGCCTCCCGGCCCGGCCAGTACGTCTCGGTGCGCGTCCGGCTCGCCGACGGCGCCCACCAGATCCGCCAGTACAGCCTCTCCGGCCGCGCCGACGGCGCCCTGCGGTTCACCGTCAAGCGCGAGGACGGCGGCGAGGTCTCCGGCCACCTGCACGACCACCTCCACACCGGCGACACCGTCGAACTGGCCCCGCCGCTGGGCGACATCGCCCTCGTCGAGGGCGACGGGCCGGTGCTGCTCGCCTCCGCAGGGATCGGCAACACCCCGATGACCGCGATGCTCGACCACCTCGCCGCCTCCGGCTCCACCCGCCGGATCGTCTCCGTCCACGGCGACCGCGACCAGCTGAGCCACGCCTTCCGCGCCGACCTCGAACAGCTGACCGCCAAACTGCCCGACGCCACCGCCCACGTCTTCTACGAGCGCCCCCTCGGCGACTGGCCCGCCGGGCGCACGGGCCTGGTCGACCTGTCGACCGTCGAGGTCCCGGCGGGCACTACCGCCTACCTGTGCGGGCCGCTCCCGTTCCTCAGGTCCGTGCGCCAGCAGCTCCTCACGGCGGGCGTGCGGGCCGCCGACATCCACTACGAGGTGTTCGGGCCCGACCTCTGGCTGGTCTGAGCCGGAGCCCGAACCGACGCCGGCCCGACCGACCGACCCGGCCCGACCGGCCCGACCCGACCCGACCCGACCCGACCCGACCGCCGACGATCGCGGGCGGGCCGGGTCGGGCGAGCCGGGAGGGCTCGTCAGGGCCTGAGTTCGAGGGTGCAGCACTTGGCCCCGCCGCCGCCCTTCAGCAGTTCGGAGACGTCCACCGGGATCGGCTCGTAGCCGTACTCGGCCAGCCGCCCCGCCAGGTTCTTCGCCGCCTCCGGCAGCAGCACCCGGCGGCCGTCCGAGACGGCGTTCAGGCCGAAGTGCTCGGCGTCCTCCCGGTCGGCGAGGATCGCGTCCGGGAAGAGGGTGCGCAGCACGCGCCGGCTGTCGGCGTCGAACGCCTCCGGGTGGTACATGACGTGGTCGTCGGCGAGCACCGCGAGGGCGGTGTCGAGGTGGTAGAAGCGCGGGTCGACGAGGGTGAGGCCGACGACGGGGACGCCGAGCAGGCGGGCCGTCTCGGCGTGGGCGGCGCGCGAGGTGCGAAAGCCCGTACCGGCGAGGATGCGGCCGCCGATCACCAGGTGGTCGCCCTCGCCCTCGTTGACGTGGGCGGCGCGGTGCACCTCGCGGTAGCCGCGGGCGCGGAACCACGCCTGGTAGGCGTCGGATTCGGGGGCGCGTTCGGGGTAGCGGAAGCTGGCGACCAGCGCCCGGCCGCCGAGCACGGTCGCGCCGTTGGCGGCGTACACCATGTCGGGCAGGCCCGGGACGGGGTCGATCAGCTCCACGGTGTGGCCGAGGAGGCGGTAGGTGCGGTGGAGGCGCTCCCACTGGCGCAGGGCGAGCGCGGTGTCGGTGGGCTGCGCCGGGTCCATCCAGGGGTTGATCGCGTAGTCCACGGTGTAGTGCGTCGGCCGGCACATCAGGTAGCGCCGCGGGCGTGCGGTGCGCTCCGGGATCTGGCTGGGCATGGTCCTCAACCGTCCTTGACTGGAAGGGAGTTCGCGGTGGCGGACGTTCCAGGGGCGGCTGCCCCGGCACCGTCCTTCGCACACCCGCGCATGCTCCCCCTCCGGGCGCAGACCCCCGCGCACCCGGCGCGAGCACCGGCGCACGACCCCGGATCGGCCCCGGCATCGCCCCGGCATCGCCCCGGAGTCACCAGCGGACGGCGGTGAAGTCCACCGGCGAGGGGCGCAGCGCCCGACAGCGGTCGGCCAGGCCGCTCAGGCGGCGCCGCGCCTCCTCGGCGGGCATCCGGCGGCGGTCGCCGTGGCCGGGCAGCAGCCACTCGAAGCGCAGCCGGTCCAGGCTGCGGGTCAGGGAAGCCGCCTGCTCCTCGATCGAGTACCAGGTGAGGGACTCGTGCACCTCGATGTCCCCCGTGGCGCGGGACCAGTAGAGGCTGTCGCCGGTGAAGCAGTGCCGCTCGTCGAGGACGTACAGCACGCTGCCGCGGGTGTGGCCGGGGAAGGGGTGGGCGACGGCGCCGGGGCCGAGGTCCACCGGGTCGGTGCCGCGCAGCACCCGGTCCGCGTCGGGGGCGGCGTCGAGGTCGCCCTCGTGGACGGTGAGCCGGGCGCCGAGCCGGTCGGCCCAGGCGCGGCCGTGGGCGGCGTGGTCACCGTGGGTGAGCAGGATGTCGGTGACCGGGCCGAGCGCCTCGTAGCGGGCGGCGAGGTCCTCGGAGAAGCGGGGCGTGTCGATCATCAGCCAGCCGGCGGGCCGCCGGCACAGGTAGGAGCTGGCGCCCGCGGTGCGGCGGGAGTTGTGACCGAGCAGCAGGACGCCCTCGTCCTCGTCCTTGTCGAGGGCGAGCGGGAACGGGTCGGTGTCGCGGGTGAGGGCGCCCGTGCCGGGGCGGATCGAGCGGGTGGGGCAGGCGTGGGCGGCGGCGAGGAGGCTGCGCGTCTCGGCCTCGTCCCTCGGAGGGCGTACGAGCGCGGAGCGTCCGGCGCGCTCCTCGATCAACTCCGGGGCGAGCTGGCGGGCGGCGTCGCAGTTCATGCAGCGCTCGTCCACGGACCAGTCGGCGGGCAGGCCGGCAGCGGGCGTCGGGGCCATGGGGGTGCTCCTTCGGAAGACTTCGGGTGGCTTCGAGTGGCTTCGGGTGGCTTCGGGTCGCGTCGGACGGCTTCGCCGGGCGGGGCAGGGAGGTTACGTGGTCCATCTCACGTTCCGCCAGGGCCACCTACGGTGGCGTAGGGAACTTGAGAAGGTGAACTATTTACGTCATGCCGAACCTCCAGGAGACCCTTGACCTCAGTTCGTACGCAGCCCTCGGGGACAGCTTCACCGAAGGACTGAACGACCCCGGTGCGGACGGCGCCTTCGCCGGCTGGGCCGACCGCCTCGCCGGACTCCTCGCCCAGGGCCGCCCCCAGGGCGGGTTCCGCTACGCCAACCTGGCGGTGCGCGGCCGGCTGCTCGACCAGATCGCCGCCGAGCAGGTGCCGGAGGTCAAGCGCCTCCAGCCCGACCTGGTCACCTTCTGCGCGGGCGGCAACGACATCCTGCGCCCCGGCAGCGACCCGGACGAGGTCGCCGAGCGCTTCGAGGCCGCCGTCGCCCAACTCACCGCCAACGCCGGGACGGTGCTCATCTGCACCGGCTTCGACACCCGCGAGATGACGCTGCTCAAGCAC
The DNA here is from genome assembly GCF_044455705.1 of Kitasatospora sp. NPDC051170. NCBI lineage: Bacteria > Bacillati > Actinomycetota > Actinomycetes > Kitasatosporales > Streptomycetaceae > Kitasatospora > Kitasatospora sp. NPDC051170. Next base: position 223,579 of record NZ_JBITFA010000014.1, on the reverse strand, counting down.
CTGCGCGGCAAGATCGCCACCTACAACGGGCACATGCGCGCCGTCGCCGACCGCAACGACTGCAAGGTGGCCGACCTCTGGTCGCTGCGCGCCGTACAGGACCGCCGCGCCTGGAGCGAGGACCGGCTGCACCTGTCCCCCGAGGGCCACCAGCGCGTCGCCCTCCTGGCCGCCCGCTCGCTCGGCCTGCGCACCGAGCAGGACCCGGAGGCGCCCTGGCCCACCGTGCGCCCGCTCTCGCCCGCCGACCAGCGCCGCGAGAACCTGCACTGGGCGCGCGAACACCTCATCCCCTGGGTCGGGCGGCGGCTGCGCGGCGAGTCCTCGGGCGACCACGTCGAGGCCAAGCGGCCGGACCTGCTGCCGCTCTGACCCTTCGTCAGGAACGCGTCGCCGAGCCGAGGAACCACTGCGCCTCCCCGGACGTCACTCCCCCCGTTGAACCATCCGTGCAGGTCACGGGCGATGGTCGGAACGGAACGGACGGGCGGGGAGCAGTGGCAGTGACGACGGGCGGGGCCAAGGCCGGGGCGGTCGGCGGCGCGGGCGTGGGTGGCGGCGCGACGGGCGGCGCGCGGCGGGAGTTCGCCGTCGCGGGATTCGCGACGGAACGGGACGGGCGGGCGCGCGAGCGCGGCAAGGCACTGCGCGAACGGGTGCCGCGCGAGCGCCACGCCGAATTCGCGCCCGCCACCGGGCGGCCCACCGCCGTCGAGGCGCTCGAGTCCTCCAACGCGGGCCGCATAGCCTCCCTGGTACCCCTCCGGGTCGCACGGATGGCGGCCTCGCCCTTCGCGTTCCTGCGCGGCTCGGCCGGACTGATGGCCGCCGACCTCGCCGCCAGCCCCGTCACCGGCGTGACCGCCCAGCTGTGCGGGGACGCGCACGCCGCCAACTTCGGCCTGTACGGCGACGCGCGCGGCCGGCTCGTCATGGACATCAACGACTTCGACGAGACCGTCCCCGGCCCCTGGGAATGGGACCTCAAGCGCCTCGCCGCCAGCCTCGTCCTCGCCGCCCGCGAAACCGGCGCCGACGAGACCACCGCCCGCGACGCCGCCCGCCACGCCGCCGGCTCCTACCGCCGCACCGTACGCACCCTGGCCAAGCTGCCCGCGCTGGACGCGTGGAACGCCGTCGCCGACGAACAGCTGGTCTCCTTCGCCGAGGCGCACGACCTCGCCGACGTCCTCGAGCGCGTCGGCGCCAAGGCCCTCGGCAACACCAGCGCCCGCTTCGCCGCCCGCAGCACCACCCGTACGGAGGACGGCGGTTGGCGCTTCACGGCCGCCCCGCCGGTGCTCACCGAGGTCACCGACGCCACCGCCACCGCCGTGGCGGACTCCCTCGGCGCGTACGTGACCACGGTGCCCGCCGAGGTGCGCACCCTCCTCGGGCGTCACCGGGTCGAGGACGTGGCCTTCCGCGTCGTCGGCACCGGCAGCGTGGGCACCCGCTCGTACGTGGTCCTGCTGACCGACCACCGCGACCAGCCCCTCGTCCTCCAGGTCAAGGAGGCCCGCCCCTCCGCCCTCCTCCCGTACCTGCCCGGCCGCAGCGGCGCCCAGCCCCTCGAACACGAGGGCCGCCGGGTCGTCCTCGGCCAGAAGCACATGCAGGTCGTCAGCGACACCCTCCTCGGCTGGACCACCGTCGACGGACTCCCCTACCAGGTCCGCCAGTTCCGCAACCGCAAGGGCAGCGTCGACCCCGCCGCCCTCCAGCCCGCCCAACTCGACGACTACGCCCGCATCACCGGCGCCCTCCTCGCCCGCGCCCACTCCCACACCGCCGACCCCAGCCTCCTCTCCGGCTACTGCGGCAAGAGCGAAGCCCTCGACGAAGCCATCGCCACCCACGCCGTCGCCTACGCCGACCGCACCGAAGCCGACCACGCGGACCTCCTCACCGCCATAAAGAGCGGCCGCCTCCCCACCGCCCCCGGCGTGTAGGAAGTCGAACAGATCGACTTCCTACGCGGCAGCGGTCACCTGATGGGGAGAGCTCTGCCGGCGCGAGAAGTCGACACCGCCGACTTCTCGCGCTGACGACATCACCTGCTCACTGCCTTCAGCCGCAGCCTCCTGCCCCACCAGCGAGCAGCGCTGCGCGGGGAAGTCGACCCGACCGACTTCCCCGCACAATTGCCGCCGCTCGCTGCACCGAGACCTGCGCATGGAAAGTCGATACCGCCGACTTCTCGCGCCACCCGCCCGCCGACCAGCCGGGGCGAGCCGCCACCAGCGCAGGCGGAAGTGACGGCGGCGCAGCACATCGATGCCGCCCCACCGAAACGGCAACGAAGGCAGGGGCACCGGCGACCTATTCCACCTCCCTGTGTCGTCTGCCCCGCTGAAGCTTCAGCGGGGCAGACGACACAGGAAGTGGAGATAGTGACGGCGCAGGAAGTCGATGTCACCGACTTCCCGTGCAACCCGCCAAGGCCGCAGCCGGGGCGGGCGCCGTAGCGGGTGGAGGTGGTGGCGCAGGAAGTCGATGCCGCCGACTTCTCGCGCCACCCGCTAGCCAGCGGAGGGCGAGCCCCCGCCGGAGCAGAGGGGGCGAGGTGATGGCGGCAGCGCAGGAAGTCGATGTCACCGACTTCCTGCGCAACCCGCCAAGGCCGCAGCCGGGGCGGGCGCCGTAGCGGGTGGAGGTGGTGGCGCAGGAAGTCGATGCCGCCCACTTCCCGTGCAACCCGCCAACCGCTGAGGCGCCAGCATGGGTGGGATACCAGCAGGGCGGATGACATAACGGGTGGAGGTGGCAGCGTGAGAGGTCGATGCCCCCACCCGCCGGGGTGGCAGCGAAGGTGGGGGCAACGGACTGCAGGGCGGCGGCGACCTATTCCACCTCGCGTGAAGTCCGCCCCGCTGAAGCTTCAGCGGGGCGGACGCCACAGGGAGCGGAGGTGGTGACAGCGCAGGAAGTCGATGCCGCCGACTTCTCGCGCCACCCGCTAGCCAGCGGAGGGCGAGCCCCGCCGCAGCAGAGGGGGCGAGGTGATGGCCGCAGCCGGGCGGGCGCCGTAGCGGGTGGAGATGGTGGCGCAGGAAGTCGACTCCGTCGACTTCTCGTGCGATTCGGCGCGACGGCGGGGGGGTGAGGTGCCGTCGGGGCGGACGGTTTAGCGGGTGAGAGTGGCCGCAGCGGGGGTCAGCGGGTGGGGGTAGAGCGCTTGGTGGGGGTGGGGAGGGAGGTGAGGATGGCCAGGGCGGCGATGGTGGCGCAGATGAGGGTGGTGGTGAGGTAGGCGGTGCGGTGAGTGCCTCCGGTGGTGGTGTGGCGGAGGTAGATGCCGGAGAGGGCGGAGACGGTGACGGCGGCGGCGATGCGTTGGGACATCTGGAGGATGGCGCCGCTGACGCCGGCGGCTTCGGCGGGGGCGTGGCGCAGGACGTAGGCCTGGTTGGTGGACATCATCACGCCGGTGGAGGCGCCGCCGAGGAGTTGGAGGAGGGCGAGGAGCCAGGGCAGGTAGGGGGCGGGGGCCCCGTGGGCGAGGAGGCCGCTGGTGAGGTAGGCGAGGGCGGCGCCGGCCATGCCGTAGGTGATGGTGCGTCGGCCGAAGCGCTGGACGACGCGCCAGGCGAGCGCGGAGGCGGTGCCCATGGCGACGGCGGAGGGCAGGGCGACGAGGGCGGCGCCCATCGGGGAGAGGCCGAGGCCGTCCTGAAGGAACATGGTGAGGACGAGGGAGGCGGCGAGCGAGGAGCCGAACTGCGCCATGGCGGTGGCCGTGCCGAGGGCGTAGGGCGCGGAGCGGGTGAGGGCCGGGTGGATGAGGGGGTGGCCGCCGGTACGGGCGTAGTGGCGCTGCCACCACGCGAGGGCTCCGAGCAGGAGCAGGGCGGCCGCGGCGAAGCCCAGCCAGCCGGCCCAGCCGGGCGGCTGGACGAAGGGGAGCATCAGGGCGAGGGTGAGCGCGGCCACGAGCAGCAGGCCGAGGATGTCCAGGTCCGCGTGCCGGGCTGCCGGTTTGGGCCGGGGCAGGTGGCGGACGGCGAGGACGAGGGTGGCCAGGCCGAAGGGCAGGTTGAGCAGGAAGGTGAGCCGCCAGCCGAGTTCGGGCCCGGCGACGGCGATGACCGCGCCGCCGACGGGCGGCCCGAGGGCGAAGGCGAGGCCGCCGGTGACGGCGTACATGCCGAGGGCCCGGGCGCGCAGCTGGCCGTCGAAGACGTCCTGGAGGGTGCCGATCATCTGGGAGTTGACGAGGCCCGCGCCGGCGCCCTGGAGCAGTCGGGCGGCGATGAGCACGGCGGGGTCGGTGGCGGTCGCGGAGACCAGGCTGACGAGGGTGAACAGGGCGAGCCCGGAGACGAAGAACCACTTGCGGCCCTTGACGTCGCCCAGGCGCCCGCCGGGTATCAGGGCGAGGCCGAAGGCGAGGGAGTACCCGGCGACGATCCACTGGAGGTGGGCGGGCTGGGCGTGGAGGCTCTCGCGCAGGGCGGGGATGGCGGTATTGAGGACGGACTGGTCGAGCAGGGTGGTGAACCCGCCCGCGACGCAGACCAGCAGCACCCGGCGTCCGGCGGCGTCGAAGCGCTGCTTCGGGGCGGCTTCCCTGGCGGCCGCCGTGCCCAGGGCCGCGCTCACGGTTCGACCACCACGAGCGCGTAGCGGGCCTCGCCGGGGCCGAGGCTGCGGAAGCGGCAGGTGGTGGAGGTGTAGCGCAGGCAGTCGCCGGGGGCGAGCGGGTGCGCCTGGCCGTCCAGGGTGAGCTCCAACTGCCCCTCGAAGAGCCAGAGGTGGTGTTCCCGCCCGGGGAGGATGGGGCGGTCGTAGGCGATGTCGGCGCCGGCGGGCAGCCGGCCTTCGATGATCTCGGCGTGCAGCGAGCCGTGCGGCGGGGAGACGGAGCGCCGGACGAATCCGGTCGCCTCGTCCCACCACACCTGCTGCTCCTCGGCCCGGACCAGCGGCACGGGCCCGGACTCGACCTCGGCGAGCAGCCGGGACATGGTCCGCCCGTACACCCCGCACAGCCGCCCGAGGAGAGCGGCGGTCGGGCTGACCTCGGCGCGTTCGACGCGCGAGAGGGTGGAGCGGCTGACGTCCGCCCGGCGCGCCAACTCGTCGAGCGTCTACCCGCGTTCGAGCCGCAGCTCGGCGAGCCGTTGTGCCAGCCGCTCGTCGGCGGCGATGGCGGCGGCCGTTTCTGTTCCCATATTCGTGATGCTATCCCGGATATGGGAGAGGCTACAGAGGCAGGGTCAGGGGATCAGCAGGCCGTCCTGCTCGGCCAGCGGCGCGCCGCTGTGCCAGTCCAGGGCCTCACCGAAGCGGACGAGTTGCCCGTACAGCTCCGGGTCGGCGCCCTCGGCGAGGACGAGGTCGAGGACCGCCTCCGCCGCCTTGGCGGGCGTCTGGGCGTGGCTGAAGTCGGTGAACCAGGGGCGGGAGGTGGCGGTGTCGACCATGCCGGGGCAGATCGAGGCGAGGAGGGTTCCCTCGGCGAGGTCGCGCTCGCGGCGCTCGGCGGCGACGGCCCGTACGGCGGCGACCTGGGCCACCTTGGACGGGACGTTCAGCCACAGCGGCCAACCCCCGTCCCGCGTGGTGCCGTTGTGGTGGGCGCGGCGCCAGGACTCGACGGCGTACTCGACCTGGTCGAGGGTCGCGCCGTCGAAGAGCGGGTGCAGCCGGGGGTCGAGGTGACCGAGGGTGCCCAGGGTGCTGGCGACGACGAGCATCCGGCCGCCGGGGTTCAGCACGGGGAGGAAGGAGCGCAGCACGGCGTGGGTGGCGGTGTTGGAGACGTCGATGAACTCGTCGACGCGCGGGGCCTGCGACTCGGTGGGCAGGACGCGCGCGATGGCGTTGGAGATCACCGTGTGGACGCCGCCGCGCCGGCGGCGCAACTCCTCGGCGAGGGCGGCGATGGCGTCGGTGTCGGTGACGTCCAGGACGCGGCCCTCGACCCGGGCGCGGGTCCCGGGCAGGGCGGCGACCTCGGCGGCGGCGCGGGCGACGCGGCCCTCGTCGCGGCCGGTGAGCAGCACGAGGTCCTGGGGGTCGAAGCGGGCGGCGAGGCCCTCCACCAGGGCGAGGCCGAGGCCCTGGTTGGCGCCGGTGACGAGCGCCGTACGGGCGGTGGCGGTGGTGCCCGCCGTGTCGGTAGTGGCTGCGGTGGTGGCTGCGGTGCGTTCGATGTCCATGCCCGTAACGCTAGGAGCCGCCATCGCATGCGTCCAACGAAAGCTGAGCACAGGTAGTATGAGGAAACGTCATGGACTTCACGGATGTGTCACTCACCGCACTGCGGGTCTTCCGCACCGTCGCCGAGCAGGGGACGTTCACCTCGGCCGCGGTCACGCTCGGCTACACCCAGTCGGCCGTCTCCCGGCAGATCGCCTCGATCGAGCGGGCGGCGGGCGCCGAACTGCTGGAGCGACGACGCGACGGCGTCCGGCTCACCGCCGCCGGGCGGATCGTGCTGCGGCGGGCGACGGCGGTGCTCGGCGAGATCGAGGCGACGGCCCGGGAGCTGTCCCAACTGCCGGGCCAGCCGGGGACGGTGAGGCTGGGCTGGGTGCCGGTGGCGGGCGCCGTCCTGCTGCCGCGGGTGCTCACCAGGCTGCGGCGCACCGACCCGGACCTGCACGTGGTCGGGCGCGAGGGCACCACCCCGACGCTGGTGCGGGCGCTGCGCGCGGGCAGCCTGGATCTCGCGCTGCTCGCCTCGGCGCCGCCGTACCGGCCGCTGGACGACGAGTCGCCCCCACTGCGGATGCGCACGCTGAGTGAGCGGCAGCTGTGCCTGGCGGTGCCGGCCGGGCATCCGCTGGCCCGGGCCGACTTCGTGGACGTGGCGGACCTGCGGGGGCAGCGCTGGATCGCGGCGCCGTCGGTGGGCGAGGACCGGCTGATGGGGGTGTGGCCGGGGCTGGACGAGCGGCCGGAGATCGTGCTGTCCGTCCGGGACTGGCTGGCCAAGCTGCACCTGGTGGCCGCGGGCTTCGGGCTGACGACCGTACCGGCCCTGCTGGCGCCCGCCGTGCCGGAGGGGGTGCGCGTGCTGCCGGTGCGCGGCGGGCCGCAGGAGCACCGGCGGCTGTCGGTGGCCCGGCTGCCGCATACGGGCGGAGCTGCGGTGGAGCGGGTGGAGGAGGCGCTGCGGGTGGTGGCGGTGGAGTTGCCCGTGATCGGGGAGGGCGCGTCCGCGGAGGCGTGAGGGCGACGGGGCCGACGGCTTCGCAGACCGCCGGACGGAGCGCCTGGCGGGCGCCTCGCAGACCGCCGGACGGAGCGCCTGGCGGGCGCCTGGCGGACCGCTGACGGAGCGCCTCACCGCGAGCGCCGTCGATCATATGATGTCCCGGACATCGTGGCCGGCCGGCGGTCCACAAGGCGAGGGGGACTTCCGTGTTCGGCATCATCAGACCGTGCAAACACCGCCTGTCCGAACGGCTCCAAGCCTCCTGGATGGCGCACCTGTGCGGCCTCTGCCTCGCCCTGCGCGACGACCACGGCCAGCTCGCCCGCACGGCGACGAACTACGACGGTCTGATCATCTCCGTCCTGGTCGAGGCGCAGGCCGCCCGCGAGGACTCCTCCTGGCGCCGCACCGCCGGGCCCTGCCCGCTGCGCGGCATGCGGACGGCCTCCGTCGCCAAGGGCGAGGGGGCCAGGCTCGCCGCCGCCGTCTCGCTCACCCTCGCCTCCGTGAAGATCCGCGACCACGTCGAGGACCGGGACGGCGTCTTCGCCCGCCGTCCGGTCGCCGCCGGGGCCCGCGCCGTCACCCGGCGCTGGGACCGGCGCAGCGCGGGCAGCGCCTCCGTGGTCGGCTTCGACACCGGGGTGCTCCTCGAAGCCGCCTCCCGGCAGGGCGAGTTGGAGCGTTCGCTGCTGCCCGGCGACTCCGTGCTGCTGGTCACCGAGCCCACCGAGACCGCCACCGCCGCCGCCTTCGAGCACACCGCGGTCATCGCCGGCCGCCCCGGCAACGCGGCACCCCTCGCCGAGGCCGGACGGCTCTTCGGCCGCCTCGCCCACCTGCTGGACGCCGCCGAGGACCAGGCCGAGGACGCCGCGAGCGGCGCGTGGAACCCGCTCACCGCGACGGGCACCGACCGCGCCGAGGCCGAGCGGCTCTGCCGGGACGCCGTCCACGGCATCCGGCTCGCGCTGCGGGAGGTCGAGCTGACCGACAAGCAGCTGGTGCACGTGCTGCTGGCGCACGAGACGGAGCGCGCCGTGGAGCGGGTCTTCGGCGCCCCGGGGCACGGCGCGACCTGCCGTACGCGGACGGGCGCGGGTACGGGTAACGCAGACGGGCACGCGGGCACCGGCGCCGCCGCGCCGACCGGCGCGAGCCCGTACGGTCCGCCGCCGCACCAGGCGCCGCCCGGGCACGACCCGAACCAGCCACCGCCGCCCTGGGTGCCGATGGGCCCCGGCTTCACCCCGCCCGGCCAGACGCCGCCGCCTCCGCGCAACCTGCTCGCCGGCTGCGCGGTGTGGGCCCTGATGGCCTGCACGTGCCAGCTGCTGTGCTGCGAGCACAACGACCCGTTCACGCACGAGCGGCGGAAGGGGTTCTGCGAGCGGCACGACTGCTGTGACTGCTGCGACTGTTGCAACGGGTGCGACTCCTGCAGCGGTTGCGGTGACTGCTGCCAGTGCTGCGACGGCTGCGACTGCTGTGACGGGTGCTGCTGCGACGGCTGCAACTGATCGGCTGCAACTGACGGACCGCCAACTGCCGGACGACACAAGGCCCGGGGTGCGCTCAGCACACCCCGGGCCTTCGTCGATCTCGCTCAGCCCTCCCGGCCCGCCGCCTCGCGGTCGGCCGCCAGCGACTCGTCCAGCCGGGCCAGCAACCGCCGGAACCGCTCGACGTCCTGTTCCGTCATCCGCCCCTCGGGCGCCGGCCCCTCGGCCGCTGTCTCGCTCATGGGAGTGACGGTAGGCGCAGGCGATCAACGGCCGATAAACACCGCTCCAAGCACCACGCAATCCTCACGGTTCTCTGATGAATCAGACAAATCCCTCAAGCCGACCGTCCGCGAGGTCTCGACGGCTCCGGCCATCGGTGCTTCAATGCGGTCCAAGTTAGGAAAGTTTCCTAACAAGACCCCCCTCATGGATTCGGAGCCCCCACATGCGCTTCACCCGAACCCACCGAGCCGCCACCGCCGTTGCGGCCGTCGCCCTCACCGCCGCCTCCACCTGGGCCTGCACCGCGGCCGAGGCCACGCCGACCACCACCGTCACGGCCCAGACCCAAACCCAAACCCAGGCCCGGAGCCAGGCCCAGGCCCAGACCCAGGCCCAGGCCGCCAAGGCCACCGTCCAGGCCGCGGGCATGAGCCCCGACCAGCGCCGCCGGGCCGACCAGCTGGTCAGCATCTTCGAGAACAGCACCACCGAGATCCAGTACGCCTACGCCGAGAACATCCACGACGGACGCGGCGTCACCGCCGGCCGCGCCGGCTTCACCACCAACGACGGCGACGCCCTCAAGGTGGTCCGCGCCTACACCGCCGTCTCCCCCGACAATCCCCTCGCCCGCTTCATCCCCGAACTGGAGCGCCTGGCCGCCTCCGGCAGCGGCGACACCAGCGGCCTGCCCGAGGCCGACTACATCGCCGCCTGGCAGCAGGCCGCCCAGGACGCGACGTTCCGCCAGGTCCAGGACGACCAGGTCGACCAGCGCTACTTCTCCCCCGCCATGGACCAGGCCGACCGCCTCGGCCTCACCACCGCGCTCGCCCGCGCCGAGCTGTACGACGCCTCCATCCAGCACGGCAACGGCGGCGAGTACGACGCCCTGCCCGCGCTGGTCGACCGCACCACCGCCAAGGTCGGCTCCCCGGCGGCGGCCGGCGAGAAGGCGTGGCTGGACGCCTTCTTCGACGTCCGCGTGGACGACCTCACCAACCCGGCCAACTCCTCGACCGCCGAGGAGTGGCGCAAGTCCGTCGACCGGGTCGAGTGCCTGCGCCGGATCGCCGCCACCGGCAACTACGGCCTAGAAGGCCCACTCTCCGTGACGGCCTTCGGCAGCTCGTACACCGTCTCCTGACGTTCCGTGAAGCACGCCGGGGGCCCGCACCCCGCCCCCGGCGTGACGGGCCGTCGCGCGGCCTTCGTTCCGCCGCTGATCTTGTTCCACAGCTGTGACGCGACCCTCACCGCGCCCTGACCTGCCGCTGCCAGACTCTTCCTCGAACACGAACCACACCCGAGGGGGACCTGGAAATGTCCGAGCGCAACAGATTCGGCACCGCAGCCGCCATCGCCCTGACGACCACCGTCAGCGCCGTCCTGCTCACCGCCTGCGGCCCGGACACCAGCGACCCCGTGGCCGCCCCGACCTCCGGCGCGCCCGTCGCCACCGGCAGCGCGGGCCCGGGCGGCAAGAGCAGCGGCTCCCCCGCCCCCGGCGGCAAGGAGGTCAACGGCACCTCCGCCGCCAACCACCTGACCATCAGCACCGGCGCCGCGGCCATCGCGATCAACGGCACCACCGTCGACTTCGGCACCGCCGTACGCGACCTGGCCTGGTCCCCCGACGGTAAGAAGGCCGTGTTCATCAACGGCGACGGCGACCTGATGACCGCCAACCCGGACGGCGGCGGCAAGGTCGTCGTCGCCAAGCACCCCGCCGGCGAGACCTGGTCCCACCCGACCTGGCAGCGCGCCACCAAGGACACCGGCGGCGACACCTCGGCGAACGCCACCGAACGGTTCAGGAACCTCGTCTTCGCCTCCGACAAGGGCGGCACGCTGCGCCTGGAGACGATCCCCGTCAAGTCCGTCGGCGGCACCCCCGAGGTCCTCACCCCGCACAACTCCGAGGGCGGCAACGAGAACATGCCGCAGCCCCCGCAGGCGGGCAACACCTGGGCCAACGCGGGCGGCCAGCGCGGCGAGATCGCGTACGCCAACACCCCCGCGGGCGAGGTGTTCATCTACGACACCTACATCCGCCCCAACACCCACTCCATGGGCAAGGGTTCGCAGCCCGCGCTGTCCACGGACGGCGAGCACCTCGTCTTCGTCCGCTCGGTCAACGGCCACGACCACCTGTTCAGCCGCTCCCCGCTGGACGGCCCGAAGAGCGAGAAGGACCTCACCCCCTCCGCCACCACCGACTACACCGAGCCGGCGTGGTCCCCGGACGGCAGGACCATCGCGGCCCGGACCCCTGACGGCATCGTCACCCTGCCCGCGGACGGCTCGGCCGCGCCGACCCAGGTCTCCACGATCAAGGGGCTGCCGTCCTACCGTCCGCAGCCGTGATGTCAGACAACTCGGCTTGCAGCAGCGGGAGTTGCTCGTCCGCCGAGTCGTGCGGCAGGAACTCCACCAGGTCGAGGAAGCGGAACAGGACCCGGGCCCCGGTGACGGCGTACTCGTAGTCGCCGAACCCGACCACCGCCCCGCCCGCACCGCGCGCCGCACCGCGCACGGCGGCGCCGGTCACCTCGTCCGCCGCGTCCTCGGCGCTGGTACCGCGGCGGGCGTTGGGGCGGGCCAGGTAGGGGCACACCATCGCGGCGTACAGCATGCATGCCCGGTGGCCGGGGCCCTCCAGGGTGGGCGCGAGGTTGCGGTACGGCAGGCCCTCGGCGAGCGCGGCCGCGATGGCCGCGCTCTCCTCGGCGCCCACCACCCGCCACACCGGGCCGCGTGGCATGAAGCCGCCGCACACCGAACACAGGCGCCGCAGCGCGCAGTCGGCGCTGCGGTCGTGGTCGGTCAGCGCGAACTGCGGCCGCCCGTCCTGCCAGGGGGTGATGGCCGGCACCGGGTAGCCCCGGTCGTCGCGGGGGCGGGCCTCCAGGGCCTCCGGCATCGGCACACGTTCGAATCGCACCCGCCCATCCTTACCAGGCGGGCGCGGCGCTGGTCGAGCCGGGCCTTCGAAGCCTGAGGGCCCGGGCGGGGCCGGGAGGGCCGGTGGCGGGCGCCACCGGCCCGACTACCCGGAGAGGGGCGTCAGTTCCAGATGCCCGTGATGTCCGTCGCCGTGCCCGCGTTGCCGGCGTGGCCGGCCGCACCGGAGAGGTCCTCCAGCGTGCGCAGCACGTTGTAGTGGTTGTACGTGGTGGCCGTCGTGCTGCCCGGGATCACGTGGGCGCCGTAGACGACGGTCGGGATGCGGTTGCCCGACAGCTTGTTGTCCTCGTCGAAGGTCACGACCAGCAGGCTGTTGTTGTTCTTCGCCCAGGTCGCGTACGCGCCCAGGTTGTTCTTGATCCAGGTGTCGCCGGTGGCGACCGAGCAGTCGTGCATGTCGCTGCACAGGTTGGGCACCACGAAGGAGACCTTCGGCAGCGTGGAGTAGTTCGTCGGGAACTGCGAGAACGTCATCGCCGAGTTGAGCGGGACGTTGCCGAAGCCGAACCACGGGTTGTGCTTCTGCGCGTAGTTGCCGCTGCTGCAGACGGTGCTGCCCTGGCTCGGCAGGGACTCGTTGTAGCTGGCCCAGGTCTTGCCGGCGGCGATGACCTCGCTGGCCAGGTTCGGCGCCGAGAAGCCGCCGACCACGACGCAGCTGTCGTCGGTGCGGCCCTGGGTGGAGCCCGAGAACAGCGCGTAGTAGTTCGGCTCGCTCGGGTGGGTGATGCCGAACGACTGGGTGAGGTTGGCGCCGCCGGCCACCAGGGTCTGGTTGATGTACGGCGCGCTGCTGCTGCCGATGACCTGGCTGTAGGCGTGGTTCTCCATCACCACGACCACGATGTGGTCCGGCGTGGGCAGGGCGACGGCCTGGGCGCTGGAGCCGGTCGCGGCCCACAGGCCGACGGAGGAGGCGACCAGGGCGACGGCGGAGCCGATCGCGGTCGCGGTGCGGCGGCTGCGGGTGGGCGTCGTGGAGGAAGTCATGTCGAACCTCTCGGGCGAGAACGGGTAGGTGGGGAGGGTCGTCAACGGCTCTAATACGGCGTGCCGTTGGCGAAGTCGTTGGCGACGGTGTTCTCGATCGCGCTGAGCACGCCCGCGTCGTTGACGATCAGGCCGAGCTCGCGGTTGTGGTTCAGGGAGTTGTCGGAGAAGTTCTCCGAACCGGCGAACACCTTGGCCGAGGCCGTCCCGTAGTCGGCGACGACGGCCTTGGCGTGGATGTACAGGCCCGTGGTGGTGGAGTACGTGACGACCCTGGCGCCGGCGGCGACGACCTGGTCGAAGTACGAGTAGTAGGAGCTCTGGTCCATGCCGACCACGCGCACGGTGACGCCCCGGTTCGCGGCGGCCGCGACGGCGTTCACCAGGGCCGGGTCGCCGAACTCCAGCTGCTCCACGTCCAGGGAGGTCTGCGCGCCGTTGATCAGGGCGAGCAGGCGGGACTGGGAGTCGGTGGGCGACCAGACCAGGTTGTCGCCGTCGGTCGGGGTGATCGAGGTCTTGGCGTAGTCCGCGGCGAAGACCCGCTCGATCGCGGCGACGTCGTTGAGGTCCGTGTCCAGGACGGCGTAGTCGCGGTCGTTGGAGTAGTAGGTGGTGTCCAGGTTCCCGGTCATGACCAGGGACTTGGCGCCGTCCACCGTGACGGTCTTCTGGTGGGTGTAGACGAACGCCGTCGAGGAGTACGTCACACCGACGCCGGCCGCCTTGAGGGCCGAGTAGGCGGAGCCGTTCACCGAGGTGTGGGCGCCGTCCAGGATCACCCGGACCGGGACGCCGGCCCGCTGGCGGGCGATCAGCGCGTTGACGGCGGTGGTGTCGCGCAGCTCGTACATGGTGACGTCGACGGACTTCGTCGCCGAGTTGATCAGGCTGTAGACCACGCTGTGCGACTGGTCCGGGAACACGTACGCGGTGAACGTGCCGGCGGCGTTCGCGGGGGTGCCGACGGATATCAGGCCGGCGGCGGCGAGCAGCACCGCACCGGCACGGCGCGCGAGGGAGGCGAGGGGCATTCGGGCTCCACTGTCTGGGGGGACGGGGGACGGGAACGGGGTGCGGAAACGGGGAGACGGGACGGGGAAGCCCCGGGGCGGGCTGTTCCGCGAGCCGTTCCGCGGGCCGCTCCGGGCGACGAACAGCATGGCGGTGACCGGCCGCCACGGGCAGATGACAGCGGGTGAAACCTTGCCGCCGGGCCGGGAAACGGGCGGTGCGCCCTCCGGAACGGCCACGCGCCGCGCGGCTCCGGCGGGGCGAAAGGAGTGAAAGCACCTCAGAACACCCTGGACAACGGGCCGTCCGGACACCATGGTTCAGGTTGCCACCGCCCGCCCGGGCAGCCGATAGTGGATCTTCGATCGACGCGGACCACACCGCGTCAGCCGAAGGAGAGAACCGAGGAACATGGCGAAGACCCGTCTTCTGCGCTCCCTGGCCGTGGCCGCCGCAGCCGCCGTCCTGACCGCCACCGGAGCCGCTCACGCCGCCGCGGCCGACCAGGACGGACCCACCGCCCCCGTGCCCGACACGGCCGGCGTGCTCGCCGCCCTGCGCACCACGACCGCCGCAGGCGCCCCCGGCGCGTTCGCCGTGATCACCGACCACGGCGACGACGAGAACCTCCGCTCGCTCAGCGTCGGCAAGGCCGACCTCGACGGCACCCCCATGAACTCCTCGTGGAGGTTCCGGGTCGGCAGCAACAGCAAGATGTTCGCCGCCGTTCTCGTGATGCAACTGGCGGAGCAGGGCCGCATCGACCTCGACCGCCCGCTGCGCGAGTACCTGCCCGCGGGCACCCTGCCCGACAGCTGGACGATGACCGGCCGTCAGGTCATGGAGCACCGCGCCGGGATCTACGACCACACCAACGACCTGCTGGAGCAGGCCGGTGAGGAGACCACCGCCGCCTTCGAGGCCCGCATCCGCAGCAAGGTGTACAGCCCGACCGACCTCGTCGCGATGTCCGTGCGGCACGGCCAGCAGTACACGCCCGGCAGCCGCTACTCGTACTCCAACACCGACTTCGTGCTGATGGGCCTCGCCGTCGAGCACCTCACCGGCCGCCCGTACGCGGACGTGCTCAACGAGCGGATCATCGAGCCGCTCGGGCTCACCCGCACCTCCTTCGTCGTGCCGGACCAGCGGATCGAGGGCCCGCACGTCACCGGCTACCTCACCAACGACGACCGCAGCAAGCCGCTGCTCGACTCCACCGAGCAGACCGCCTCCTGGCTCTGGGCCGCCGGCGGCGTCACCTCCTCCGCCGAGGACCTCGACCGCTTCCTCACCGCCCTCGTCGCCGGCAGCGCGGGCGGGCTCGTCTCCGACGCCTCGCTCCAGCAGATGACGGCCGCCCTGCCGACGCCCAGCGCGAAGATCTCCTACGGGCTCGGGCTGCGCCGCATCTCGCTCTCCTGCGGGGACGTGTACGGGCACGGCGGCATCGTCCAGGGCTTCCAGACCCAGTCCTTCACCACCCGGGACGGGCACCGCACCGTGGTCGTCTTCGCCAACGCCTCCAACAACGGCGCGGTGACGCAGGGGCTGATGGGCGCGCTGGAGCCGGCGTTCTGCGGGGCCAAGCCCGCCGCCGCCAAGCCGGCCAACGGGGTATCGCCGCGGACGGCGTTCGTGCCGGCGGCGGGGCAGGGCGACGAGCTCCCGGTCGTCGAGGACACCCGGATCTGATCCGTTCCACGCGAGGAGGCCCCCGCCCACTGGGCGGGGGCCTTCCTGCTGTTCGGGTCCTGCGGTTTCGCGGTCCTGCGGTTTCGCGGTGCTGCGGCTTCGCGGTGCTGCGGCTTCGCGGTGCTGCGGCTTCGCGGTGATGCGGTCAGACGGCTGCGGCGGTCCCGGTCGGGGCGTAGCCGTGCTCGGCGGCCAGCACCGGGCGCATCGCCCGGATCGCGTAGAAGTTGCGGGACTTGACCGTGCCCGGCGGCACGCCCAGCCGCGAGGACGCCTCCTGCACCGAGCTGTCCTTGAGGTGCAGCTCGACCAGCACCTCGCGGTGGTGCTTCTGCACCCGGCGCAGGGCCAGGGCGATGTCCCGGGCCACCACCACCTGCTCGTACGGGTCCTCGGCGAGCGGGCGGTCCTCCAGCGGCTCGCCGATGACCTCCTTCGCGCGGGCCGCGGCCATCCGGTAGTGGTCGATGGCGATCCGGCGGGCGACGGTGAACAGCCACGGGCGGCTCTGCTCCGCACCGGCGGCCAGCGCCTCGGGATGCTGCCAGGCGCGCAGCAGGGTCTCCTGGAGGATGTCCTCGGCCTTGCCGCGGTCGCCGCCGGTGGCGCGCAGCAGCGAGCGCAGGAGGTAACCGCCGTGCAGGCGGTAGATCTCGGCGAGCGTGTCCTGGTCGAGGGTGGGGCGCGGCTCAGTGCTGCTGCTGGTGCTGGCGGTGCGCTGGGCCGGGACCCTGGCGGCGGTGCTGGTCGCGACGGGCGTGGACGGGGCGACGGACGGCTTCGACGACACGCGCTACCTCTCAGGTCGGGCAGGGGCACCGCGACGGGCGCGGGCGCTGTACGGGGAGCCCGCCGGTCGTTCCGTCCGGCTCGGCTCAGCAGCAGCCTGCCGGGCGTCGCAAATGCGCCACCAACGCTTCGCTAACGTCCGTCCGCCCGGACGTTTGCGGCGGCGTTGAGGGCGCTGACCAGGTGCTGAACACCGTCCTCACCCCGGTGCTCGATCAGCAGCGCCACCCAATCGGCCAACTCCGCGCACTCCGCCGCCGACCACCCGGGCGCCGAGGGGTGCTCGTCCACCACCAGGGCCCGCGCCACCCGCAGCAGGTCCGGCACCGGATCGGGCCTGCGCCGCACCCGCGGCACCGCCGCGACCGCCAGGCGCCGGGCCACGTCGATCACCTGCGCGGCCGGCTGACGGGGCACCGCCAGCGCGGCCCGCCCCGGCCTCGGCGGGGCCTGCTCCCGTACCAGCTCCGTCACCCACTCGCGCGCCCGTGGCTCGTCCGCGTCCATCGTTCTCGTGCCTCCCCCGCCCCGTCCTCGGGACTGCTGCCGGTTCCTGGTCCGTGGCAGACGGTAGCGAGTGGCCGCCGTCGCGGCAGGGGATTTTCCTGAGGGACGCTCCCTGCGCCCCGACCCGCTCAACGGGGCCTGTCGGCGGGCCGGTTCAGCTGAACCCGCTGCTGAACCCCCGGCGGGCCCGGGGACGTGGAAGCGGATGCAGGGGCGGCAGCGATCCGGGAGGTCAGGCGATGGGCGACTACACCCCGGCGGTGTGGCCCGAACCCGTCCCGCTCGTGCCGCGCAAGCCGCTCGACCCGCTGGGCACCGTCCTGATCCCGCCCGCGGAGCGGCCCCGGGCCGTCGTCGCACCGCCGGTCGCCGAGACCTGGGCTCCTCCGCCGCCGCCCGCCGCGGCCTCCCCGCGGCGGCGGCTCGCCCTCCCCCAGGGGCGGGAGGCGCGGCGGCGTCAGCTGATCGCGCGGATCCGCACGCCGCTGCGCGTCTGCCACCGGATCGCCGTGGTCGGCTCCGGCGGCGCCGGGGTCGCCACGCTGCTCGGCACGCTGCTCGCCGAACACCGGGCCGACCCCGTCATCGTCCTCGACCCGACCGGGCCCGGCGAGGGCGAGGTCCGCACGGGCCGGCTGCTGCTGCGCACCCTCCCCGCCGACGGCGACTACCCCCGCGCCCTCGCCGAAGCCGGAGGCCTCTCCCCCGTCGTCCTCACCGACGCCACCACCGCACCCCACCTCGCACCCCTCGCCGACCAGGTCATCGTCTGCGAACCCGCCACCCCCACCGGCGCCCGCAACGCCTCCGCCCACCTCGACCGCCTCGGCCCCGACGCCACCGTCCTCTTCACCCCGCCACCCCCCGGCTCCCCCACCGTCCCCACCCCCCAACTCCTCACCCACTTCACCCCCCGCACCCGCGCCACCCTCACCCTCCCCACCCCCACCTCCCGCCGCGCCCGCCCCACCTACCTCGAAGCCGCCGCCCTCATCGGCGACGCCATGGCAGACCGCCACCCCCCGGACACTCCCTGAGCTCGAACGCACGCCCCCCGAGTCGGCCCGTCCCGCCCCACAGCGGCGCGCAGGAAGTCGACTCGGCCGACTTCCTGCGCCACCACCCTTGCGGTCCGGCGGGCAGCCCCAGCGCGATGGCGCCGAGGGGCGTAGCGGCCCGAGGCAAGGGGGGCCGCGCGCAGGAAGTCGGCTCCGTCGACTTCCTGCGCGCCTGCCATGCGGCGAATGGGCGACCCCAAAGGTGATGAGTGGGAAGTCGACTCGGCCGACTTCCCACGCCCCCCACCCTGCGGCCAGGTACGCGGCCCCTGCACGATGGCGGCACGTCAAAGAACACCCGGAGGCAAGGGGCAGGCGCGCAGGAAGTCGACTCTGTCGACTTCCTGCGCCGCGGTGGGCGGCCTCCTGCGCGATGGGGGCGAGTGGGGAAGCGATTCGGGGCAAGGGTGGTGCGCGGGAAGTCAGATGGGTGGGCTTCCTGCTCCATGGCTGCTCGGCTGCCGCCGCACAATCTGCCTGGGGAGAGGTGGTGCACGGGAAGTCAGGTGGGCCGACTTCCCGCGCGATGGCTTCCGACGGCCCACGCCCGAAGGGGCGGGCCGGGCAGGGGTGGTGCGCGGGAAGTCGGGTGGGGCGACTTTCTGTGTCTCGGTGGTTCGGCCGTGGCGCTCGCTCGGCTGTGCCGGTGGGTTCGGGGGTGTGGGGGCGGGCCGCGGGGGTTAGGGGTCGGTGGGGAGGCGGCCGGGGTGGTAGGAGCGGGTGCGGGCGCGGGGGGTGAGGGTGGCGGCGGCGGTGGTGAGGAGGATGACGGCGAGGGAGGTGAGGGCGATGAGGGTGGCGTGGGTGGGGGCGGGGTCCTCGGGTGGGGGTGGGGGGAGGGTGAGGGCCTGGGGGGTGGGGGGCGGAGGTGTGGGGTCGGGGGCGGTGAGGCGGGTGACGGCGGCGACGGCGGCGACGGGGTCGACGGTGCCGTAGCCGTAGGCGGGGTCGCCGGTGCGGTAGGCGGTGGCTTCGAGGCGGCGGGTGAGCTGGTCGGGGGTGAGGGTGGGGTGGTAGCCGAGGGTGAGGGCGGCGGTGGCGGCGACGAAGGCGGTGGCGAAGCTGGGGCCGGCGCCGGTGTAGTAGCCGCCGGCGGCGGGGCCGGGGCCCATGACGGCGTCGCCGGGGGCGGTGAGGTCGACGCGGCCGCCGGGGGTGCCCTCGGGCAGGGTGCCGGCGGGGGTCAGGTCGCGGACGGAGAGGACTTCGGGGTACGCGGCCGGGTAGGCGGGCGGGAGTTTGCCGGTGCCGACGGTGGCGTCAGGGCCGGCGGGGGCGACGACCAGCGCCCCCTTGGCCCGCGCCGCCCGGACGGAGGCGGCGAGCGCGTCGTTCCCGGAGGGCAGGGCGACCCCGACGGCGATGACCTTCGCCCCCGCGTCGGCGGCGGCGGTGATGCCGCGGGCGAGGAGGTCCGGGGTGGTGGTGCCGCCCTCGTCCGTCACGGAGACGGCGAGGATGCGGGCGCGGGGTGCGAGCCCGGCGAAGCCCGTGCCGTCGCGGCGGTCGGCGGCGATGAGGCCCGCGAGGAAGGTGCCGTGGCCGACGCAGTCCTGGGCGGGGTCCCCGGCGCCCTGGAGCCGGGGGGCGTGGTCGAGGCGTCCGGCGAGCAGCCCGGCCCCGTCGGTGACTCCGGAGCCGACGACGGCGACGGTGACGCCCTCGCCCCGGCTGAGCGGCCAGGCCCGTTCGGGGCGCAGGAAGGTCTGCGGCCAGGGGGTGAGCGCGGTGCTCTTCGTGGACGGGGGCAGGCAGCCGGCGGGTTTGCCGCCGGCGTCGCGCCGCTGCTGGGTGACGCCGGGCAGCGCGTCCGGGGAGTCGGCGAGGGCGGCGCCGGCGGTGGGGAGCAGCAGCGCGACGGCGAGCACCAGAACGGAGGCACGCTTCACGCGAGGCTGCCGGTGCGCTCGGCCGGGATGTCCTGCGGCAGCAGCAGGCTGAGCTCGTCGAGGTCGGCGACGTCGAGGGTGGCGAGGCGCCCGGCCTGCCGGGTGATCATCGACTCGAGCACCTGCCGTGCGAAGCGCCCGTTGCCGAAGGAGCGGTCGCGCGGGACGGAGCCGAACATGGTGCCGAGCGCGGCGAGCGTCTCGGGCGTGCAGCTGTACCCGGCGGTCTCGGCCTGGAGGCGCACGATGGTGACGAGTTCGTCGTCCGCGTAGTGGTCGAAGGTGATCTCGCGCGAGAAGCGGGAGGCGAGGCCGGGGTTGGAGGCGAGGAACCCGCGCATCTCGTCCTCGTACCCGGCGACGATGACGACGACCTCGTCGCGGTGGTCCTCCATCAGCTTCATGAGGGTGTCGACGGCCTCCTGCCCGAAGTCCCCTCCCCCGCCGTGGCGCGGGGTCAGGGTGTACGCCTCGTCGATGAACAGCACGCCGCCGCGGGCGCGTTCGAAGGCGTCGCGGGTGAGCTGGGCGGTGTGGCCGATGTAGCGGCCGACGAGGTCGGCGCGGGCGGTCTCGATGAGCTGGCCGGCGGGCAGGACGTCGAGCTCGGCGAGGAGTTGGCCGTACAGCCGGGCGACGGTCGTCTTGCCGGTGCCGGGCGGGCCGGAGAAGACGAGGTGGTGGCTGACGGTGGCGGCGGGCAGGCCCGCCTCGACGCGGCGGCGGGTCTGGCGGGTGAGGTTGACGAGGTCCTCGACCTGCTGCTTGGCCGCGCCGAGGCCGACCATGGCGCGCAGCCGGTCGAGCAGGCCGGGTTCGGCGGGCTCGTCCTGCCCGGCGGCGGCGCGGGCGGCGGCCGCGGCGGCCTGCTCGCCGACGTCGGCGGGCAGCAGCCGGGTGAGGTCGGCGTTGTCGAAGTTGTCGAGGACGGCGAGGCGGGACGCCTGGCGGTCGACCATCTCCTCGAAGACCTTGCGGGCGGCGCGGCCGTTGCCGAAGTCGGGGCCCTTGGGCATCTTGTCGAAGTGGATGGCGAGGGCCTCGCGGGTGCCGTCGGCGAGTTCGTAGCCGTGGCCGCCGGCGGCGTGCTCGACGATGGTGGTCAGCTCGCCGACGCTGTAGTTCTGGAACTCGACGGTGCGGCTGAACCGGGAGGCGAGGCCCGGGTTGGAGGCGAGGAAGTCGCGGATCTCGGTCTCGTACCCGGCGACGATGACCACCAGGTCCTCGCGGTGGTCCTCCATCAGCTTGACGAGGGTGTCGATGGCCTCGCGTCCGAAGTCGGGGCCGGTGCCGCCGGAGCCGGCGGAGAGGGTGTAGGCCTCGTCGATGAAGAGCACGCCGCCGAGGGCCTCCTTGACGACCTCGGTGGTCTTGAGGGCGGTGCCGCCGATGATCGAGGCGACGAGGTCGGCGCGGGCGACCTCGACGAGGTGGCCGCTGCGCAGCACGCCGAGTTCGGCGAGGATCGCGCCGTAGAGCCGGGCGACGGTGGTCTTACCGGTGCCGGGCGGGCCCGCGAAGACGAGGTGGCGGCTCATCGGCAGGGCGGGCAGGCCGGCCTGTTCGCGGCGGCGGGCGAGCTTGTTGAGGTTGACGAGGGTGGCGACCTGCTCCTTGACGCCGTCCAGGCCGACGAGGGTCTGCAGGACGGCCTGGGGGCCCTGGGGGCCGGGCGCGGCGGTCGCCTCGGCCGGGGTGGCGCCCTCGGTGGCGTCCCCGGAGCCGGAGCCGGAGCCGGAACCCGAGGCCGAGGACGCCACCGGCGCGGCGGAGGCGGCCGAGGCGGTGCCGTGGGCGTCGGGCGAGCGGTTGTCGTGGCTGTCGAGGTTCTCGACGGCGAGGCGCTCGGTGGGCTCGCTCTGGCGCAGCCCGGCGCCCTGGTTCTCGGCGGTGACGCAGTCGGTGAGCCGTACGGGCTCGGCGGATTCGGAGCGCAGCCCGTCCACGGTGTTGCCGGTGAACTGGCAGGCGGTGAGGGTGGCACGGGATCCGGGCATCAGGTGGAGGCCGTGGCGGCGGTTGGCGCGCGAGCGGGCGCGGGTGGCGGTGAGTTCGCCGCCGCGTTCGACGCTGACGCCGTCGTAGGTGTTGTCGGCGCATTCGACGTCGCGCAGGGTGGCGATGCCTTCGGCGCCGATCGAGACGCCGCTGGACTTGGCGCCGCGGATCTGGGAGCCGCCGAGGTAGGTGTTGGCGCCGTCGCTGATGCGCACGCCGTGCTGCCCGGAGTCGAGGACGGTGGCCTCCTCGATGCGGCCGCGGCCGTCGCGCAGCACCTCGATGCCGTGGGCGGCGGCGTTGGTGACGGTGGAGCGGCGCAGCAGCGGGTTGGCGCCCTCGCGGACGACGACGCCGTTGCCGGAGCTGTCGTGCACCTCCAGCCGGTCGAACTCGGCGGCGCTCTCGCCGGTGAGTTCGACGCCGTCGCCCTCGCTGTCGCGCACGATCGCGCGCAGCACGCTGGGCCCGGCGGATTCGCCGACGTGGATGCCGGGCCCGGCGGCGGCGCTGACCTCGCAGTCCTCGAGGGTGCCGCGGGCGCGCCCGGAGACGTGCACGCCGCTGCCCTGGGGGCGGACGGCGCGGCAGCGGCGCAGCACGGGGTCGGTGCCGTTGGTGAGGACGTAGCCGTGGCCGCGCACGGCGGTAACGGTGCAGTCCTCGATGACGGCCCGGGCGGTGGTGCCGACGAAGACGCCGAGGGCGGCGTCGCGGATCTCGGTGCGCAGCAGGCGGGTGGTGCTCTGCTCCTCGATGGCGACGGCGGGCTTGTCGGTGGCGAAGATCTCGCAGTCCTCGACGACGCCGCGCGACTCGCCGTTGGCGCAGACGCCGTTGCCGCGGGCGTCGCGCAGGACGCAGCGGCGCACGGTGGGGTTGGCGCGTTCGCCGATGACGAGGGCGGAGGTGCCGAGGTGTTCGACGACGCTGTCCTCGATGACGCTGTTGCCGGTGGAGGTCTCGACGAGCCCGGCCCCGGCGGTGTTGACCACCCGGCAGCCGCGCATGGCCAGTTCGCCCTGCTGGCGGGTGAGCACGGCCGTCCAGGAGTTGCCGACGACCTCGCAGTCCTGGAGGGCGAGCTGGCCGCGCGGGACGTCGACGGCGGGCAGGTCCTCGTCCTGCCCCTGGAGGATGAGGCCCGTCAACTGGACGGCTTCGGCGAGGACTTGGACGACGGAGCCGCGCCGGGGGCTGATCCGCACGCTCCCGCGGACGTCCTCGGCGGTGATGCTCACCACCTTGGTGAGGACGAGGTTCTCCTCGTACCGGCCGGGGCGCACCGAGATCACGGCGCCGCTGCGGGCCGCCTGGACGGCCTCGCCGATCGTGCGGTAGGAGCCGGGCTCCTGCCGCTCCGCGCAGACCGTCAGCACCGGGCGCGACATTGCCTGGGGGTTCCCTTCGTCATGGGGTGGTGGGCCCCGCCGGGGCGGCGGGGATCAGCGGCGGGGTTCAGGAGGTGCAGGTGGCGCGGACGGCGCTGGCGGCGTGGTGGGCGTACTGGTTGCCGCCCCAGTCCACGCCGCGGCTGTGCAGGGTGATCGAGAGCCCGCCCTGGTAGGGGAAGGTGCCCGCGTTGAACCAACTGCCGCGGTAGGCCGTCTGGTTGATGTTGAACGAGCCACCACTGCTCACGGTGTAGACGGAGGGGTTGCCGCCCACGTTCTTCACGTCGCTGCTGCCGGGGATGTAGACGGCGACGGCGCAGCTGCTGACGTTGCCCAGGCCGCTGAAGGACCAGACCACCGAGTTGCCGTTGTCGTCCTTGCCGGCCGCGCCGGACATGGGCATCGAGACGTAGGTGCCGTTGCAGCCGTCGCTGCCCCAGCCGCCGGAGTTCTTGCGCCAGCCGGAGACGCCCTGGTCGAACCAGCCGTTGATCTTGACGCTGCCCTTGGCGTCGCAGTACGGGCCGGCGATGGCGACGACGGGGGCGGGCTTGGGCGGCGGGGCCGGCTGCTGGGTGGCGGGGGGCGGTGCGGCGGCGCCGCCCGCGGAGCCTCCGGTGGCGCCGCCGGAGGACCCGCCGCTCGTGGAGCCGCCGCTCGATCCGCCCGAGGAGCCGCCGGAGGCGGCCGAGCCGCCGCCCTGGGAGCGGGTGTCCGTGCCACCGGTGCCGGGGGCCGCCGCGCCCGGGTGGGCGGGCTGACCGGGGACGACCTGGGTGCTCCCGTTGGGGACGGCGGCCGACTGGTCGCCCGGCGCGGCGGTGCCGCCGTCGGGCGCCGGGGCGGGTGCGCCGGCCTGGCCGTCCGGGGCGGGGGTGCCGCCGGAGCCGCTGGTGCCGCCGTGCTCGTCGAAGGTGGGGGCGAAGCCGCTGCCGCCGCCGTCGCTCTGCCCGTAGCCGGGCGGGTTGTCGGCGCGGGCGGGGCCCTGCTTGGGGTCGTGGCCCAGGCGGGTGACGACCACGGAGGTGCCGACCAGGACGAGTCCGACCGCGACGGCCGCCGCGATCATCGGGCGGGAGACCCGGCCGGGGCGCGGTCCGGGGTCGCTCTCGCCGGCGGTGTCCGGCTCGGCCGCGACGGTGGCGGCGGCCGCTTCCGCGACGACGGCCACAGTTGGCACGGCGGGCGCGGCGGGCGCGGGCACCGCGAGGGCGGCCGCCGGGTCCGGATCGGGTTCCGCCTCGGAGTCCGGTACCGGGGGTGCCGGGGTCGCCGGGGGCGCGACGGTCTGCGGGAGGGGCGCGGTGGCGCCGATCGTCCCACTCCTCGCTTCCGCCCCCGACGGCGGCACTTCAGGCTCCGACGGTGGCGCTTCCGGCTCCTCGGCCGCCAACGCCCAGTTCACCGCCGGAAGTTGGAACCCGGCCGAGCCCGAGGCCCCCGCCCCGCCGCGCTTCTCCTCGCCCACCATGCTTCCCCTGCGCTCGACGACACTCCTGTGGTGAGCTACGGACGGCGTGCCCGACCTGGTTCAGCCGGGTTCAGGACCCGACCGTCCACACCGGTTCGGCCGGCTCCCCGGGCGGGGTGAGCACGAAGGCCACCGCCCGCTCCAGCGCCTCCGGGGACGGCTGCGGGCACGGCAGGTCGCCCTGGGCGCGCAGGTGGGCGAGCAGCTCCGGCTCGGGCGCCAGCCCGTACTCCCGCAGGTAGTACGTCACGGTGTCGGTCCAGACCCAGCGGCCGTCGGTGCGGAAGCCCATCGGGACGACGCCGCGGCGCTGCGGGTCCAGGACGTCGTCCATCAGCATGGGCGTCAGCAGCACGGCCTCGCCCTCGCTCAGGTACCGGACGAAGGTCTCCTGCTCGGCCTGCCCGAGCCGCGGCCGGTCGGGCGCGAAGCCCGGGCCCGTCACCGGGTCCACCACGTCGAACACCGCCGCGAGCCGGAACCCGCCGTCCACCGTCGTCTCCTCGCCCATTCCCGTACTCCTTCTGCCGCCGAGCCTCTCCCCTCACCACGGACGGCCGGCGCCCCGGGGTTCATCCGGCCGACCGGTTCACCCGGCCGACCGGCTCACCCGGCCGAGCGGCTCATCCGGCTCATCCAGCCGACCGGTTCTCCGGCGGAAGGGCGGGGGTGAGCGGGAGGGTGGCCGTGACACGGAAGCCCGAGCGGTACGGCGCGGCGGACAGCTCGCCGCCGAACAGCGCGACGCGCTCGGCCAGCCCCAGCAGCCCGTGCCCCGTGGACAGCCCGCGGGCGGCGCTGCGGCTGCTGCGCCCGGCGCCGTCGTCCACCACCTCCAGGCGCAGCACCTCCGACCAGTCGACGCGCACCACCGCGCGGCTGCCCGGGCCGGCGTGCTTGGTGACGTTGGTGACGGCCTCCTGCACGAGGCGGTAGGCCGTCAGGTCGAGGCTGTCGTCCAAGTGCGCCGGGGTGCCGGACACTTCGAGGTCCACGGCCACTCCGGCGCGGCGCACGTCCTCCAGCAGGGTGGCCAGGTCGGCGAGTCCGTGGCGGGTGGTGTCGGGCTCGGGCTCCCGCTGCTCGTCCTGCTCCATGGATGCCTCGGCGGTTCGCAACAGCCGTAGCAGGCGCCGCAGTTCGGCCATCGCCGCGCGGCCGACCTCCTCGATCCGGGCCAAGGAGGCGTCCGTACGGGCCGGTTGGGCGCAGGCCGTGGAGCGGGTGGCCTCGGCCTGCATCACCATCACCGCCACCGCGTTGGCGACGATGTCGTGCAACTCGCGGGCGATCCTGGTGCGTTCGTGCGCCACGGCGCGGCGGGCGCGCGCCAGTTCGCGCCGGTCCCGGGCGGCCGCCTCCGCCACCGCCCGGGACCAGACGCCGATACCCCAGGCCGCGGCCGTCACCGGCAGGTAGAAGGCGATGCCCGCGATCAGCGCGGCCGTGCGGTGGCCGGGCATGGCGAGCTGCTCCACGGTGTAGCGGATCGCGAGCCCCGAGGGCACCAGGGCGAGCGCGAGCGCGGCCAGCGCGGCGGGGCGACCGCACTGCCGGGCGACGGTGTAGAGCGCGACCAGCATGCCGAAGTAGGGCGTGAACTCGAAGTCGGTGGTGGCGGTGACCAGGTCGGCGCTCACCGCCACCGCCCACACCACCGCGAAGGACGGCAGCGTCCACCGGCGGCGGTACAGCAGGGCGAGGAACTCGGGCAGACAGAACGCGACCAGTTCCAGCCGGCTGCGGGTGTCGGCGCCGGGGGCGACCGGGGCCCCGAAGAAGAACGCCTCGGGGACGATCACGGCGAGCGCGAGCGCCGCGTCCTGAAGCCGCGTCGAGCGCAGCCAGTGGCGGCGGTGCACGGAGGGTGGCGGGCTCATTTCTTCCTGCAGCCACCGCAGTTCACGCTGATGCAGCAGATGCCCGCCGCGAAGACGGACAGATCGTCGCCGACGTGGGAGAGCCACCAGGTCTCCGCCGGCACCTCGGCGCCGTCCCCCTTCGGGGGCCCGACCGGGAAGCCGAGGCCGGCGTAGGCGGACCACAGGTCGCCCCGGTTGCGGCGCAGGCTGTCGGTGAGCGCCGACAGCGTGATGGGCAGGTCGGCGAGCCCGGCACTTCTGGGCGGCTCCACCAGCGCCAGCACGGCCGCCGCCGTACGGAACCCCTCCGCCGACGTGGCGGCCAGGCTCGTCCCGGCCACCCGCGCGTCCTCCGCGCCGATCCGCACCAGGTAGCGCTGCCAGGGGTCGCCGACGGTCTGCGGCGGGTTCGGCACCAGCACGGTCGTCGGCCCGGCGAGGAACCCGTCCGCGAGGACCGGCCCGGCGGACCCGTCCGGCTCGATGAGGTGCACGGTGGCACCGACGGTCGGGGAGTCGTTCATGCGGGGATCCCTGGGGGTGAGGCCGCCGGGCGCGGGGCCGGGCGGTGGCCGGATGATCTCCCGTCCAGTCCTAACCCGGGTTCGCGGCCGGGCGCGCCCGGGAGCGGCCCGTGCGAGTGGAATACGCGGGCGGCGGGAGCCGCGCGGAAATCCGTTCGACCGCGGGTCCGGCCCGGTGCGAGCATCGCGGGATGGGCGCTCTGGACGCGGTGGCGAGGCGGGTGGCCGAGGGCGCCACGGTGGAGTTCCGGCCGAGCGGGACGTCGATGGTTCCCCTGATCCGCAGCCGCCAGGCGGTGGTCGTCGCCCCCGCCGATCCGGCGCTGCTGGCGCCGGGCGACATCGTCCTCGCCCGCGTCGCCGGGACGGTGTACCTGCACCTGGTGTCGGCCGTCGACCCGGCGCGCCGACGGGTGCAGATCAGCAACAACCGGGGGCGGGTGAACGGGTGGACGGGGCACGATCGGGTGTACGGGATCTGCCTGTCGGTCGACGGCGTCGCCCGGCCGGGGGCGGCGGGGAAGCTCCGCTGAGGGCGGGGGCGGCGGCTGCCGACCCCGCCCCCGACCCCATGGGCAGCCGCTACTCCCCTGCCGACCGGGCGGCGCCCAGGTCGAGGAGGTAGCGGGACGGGTCGGCGGGCCGCACGCGGTCGGCGGGGGCGACGGCGTCGCGGCGGGCGAGCCAGCCGCGCAGGCGGTCGGGGCCCGGGCGGACGCCACCGATCTCGTGCAGGAGCACGCGCAGCGGGCGGCCGGTGTCCGGGTCGGCCGGGTCCACATCGATCACCTCGAACTCGGTGCCCGGGGCGAAGATCACGGACGGCTGGTCGCCCGGCTCGCCGAAGGCCGAGCTGCGGCGTCCGCCGACCGACCAGATGGCGAACTCGACGCCCACGCCGTCCCCCAGATCCACCCCCGGCGCCGCGACGCCGCTGACCGGCGCCGCCTCCGCCAGCACCGTGCCCGGGGCGTACCGCCCGGGATCCGCCGCGTCCGCCGGACCGGCCACCAGCACGCCGCCGTAGTGGCTGGGCAGCCGCCGCAGGCCGGCGGCGAGGCAGCGCAGGTACGGGCCGTACACCTCGGCGGCCTCGGGCACGCCCGAGCGGGCGGCGGCGAGGAGGTCGGCGCGGGGCGCGAGGGGGCTGCTGTCGCCCTGGTGCAGCAGCACCGCGACGAGCTCGGGCCCCGCGTCGCCCTCCGCCGCCTGGACGCGCAGCGCGGGCAGGCGGGTGGCGGCGTCGTCCGCGCGGCGGGCGAGGCGGTGGTAGGTGGGGCCGAGTTGGGCGACCAGGGCGGCGCGGTCCTGGTCGGGGGTGGTGGGGGCGCATTTTGGCCCCTTGGTCGGTTCGGGCTCCGGGGCTGCTTCGGGTTCCGGCTCGGGCTCGGGTTCCGGCTCGGGCTCGGGTTCCGGCTCGGGCTCGGGTTCCGGCTCGGGCTCGGGCTCGGGCTCGGGTTCCGGCTCCGGCTCGGATTCGGGCTCGGGCTCGGATTCCGGTTCCGGCTCGGATTCCGGCTCGAGCTCGGGGCCGGTGCTCGCCACGGTGACCATGGGCGTCGGCGGAGCCAGTTCGAGCTCGGGGGCGGTCTCAGGCTCCTCGACCTCGACGGGCTCGGGGTTGGCACTCGCCACCGTGACCATCGGCGTCGGCGGAGCCGGCTCAAGCTCGGGGGCAGCCTCCGGCTCCTCAACCTCAACGGGCTCGGCGACAGCCGCAGGCTCAAGCTCAGGCTCGGGAGCAGGCGCAGGGGCCAACATTGGCCCTCCACCCATCACCGCCCCAGCCCCCTCCACCCACTCCAGCCCGTACAGCCGCGCACAGAACCGCCCCACCGCCCGCGACTCCACGTCCAGCGCCCCCGCCACCGTGAGCGCCAGCCGCCCCGGCGCGGGCGGCAGAGCGCCCAGCAGCGCGCCCAGGTGATCCCACACCGTCTCGGGCACCGGCCGCCCCGGCGTGCCGACGACCAGCACCGGGCCCGCCGGGTCCGGGCGCCGCAGGCGCGGGCCTCGGTCGGCGGTCGCCGCCGGGCGCAGCCACAGGCCGGCCGCCACCGCCTCCAACTCCCAGCCGGGGAAGGCGGGGTAGCGCGCCACGCCGGGTACGGGCGGCAGGTCGGGCCGGGTGCGCCAGCCGACCGCCGTCACCGTACGGTCGCTGGGGCGCGCCACCAGCTCGGTCAGGTACGGCTCCCACCCGGGGCCGCCGTCCGCCGCCGGGTGGACGTGCCGCTGCTCGCCGACCGGTACGCCGACCGCCGCCCGGACCTCCCGGCCCAGCGAGGCCGCGACCACGGCCACCAGCTCGATCAGCGCGACCGGCTCCGCCCAGGGTGCACTCAGCGTCAGTCGCTCGGGGTCGCCGTGCTCCTCCAGCAACAGGGAGGCGGCATTGGCGAGTTGAGGACCGCTCGGCAGCCCGCCGTCCGGCTCGCCGAGGACCAGCAGCAGGCCGTCCGCGTCCGCCTGCCCCAGCACCGCCGGCGCCGACCTCACGGCGGTCTCGGTGACCCGGTACGCGCTGCCGCCCAGCGGGGTGACGGTCGCGGCGGCCGGCCAGTACGCGCCCAGGGCGTCGGCGGGCGCGCCGTTCCCGTACGGGCGGCAGCGCCACCAGGTGCCGTCGACGGCGAGCAGGGTGCCGTCCGCCTCGATGCTGACCACCGCGTCGGGTGCCACCACCGTCAATCCGCAGCGCGCGGCCAGCAGTTCGGCCGGCCGCCGCCCGTCCGGGCCGGGCGCGGCGAGGCCGGAGGCCGCCAGGACGAGCACCTCGGCGCCACGGTCGGCCGCCGCCTTCGCCACCTCGTCCAGCGAGGCCAGCAGCACGGGCGCCGCATCGGCCGCTGCCGCGAACAGCAGCAGCGCCCGCGCCTCCGCCCGCACCGGCGCCAGCGCCTCCGCCAGCCCGTCCGCCTCCGCCCCGACCGGCGCGATCACATAGTGCGCCCCGAGCGCCCGCAACGTCGACGCCGTAGAACCGCCCATCACTCCATCTCCCGACCGACCCGCACACCACCGACAACCGACGCCACACCGCTCCGGCTCCGCACCCGCCGGGCGCTGCCAGACCGAGCGCAACTCACCTCACCCGCACGGCGGTCCGCACGTTCCGCCCCGCGCGCAGCGCCGCGCAACCGACACAACCGCCCCTCCGGCGCCTGGGCGCGGCGCCGGAGGAACGGCACCGCGCCAACCGCCGGCTCGGGGGCACCACCCGGTGCGGGACGCAACGGGAGCCCTGCCACTCGCAGAGGACGTGCCGTCCGCACCGGCTGAACGCACCGAACCATCAGCCGCGCATCCGTGGGTTCCGCGCGGTGCCGGGTCGACGGCGCCGCGCCGGCTGCCACCGAGCGACGGAACCTCCGTCCCGCCGCCGGACCGTGCCGCCGTGCCGACGGCGCCGCGCCGGCTGCCACCCGCCGCCGCGCGGCCCGCGACCCGCCGACCGCCCGCACGGGGCCGGGGCCCGTCACTGCGGGTCCGCGTCCGCGAGGAGGCCCGTCTGGACCTGGACGGTGCGGCGGCGGGTCATGTAGAGGCCGCGGCCGGCGGGGAGGGTGCGGGGCTTGACGTTGTTCCAGAGGTAGCCCTCGCTCGGGGGGCAGGACATGAGCAGCGTCGGGGAGTTGACCTCCTGGAGCTTGCGGATCAGCGGGTCGCTCATCGCTCGGCCGATGCCGTTGGCGCCGCGGGCGACGACGAGGTGGAGGCCGATCTCGGCGCCCTGGGAGAGGTCTTCCAGGACGGCGGCGAAGGGGTGGGCGCCGCTGGTGGAGCCCACGAGGTCGTAGTCGTCGACGAGGACGAAGAGTTCGGGGCCGGTCCACCAGTCGCGGAGCTTGAGGCGGGCGGGGGTGATGTCGGCGGGCGGGATGCGGTTCTTCATCGCGCGCGACGCGCCGTCGACGATCTGGCGGAGCTTGTCGACGGCGACGGCGTAGCCGAGGCGGTACTCCTCGGGGACGGCGTCGTAGAGGCCGCGGCGGTAGTCGACGAGCATGATGCGCGCCTCGGCCGGGGTGTAGGCCGTGGTGATGGCGCGGATCATCAGGCGCAGCATGTTGGTCTTGCCGGCCTCGCTGTCGCCCACGACGAGCAGGTGGGGGCTCTCCTCGAAGTCGTGCCACAGCGGCGAGACCTCGGTGTCCTCCAGGCCGATGGGCACGCGCAGGCGGCCTTCGGGGGCGGGGAGGCGGTCGACGTCGAGGGTGAGGGGCAGGGTGCGCACCTCGGGGGCGCGGGGGCCGGTCCAGTGGGCGGCGACGGCGTCGACGAGGTCGGCGACGCCTTCGCCGAGGTCGTCGGCGTGGCCGGAGCCGTCGATGCGGGGCAGGGCGGCGAGGAAGTGGAGCTGTTCCTCGGTGAGGCCCCGCCCGGGCGACTTGGGGACCTTGGCGGCGGCGCGCATGTTGATGACGGAGTCGATGGCGTCGCCGAGGCGCAGTTCGAAGCGGGTCTGGAGCTGGTCCCGCAGGGCGCTGCTGATCTCGCCCCAGCGGGTGGTGCCGATGACGAGGTGGACGCCGTAGTTGAGGCCGCGCTGGGACATGAGGGTGAGCGGCTGGACGAGGTCGCCGAACTCCTGGCGCAGGGTGTTCCAGCCGTCGACGACGAGGAAGACGTCGCCGTGCGGGTCGTCGGGCAGTTCGCCGGCGGCCTTGCGGCGGCGGAAGGAGGCGAGGGAGTCGATGCCGAGTTCGGCGAAGTACCGTTCGCGGCGGGTGATGACGGCGTTGACCTCGGCGATGGTGCGCACGACGCGTTCGGCGTCGTGGCGGCCGGTGACACCGCCCATGTGGGGCAGGCCCCGCAGGGCGGAGAGGGTGCCGCCGCCGAAGTCGAGGCAGTAGAACTGGACCTCGGCCGGGGTGTGGGTGAGGGCGAGGCCCGTGATGAGGGTGCGCAGCAGGGTGCTCTTGCCGCTCTGCGGGGCGCCGGCGATGCCGACGTGGCCGCCGGCTCCGGAGAGGTCGGCGGTGAGCATGTCGCGCAGCTGCTGGAAGGGCCGGTCGACGACGCCGACGGGCAGCGTCAGGGCGCCGTGGGCGCGTTCGTCGGCGGTGGTGAGGCCGCGCTCGGGGTGCGGGACGAGCGGGGGCAGCAGTTCGTCGAGGGTGGGCGGGACGTCCAGGGGCGGCAGCCAGACGCGGTGGGCGGGCGGCCCGGCGTCGCGCAGCCGTCCGGCGGCGACCTCGAGCAGCGAGCCAGCGGACTGCTCCTCCTCCACCTCGACGGCCGCGACCGGGAGTTGACGGGGCATCACATAGTCGGTGCCGTACGCGACGACCTGCCCGGCGATGGCGGCGTGCTGCCCGGCGCGGCGCTTGGGCCGGTAGGGGCCGGAGACGTACGCGGCCTTGAAGCGGGTGAGGGTGGAGGTGTCGCTGCGCAGGAAGCCGTTGCCGGGCGAGGAGGGCAGCTGGTAGGCGTCGGGGACGCCGAGGACGCCGCGGCTCTCCATCGCGGAGAAGGTGCGCAGGCCGATCCGGTACGACAGGTGCGACTCGAGCGCGCTCATCCGGCCCTCGTCGAGGCGCTGGGAGGCGAGCAGCAGGTGGACGCCGAGGGAGCGGCCGAGGCGGCCGATCATCACGAACAGGTCCATGAAGTCCCGGTGCGCGGACAGGAGTTCGCTGAACTCGTCGACGACGACGAACAGGGTGGGCAGCGGCCGCAGCGCCGCACCGGCGGCGCGCGCCGTCTCGTGCTCCAGCAGCGACGCGTACCCGGTCTCGCGCAACAGCTCCTGGCGGCGTACGAGTTCGCCGTGCAGGGCGTCGCGCATGCGGTCGACGAGGGCGGCCTCGTCGGCGAGGTTGGTGATGACGGCGGAGGTGTGCGGGAGGGTGTCGAGGCCGAGGAAGGTCGCGCCGCCCTTGAAGTCGACGAGGACGAAGTTGAGCACCTCGGAGGAGTGGGTGACGGCGAGGGCCAGCACCAGGGTGCGCAGCAGCTCGGACTTGCCGGAGCCGGTGGCGCCGATCAGCATGCCGTGCGGGCCCATGCCGCCCTGCGCGGACTCCTTGAGGTCGAGGTCGACGGGCCGCCCGTCCGGGCCGAGGCCCAGCGGCACGCGCAGGCGCTGCGGGATGCCGCGCTGCGCCCACAGGGCCTCGACGTCGTGGGCGTGCAGGTCGGGGATGCCGAGCAGGGCGGAGAGGTCGAAGTCGGTGGCGAGCGGCTCGGCGGCGTCCACGCCGTCGGCGATGCGGTAGCGGGCGAGCCGGGCGGCCAGGCGGGTGGCGGCGGCCGCGGTGAGGACGTCGGGGCGGCCGAGGTCGGTGACGACGTCCTTGCGGTTGCGGTCGGCGCCGACCATGGCGAGGCGCCCGTCCTCGATGCGCAGCCGCAGGGTGACGCGGGAGGCCCGCCACTCCAGGGTGTCGGCCAGGTCGATCATCACGGTGTTGCGGTAGCCGGTGAGGGCCGCGCGGCTGCCGGTGTGGGCGCCGGGGCCGTCCAGGACGATGACGGTGAACGGCTCGTCGCGGTGCGGCACGGAGTCCGGCTCGAAGCCGGGGCGGCCGGTGAACTCCTCCCCCAGCAGCTGCTCGGCCTCCACGAGGCTGCCGGCGACGAGTCGTACGGGCCCGGCGCCGTCCGTCTCGGTCGGGTGCAGGGCGTGCGGCAGCCACTTCGCCCAGTCCCAGTCCGCGCGGCGGGCGTCGTCGGCGACCACGGCCACGCGCAGCTCGTCCGGGCCGTGCACGACGGCGAGTTGGGCGACCAGCGCCCGGACGAGATCCCGGGCGGCGGCCTCGTCGTCGCTGCGCAGCAGCACCTGGGAGAAGCCGCGCAGGTGGATCGCCATCGGCTGGTCGGCGACGGTGCCGTAGGCGTGGATGAAGCGGCGCAGCGCGTGCGCGCAGAGCGGCTCGAGATCCTCGACGGGCTTGGTGGAGAGCGGTGCGAGCGGGGTCGCCAGGCGCTGGGCGCCGATGCCGATCCGCACGTCGCTGAAGTCCGGGTGCGCGGCGCGGCGCTCCCACAGGCGGCTGGTGCCGACCAGGGACGGCAGTTCGGCCGGGGCCGGGTGGCGCCAGGCCAGCGCCTTGCGCTGGGCGTCGATGGCGCGGCGCACCTGGCGGCGCATCTGGGCGAGGTAGCGCAGGTAGTCGCGGCGCTCGGCGCGCAGCTGCTGCTTGCGGTCGCTGGAACCGCGGATCAGCTGGGTGACGAGCATGCCGACCGCGGACAGGGCCATCATGCCCATCGCCACGTAGCTGAGCGCCCCACCGCCGCCGTCGCCCCCGCCGGGGTGCAGGAACATGAACACCATCGAGAGCGAGCCGAGCGCCATCGGGGCCATGGCGATCACACCGGCCATGCCGCTCTGCTTCTCCGGCAGGCCCGGCGGCTCCTGGAGCTGGATCTCGCCGTCCGGCATCTCGGGCCCCGGGCGCCGGGGCGTCCGGCTGACCAGCTCGACACTCACTCGGGGCTCCTCATCGACACGCCGTCCACGCTCTCCGCGCTCACGATCTGACCCACGGACGGTGCACCGCGTCGGGTTCAGGTTGAACGCGGCACGCCCGGCAGGCCGTTCAACCGGGCGGAGAGCATTCACCGAACCGGAGGACCGGCGTGAGCAGCAGTGTCGTGGCAGGACTGTGCCGATTGAGGTTCCACGCACCGGGAACGGCCTTCGAACTGGCCGTCCCCGCCGACGTGCCCCTGGCCGACCTGCTGCCCGCCGTCGTGGCCCACGCCGGCCCCGAACTCGCCGAGGAGGGCCTGGAACACGGAGGCTGGGTGCTCCAGCGCCTCGGCGAGGAGCCCCTGGACGAGGAGACCACCGCCGAGGCCCTCGGCCTGCACGACGGCGACACCGTCTACCTCCGGGCCCGCCACGAAGCCCTGCCCACCGTCCACTTCGACGACCTGGTCGACGGCGTCGCCACCGGCATGGACGAGCGCGGCGACAGCTGGCGCCCCGTCCTCACCCGCCGCCTCGCCCTCGCCTTCGCCCTCACCGCCCTCGCCGTCGGCTGGGTGCTCCTCGCCCTCCCCGGCCCGGCCCACGCCCGGGAGGCGGCCGCCGGGGCGGTCGCGGTCCTGCTGCTCCTCGGGGCGGCCAGCGCCTCGCGGGCCATGTCCGACGCCGGCACGGGCGCGGCGCTGGGCGCGGCGGCGGTGCCGTACCTGGGGCTGGCGGCGCTGCTGCTGCCCGGCGGGGCCGGCTCCGGCTCCGGCTCCTCCGACGTGCTGGGCGCGCAGGTGCTGGCCGCCTCCTCGGCGGGGGCGGGCGCGGCGGTGCTCGCGCTCGCGGCGGTGGGGGCGGCGGCGCCGCTGTTCCTGGGGATCGTGCTCGTCGCCGTCATCGGGGTGCTGGCGGGGGTGCTGGTGCTGTCCGGTCTCTCGCCCTCCGAGCTGGTGTCGCTGGTCGCGGTGTTCGCGGTACTCGTCGGGGCGTTCGTGCCGTCGATGGCGTTCCGGCTGTCCGGGCTGCGGCTGCCGATGCTGCCGCGCAACGCGGAGGAACTCCAGGAGAACATCGAGCCCGTGCCTGCGGAAGCTGTCCTGCCGCGCGCCCTCGTCGCCGACGACTACCTGATGGCGCTGTACACGGCCATCGGCGCGGTGTCCGCAGGCTGCCTGACGGTGCTGGCCTTCGCGGACGGGTGGGCGGGCCCGTGGGAGGCGGGGGCGCTGTCCCTGCTGCTCCTGCTGCACGGGCGCGCCATCGGCAGCATCCGCCAGCGACTCGCGCTGCTGCTGCCGGGCGCGTACGGGGTGCTGGCGCTGCTCGCCCGCGAGGCCGGCTCCGCGTCGGCGACCGGGCGGCTGGGGCTGCTCGGCGCGCTGCTGGGCCTCGCGGCGGCGCTGCTCATCGCCGGGTGGACGGTGCCCGGGCGGCGGCTGCTGCCGTACTGGGGGCGGCTCGCGGACATCCTGCACACGCTGTGCGCGCTGTCGCTGCTGCCGCTGGCGATGCAGGCGTGCGGGGTGTACCACCAGCTGCGGGGGCTGATGAGCTGAGCGGCGCGGTCAGGTGTCGTAGGAGCCGTCCCAGGGGGCCTGGAAGCCGAGGCCGTCGGGGTAGAGCTCCATCCAGACGCCGTCCTCCTCTTCGTCCTCGTCCTCGTCGATCTCGACGACCAGGCCGAACAGCGCCCCCTCGAAGCGCACTTCGAAGGGGGCGATGACGATGTCCCGGTACTCCCGCCCGGCCAGCTCGTCCAGCCACCCGTCCAGCAGTCGACCGGCCGCGTCAACGGCTTTCCGCTCACCGTCCGCCGTGGTCCCGGTGGACTGAATGCGCGAGTCGACATGTCGCCCGCCCTCGTCGAACCGGTGCAGCACCGCGAACCACCGCTTCTGCGGCTGCCAGTCGTCCCCGCTCCACCCCTCGGGGAACGCCGCCGTGACGGACGCGAAGAACTGGCCGCCCTGGAAGCGCCCGATGGTGCTCGTGCGGTAGTCGGGCTCGTGGCTGATGCGGATGACCTCGGGAACGTTCATGGGCGAACCGTAAGCGCCACCTACGACAAGGCCGCCCCTGCGGCCGACGGCCCCAGGTCAGAATCGTTGAGTCCAGCTAAACGATCATCATTCGATCTTGATACCGGCCCGGGATCCGGGGGATCGTGGAACCCGTCACCACGACCACCCTCACCACCCGGAGCACACCCCCATGCGCGTCATCGCCCTCGACCACCTCGTCCTCAACGTCGCCGACATCGAGCGCTCACTGGCCTTCTACACGGGCCTGCTCGGTCTGGAGCCCGTCCGGGTCGAGGAATGGCGGGCGGGCAAGGTGTCCTTCCCGTCCGTCCGGGTCAACGCCGCGACCATCATCGACCTGTTCCACCGCCCCCGGAACGAGTCCAACGTCGACCACATCTGCCTCACCGTCGAACCCCTCGACTGGCAGGAGGTCGTCGACTCCGGCGTCTTCACCGTCCTCGACGGCCCCGGCCCCCGCTACGGCGCCCGCGGCACCGCGACCTCCCTCTACGTCCAGGACCCGGACGGCAACACCGTCGAACTCCGCTGGTACCCCGAGAACACCCCGACCGCCTGACCGGCCCCCAACCCGCGAAGCCCGCCCGCCGTGCCCCACCCATGCGTGGGGCACGGCCGTTCCGGTGCCGTCACGAACTCGAACCACACCACCTTGCCGGGCCCGGCCGGGTGCCAGCCCCAGGCGTGGGCCAGCGCCTCGACGAGCAGCAGGCCGCGCCCGCTGGTCCCTTCGGGATCACGCTCCGGTCGCGGCAGCGACGGGCAGGAATCGGACACCTCCACCCGCACGCGCCCAGCGCTGCGCCGTACGGTCACGGCGCAGCGCTCCCCCGTGTGTACCAGCGCGTTGGCGATCACCTCGCTCGCGCACAGCGCCAGTTCCTGGAACTCCGAGGCGGACAGCGGCACCTCCCACTCCCGCAGGATCGCCACCACCAGCCGCCGAGCCGCCGGGACCGCGCCCGGTCCCGGCGGCTCGCCCCACTCCAGCGGCACCGGAAAGCGTGCATTGGCGAGCGGGCTGAGGATCACGGGAAGCTCCACGCATCGACGAGTCGGCAGCCGTTCCGAGGCGTCCGAATGGCTGATGACCAGTCAACGCGGGTACACAGCTCGGGAGAACCGGCCAAGCTGGTCCAGGCGTTGAACCGGTTGAACAAGGGACGGATCGATGGCGCACCGATCACGCACACCGAACATCGAACTCGCCGCACTCATGCACCAAGCCCGGTGGGGCAACGATCAGTTCGCCCGTGCGGTGAACCGTGTCGGCACCGAGGCCGGGTTGCGGCTCACGCACGACAAGTCGGCCGTCTCGCACTGGCTTTCCGGCACCCGGCCCCGGGTCGAGGTGCGCGAGGTGGTCCGGGAGGTATTCGCCCGGCGGCTCGGCCGGCCTGTGACGCCCGGTGAGACCGGCTTCGAGGCGGACGGCGATTCGCGCGCCGACCGGGGGGTTCTGTCCGATCTGATGGCGATCGGCAAGGCTGACATGGATCCGTCGCGCAGGGGCATTCTCACGGCCGGGCTCTACTCGCTCGCGCTGACGATCCCCCTGTTCGACGACACCGCCGACCGGATCTCCCCCGCCGCCGCTGGTCGGACGGTGCGCGTCGGGGCAGGCGAGGTGCAGACCGTCCGCACGATGACCGACCGCATCGCCGGAATCCTCGACGAACTCGGTGCCGCGCACGCCCGGCCGATGGCTGCGGCGTTCCTGGTGAATTCGGTGGGGCCGTGGCTCCAGGCGTCGGGCACCGCCAAGGTGAAGGCCGACCTGCTGGCGGCCTCCGCCGACCTCACGTACCTCACCGGCTGGATGGCGATGTACGAGACCGCCCACGGCCTCGGCCAGCGGTACTACGTCCAGGCGCTCAAGCTCGCCCGCGAGGCGCAGGACCACGTCACGTACTGCCGCACCCTACGCGGCATGGCCCTCCAGGCGTCCAACCTCGGCTACGGCCCCAAGGCCCTTCAACTCGCCGACTCCGCCGCCGAGGCCGCACCCGCCGCCGGTCCGCGCCTGCGGGCCTTCCTCACCGGGCAGCAGGCGCACGGCGCGGCCATGGTGAAGGACCGCCGGCAGGCGTTCGCGCGCCTCGCCGAGACCGAGACCGCCCTCTCCCGGGCCGAGGGCCGCAACGACGCGGTCGGCGGCTACGACCAGACCGCGTACCACTTCCACGTCTCGCACGTCCTGTACGAGCTCGGCGACCTGCCGGGCGCGATCAAGGAACTCCAGCTCTCCAACCGGACCCGCCCCGCCAACGAGAAACAGGGCCGCGTCCACGGCAACGGCCTGCTGGCCCGCCGCCAGATGGAACGCGGCCACCTCGACGCGGCCTGCGCCACCTGGGACACCTTCCTCGACGACTACCTCACGATCAGCTCCGTACGCGGCGACGAGCACTTCCAGGCCCTCACCCGCGCCCTACCCGCCAACTCCCCCAGCCGCGCTGTCCGGCAGCTGCGCGACCGCACCAGCGAGGTCGCCCGCCAGAAGGCGGCGTGAGCCATGGGATTCGGCCTCGTCGTCCGCTGCGCGAGTTGGCGGTCTCCTAACCGACCAGGAAGGTGGTCACCCGCTCGATGACCTCGTGCTGCCATGCCTGCGACTGGGGGTCCAGATACTTGGGGTCGTCGTGGACGGCGAAGCCGTGCTGGGCGCCGTCGAGTTCCACCAGGTCCACCGGGCCGCCGAACATCGACCGGTGCCGGCGGGAGGACTCGACGGGTACGAAGGTGTCCGCAGTGCCGTGCACCATCAGTACCGGGGCCCGCACTCCGGCCAGGATGGCCGGGGTGTCCAGGTGGAAGACCTCGTTGAGCAGGGCCCGGTTCAGTTCGAACGGCGATTTCTCGGTGAAGCCCTGCTTCTCCAGCCGCGCCGCCGTCTCCCCGGACAGGTAGTCCTCCGACCAGCCCGGCCGGGAGGTGACGTACCGCTCCTTGTAGTCCAGCCGCGGGTTGAACAGCACCAACTTGTCGACATCGCCGGGCCGGTGGGCGGCGTGCAGAGCGGCGGCCCCGCCGGAGAACGAGGCGGCGATCACGTGCACCGCGCCCGCGCTGCCCGTCTCCGTGCGCAGGTGGTCGCCGGCCGCGCGGATGTCGTTGGCCACCGAGGCGATCGTCAGCTCCGACTCACGCCCGCCGCTGGCGCCGTGCGCCCGCAGGTCGAACCGCAGGCTGGTCACCCCCGAGGCTGCCAGCCCGGCGGCGAGGCGAGTGAAGAAGCCGCCCTCCTCCCGGGTCACTCCCGAGCCGTGGACCAGCACCGCTGCCGGACCTCGCGTGCCGGTGGCGCACACCGTGCCGAACAACGCGGTACCGTCCAGGGAACGAAACGCCGTCTCGTGATCGACCATGAGCAGATGGTAGCCATCCAGCGGGGTGCCGGGGTGCGCCGTGGGTACACAACTCGATGGAACCGGCGGCGTTGCACCGGTTGAACGAGGGATGGATCGATGATGCGCGGCGAGGGGACAGAGGGACCGGTGACATGCGGATAGGGATCACGGGGCATCGCGAGTTGGCGGGCGAAGTCGAGGCGCGGGTGCGGCGGTTGCTCGCCGATGCGCTGATGAGGGCTGATTCGGTGGAGCTGACGGTGGTGTCGTGCATCGCGGACGGGCCGGATGCCTGGATCGCCGAGATGGCGCTCGCGTTGGGTGGGCGGCTGGAGGTGGTCGTTCCCGCGTCCGAGTACCGGGAGGGGTTGCCGCGGTGGCATCACCCGGTCTACGACGGGCTGTTGGCGCGGGCCGGCGCCGTGCACCGCACGGGGTTGATCGCTTCGAACGAGGCTTCGCACATGACGGGGAGCGAACTGCTCGTCCAGCGCGTCGACAGGCTCCTCGCCGTCTGGGACGGGCTGCCGGCGCGGGGTTTCGGCGGGACGGCCGACGTGGTGGCGTACGCCTGCGAGCGGGGCGTGCCCGTGGAGGTTCTGTGGCCGCAGGGTGTACGGCGGTGAGCGGACGGTGCCGGGATCTGTTCAACGCCGGCTGATCCCAGCAGAATCACCCGTATGACGATCACCACGCACAGCACGCCCGCCGCGTTCGCCTGGTCGTTCCTGACCGGC
The DNA here is from genome assembly GCF_044455705.1 of Kitasatospora sp. NPDC051170. Classification (NCBI taxonomy): domain Bacteria; kingdom Bacillati; phylum Actinomycetota; class Actinomycetes; order Kitasatosporales; family Streptomycetaceae; genus Kitasatospora; species Kitasatospora sp. NPDC051170. The sequence continues at coordinate 182,965 of NZ_JBITFA010000014.1, read as the reverse complement.
GGGGTGGTCGGGGGGTCGCTGGCGGCGCTCGTCGTGGGCTCCGTCGTCGACAGACCGCCGTTGTTCGTCGCGGGGTTGGTCGTTCCCGTGGTCTACGGGGTGCTGGTCCGGCTCGCCGGGGCGCCCGGGCGGGCGCGGGAGGCGGCGGTGGTGCCGTGCACGGCGCTCGCGGTGATCGAGGAGTTGGCGGCCGACAGGGACGAGAGAAGCGACGCGTCGGTGCGGTTCGAGCTGTCCGTCGTGCCGGACGACGGGCCGGCGCACCGGGTCGCCGTCAAGCAGGACATCAACCTCGTCGACCTCCCCCGCTACCAGCCGCGCGGGGTCGTGGTGGTGCAGTACCCGCCGGACCGGCCGTGGCGGGCGAAGATCGTGAAGCGGCCGACGCCGGAGTGGGAGGAGCGGGCGGCCTCGGCGCGGCTCGATTCGGTGCCCGGGCCGGCCACGGTGGTCGCGCCGCCGGAGGGGTGTGCCTTCGGGATCGTCGGGCTGCTCGGGCTGTTGCTCGGGGCGGCGGCGGTGGTGCTGTTCTTCCGTACGGAGCTGTTCGACCGGGTCGACGACGCGGCGAAGCCGTCGGTCAGCGTCTCCGCGACGTCGTCGACCACGGTCGTCTCGTCGGCCTCCGGAACGGTCGCCCTCGGCCCGGGGCAGTCGTTTCTCCAGCAGGGAGAGCTGGAGCGGGCCCTCGGCTCGATCACCCAGCGTGGGTTCACGGGCCAGGCGCTCACCGTCGTCGTGCAGGAGCGCCAGTTGTCGGTAGTGTTCTCGCCACCCGGCACGCAGGCCCCGGGGTTCGACCCCCGTACGCTGCCCTTCGACCGCTTCCCCGCTCTGGTCGAGGAGGCCACCACCGGCCTCGGGGGCCGCTCCCCGCAGAGCTGGCAGATCACCGTCGAGCGTCTCACCGGCTCGCTCGTCATCAGGGTCGTCGTGACCGGCGCCGAGGGCATGGCCACGCTGGAGGCGGACGGACGGGGCCGAGTGACGAGCCGCGCTCCGGCGCGGTGAGGTGGCAGGAGGACGATGGACTGGTACGGGTATCTGCCGCTGTGGTGCGGCGTGTTCGGCGCGCTGGCGCTGGTCGGGTACGGGAGGTCGCTCGCCGGGGTGACGAAGGCGCAGCGGACGGTCCGCGTGAAGGGGCGGATCGAGCGGGTGGACGAGCCCCGGCACGGGAGTTCCCCGTCGGACGGGATATCCGTGCTGGTCTCCTTCCAGGACCCTTCCACCGGGCAGGAGTTCACCGTCACCAATGACGGCGGGCCCGGCGATTCGATCGACGCGGCCTGGACGGGCCGGGAGATCGGCGTCCTGTACCCGCGCGGCCTGCCCCACGCCTTCCGGTTCGCCAATCACCTCTCCGAGGGCGGGCGCGGGCTCGGCTGGGCGAACTTCGCGCTGTTCCTCGTCTACGCCGGCGTGGTGACGGTCGTCGCGATCGACCGGGGCTGGCCGTGGGCGCTCATCGGCTTCTGCGGCCCGTGGGCGCTGTCCGGCCTGTACCACCTGCCGGGGAACCTCCGTGACCGGCGCCGCCGGATCGGCGCGCTGGACGCCATGGTCGCCGTTCCCGCCCGGGTCGTCGCCGTCCTCAAGAATGTCACCGTCGACGCCGACACCGGCACCTCCACCCGTCTGGTCCCGGTCCTCACCTTCACCACCCTCGACGGCAGGGCCGTCACGGCCTACTGCGAGTCCGGACTGAAGAACCCGGCCGGATCGCGGGGGCTCGAGGTCACGATCCACTACTCCCCCGACGACCCGGCGCGCTTCGTCCTGGACGTCGAGGCCGAACGCAACTCCTGGCACTGGGACATCGTCGTCAACATCGTCGGCGTCCTGGCCGTGACAGCGGCCGCCGTGGTGGGGGCGGTGATGCTGTGACGCGGGCGGCGGGCTATCGTCCCGCCATGGAACAGGAGCCGCTCACGTTCGACTACGAGGACCTTCATCTGCGCGTGGACCGGGGGGTGTTGGAGGTGTTCAGCAGGGGCAGGTCCGAGCTCCGGGTGCCGCTGCGGTGGATCGGGGCGCTGGTGCAGTACAAGAAGCCCGACAAGCCGGGCCAGTTGTTCATCGGCACCGTGCGCGATCCGAACGCCGCGCTGTACGGAACCGACCCGGCCGCGTTCCAGTACTCCACCTCGCCCGCGTTCCGGGTGCCGCGCGCCGACGAGCCGTTGTTCCGCGCCTACTTCGCCGAGGTCGCCCGGCTCGCCGACCGACCGATGCTCACGGGGTGAGCCCCGGCTAGGGTGTCGGGCATGCCACTCGTCGACGTGACCTACTCCCCCTCCGTGCCCGAGGCGGTACTGCGCGAACTGGGCGTGGTGCTGCCGCACTTGGTCTCCCTCGCCGTGGAGTGCCCCGAGGAGCCGTACGACGGGGACCTCCAGCCGGGGGACGTGGAGATCCGGTTCCGGGCGCTGGGGCCGCTGGACCGCAGCGGGCTGGACGTGGTGATCGAGGTCAGGTCCAAGTGGTTCGCCAGCAGGGCCGCCGACCGGCAGGAGCGGGTGGACGCCCTGCACGAGGGCGTCCACGCCGCCACCGGGCTGGAGGAGTTCGGCGTCTACCTGTCGCTGCCGGTCGCCGCCTGGTCCCAGGGGGACTGACGGCGGTCAGCCGTTCTTGGGGTGGTGGGCGGGGGTGAGGCGGTAGTACCTCTTCCTGTCGATGGTGGTCTGGGTCTCCCAGTCCTTCCGGTAGCCGTACCAGACGTCGACGTTGAGGGCGACCTTCCCCATCGAGATGTCCCTGCCGTGCAGTTGCCCCCGGTCGCCGTAGTGGCCGCTGGGCTTCCCGTAGACGACGATGACCTCGACGGTCGGGAAGTGGGAGTTCTTCAGGTCCCCGACCACGAACTTGCAGCTGTCGCAGGTGCCTTGGGTCGAGGCCACCACCACCGTGCCGCGCACCTGGTGCTTGTTCCCCATGAGGCCCGTCAGGTTCATCCGGTCGTAGACCATGCTCAGGACGTTGACCTCGGCGTCGTTGGTCTGCTGGGCCAGGATGCCCCCGTCCGCGTCCTTGCCCGTTCCGAGCAGCTTCGTGAGCCGGCCGTCGAGTTCCTTGGCCATCTGCGCGTGCAGCTTGCCGAGGTCCTCCAGGCGCCACTCGACGGTGTCGACCTGGAGGAGGACGCCGTCCACCGTCGCCTTGTCCGGCCTGGACGTGCCGGCTTCCAGCTTCTCCCTGGTCTCGGCCAGGGAGTCGAGGGCCTTCCAGGCGGCGTCCGCGGCCTTCTTGGCGTCACTGAACGGCGCCGTCCTGACCGGCGTTCCCTGATCCTCCTTGGTCGGTACGGTGATCCTCCCCAGGAACGCCTCGGACGCCTGCAGCTTCTCGGCCAGCGCGCTCTCGATCGTCCTGAGTGTCGCGATCCGGTTCTCGGCCGTGCCGTCGGCGAACGCGTTCAGCTGCTCGTCTCGCGCGTCCCGGGCCTTCGAGAAGGCGCCGAGCTCGCTCGCCAGCGCCTTGTTCTCCTCGACGGCGTCCCGCAGGGTGCTCTCCGCCGTGCTGTGCCGCCACTTGTACGCCGGTGCACCCGCCGTCTTGGCCGCCCCTTGCGACACCGCCGGGGCGATGTGCTGGAGGGACTCCTTGCCGTTCCTGACGGGTCCGAAGTCCTTCCACGTGGAGGCGTGCTCCTGCCTCCCGTAGCCGGTCCTGCCGAGCATGTACCCGGCCGAGGCCCAGGTCTCCCCGACCTGCGGCTTCTTGGCCAACTCCCGGACCAGCGAGGCGATCTGCGCGTCGATGGCATCGTCGCCGGGGAGGTGGTGCTCGCGGGTGTAGGTGGTCGCGGCCCGGATCACGGCGCCGGCGGCGAGGCCCTCGATCTCCTTGAGGCCGCTGAACCGGTACTCGGAGTCCGCGGTCCACATCTCGCGCTTCGCGGCGTCGACCCAGTGCAGTCTGCCGTCCGCGTCGTGGACGAGCGCGACGAACCGGCGCCCGCCCAGGTCGACCAGGGCGAAGGCGCCCAGTCCGGTGGCGCGGACCTGACGTTCCACGCTCCGAAGGCCCTCCTCGCCGGAGCCGAACTTGCGGAAGTGCGTGGACACGCTCGTCGGTACGTCCCTGAGCGCCGTCGTCCTCGCCGCGACCTTCAGCTCGTTGTAGAACACCTCGCGCACGGCGAGGACGGCCTCGAGGCTCTGGAGCCGGTTCGGCGCCCCCTTCCCGGGGTCGTGGGGATTGACGATCTTCAGCAGGTCCGCGCTGAGGGTGACCGGCTTCGTCGACGGGGCGAGGTGGCGCTTCAGCGCGTCCAGCTCCGGCGCCCAGGTCATCTGGCGGCCGGTGTCGCTGCCCAGCACGGTCGGCAGACCGATCCTCGGGTCGATCGGCGACTGCGGGCTCGACGTCTCGATCAACGTCTCGCCGTCGCGCAGGAGTTCGTGCCCCTTCGGCTCGGCGTGGACGGCGCCGTCCCTCACCGTGAGGTGGTACCACTGGCCCGGGCCCTCGACCCTGGGGTTCTGAGCGGCCGTGTAACCGACCGCCCGGGCCGTGACGAACCTGGGCTTGCCGGTGCCCGCGTCGGCCACGTGGACGGCGTCGGTGGGCGCGTAGATCGACGGGACGATCTTCAGCGTCTTGTGCGCGGCGAGCTGCTCGTACAGGGCGAGCAGCGTCCTCGCGGCGGGTGAGTCGGCGCCGCCGAGGGCGAAGTGGCCGGAAAGGAAGCGCAGCGGCTGGCCCGTCCAGGTGCCCGCCTCGGCCAGCTTCACCAGGGCCGTCGCCGTGCGCGTCGGGTCGGCGTTCCAGCCGTGGCCGATGCCCTGCGCGCCGGTGAGGTGGGCGAGGGTGACGTACCCGTTCTCGGGGGGCATCTTGCCCAGCACCGTCCGGATCCCCTGGGGGAACGACGACCAGGCGTCCGTCGGGTCGGACAGCAGGTGGACGGAGCCGGCGGGCGTGAGCGCGAGACCCGTGGGCCCCGGGGCCGGGTGGGCGCCGAAGGCGGGGTTGAGGGCCAGCTCGATGAGGTCGGCCTCGCTCAGCGGGTGCGGGTCGGCGAGCACCGGCTCGGGCTCGGGGACGAGGTTGGGCTCGTCCGTCGCCATCTGGTTGAACTCCCGCAGCCAGAGCAGCGGTTCGTCGTTCGCACGCGTCCTCGTCACCGGGTTGGCGAGAGGCGCCTGCGGGTCCGGCCCGTAGAGGCGCTCCAGCAGCGGCAGCAGCTCCGGCTCGTTCTCCCGCACCCAGTCGGCGCCGTTGTTGCGGGGCTTCCCGGTGACGGGGTCGTTGCCGTGGTTGGTGCCGAGGTAGGTGTTGGTGAGCTGGGCGAAGTACTCGTACTCGTCGCTGGCGGAGTAGTTGCCGACGAGTTCCTCGTCGCGGTTGCGCCGCCCGCCGTCCGGCCAGGTGGTGACGGACTCCTCCTGGAACACGTCGGCCAGGCCGTCCGCCTGCCGCTTGCCCTGGTACACGTCCTCGATCAGCGCCTGCTCGTCCTCGTCGAGGCCGAACTTGTGGACGGCGTGGGCGAGTTCGTGGGTGGCGATGGAGTACCCCTCGGGCTGCTCGTTGCCGTGGCCGATGGTCGTCCGGTCCCCGGTGAGGTTCTCCTCCGGGATCGCCACGATCTCGTCCACGTTCGCGCCACGGATCTGCCACCAGGGGCGGCCGTCGCCCGCGTCGCCGCCGGCCCGGCGGCCGCGCAGCAGCTGCCCCAGGCCCTGGACCTCGGTCATCGGCACGTCCTTGGGGACGATGACCACCTGGACGCCCTTCACCAGCAGCCGCTCGGTGACCTCGGGGTCGTTGAGCAGCCGGCTCAGCTGGGTGTGCGCCTGGTTGCGCGCCGAGACGGGCTGGTGCACGCCAGGGTCGACGTGCACCAGCAGCCGGGCGGCGGCGTCGGCGAAGTCGGCGGCGGGCATGCTGTCGCGCAACCGCCGGACGTACGAGGCGTCCTGGGCGAGGGCGCGCCGCTGCTCGTGGCTCAGCAGCTCCAGCTCCCGCACGGTCGGGTGCGCGGGGCGCGGCGGGGCCGACGGGCCGGGAGCGTGGACGGGAGGCCCTGTCAGGGCGTCGTCCGAACCGGCCGGCGCGTTGTGGGGGCGCTTGAACGGCCGCTCGTCGACGTCCATGTCCGTGGGCTCCGCGCCCATGTGCCCCGTGTCCATGGGCTCCGTGGAGGCACCGACCTCCTCCATCGGACTGTAGTGGTTGCCCTCCAGGTGGAGGTGGATGTCACCGGCCGCACTCCCGTTCAGGGGCCGCATCGTGTGCATGACGCCCCCGACGTGAATGTGCAACCGGGCGCCCAGCGTCGAGGCGACCAGCATCGGGGCGAGGTCGCCGGCCCCGGTGGCCCAGTTGCCGGTGAGGGCGACGGTCAGGAACAGCTCCTCCAGGTTCGTCCCGCGCGTCTGCGCGAGGGCCGCGACGGCCTGGAGGTTGCCCGGGCGCAGCATCCACTCGACGACCAGGTCCCGCAGCCCCAGGGCGTCGTGGACGCCCTGGATGTTCACGGCGGCGTTGACGGCGTGGTACAGGCAGTCACCGTCCGCCGGGACGCGCCCGCTGATCTGGTAGCCCTGGGGGTCGTTGAGCCCGCGGGCCGGGAGTCCTTCGAGAAGGTCCGGGGTGTCCCGCAGCATCGCGAGCCTGCGGCCGAGGCGGAACGCCGGGGTCGACAGGGCGAGGGTGTGCGTGACCACCGTCCTGTGCTCGGGCTGGATGCCGGCGTGGATGCCCGTGAACGGACCACCGAGCGGGGCGGATGTGGAGTGGCTGAGCAGGTTGTGGGCGGCGCCTCCGAGCCAGGCGGCGTCCCGCTCGGACGGGTTCCAGGTGTTCCCCGGGCCGAGCGGTTCGTCGGTGCCCAGCCTCACCTTGTCGCCCGGGTTGTACGCCTTGCGGTACTTCGAGGGGCTGGTGCCCTTCTTCGCACCCCGGGGGTTGAGCTTCCCCGAGTCCGGGTCCCTGACGCCGGTGTCGTTGCTGAAGAGCCGGCCGGTCACGGTCGTCAGCTGGACGTGCGACTGCCCCAGCATCGGGCCGTCGTCCTCGGCGTTGTCCTCCTCGTCCTGCTCGTCCCTCGCCTTGGCCTTGCGCTTCGGGACGGGCTTGTCCTCCAGGGGCGGCTGTCCGGCCGCCTCGGCGGCCTTCGCGGCCTCGTCCAGCTCCGCCTTGTGCGCCTTGTTCCAGACGGCCTCCAGCTGCGTGGCGGCGAGCCTGGACAGGTCGGTGACGACCGCCCCGTGCTCGAAGTCCGTCCGGAACGCCGAACCACGGTTCGGCAGGCGGTTGTTGGAGGCGTCCGCGCGGGTCTGTTCGATGATCTCGTCCCGGCCCTGCCGCCGGACCTTCATCCCCGGGGGCCTGGGGCTCGCCGCCGGCTGCTGGTTGGGCACCCACTCCAGTTTGGGTACGTAGACGGTGTCGGGGAGGTCCTTGAGCAGCGGTTCCTGCCGCCGCCCGAGTTCCCAGGCGTTGAGGCGGTTCAGGCGGCGGCCCAGGTCCTCGAACTCGGCGCCGCCGTTGCCCCATTGCAGGAAGGGCTTGCCGTCCTCGCCCTTGAGCCGTACGGCCAGGCCGTCGACGAGCAGGTTCGGCTCGGGGGCGTAGGGCAGCAGGGGGGCGTAGGTCGCCTGCCAGTCACGCTCCTCCATGTCCTCGCGGATGGCCCGGCGCCACCGCTCGACCAGCAGGTGCCGCCCCCGGTCGGACTTCCACAGTTCGGGGTGCTTGCCCTTCAGCCGGTCGGTGGTCTCCGAGATCAGCCTCGCCACGCCCTCCGGGTCGTCGGGCACCCTGTAGCCGCCGCTGAATGCCAGCGGACGGTCGGGGTTCCAGGTGCCGTCGTCGCCGTCCGGGCGGTCGGGCCCGTCCGTGCGCGCGGTCCACTCGGGCCCGTCGTAGGCGTTCGGGTGGTCGGGGCGCGGCTGCGGGCGCCTCAGCACCTCCTGGACGTGGTCGAAGAAGTGCCGTCCGGAGGGCACCAGGCGCGACCCGAGGTCGAAGTCCTGCACCGAGAGGTAGGGGTGGAGCCCCCGCTCCAGCATGGCGTCGATCAGCTGGTGGGTGGGCGCGCTGTTGAGGACGCTGTTGCGCATCGTCCCGTACGGGAAGACCAGCTTGCCCTTCTTCCTGGTCCACTTGAAGGTGTCGGAGACGACCGCGACGGGGATGTCCAGGTCCCGTACGAGCTCGCGGGCGCGGGCCACGGCGGCGTTCAGGGCGGTTGGCTCCTGGCCCCTCGCGGGCCTCGGGGCATTGACCCCGACGACGACCACCACGCGCTGGCGGGTGGCCGGGTCGAGTCCTTCGACGATCCGGTTGATCACGGGGACGATCCGCTCCACGTCCCCGTGGGCGGTCATGGTGTTGACGACGAAGCCGATCCGGCGGGCCTCGTCGGTGACCCGCTCCACCTGGTTCAGGTACTCGCTCTGTCCCGTCAGGGGCCTGGGGGCCGCGTTGCCGAGCGCCGCCACGTAGTGGTCGAACGCCGTGTTGCCCGTTTCGCTCGCGGGCACGGCGGGCGGAACGACGGACGGCGCGACGGACGGCGGGGCCGGGTCCACCTCCATGGCCGTGTCCTCGGCGTGGACATGGGCGGCGCTCGACCCCTCTCCACCCTGCTGGTCGACGGACATCTCGGCGAACAGGGTGGAGATCGTAGGGTCGCGGCGCAAGGTGGCGGTCTTGCCCTTGTCGTTGCCGAGGAGCACCCCGTGCTCCCCGTCCAGCGGCACCCGCTCGCGCGGCATCGCCTGCGGGCGCGTCACCGTCTGCCGTGTCCCGTCCTCGGCCACCGTGGTGTGGGTCCAGCCGCCGGGGCCCGTGATGGAGGGCCGCCCGTTCTCGTCGAAGGCGACCGTCACGGCCACGGCCCTGGGCCGCTCCCCGCGCACGACGACCACGTGGTTGTGCGAGGCGACGATGTTCAGCACCTCGCCGGGCAGCGCGGCCTGGAGGCCGTCGATCACCCGGGCCATGTACGACTCGTTCCCGCCCCGGGCGGTGCTGCAGGAGTAGAACCGCACCTCCTGGCCCACCAGCCACTGCCCGTCACGGCGCATCCGCAGCAGGGCCTCGGCGGTGTCCTCCGGCGTGACCCTGAGCCCGCGCCACATCGGGGCGCCGTCCTCGAACTCGGAGTGGTAGGCGATCCTCAGCACGCCCTCCTCGTGCGGCAGGCTCTCCAGTGCCTCCCGGACGTGGGCGTTGGCCGGCAGGTTCCTGCCGTCGGTGTCGAGCAGCCACCGCACGCCGTTGGCGAGCGGACCGGAGAGCCGGCCGGCGATCTCCTCCGGCGGCAGGGTCCTGGGCATCTCCTGGCCGCCGGGGTGCTCCGGGGTGAACTGCATCCAGTGGTCGGCGGGGACGGTGCCCTGGGTGGTGCGGTCGAGCGGGGTCTCCAGCTCGATCGGGATGAGGCCCTTGTGGGGGAACTCCAGGGTCTCACCGCCCTTGCGGAAGTCGATCTCGATCCGGGCGTAGCCGGTGTAGCGGGCCATCGGCATGCCGACCTTGGCGTTGCCGGGCAGCTTGCCGCTGGTGGCCGTGATCACGCCCTGGCGGCCACGGCGGCCGAGGCCGAGGGTGCCCAGGCCGTTGCCGTCGGGCGAGGCCCCGGGGGGAGCCTGCACGCCGACCTGGCCGCGGACGTTCCAGGCGAAGCCGTGCAGGTCGGTGGAGCGGGAGGTGGCGACGGACTCGTTGGCGGGGCTGAGCGCCGCCTGCTGGTTGTTCCGGTCGAACTCCAGCTGCACCAGGGTGACGGTGGCCGTGACCTCGGCATCCTCGACGAACCAGCGCTTGCCGAGCGCGGGCGTGCCGATGGTGCGCGGGGCGGGCGCGCCCTCGACGTGCGGCGGGGCGATCACCGAGGAGAACAGCGCGGACAGCTGCGCGTGGCTGAGGCTTCCGGTGACGATCGGCTCCAGCCGCTGCCAGACGTCCTTGCCGAAGAACTTCGGCCCCTGGTTGCGGACGAGGCCGAGCGGCCCGGAGGTGTCGCCGAGCCAGCGCAGCACGTCGTGCTCGCGCAGGCCCTGGGTGAACAGCGTGGCCGGGGGCACCGGGACGGTCTGCTCCGGGGAGTGGCCGCGGCGGCCGCCGGCGGCGCCGTTAGCGGTGTCGACCATGCGGTTGCGCTCGGTCAGCAGGTCGGCGTGGACGACGGTGTGGGCGACGCCGCGGCGCAGCTTCCACTGCGGGGTGACGGCGTCGACGGCCTTCTTCACCTGAGCGAGCACGACGGTAGTGTCGGTCCCGGGCCGCGTCGTCGGCCTGAGCTGCACCTCGTCGTGGGAGAACGGGTGGAGGTCGATCCGGGCCCGGCGCTCCATCCGCACCGTCAGCCGGATCTCGGCACGCTGGGCGTCGGCGGGGACCTTGGACTTGACGGCCGTGCCGGAGGCGACCACGTCGCCGTGGCTGTTCAGCTGCTCCTTGGACCGGGTGAGGCTGCCGCCGCCCCCGGCCATGAGGGACAGGCCGGTGCCGAGCGGGTCGGTGGTCGCCAGCACGCTCGCGTCGAGGGTGTGGTGCTGCCCGCCGCCGGTGTTGGTGCCGCCCTCGGAGTTGGTGACGGCGGTCTGCAGGCTGCTGCCGGTGTTGAACTCGACGGCCCCGACCTCGCCGGTCTTGCGCACGTGGACGGCGGAGGCCGTGACGCGCACCGTGCTGCGGCCGTGCCGCACGACGATCTCGTGCCCGGAGGAGGCCGACTTGAGTTCGGCGTGCAGGGCGTCGAAGTCGAGCTTCTTCAGCAGCTCCTTGCGGATGGGCTTCCAGTCGCCGCCGAGGATCTCCGTCCCCTTGCCGGCCAGCTGGTCGACGACCCGGGCCACGGCCCGCGGCCCGGTCTGCGGCTCGCCGTCGACGCCGGAGTCGTGGAAGATCCGGCTGATGATGTCGGAGGAGCCGAGCCGGTTGTCCGGCAGGTGCCGCAGCACGGTCTCGTTCCCCACCGGGGTGAGCACGACCTCGCGGTGCGGGACGGCGAACTCCAGCGGCACGTCGACCCGGTCGCCGGTCAGCGTGCGGCTGAGCACGCTGGGCCTGTAGACGATGTCGAAGACCGCGTCGCCCTCGTAGAGGACGGCCGGTTCGGTGCTCTTGCCCCGGCTGTTGGTCCCGGCGGTGCGCTCGGTGATCAGCCCGCTGACGCTGTCGCGGGTGTGGGCGTACGCGCCGGTGATCGCGACGTGGGGCACGTTGCCGCGGAACGCGACCATGTAGCGGGTGCGCCGGCGGCTGTCCCAGACGAAGCCGACCACCGTACGCTGCTGGCCGCCCAGTTCGAACTCGAAGCCGGTCACGGTGCGCCGGGCCGTCGCCTCCAGCGGGCGGACCGTCACCTCGACGGTGCCCTTCCAACTGCCGGTGTCGACGGCGACCTTGACGACCCTGCCCCGGGTCATCCCGGACACCGAGGCCGTCAGCGCCGTGTCGTCGAGCTTCTCGGCGAGCCGGGCGAGCACCTTCGGCGGAAGGGCGCCGAGGTCGCCGAGCTTGGTCTCGACGGCCTTGAGCACGGTGGTGGCGCCCCGGCCGAGGCTCAGGACCACGTCGGAGCGGTTGAGGCCGGTGGGCCTGCGCAGGCCCTCGCCGATGTCGGTGGGCGGCGCGGGCAGGCGGCCGAGGTGCGCGGTGCTGACCTGGGCCTCGAGCAGGGTCGGGGTGTGCACCCCCTGCGGGGTCGTGAGGTGGTGCTCCTGCCCGTTGACCTTCACCGTCAGCTCGACGGTGACGTCGTGCAGCGCCTGCCAGGACTGCATCTTGCCGTTGGCGTACCCCTTGGTGGAGGTGCCGCCGATCCAGCCGTCCCGGTCCTGCACCGTCCGGCTGAAGGTGGCGGTGCCCTGGAGGGTGTCGCTCCACGGCTTGCCGCTCGGGTCGGTCTCGCCGGGGCGCTCCTTCACCGGGCCCTTGCCGAACACCTGAGCCTGGCCGGTCTTGGCGTCCGAGCGCAGGTTGCGCTGCCCGTCCTGGGTGGTGGTCTCCCGGATGGGGTTGAGGTCGGAGTCGCGCTGCTCCCGGACGAAGTGCTCGGTGGTGACGTGGGCGGTGACCTCGAGGTGGAGCTTGCTCAGCGGGCCCCGGCCCGTCACCGGGGTGCGCAGCGGGACGCCCTGGGTCATGGCGGCCAGGTGGGCGCTGACGGCCGCGTGGGAGAAGGTGCGCAGCACGTCCTCGCGCACCTCCAGCCAGCCGAACTCGCCGTACTGCGCCCTGCCGATGGCGTCGAGCTGCCGGTGCAGGGGGGAGACGTCGCGCAGGTCGCGCACGACGGTGTTCCTGGGCAGGCCCTGGTACGCGGCCAGCGTCTCGCGGGTGGCGACGGGCAGGTGCGGGTCCGGCAGGACGGCCGTGCCGTCCGGGAGCACCTCCGGGACGGCCTCGGCCTTCTCGACGACGGTCCGGAAACCGAGGCTCGTCCGGCCCTCGCCGCTCTCGTGGACGGTGTTCCGGCTGAACCTCTCGAAGGTGACGACGATCTCGGCCTCGCCCTCGTAGAGCAGGGCGGCCGTCTTGCGCTTGATGCCGAGGCCGAGCTCCTCGCTGTCCCCGTGCCGCTGGATGTCGGTGCGTCCGGCGTTCCCGCTCGCTCCGGCGCCGCCGCCGAAGATCTTGCCGGAGCCGGTGCCGCCCAGGGGCAGGGGGAACTGCGCCCCCTTGAGGGTCGTGTCCTGCTCCAGGTGGGAGCGGGTGACGGCGGTGGAGAGGTTGATCTCGGTGGTGGGCAGTTCGGCGGTGTTCTCGTTCCTGCGGATCGTGGCCCGGTGGAAGGTGACCATCAGGTCGGGGCCGGTGATCCGCTCCAGCACGATGCTGCGGGAGTCGCCGGACATCAGGGCCTTGAGGTCCTGGTGCAGCATGCCGAGGTCGAGTTCCTCCAGCACGCGCCTGCGCATGTCGGGCCAGTCGCCGTCGAAGTACGTCCGCGCCGCGTCCTCGAAGCCCGCGACGAAGTCCTCCAGGCCGTTCGGGGCGTGCGGGGCGGGGTGAAGGACGGGGTGGAGGGCGGGGAGTTCGATCCCGTCGGGGCCGACGACCGGCGCCGGGCGCGGCGGGATCGTCCAGACCTCGGCCAGGATGTGCGAACCCGCGAGGCGTCCGCCCGGTCCCGCGCCGGGCGGCGGGCCGTAGCCCACGTAGGGGGTCGACTGCCCCGCCTCCCGGGAGGGGAAGGCGACGTACGCGTGCACGGGCACGGTCACCGGGGCCGGCGTCACGAGCCGGGAGAGGGCGGAGGGGACGTCGATGCTGCGGTGGGCGGTGTCGACGAACTCGACGGTGAGCGTGTAGGTCGTCAGGTGGACGGTGGCCTCCTCGCTCGTCTTGCCGCGCGCCAGCGTCCTGCTGGCCTCCATGGTCGTCGTGCCGTGCTGCTTGCCGTACTGCAGCCCGAGGGTGCCCGTGGCGGTGCCGGCCTTGTCGGGCTTGACGGTGCCCTGGAAGCTCACGGCGCCCTGCCAGAGGCGGTCGCCGGTGACGCCGACGGAGGTCTGCTGCTCGGAGCCGTACTCGAACTCGAACCCGGCCAGGGTCCGGTCGAACACGCTCTGCACGAGGTCCGCCTTGATCCGGACGGTGCCGGACCAGGTGTCGACGGAGTAGGGGATGTCCCAGACCTCGCCGTGGGAGAGGGAGGTGAGCTTGGCCTGGAGGCTCTCGGGGCTGAACAGGTACTCGGCGAGGGTCTTCGCGGCGGCGTGCTCACCGTGCAGGGCGCCCGCGAAGGCGGTGGTGAGGTGCTCGATCAGCTCGGCGTGGGTGCCGTCGACGCCCAGCAGCACGTCGGCGGGCGCCAGGCCGCGGCCGGCGATGCGCGCGGGCGCGGCGTGCTCCCCCGGCGGCGGCTGCGGCGGGGTCACGTGCCCGCCGGGCGGGGGTACCAGGGCCGGCGGGGGCGGGGGCGGTGTGCCGTCGGCGCCCGGCGGCGGCACGGCCGCCGGGCGGCTGCCGGCGTTGCCGAGCACCACCGCGTTCACGCCCTCCAAGGACACCTGCGGCAGTTCGCCGTCCTGGTCCTCGGGGCCGCCGAGCTCGTGCGAGCCCAGCGTCACCTCGAGGTGGCCGTTCTCGTCCATCCGGAGGTGCTCGAACTCGCCGGGGGTCATGACGAGCGGGCGGCCGTCCTCGGTGAACCGCACCTCGCCGGCCAGCACCCGGGCCGTGCCGCCCTCGGGGGCGGGGATGACCACCACGTGGCCCGGGGTGGCGACGAGGTGGAGGGCCTCGCCCGGCAGGGCCGCGTGGAGGAGGTCCAGCACGTCGATGACGTACGAGCCGCTGTCATCCTCCCTCATGCGGGAGGCACGGCAGCCGATCAGCCGCACCGTCTGGCCGACCTGCCAGTGCCCCTGCCCGCGCATGTCCAGCAGGCCCTGGACGAACTCCGCGGGGCTGAGCGGCTCGCCGTTCCACTCCGGAACGCCGTCGTCGCGGGTGGTGTGGTAGCCGATGGTCACCGTGCCGTCCTGGTGGGGGATGGCCTGCAGTGCCTCCCGCACCGGTGTACTGGCGGGGTCCCGGCGGTGCTCCGGGTCGGCGAGCCAGCGCGTCCCGGCCTCGTTGATCGGGCGCGCCAGGACGTCGGCCACCGTGTGGGTGATCTTGGCGACCTCCTCTCCCCCGGGCGTCTCCGGCGTGAACCGGAGCCAGTGCTCGAACCTCGGGGTGACGGCCCGCGTCTCGCGCTCGGGGATGTCCAGTTCGATCGGCAGGCGCCTGGTGAGCTGGTCGAAGGGCTTGGACGACGTCGCGTCGGGGCCCTCGAGCACGCTCCCGAGCACGCTCCCGTTCTCGCTCTCCTCCTGGGGCCTCGGCCGGGTGGCCGAGTGATCGGGCCGGAGGGCCTCGCCGCCCTTGCGGAAGGTGACGCTGACCTCCACCAGGCCCGTGTAACGGGCCATCGGCACCCCGACCTTGAGGTTGCCGGGGAACTTGGACGCCTCGCTGGTGACCGTGCCGCCACGCTTCTGGTACGCGCCGCCGACGGTGGCCGTGAGGCTGCCGACGGCCGCGCCCGCGGGCCCGACCTGCACGCCGCCCGTGACGCGGGCGTTGCCCCCCAGGCCGTCGAGCCGGGTGTTGCGGGAGCCGCCGGCGGACTCGTTCGCCGGGCTGAACGCCGCGGCGCTGTGGCTGTCGTGGTACTCCAGCTGGAGGAGCGAGACGGTGGCGCTGACCTCGGCGTCGCCGACGATCCAGCGCCGGCCGAGGGCGGGCGTGCCGATGGTGTGCTGGGCCGCCCCGGGGTTCCCGGGGTTCGGGCGCGGGCCGATCGCGTCGCCGAGGAGGGCCGACAGCTGGGCGTGGCCGAGGCTGCCGGTGACCAGGGGCTCCAGCTTCCCCCAGGTGGTCTTGCCGAAGAAGGCCGGGCCCTGCTCCTGGAGGAGGGTGGCCAGGCTCCTGGTGTCGCCGAGCCAGCGCAGTACGTGGCCGGTGCCGAGCCCCTCGGTGAACACGACGGGCGGGGGCACCCGGACGACGGCGGTGTCGCGGCCGCGCCAGCGGGTGCGGTCCCCGGGGTCGAGCGTGCGGCCCTTCTCGGTCAGGACGTCGACGTACACCGTCGTCTCGGCGACGTCGCGCCGCGCCCGCCACCGGGAGACCAGGTCCCGGCCGGCCTCCTGGAGGTGGACGAGCGGCCGGAGACGGCTCGTGGCGGGAGGCAGGTCGGGATTGCCGACGGGCGGACGCTGCGTCAGCCACCCGGCCTCGGACGGCTTGACCGCGGTCCGCCCGTCGGGGCCGAGCAGGGAGGTGCTCTCCATCCGCACCGTCAGCACCACCTTCGCCCGGTGGGCGTCCGCGGTCACCTTCTCCTTGATCGCCGCGCCCGTGGCCAGCACCTCGCTGTGGTGCTCCAGCTGCTGGATGCTCCGGGTCAGCGCGACGTTGCCGCCGATGACGCCACCGACCAGGCCGGACCCGGTCGGGTCGATGACGACCTGCCCGCCGACGCCGCCGGTGAACACGTGGCCGCCGCCGGTGTTGCCGTCGACCTCCGTGTTGACCAACCCGGTCTGGAGGTTGGTGCCGATGTTGAACTCGACGGCGCCGGGGGCGTTGACCTCCCCGCTGCGCCGCGTCTCCGCCACGGAGGCGGTGATCCGCACCGTGTGGCGGCCGTGGCGGACGACACGTTCCTCACCGGCCGTCATCGGCTTGACGTGGGAGTGCAGGTTGTCGAACCCGAGCTCCTCCATCACCTTGGGACGCAGCTCGCCCCACACGCCCTCGCCGAAGACCCTCTCCCCGGTCCCGTCGAGGTGGCTGACGACGGCCTCGACGCCCTCCGACCCGTACCGCGCCACGCCCTGGTCGTCGAGGTGGTAGACGCGGGTGACGGTGTCGGAGGAGCCGAGCTGGTCGTCCGGCATCCGCCGGGGCTGCTCCAGCTCGCGCGGGGACACCTCCCGGCTCGGCGCCGCGACCTCGACGGGCGCATCGACCCGGTGGCCGGGAAGGGCGCCGGCGTTCTCGGGCCGGAGGGTGACGGTGAAGACGGCCCGGCCGTTGAGCAGGTCGGCGGGCTCGGTGCTCTTGACCCGGCTGTTGGTGCCGCCGGTGCGCTCGATGGTCAGCCCTCGGGAGTTCTCCTTGGTGTGGGAGCCGTCGGAGCCGACGGTCACGTTGTCGATGCCCAGCCTGGACGCCCCGCCGACGACGACGCGGGTCTGGCGGTCCCAGGTGTAGCCGACGGTGACGCGCTGCTGGGAGCCCAGCTCGAACTCGAAGGAGGCCATCGACCGGCGCCCGGTCAGGGTCAGCGGCGCCGCCGTCACCTCGACGGTGCCCTTCCAGATGCCGGTGTCGACGGCGATCTCGATCCGCCCGCCCCGGGTGAGGCGGGGCAGGGCGGTGGTCAGCGCGGTCAGGTCGAGCCCCTGCTCGAGCTGGACCAGGGCCCGGCGCTGCTGCGCGGCGGGCGGCGCCGAGAGCCCCAGCTGGGACAGGACCCCGCCCGGCCGGTCGGTGGGCGACACCGCGAGGCCCAGCCGTTCCTTGACGAAGCGCAGCACCCCGGCGGCCTCGTTCCCCAGCGACAGCACGACGTGGGAGCGGCCGAGGACGGTCGGCACGTGCGGGGTCAGCTGCAGGGCCTCGAACGCCTCGGTGGCGAACGGCCGGCTCAGCTCGACGTCCAGGCGTACCGGCGCCTCCAGCCGCCTGCCGTTCACCGTCACCGTGAGGTCGATCCTCGCGTCGTACATCGCCTGCGGGACGCGCAGCTTGCCGTTCGCGAAGTCCTTGGTGGACGTGCTCTCCGTCCAGCCGCTGCGGGCCTGGCCGTCGAGGCCACCCAGGGCGGTGCCCTGCGGGGTGAGCTTCTTCGACGTCTGGAAGGCGCCCTTGAGGAAGAGCTGCCCCTGCCCGTTGGCCCCGGTCGCGGCGAGCCTGCGCCCGCCCTCGAAGCCGGAGGTCTCCCGGACGACACTGAGTTCGGTCGCGCTCTGGAAGCGCCGGTACTCGGCGCCGACGAGCGTGGCGGTCACCTCGATGTGCAGCCCGCTCATCGGCCCGCGGTCGGTCACCGGGGTGCGCAGCGGCACGCCGTTGCTCATGCCGACCAGGTGGGCGCCGACGGCGGCGTGCGAGTACACCCGCAGGACGTCCTCGCGGACCTTCGCCCACTCGTGCGCGCCGAGCGCGTCCCGACCGGCACGGTCCAGCGCCGCGTGCAGCGGCGCGACGGAGACCAGGTCGCGGACGAGGGTGGTGGTGGGCAGGGAGGGGGTGTCCAGGTGCGGCGCCGGCCCGGGGGCGGCCGCCGGGGCGACGTCCGGGAACTCCGCCGTCTCGATGACGGTGCGGAATCCGAGGCGGGCCTCGGCCGTGTCCGGGGCGGGGTACGGGTTCTGGCCGTCCGTCCGTTCCACGTGCTGGTGGCCGGGCCTGCCGAAGACGACCTCGATGGTGGCCACGCCGGTGGCCGTCCGGGCGGGCACCTTGGGCTTGCTGCCCAGCGCCACGTCGTCGCCGCCGCCCTCGCGGTGGACGTCGTCCTTGGTGCGGCGCAGGCCGCCGGTGCCCCCTCCGCCGCCGTTCTTGCCGGAGCCGGAGCCGCCGAACGACGCCTGCCAGCCCTTGCTGTCGATCTGCTGGTCCACGTGCGAGCGGCTGATGCCGGTGGAGACGTAGAGCTCGGTGTCCCCGGGCAGGGCGACCACCGACTCGGTGGTGAGGACGTGCGCCCTGCGGAAGGTGAGCGTGCCCTCGGGGGAGGTGACCGTCCCCAGCGTGACGGTCAGCTCCTCCCCCGCCATCAGGGGCTTGAGCTGCTGGTGCAGGACATCCAGGTCCACCTCCTCGACGAGGCGGCTGCGCAGGGCCGACCAGGTCTTCCTGCCGAAGAACGTCTCGGCCTGCGCCTCGAAGCCATCGATGAACAGGTCCATCCCCCGCCGGTCGGAGGCCCCGTTGTGGGGGGTCATCTCCAGGCCGTCCGCGCCCGAGGCTCCCACGGGGCGGGTCCTCCCCGGCACCGCGACCGGCCAGACCTCGGCCAGGACGTACGGGCCCTTGAGCCGTGTGTCGGCTCCGCCCGGCAGGACGGCGGGCAGGACCTCCTCGTTCGCCCCCGGGGGAAGGTCCCAGGACCACTTGGGCACGGCGACGTGGGCCGTCACCGTGACCTCGCCGGGGTTCTCGGGCCGGAGCAGCGGGCCGCCCGGGACGCCGATGAAGCCCAGGTCCTCGAAGGTCATCCTGAGGGTGAACGGCAGCTCGTAGACGGCGGCTTCGGCGGTGGTCTTGGCGCGGGCCAGGTTGCGGCTGGCCTCCCCGGTCACCGAGCCCTCCCGCCGGCCCTTCTGGCCTCCGGCCGTCCCGGTGAGGCCGCCCTTGCCGATCTTGCCGGTCCCCTGGGCGGTGAGCGAGAACTGCAGGAGCGAGTCCCCGGTGAAGCCGACCGAGGTCTGGTGCTCGGAGCCGTACTCGACCTCGAGGCCGCCCAGGCGGCCGAGCAGGGTGCCGCTGCCCGCCGTGAAGCGGTCGGCGCTGATCCGCAGGGTGCCCGACCAGGCGCCCGCCTCGAAGGGGACGGTCCACGCCTCGCCCCGGGAGAGCCCGGTGAGCCGGGCGCGCAGCGTCCCGGGGTTGAGCACGGTCTCGGCCAGGAACTTCGCGGTGGCGCCGTGGCCGTGCAGCGCCGCCTCGAGGCTGCGGGTGAGGCCCGCGACCAGGTCGGCGGGCGGGCCGTCCAGGCCCATCAGGATGTCCGTGCGGGAGAGTCCGCGCTCGATGATCCGCTGCGGCACTCCGAGCGGCGGCGCGGTCTGTCCGGCGGCGGGCGTCGCGGGGAGGAGGAAGCCGGGCGGGGCCATCAGCGGGCCGTTCTCCACGGGCACGGTCACCGTGGTGTCGCGCTCGCGCTCGCGCTCGCGCTCTCCCTCTCCCTCTCCCTCTCCCTCGCGGCGCGGCGGCGTCGCGCCCAGGTGGGCGTCGCCCTCGCCGAACAGGAAGCGCACGCCCTCGTAACCCTCGTTCAGGTGCACGGGGTTGGCGCGCTCCGAGGAGAGCCGGTCCTTGCCGTAGAGCTTCTCCAGCAGGGCGACCATCTCGGGCGACTCGTTGCGCCGCACCCAGCCGGGGCCGTTGTTGCGGGCCTGGCCGGTGTACGGGTCCTCGCCGTGGTTGGTGCCGAGGTAGGCGTTGGTCAGCTGGGCGAAGTACTCCTCCTCGCTGCGGGAGGCGTAGTTCTGGGCGTCGTCGTCCTTCACGCGCCGGGGGCCGTCCGACCAGGGGGCGTCGTCGCCGGCCTCGTGCTTCTTCCGGTACGCCTCGGAGATGGTCCTCCGGTCCGTCTCGGACAGGACGCGGTGGATGGCGTGGGCGAACTCGTGGGTGGCGGTGGAGTAGCCGTCCGCCTGGTGGGGGGCCGGGCCGATGGTGGTCTTCTCGCCGGTGAGGTTCTCCTCGGGCACGGCGGTGTCGCGCTCGCCGGAGGCGCCGCGCGAGGTCGTGTACGGGCGGTGGAGCGCGCCGCCCTCGGCGCCGTGGGTGCCGGCGAGGTGGGTGAAGGGGCCCAGCTCGGTCAGGGGGACGTCCTTGGGCAGGACGTGCACCCGGGTGTCCTCGGCGAGCAGCTTCAGGGCCACGTCCCGGTCGCGCAGCATCCGGCCGAGGAGGCTGACGGCGTTACGCCGGGCGAGGCCGGGCTCGCTGGTGCGGCCGTCGACGTCGACGAGCAACTCGGCTGCGGCCCGGGAGAGTTCGTGGTCGTCGAGCCTGCTGAGGTTCTCCAGGACGGAGGGGTCGGTGCGCAGGTCGGAGCGCTCTTCGGGGGTCAGGTGGCGCAGCGTCTCGGAGCGGTCGGCGGAGGAGAGCTCGTGCAGGCCCGGCTTGCCGCCGCCGCGCAGCGCGACGGCGAGTTCCTCGGGGCCGGGGTTCTCCGGGCGGTGGCCGAAGGCGTCCTCGTTGGCGCGCTCGTGCTCGCGCCAGCTCCTGGCGTCGAGGTTCCTGAGCGTCCAGAGCTTGTGGTACTCGGCGACGAACTCGTCCCCGTACTCGCCCTTGAAGTGGCGGGTGAGGTCGTCGTTGAGGGCGTGGCGGGCGGCGAGGTCGTCGAAGCCGCGGGCGGCCTCGCGCAGGGCGGGGGCGGCCTCGGCCTCGAAGCGGGCGTGGTCGGCGAGTTCGTCGTGCAGCTCGCTCTTGCGGGTCTGCCAGGCCGGCAGCCGCTCGCGCAGCTCGGCGGGGGTGTCGAAGACCTCGTCGAAGGCGCGGCCGGCGCGGTCGGTGTGGCCGGTGCTCAGGCGGTCGGTGGCGGCCGGGGTCAGGCCCCCGTGCTCGCGGGCGGCGGTGCGGGCCGCCTCCTCGGCCTCGCGGCGGGCGGCGAGGCGGGCGGCCTGGTGGGTGATGCGCTCGTGCAGGGCGGCGGTGGCGGTGAGTTCCCCGACCTTGGCGGCCAGGGTGTGCGGGTCGGCGTCGGGGTCGGTGACCAACCGGTCGGCGGCGTCGGCGACTTCGCGCATCACGGTGTCGCGGGCGCGGTCGGCGTCGGCCGTGTCGGCGCCGAACTCCTTGGCGAGGTTGCGCTGTTCCTCCTGCTTGGACCAGCTGTCGGAGGCCTGGTCGACGGCGTCGGCGGCGCGGCGCACCACCGTCTCGCGGGCGGCCTGGAGGGCGTACTCGTGCGGCAGGTGCCGGGCGCGCCCGGCCAGGGCGGTCGCGAACTCGGCGGTGGCCTCGGCGCGTTCGCGGCGCGGGCCGATGAATCCGTCGAGGCCCCCGGCGCTCTCCTCGAAGTCGCGGGCGAGCTGCTCGCGCAGGGACTCGCGCAGCCGGTCCTCGCCGACCGGGGACAGCTCGGGCTTCTCGGTGATCCCGAGGTCGGCGAGCATCTTCCGGTCGTCCGCGGAGAGCCGGTCGAACCAGGTGTCGGCGGCCTGCTCGGTGAGGTGGTCGGCCTGGGCGAGGGCGCGCTCGTGGTCGGCGCGCAGCCGCAGGTCCGCGAGCAGGTGCTCGTGCAGCCCCTCCAGCGAGGCCCGGGCCTTGTCGTACCCGGCCTCGCCCAGCGCGTCCGGGTGGTCGAGGACGAGGGCCGCCTCGTTCTCGGCCAGGGCGCGGAAGGTCCTGCGGGCCTCGGGGCGGATCAGGTCCAGCCCGGCGGGCGGGAGTTCGGAGGCGTTGCGGGCGCCCCAGTCGGTGACCGTCCGCTCGAAGTGGTCCATGGCCGTACGGACGGCGTTCTCGCGGGCGGCGGCGAGGCGGGTGAAGTCGTCGGCCCGGGCGAGGATCTCCTCGCGGTCCTGCGGGCGCCGCTCCAGCTCCGTGTACATGAGGTCGCGGGCGCGCCGGCGCTCGGGGTGGGCGGGGCCGTCCGGGTCGTCGGCGGGGAGGCGGACGGGCCCCTCCGTGTAGGCGCGCTCCAGCGCCGCCTCGGCGTCCTCGTCGCGGCGGTGGCCGCTGCCGTCCGGGTCGTGGGTCAGCTTGTCGGACGCCTCGGTGAGCTTGGTGTCGTACGTGTCCTGGAGGTCGCGCTGGGTCTGTCGCCACTGTTCCTCGCGGCCCTCCTCGGTGCGGAGGTGTTCGGGCAGCGGGGCGTAGCGGTGCTCGTGCTCGGGGGCGGGGGTGTTCTCGCCAGGGGCGTTCTCGCCGAACTTCTGCGCGTCCGGGATCGGGTCGGTGATCCTGCTCGGGTCGAGGGTGCGGAGGTACCGGTCGGGCAGCGGGGCGGGCCGCTCCCGGGGCGCGTCGACGTCGTCCTTGCCGAACTCCAGGACGGTGCCGCGGCCTTCGAGGATCGGCCGGCCCTGCGCGTCGAAGCCGACGTTCGCCGCCACGATCACGTGGCCCGGGCCGGAAATCGGCGTGAGCCCCTCCTTGGTCGTCTCGAACGCGGGGGCCACCCAGACCGACCCCTTGGCGACGACGACCTTGAGGTCGGCGGTGGCCGGGTTCTCCCAGACCTTCGCCATCGCCTCCTTGAGGAAGGCGTGCCCGGAGCCGCCGAGGTCGCAGGCGACGAAGTCGAGGGTGCGGCGGCCGTTGTCGAGGTGCCCGTTGGCCTGGAGCACCGTGATGGTCTGGACGAACTCGTCGACCGTCAGCGGCTTCCCGTTGCGCGTCGGCAGCCCGTCGGTGGTGTGCGCCACCACGGCGAGGCGGGTCTGGTCGACGGGGAGCAGCTCCAGCGTCTTGCGCGTCGCGTCGGACGGGTGGTCGCCGAGCACCCAGGCGGGCTGCCGGTCGGGGCCGCCGGGCACGGAGTGGCCGTACTCGGGGAGTTCCAGGTAGGTGACCTGCTCCTCGGGCGTGTGCGTGGGCCGGGGCTGCTCGACGGGCTCCGGCTGGTGGTGGGAGACGGTCGACTTGACGGGCTCCGGCCTGGTGACGGTCTCGTTCCCCGAGCCGCCGGCGTGCGCGGAGGCGCCCTTGTTCTCCGAGTTCCCCGAGTTCCCCGAGTTCTCCGACTCCCTGCCCGGCGACTCCCTGCCCGGCGACTCCTCGCCCGGATGCTCCCGCTCGGGCGCGGGGGTGTTGTGCTCCTTGCTGCTGGTGGGCACCTTCTGCGGGCCGTCCACCGTCTCCTCGGTGCCCTGCTTGCCTCCGCCCTTGGACTCCGTGGGGATCGGCGACTCGGCCACGCCGCGCTTCGGCCCCGTCTGCCCGTCGCTGCTCAGGCGCAGGTCCGGCGGCTGCACGCCCTCGTGCAGCGCGGCCGCCTCCCGGGCCGCGCGGGCCGTGGGGCCCTCCGGCCGCGGGATGAACGGGTTGGTCGGGTGCCCGGTCAGGGTGGCCGCGACGGCCAGCCACACCCGCGGGTCCTTCAGGCCGTAGTACTTGCCGTCGCTGGTCAGGGCCGACGCCTCGTCCAGGGTCTTCACGTACTCCTGGAACCTGAGGCGCAGCGGGCCGGTCGCGACGTGGCCGAGGTGGCCGAGCACGCCCATGGAGACGCCGCCGACGAAGCTGTCGACGGTGACGTTGAAGGAGTGGTCCTCGCTGAAGACCAGGTTGTAGGTGCCCTCGGTGAGGACGTTCTGGAGGCCGCCCCTGAGCGAGCCGGCGAGCGCCTCCCCGAACTTGTACAGGAACTGCATCGCCGTCTGCGGCCGCAGGCCGTCCATCAGGATCATCGCCCGGTCGGTGAGGTCCTTGACGACCTGCTTGGCGCCCGGGTCCGCCACGTCCTTGACGACGGCGTTGAACAGCTTGCGCACGGCGCCCATGTCGACGGCGTAGCGGGTACCGCTCCCGATGATCGTCCTGGCGAAGTTCTCGGCGGCCTCGCGGGCGACCTCCCCGCTGACGCCGAGCCGGCCGAGGTGCTCCTCGAAGGACTTGACCAGCTCCTTGGTGAAGACCTCCTGCTTGGTCAGCTTGGAGACGATCTCGTCGGCGGTCTCCTTGGTGAGGGCCTTGCCGCCGTCCTTGACCACCGCACCCAGGCCGTCCTTGGCCAGGGCGCCCGCGCCCGTCTTGCCCAGGTCGTTGCCGATCGTCTTGCCGACCCCGCCGCCGATCTCGCGGATGGCGTCGTTGACGACGGTCTTCTCCAGGTTCTTGAGCTCGTTCTTCTCCAGGTTCTTGACCAGGTCCCCGGTGAGGAACTTGCCGATCCCGGAGAGGTCCTTGGTCAGGTTCCCGAGGATGCCGCCGCCGAAGATCTTCCCGAAGAGCTTGCCGAGGCCGAAGGTGAGCAGCTCCAGCGGGCCGGTGAGCAGGCCGTTGATCGCCCCGAACTCGATGGCCTGGATGAGGGATTCGGTCTCGTAGTGGTCCTTGTGGCCCTGGGCCATCTGGATGCCCTGGATGATGCCGTCCATCACGATGCCGGTGGTGATGGAGAGGAACTCGTGCAGCATCAGCTGCTTGAACAGCCAGATGAAGAGCTGCTTGACCACCTCGCGGGTGATCCCCTCGGCGACGAAGATCTGCGCGAGCGAACCGCCGAAGGTGAGCGGGATGTTGGCGATCGCCCAGGCGATCTGGGCCAGCAGCTGGATGAGCTGGGCGATGATCATCCACTTCGTGTACTCGATGGCGTTGGCCACCTTGTACGCGTAGTCGCTGAGCTCCTTCGCCGCGTTGCCGGCCGCGGTGAGGTAGTCGGTGGCGCCGCTGCCGCCGTAGAGCCGGCGCATCTTGAGGACGAACTGGTCGGCGGCCTCGCCCTCGAAGTTGTCCTTGCAGACCCCGACGAGCTGGACGAGGTACTCGCGCAGCTCCGGGACCTTCTGGTGGATCAGCAGGTAGTCGTCGCCCGCGATGCGCAGGTCGTCCTCGCTGCCCTCCGGCCACTTCATGCCCGTCACGATGTGGAACAGCTTCCGCAGGCCCTCGGGCAGGGGGATGGACACGGCGGTGGGCTCCTGGCGGTGGTGAGGGCGGGGCGCGGAGGGGAGGAGGACGGGCCGTCAGGCCTGGCCCGAGGCGTCGTGGTCGGCGTCGTTGAGGATCTGCGTGGTGGCCTTGCCGCCCTGGCCGGCGCTGTCGAGGACCTCACTGACCCTGGAGAAGAGCTTGATGACGCCCTCGGTCGGCCTGTCGACGTTCTCGTGGTACTGCTTGCCGATCTCGTCGTTGCCGGCCGAGCTCTTGTTGTACCGGTTGATCTCGTCGGTCTTGCCCTTGATCAGCGTGATCAGGTCCGACATCTCGTGGAACTTGGCGAACTTGGACTCCAGGTCCGACAGGGCCTTCAGCTCCTCAGCCACGGAACTCCTCCTGGCGGTCGCGCTTGCGCCGCTCCTCGGCCGCCGCCTCGTCGGCGAAGCCGGGGCGCATCTGCCGCAAGGGCGCGAAGAGGTCGTCGAGTTCGGTTCCGCCGGACAGCGAGGCCCGCAGGCTCTCGCCGAGGCCCTTGAAGGAGCCCATCGTCTCGGTGATCCGGTCGCCGATGTCGGCCCGCGCGGTGTTCAGCAGGTCGGTGAGCAGCGAGGCGAGCGCGGCGGGGGCCATCGACCGGTAGCCGGTGGTGTGGAAGGTCATCGACACCACCTGGCCCTGGGCGCCGACCGTGACGGAGACCATGCGGTCCTTGGACGTCGCCGTGGCCGTCGCGTTCTGGAGCTCGCGGGCCGCCTCGGTCATCTTGGCCTGCTGCTCGGTGAGCCTGGTCATCGCCTGCTCGATCTGTTCGGCGTACGAGAACGCCATTCCCGCCTCCTCCGTGTCGGTCCCCGCGGTCACCCCGATGGCGTCGTCCCGGGCCCACGGGGGTCGGGCCCGGGACGCGCCGGTCTTCGGGGTCGTACGGTCCTCTCTACGGACGGGGCGGGCCGCCCGGTTCGACGGGCCCGCGATCAGCGGCCGATGACTCCCGTCACCGCGCCGGAGTCGGTGCCCCAGACCTCCTCGTCCTCGGCCAGCCAGGTGGTGCGCTGGCGCTCCTTCTCGCCCTGGCCCGCGCCACCGGCGCCGCCCGGGGGCGGCATCATCGGGGCGCCCGAGCCGCCGGTGGTGGAGATGCCGCGGCCCATCAGCGCCGCCTCCTCGGCGGCGGTGGCCGCGGCGGCCCGCCCGGCGGCCGCGTTGCGGGCCATCGCCGCCTCCTCGGCCATCGCGGCACTCGCCTTGGCCGCGATCGGCGACAACCGCCCGCCCGTGCCGATCGTGGGCACGCCGCCGGACACACCGCCGGTGGTGCGCACGCCCGCGCCGAAGCCCTCCCCGATGCCCTCGCCGATCCTCGGGAGCGCCGTCGTGCGGCCGGAGCCGAAGTCGCCGACGCCGCTCCAGTTGGAGCCCAGGCCGGGCAGGCCGCCGCTGCCGCCGGAGCCGGTGCCCAGGTGGCTCTCGATGGCGCGGCGCTGGTCGGAGATCATCTGGTCGAACGGTGAGACGGTGCGGCCGCCGGAGTCGCGGACGACGCCGTCCTTGTCGATGGTCGTGTCCTTGTCGAGCACGACCGTGTTGCCGTTGCCGTCCTTCATCAGCGTGCCGTCGGGGAGGGTGACGGTGCCGTCGGGGTTGCGCTTGGAGCCCGGCGGCACCTTGAACGCACCGCCCGGGATGATCGGGTCCGGCGGGCCGACCTTGGTGCCGGGCGGCACCTTCCGGGGCTTGCCGTTCGCATCCAGCAGCGGCTGGCCGTTCGGGCCGATCAGTTCGCCCTTGCCGTTGACCGTGGTGCCCGGCGGCACGTACATCGGCTTGCCGTCCTTGCCGAGGAGCGGCTTGCCGTCCTTGTCGAGGAGCGGCGACTGGCCCGCGGTGCCGAGGTTGAGGTTGCTGCCGGGGCCGCCGCTGCCGGTGTGGCTGCCGTTCTTGTTGGGATTGAGGTCGAGCTTGGGCGGGGGCGGCCCGCCGCTGCCGGTGTGGTTGCCGTTCTTGTCCTTGTTGTTCAGGTCCTTGAGGTCGGGGCCGCCCTTGCCTCCACCGCCCTGGCCGCCGCCACCGCCGCCGCCCTGGGTGTCCGGCGCCTTGGGCGGCGCGTCGACCGGGAGGATCATCCGCACGTCACCGAACTTGCCGAGCGGGCCGCCCGCGTAGCCGTAGGAGGTCGTCAGGTTCGCCTTCACCCTGATGGCCGCACTGTCCAGCGTCCAGGCGACCCAGAGGTTCCAGAGGGCCTTGGCCTGCTGCTCGATCTGCTGGAGGAAGGCCGAGTTGCTGCCGGCCACCGGTTGCACGCCGTCCCTCACCGACCAGGTGACGCTGCCGTAGTCGGAGCTGTCGGCGAGGGTCGGCACCAGGCCGTAGGTCATCATGCTGAAGGCGTAGTGGACGCAGTACCAGGGCCAGGACAGGGAGTCGTCCTTGAAGTGCTTGACCTCCCAGCCCGTGCCCCCGTCCAGGTTCCCGGACTTGTTGCGCCAGGTGTTGTAGCCGTCGTAGAGGCCGTACAGCGCGAAGTTCAGGCCGTCGCCACCGGACTTGAGGTGCGTCTCGACGCGGTGGTCGTCCCCGCCGAGCCGCTCACGCAGCTGGTCGAACTCGCTGCGCAGGCCGACCAGGACCTCCTTGAACCGGCCGGCCGCACTGCCCTGGAACTTGTCGCCGGCGCCGTCCACGTGGTCGGCCCAGCCCTGGACCTTCTTCTGGCACTCCGTGGCCCAGGTGTGGAGGTCGGCGATGTCCTGGGCCACGTCGGCGAAGCTCTGGATGCTCGTGGTGTCGTTCCCGCGACCGCCCCACAGCATCGGGCCGAGGATCTCGTCGGCCATGTGCTCGAAGCGGTACAGATTGGTGCGGACGTCCTTCGGGTCGCTCGGCGTCCAGGTCTCCCAGTGGAGCTTGCAGCCGATGATCGTCGAGACGGCCGGGTTGGTGCCCGGGTAGGTCCACTCCGTCCACACGACGAAGCCGTCCTTGTAGCCGTTGATCTGCCCCTGGGTACTGGTATAGACCTGGATGTCGCTGATCCACTGCTCGGCCAGGACGTCCTCGCGCTTCGCCACGTCGACCTGGTTCGAGGCGGCGAACGCCTTGATCATCTCCTCCCAGGGCTGGAGCGGCGTGGTGGCCGTCCCGGAGTTCTGGGGATCCTTGGTTTCTGCCATGGCTGCTTCCTGGTGCGAGGGGGGACTGGTCGAGGCGTGGGCGGCCGGGCCGGGTGGGTCCGCGGCCCGGCCGCCCTGCGGTCGGACGTTCGGCTAGCTCCCGGTCCCGCCGCCGCCGGTGCTTCCGCCGGTACCGGTGATTCCGCCGCCACCGGTGCTTCCGCCGCCGCCACCGTTGAGGACGTCGCTGAGGATCTGCATCATGTTGGCCTCGGTCCAGGCGCCGTGCTCACCCTCGCCCAGCCGGGTGTTCGCGTTCTGGAGGTCGACCACCACCTTGTCGATGGCGTCGTGGATGGTCCCCATCGAGGTCGTGAGGCTCGTGCGGTACGCGTTCAGCCTGTCCCGCAGGGTCTTGACCGGCGGGAACGAGTCGTTGCCGGGCAGCAGCGCGTGGTTGGTGATCGTCGCCGACTTGGTGCCCACCTCGTCCCTGAAGTTCTGCAGGTCCCCGACGAAGTCCTTGATTCCGTCGGGATCGACCTTGATCGTTCCCTCGCCCATGGGCGAACTCCTCCGCCATCGTGGCTAGTTGAACTGCTTCCGGCCGTCCTGGTCGGCCTGGATCATGGTGCTGTGCATGTGGCCGAGCCGACCCGCCGCGGCGACGATGTCGTCGTTCATCGCCTGGGCGTTCCTGCGCACCGCGTCCTGGAACGCCGTGAAGGCGCCGGCGGCGGCGCCCTGGAACTGCCCGCCCTCCGTCACCGCGGTCAGCCGGGCCATCAGCGCCTGGAGGCTGTCGCTCATCCCGCCGCCGGCCTGGGCCAGCTCGCTCTGCGCCTGCTCGATGCTCTCGTGGTGGAGCTGGATGCTCCCGAAGTTGTCCATGCCCATGGTGCGGCGATCCCTTCCCGTCGTACGCGCCGTCAGGCGCCCTGGAGTCCTTCGTAGATGCCGTCGGCGGCCTGGGCCCGGGCCTCGGCCTCGGCGTTGGTGATGATCTGGCTGGCGCCCTGGGTCGCCTCGACGAAGCGCTCGAAGGCGCCGATGACCTCGTGGTAGCGGCGCATCCAGTCGTCGATCTTCTCCTGGAAGGTCGAGCTGGCGCCGGAGATCCAGCCCGCCCCGACCTCTTCCTTGATCCGCTCGACCGTACGGCCGGCCGTGATCATGTCGTCGATCTGCTGCTGCAGATCGGTGAGGACCTTGCGGATCGCCTCATCCTGTTTCGTCAGCATGGCAGGCGTGCTCACCGGGTGCTCCCTTCCTCCGCGCGCCGGGCGCGCGCGGTTCCGAACGACTCAACGGGGCTGCCGGGACGGGTGGTTCAGTCGCAGGCCGACGGGGCCGGGGCGGTGGTGCCCTGGGCTCCGGGGCCGATCACCCCCACCGTGGGAGCACCTGCCCCGGAGCCCCCCGCCACCGGGGCCCCCGCCACGGCGCCGGCGGTCGCGGAGACGGCGGGCACGTCCGTCAGGGCCGCCGGGTCCAGGCTCGGCCCGGCCGGCAGCAGCGCCACCACGGCGGCGGGCACGGCCGCCGGCGTCACCCCGGCGTAGCCGAGCTGCTTGACCACCGCCGCCGAGGGCAGCGCGTAACGCACCCCGCCCTCGGTGACCAGGTACTGCGTCCCGCCGCCGCCCGCGCCCGACAGCGCCCGCACCAGCGCGCCCCGCCCGGGCCGTACGGCGATCCGGTCGGCCACCGCGCAGGCGCCGGGCGCCGCCGGGGCCGGGGCGCGGCCCACGTCCGCCGCGGCGGAGGGCAGCACGGTGACGGCCGTGGTCGGGGAGGCGGCGCCGGTGTGCAGGTCCGCGCAGACGCCCTCGCCGCGCAGCGGGGTCACCAGCTGCGGCGGCGACTGCGGCAGCCCGCCGCCCGGGGCCGCGCCCGGCGCGGAGTGCGCGGCCAGGTCCTCCGCGCCGATCCCGACGGGCGCGGGGGCGGCGCTGCCGTACGCCTCGCGCTGGGTGCGCCGGTCGCCGAGCAGCAGCCCGTACTGGGTGGCCGTCAGCGGGGCGAGGCCCTCGCGGGTGAGCACGTACCGGGCGCCGCCGGGGGCGTCGAAGAGCTGGCCGACCCGGGTCGGCTTCCCGGCGAGCGCCGGGCCCGGGTCGCCCCGGCCGGGGACGGCGGGCGCGGCGAGGTCCGGCCCGGCGGGCAGCGCGTTCAGCACCCCGGCCGGGACGGGGAACGGCGTCGCGCCGCCGTAACCCAGCGCCTGGAGCGCGCCGTTGACGGTGTCCACGCGCAGCCGCTGGCCCTGCCAGAGCAGGTGCACCGAGCCGTCCGGCAGTGCGACCAGCAGGCCCTGGCCGGGGGTCAGGGCCTTGCCCTCCTCCGCCGGATCCACCTGAAGCGCCAGCCGGGGCGCGGGGGCGCCCGTCGGACCGGGCTGGACGGTGCCGCACACCAGCCAGGTCCCGCCGCCCAGGTCACCGGCGGGCGGCAGCCCGTCCGGGGCGCCGGCGATCCCCACCGGCAGCCCGCGCGGGGCGTCGGCGATCGAGTCCCGGCTCACCGAACGGACCGTCAGCTGGTCGCCGGCCAGCAGCCTGGCACTGGTGTCGTTGAGCACCGGGTGCAACTGCCCGCCGATGGACAGGTAGCGGGCGCCGCTCTCCTCCACCACCAGCAGGGTGCCGGGCTTCTCCCAGCCGGAGTCGCCGCCGGGCTTGATCACCCCGTACACC
Source organism: Kitasatospora sp. NPDC051170 (assembly GCF_044455705.1). Taxonomy (NCBI): domain Bacteria; kingdom Bacillati; phylum Actinomycetota; class Actinomycetes; order Kitasatosporales; family Streptomycetaceae; genus Kitasatospora; species Kitasatospora sp. NPDC051170. Next base: position 152,397 of record NZ_JBITFA010000014.1, on the reverse strand, counting down.
GTCACGCCGAGCCCGATCAGCACCGCCACCGCCAGGCCCGTCACCGCACCCCGGGTGGTCCTGCCCGTCGGGGTGTCCGGCGCGTCGGGCTCCGCCCGCAGCATGCCGGAGGCCAGCCTGCTCATCACGAACAGGTGCGCCTGTACCTGGTCGCGTCGGGACTGCATCCACGTCCTCCCCGCATCGCCCACCGGGGCGCCGCCGATACCGCGCCCCCACCCCGGTCCTACGGGCGGCGGGGGCCGGGGAGTTCACCTGCTCCGGCCTGCCCTGGTGGCGCCGGTACGTGGCCTCGCTGGTCGGGGTGCCGCTGGCGCCGACACGCCGGACCAGCCGAAGCCGAGCACGACCGGTCGGACCGCTTCCCCGCCCCCGGCGCCCTGACGGCCGCTCAGCGCGGCATGGCCTCCAGCGCCGCGCGGGCGACGGCGGTGGCCTGCTCCCTGCACCCCTTCTCCGGGTGGGCCGGGCCGCCCAGGCCCACCCACAGGCGGAGGTTGCCGTCGCGGACGGCCAGGGAGCAGGTCTCGCCGTTGCCCGGCCGGTCCCAGAAGGACTCGTCGCCCGGGCCCGTCGCCCCGGCCACCTTGTCCTGCTCGGCCGCGTCGGCGAAGTCCTGCTTCTGGACGCGGGTCGCGTTCTCCGTCGCCCCGGCGCTGCGGCGCAGCTCCCAGCGGACGGTGGCGGAGGGGGTCTGCACGGTGCCGGTGTACCAGGTGCACTGGGTGTCGGCGGTCTCGGACTTCTCGTCGTACCTGTCCTCCTCCGCCCGGTGCTCCTCCTCCGGCAGCGGCAGCCGGGCGACGGTCTCCTCGCAGACGGGCGCCTTGAGGTACTTGTCGGCCACGACGGGCGCGTCCGTGCCGCCGCCGTCCGCCAGCAGGTACCCGCCGACGCCGAGCCCGGCCACGACCACGGCGACGGCCACGGCCGCCAGCGCCGCCCGGCGGCGCGTACGACGGGTCCGCCGGGGTGCGGGCGGCTCTCGGTCGACCAGGGTGGGCGGATCCGGAACTCGTACGGGCTCCGGCGCCGCCCCGAGGAGCGCGTCCACCGCCCTCTGCTGCTCGGCGATCCGCGCGTGGACGGCCGGCGGCCAGGCGAGCCGGGTCGGGGCGACGGGCCCGAGCAGTTCGAGCAGCCGCGCCGGGGTGGGCCGGGCGGCCGGGTCCTTGGCGAGGCAGGCGGCCAGCAGCGGGCGGGTGGCGGCCGGGACGTCGGCGAGGTCCGGCTCGGCGTGCACGACGTTGTACAGCGTCTGGAAGGTGGAGGTGCCCTCGAACGGGCTGCGGCCGCAGAGCGCCAGCGCCAGCAGGGAGCCGAGGGAGAACACGTCGCTCGCCGGGGTCAGCGCCCGGCCCTCGGCCTGCTCGGGGGACATGTAGGCGGGCGAGCCGATCACCCCGCCGGTGTGGGTGAGGTCGCCGTCGTCCCCGACGGCCCGGGCGATGCCGAAGTCGATCACCCGCACGCCGTCCTCGGCCAGGAGCACGTTCTCCGGCTTGAGGTCGCGGTGGATCAGCCCGACCCGGTGGATCTCGACGAGCGCCGTCGCCAGCCCCACCGCCAGCCGGTGGACGACCTCGGCCGGCAGCGCGCCCGCCGCCGACACGGCCGCGCCCAGCGAAGGCCCGACCACGAACACCGAGGCCAGCCAGGGGGTGGCAGCCTCGGTGTCGGCGTCCAGCACGGCCGCCGTGTACGCGCCGGAGACCCTCCGGGAGGCCCCGACCTCGCGCCGGAACCGGGCGCGGAAGCCGTCGTCGGCGGCGTAGCGCTCGTGCACCTGCTTGACGGCCGCCAGCCGTCCGTCCGGCGCCGCGCCGAGCAGCACCCGGCCCATGCCGCCACGGCCGAGCTCGCCCAGCACGCGGTACGGGCCGACCTCGGCGGGATCGCCCTCGCGCAGGGGCCGCATCAGGGAGCACCCGTCGTTTCCGGGGTGGGCGCGGGCGCGGGCGCGTGGCCGTCGCGGGAGACGGTGGCGGCGACCTGCACGGCGGACTCGCCCAGGCCCTTCGTCATCTCCTCGCAGTGCCCGCGCGGGTAGGTGCCGCCCTTGACCGCCACGAACACGCCGAGGTTGACGTCCCGCAGGTAGAGCACGCAGCTCTCCTCGCCCAGCTGCTTCGCGGGCAGCCAGAAGCCCTCCTCGGCGAAGTCGATGCCCGGGTCGCGTGTGCGGCCTCCCAGGTAGAGGCCCTCGTAGTGGTCCTTGGCCCGCTCGGCGCCGGTCTCGCCGCCGGGGGTGCTCGCGAAGACGTCCCAGACGATCTGTATCCGGTCGCCCGAACGGGAGGTCCACTCGCAGAAGTCGGTGGCGTGGCCGTCCGGGCTCGGCGGCCCCGGCGGGTTGCCCGCCGGGGCGGCGAACTCGCCGGGGGTGTCGACGGCGCGGGCGTCCTCGCAGGTCGGGGCGGTGGCCCGGTACCTGTCGGCGACCTGCGACAGCGGCGTGGTCCCGGGGGTCGGGACGGGCTCGGGGCGGAGGGAGTCCAGGCTGACGGCCCCGGTGGCGAGCAGCGTGCCGGCCACGGCGGCGAGCGCCGCGACGGAGGCGCCGGCTATGAGGGCGGCCCTGCGCGGCCGCCGCACGGGCTCGGGTGCGACCGGCTCCTTCATCGCCGTCACAGCGCCCATCAGTACCGCCAGCTCCGCCTCCTGCGCCGCCAGCAGCCCGTGCACCGCCTCCGGCCACGGCCGCGTCGAGGGCGCGATCCGGCCCACCGCCGCGAGCACCGCCTGCGGGGTCGGCCGCGCGGCCGGGTCCTTCGCCAGGCAGGCCAGGACGAGCGGGCGCAGCCCGTCCGGGACGCCGTCCACGTCCGGCTGCGCGTGCAGGACGTTGAACAGGACGCGCGGCAGCGACTCCCCCGTGAACGCCGGCCGCCCGGTCGCGGCCACCGCGAGGGTGGCGCCGAGCGCGAACACGTCGCCGGCGGGGGTCAGTTCGCGGCCCTCGACCTGCTCGGGCGCCATGTAGCCGGGCGAGCCGATCATCGCCCCGGTGCGGGTCAGCCTGGTGTCCTGGCCCTCGGCGGCGGCCCGGGCGATCCCGAAGTCGATCACCCGCACGCCGTCCGCCGCGAGCAGCACGTTCGAGGGCTTGAGGTCCCGGTGGATCAGCCCCGCCCGGTGCACGTCCACCAGCGCCTGCGCCAGCCCGGCCGCCAGCCTGCGGACCGACCCCTCCGGCAGGGCGCCCGCCGTACGCAGCGCCTCGCCCAGGGAGGGCCCGGCCACGAACTCGGAGGCCAGCCAGGGCGTCGCCGCGTCCGGATCGGCGGCGATCACGGCCGCCGTGTACGCCCCCGACACCCGCCGCGACGCCTCCACCTCCCGGCGGAACCGCGCCCGGAAACCCTCGTCCTCGGCCAGCTCGGCGTGCACCTGCTTCACGGCAGCCGCCCGCCCGTCCTGCGACACCCCCAGCAGGACCCGCCCCATCCCGCCACGGCCGAGCACCGCCAGCACCCGGAACGGCCCGATCCACTCCGGCCCGTCCGGCCCCAGCATCTCCACGTCGTCCCGCTTCCCCGTGCCCGTTGTGCGCACCGATGATACCGATGGTGCGTACGGGACCGGCCCCGATCCCGCCCCGGCGCCCGCCGCAGCCGCTACGGTGGTTGGCGACCGGCGGACAAGTCACCCCGCTCCCTGGGCACTTGAGCCGCAGCCCAGACCACCCCGGGGGACCTCGTGACCTACTTCGTCGAACTGCCCGTGACCGCCGGCCCGGACGCGCCCGAGACCGTACGCGTCGAGATCTCCCAGGTCGGCGAGGGCCTCGTCCAGGTCTCCCGCCCCGGCCAGGTCGTCGCCCGCGCCACCCGCTCCCTCGGCGACATGCTCGCCGGCATCCGGCCCATCGCCCAGAACTTCGTCGAAGGCTTCCAGGGCCTCGCCCACGCCCCCGACGAGATCAGCATCGAGTTCGGCCTCTCCCTCTCCGCCGAAGCGGACGTGGTCATCTCCAGCACCTCCGCCGAGGCCAACTTCAAGGTCTCCCTCACCTGGAACCACCGCCCGGACGCGGCGGAATAGGAAAACGTCAGGGCCGCATCAGCACCCTGTCAAAACCCGACCGGCACTCCGCCCGCCGGGTGCAGGGTGGGCGTGACCTGCACATCCGCAGGCCGTTCCGGAGGTGAGCCCGCATGTCCGTCTTCACCGCGTTCCACTCCCACGCCCCCGCGCCCGCCGTCGACCACCCCGGGCACCGCCTGCGCGCCGCGTTCGCCCGGATCGTCGAACGGCTCACCGCGAGCCCGCTCGACAACTCCGTCCTGCACGCCATGGGCGCCCCCCGCACCACCGCCCGGCCCGCCGGGCTGCACGCCCACTGGCACCCGGTCCGCCACCCCGACGGCACCACCGGGCTCGAGGCCGACTGGCACACCGGGCAGTAAATCCGTTCCCACGGCAGCGGCCGGGGCGGGACCATGCGGTATGGAGTTTCTCGCCTACCACCGCGACCGCCCCGGCTCGATGCCGCTGCGCGACGCCCTGATCGAGGCCCACTGGTCCTACATGGACGGCTTCGCCGAGCAGCTGATCGCCCGCGGCCCGACCTTCGACGAGGCCACCGAGGCCTGCACCGGAAGCGTCCACATCGTCGACCTGCCCGACCCGGCCGCCGCCCGCGCGTTCGCCTTCGACGAGCCCAACTACCAGGCCGGCGCCTACCGGGACGTCCTCCTGCGCCGCTGGCGGAACACCCTCGGCCGCACCATGTGGGACCACCCCGGCCTCCTCACCGAGGAAGCCCCCCGCACCCTCGTCCTCGCCTTCGGCGAAGGCGCCCCCGCCGACCTCACCCCACCCCCCACCCACACCCCCCACCTCATCGCCTACGGCCCCCTCCTCGCCGACGACGGCACCACCTGGCTCGGCACCGCCGCCATCCTCGACACCCCCACCCCCACCACCGCCCACACCCTCCTCACCCCCACCGCCTACGCCACCATCGAAACCCACCCCTGGGCCCCCGGCGGCCGCCGCTGAAACCCCAACCGGCCCGGCCCCCGACACTCGGGGGCCGGGCCGGAATCACCATCATCCCGATCGGGTACTACCAACTCTGCTTCGACCAGTCACCGCGAGGACGATAGGCACGGCCGTCACCAACCTGCTTCATCCCTCCAGGAACAACATCCCCGTGATATGGGTACTGTTCCGTCACCGCCGACAGCAGAAACTCCAGAAAGCCCCCCTCGAACAAGTCCCACTCCCGCATCGAGTCGAACTTGGCAGCGACTGGCCACTGGTCCGGGTCAGGGCCCCGCATAAGCCAGAAAAAGTGGTCGGAGTTCCAGTTGTTACCCCACTTCAGAAGCCCGCCCTCAGCTGGGAAAAGCGGATACGGGCATTCGTCGTAGTCGCCATCCCCGAACGCCTGAGCCAGCATGGCGCAGTATCCATGGGGATCCGTCGTGTAGTACAGGAATCCCGCATAGCCGAGCGGCTGCCCTACCTGGGGGCTAGGCACTTTCGACGGTGCGTAGACGTGCAGTTCGTCGCTGATGCTGACCATCCCGTACCGATCGATGAACGCCCGGTAGTCCACAGGCAATTGGAACCCGACCTCCTCCAGCCCGCGCTCCCAGGGCACCGGGACCACCCCACCCTCCGGCGGCGGCCCGATCACCGCGCCGAGTCGGTCCAGCGTCTCTTCGATCGTCACATCCGTCTCCCATCGGCCACCCGTTTCCTCCGAAGCTTAGTTTCCCAGGTTCGCATACCCCTTGTCGCCGTATCGCCCGTTGTCTACAACAGCCCATCCAAAGTCCGTGGGCAAGCCGGTGTTGGCGTCCCAGGCCGCAAGGCCCATCGCCCATCCGTTCGGGACAGTACTCTTGAGATCGGTGTACTGCGGAAGGACGTCGTAGAGTACATATCCCCGGTTCATGCCCGTCTCTGCCCTGGTCTCGAACGTCCGCATGCTGTTCGTGATCCTCCCACCGGTTCTCTGATTGGTGTTAGCCCCCTGCTGGAAGCACGGCGTCAGATTCCGCTCATCCGTGGTTCCGCCGGCCATGCGTGGCACGGAGTGGCAGCGGGCGAGGGCAGTGGCCGGATTGAACCCGTACTTCGTCGCCTTGTTCTGAGCTTCCTGCCAGCCTCGGATCGTGCCACTTGCGGCCTGTCCCCTACTGGAACTGGGCTTCCCTTGGAGACAAGCACTAACTCCCTGATTACGACCCTGACTATCCGACGGCAGATACTCGACCCATCCGCCGCCGCTCAGAGGGACGGCCCCCGCGGGCTGCAGATCCTTGCAGGTAAGGACGCGCCGGTTGCCGTTCCGCCTGGGACCATCCGGGTTGTTCGGCTCCGGATCGGGCAGGGGAAGCGGGATCGGCCACGGACGCGACGTCGGCGCGGGGTTGGGTGCGGGGGCGGGCGCCGGGTTGCCACCGCCGTTGACAAGGTTGTAGATGTCCTCGCCGAGGTCGATCAGGGCGCCCGTGCCGGCGACGAGGCCGGCGCCGGTGGCGGCGACGACGGCGGCGAGGGCCGAGCCCCCTGCGGCAACCGCGGTACTGAAGGCGGCAGTAGCGGTTTTGACGATGGTGTCGGTCAGGAAGTCGAACGGGCCGGGCTCGGCGCTCGGGCGGTCGTGGTCGTTGAGCGGGCGGGTCTGCACCGCGGGCTTGGCCTTGGGGAGGGTGGGTCCGGGATGTATGCGGCCGCCGCCCGGGCGCTTGCGGTGTGGGGGACCGTATCCACCGCCGCCCGAGTCTCCTCGGTCAAGGTGCCCGATTGCCGTGATTTCTTCCGGGTCGATCGAGGGCGCCGGCCGGGAGCCGGAACTATTGCAGTCCGACGTCCACGGGTGCCTGTCGCAATCGGCCTGCGGCCCGGAAAAGCCCGGCGGGGGACGGTCACCGAAGGTTTCCGGCGCAGGTGGCTGGTCGCGCCTGGACCTCTCACACTCGATCGTCGTGCCCCAGGGGCCGAAGACCGGAATGACCGGCCACCTAAGCTCAAACTTGATGCGGCAGGATTCGTGCCCCGACGGGTCCGTCGAGCCGAGTGGGTCGCCGTTGCCGTACGTGAACCGGTTGCCCTGGGTGGACGGGCTGGTTCCGAGCTGCCAGGAGTCGCGGGAGGCGAAGGTGCCGCTGCCCGGGCGGTACCAGCGGGCGGCCATGTTGACGTCGCCGGAGGCGGGGTCGGTCCAGCCGCTCTGGTAGCCGAGGGAGTTGCCGGTGCCGGCGGTTGCCGTGGGCTTGCCGAAGGGGTCGTAGGAGGTGGAGCCGGTGACGGCCTTGGCGGCGGGGTCGATGGTGGCGACGACGTCGGTGTGCTGGTCGGTGACCACCAGGCGGGGGTTGGGGGTCGCGCCTGAGGTTGCCGTACCGAGGAGCTTGCCGCCGGGGGTGCGGGTGTAGGTGGCGGTGCCGTCCGTGACGATGCTGTTGGAGCCGCCGTCGTAGGTGAAGGTGGTGTTGCCCGTCTGGGCGACGCGGTCCGTCGAGTCGTAGGTGTAGGTGGACGGTCCTTCCTTCACCATCCGGTCGAAGCCGTCGAACTGGAAGTCCTTGGGCTGGGAGCCCTGGGCGGTGCTGCTCGTCAGGGTTCCCCGAGCCGAGTAACTGTAGTTTGTGGAGCCGTCGTTGAGCAGTTCGTTGCGCTCGTCGAAGGTGGAGGTGACACTGCCCGCCGAGGTGCGGTTACCGGCCGCGTCCCAGGTGTACGCCGTGGTGGTGGTGCCGTTGTTCCAGGAGGTGAGCCGCCCGAGGAGGTCGTAACCGTACTGGTTACTGGCGGCGCCCGTGGTGCCGGCGGTGGTCTTGCTGACGATCCGGCTGTTGAGGTCGTAGCCGTAGCCGATCGAGGCGACGGTCGCCCCGCTCGGGTTCTTGACGGTGTCGTCGCGCAGGCGGCCGAAGTTGTCGTACCCGTAGGTGCGGGTGCCGCCGCCGGCGCCGTAGTTCTCGGTACTGAGGCGGCCTGCCGCGTCGTATCCGTAGCCGACGGTCAGGTGCGTCAACGGGTCGGTCGTACTCGCGAGTTGACCGGCCGCATTGTAGCCGAAGGCGGTGGTGCCGGAGGCGTCCGTGCGGGCGGTCATCCGGCCGTCGCCGTCGTAGGTGTAGCCGCTGGCGCCGCCGGGGCCCGCCGAGGTGAGCAGCTGGCCGCGGTCGTTGTACGTGTAGGTGTCGGGAGTGCCCGTGGGCGTGCCGACGGAGACGAGGCGGCCGCCCGCGTCGTATCCGAGAGTCCGGTTCGGGGTAGCCGTCTCGGCTCCGGTGGCGGTCTCCTGGGTCAGGTTGCCCGAGCCGTCGTAGCTGCGGCGCCGGATCACGCCTCCGGGCTCGGCCAGGGTGACGGCCCGTCCGGCCGCGTCGTAACTGGTCGTGAAGAGGCCCTCGGCGGCCGTCGGGTGGGCGGTCGTCGGCGGTTCGACGGTCGTCTCGGGGAGGCCGAGGCTGTTGTAGGTGTAGTAGACGGGGATGTTCTTCCCGTTGGTCCAGCGGGTCCTGCGCCCGCCGGCGTCGTAGCCGACGGAGGTGGTGATCGTCTGCCCGGCGGCGACGGGTTCGGTCTGCTGGATCGCCTGACCGGCCGCGTTGTAGGTGAACTTCCGTGCGTGCGCGGCGATGTCGGCGCTGCTCGCCACACTGTCGGTGGCGCTCAGGACGTTGCCCGCCGGATCGTACGTGGCGTAGCGGCCGGCCACGGCCGCGCCGGTGGTGTCCAGGTCGGTCGCGGTCAGCGTCCGTCCGAGCCGGTCGTAGCCGGAGGTGACTGCGGTGCCGTCCGCCTTGGTCACCCGGGCGGTCCGGCCGAGCCCGTCGTAGGCGGAGCGGACGGTGACTCCGGCCGGGTCGGTGGCGCTGAGCACCTGGCCGACGGCGTTGTAGTCGGCCTTGGTCACAGCACCACCCGGCAGGGTGGAGCTGATCTGGTTGCCCGCGTCGTCCCACGTGAACGTGGAGGTGTAGGCGGCCACGGCCGGGTAGCGCTCCAGCTGGGTGCTGGTGATGCGCCGCCCGAGGTCGTCGTACGTCGACTGGCTGACCGCACCGGTGGGGCCGGTGGTGGCGAGCAGTTCGCCGTCGAGGTCGTAGGAGTTGGTGACGGTCGGGGCGGCGGTGCCGCCGGTCGGCGGGAGGGTGGCCTGTACGACGTTGCCGGACTGGTCGTACCGCATCGTGCGGGTCAACTTCAGGCCGGTCGGGTCGAGCACGCTCGTCACGGGTCGGCCGAGCGCGTCGTACTCGACCGTGGAAACCGGAGTGACGGTGGCGCCGGACTGCGGGTCGGTGTAGGCGGAGCCGGCCACCGCGACCCGGTTGCCGTCCAGGTCGTAGGTGTTGGTGACGGTGTTGCCCAACGGGTCGACCATGGAAGTCGTCTGGCCGAAGGTGTCGTACCCGGTCCGGCCGATCGGCCTGACCTGCTGCGGCTTGGTGCCGCGACTGGCCGGATCGTACGACTCGGCACTCACCAACGGGCCGGTGGTGACGGTGGGCCGGCCCGCCTCGTCGTAGGAGACGCTGCTCGTGAACGCGCTCGGGTCGGCGCCGGTCGCATTTCCGTTCGGGCTGACGGTGCTGGTGAGCAGGCCGCGGCTGTTGTAGGAGTTGACCACCACGGAGTCGGTCGGCTGGTTCCGGGCGGTCTGCCTGAGTACGTTCCCGGTCGCGTCGTACGTGTAGTCGGTCTGGGCCGAGCTGGCGTCCGCGCCACCGGTCCTGACCACGCTGGTCGGTCGGCCCGCCACGTCGTAGGTGTAGGCGGTGGTGCGGTTGAGCCCGCCGGGGTCGACGGTCGTCCGGGTCACCCGGCCGGCCGCGTCGTAGGCGGTCGCGGTGGTGGTCCTGCCACCTCCCGTCACCTGCTGGGCGAGGTGGCCCGCGTCGTCGTAGGTGTTCTGCTGGAGCACCACGTTGCGCACGGTGCCGTCCGCGTTGTGGTAGCCGTCGCGGTCGATCTCGGAGACGGTGTTGTCGTCGTTGTAGTAGGTGTGGGTGGTGCGCCCCATGCCATCGGTGTCGGTCGCGAGACGGCCCGCCGGGTCGTACGCGCGGGAGCCGATGACCTGCCAGCGCGGTCCGGTCGGAGTGGCGGCGCTGCCGGTGTAGTTGGCGATGGCGGTCTGCTGCAGCTGCCCCATCGGCGAGTGGCTGTAGCTGTACACCGTTCCGGCCGCGTCGGTCCGCGTGGCTACGTTGCCGTAGCGGTCGTAGGTGAACGAGGTGACGTGGCCGCCCGGGTCCTTGACCTGCTTCACCCGGCTGGTGTCGGGCTCGTACGTCCAGTTCGTGATGTGCGCTTGGTCGCCGCCCGTGGTGTCGGCGACGGTCTGGCTCAGCGGGTTGCCGTCGAGGTCGAAGGCGGTGGTGGTCTGCCGGGTGTGCTTGGTACCGGTGACGGCGTCGGTGGTGTACGGCTCGGTGCGGGTGACCTGGTGGCCCTGGCCGTCCCAGGTGTAGTCGGTCTCCAGGACGCGGGGGCTGGTGGTGCTGCCGCCGGGGCAGTCGTCGCAGCCGTAGGACTGGCTGACGGTGCGGCCGAGGTTGTCGTAACCGTACGAGACCGTGGGCCGCAAGGGTGCGGCAACGAAGGCGACGTCTCCGTTGGCCCGGTAGGTGTAGGTGGTCTGCTGGTCGGCGGGGACCTTGGCCGGGTCCGGGTAGGCGGCTGCGTCGAGCAGGGCGGTCTGGGCCCGCACGAGTCCGACCGGTACGGTTCCGCCGCCCTGCGCCTGGGTGGTGGCGTCAGTGCGCAGGGTGTAGCTGACCCGGCCCTGCGGGAAGTCCGGCGTGGCCGGGCCGGTGGTGGAGGTCAGTTTCCCGTTGCCGTCGTAGCCGTAGCGGGTGGTGTAGGTGGTGTCGGCGGGCCCGGAGGAGCGGGCGTCGCTGGAGGTCAGGATCTTGTCGTTGGTCGGATTGAACGGGTTGGCGGCGTCCAGGAAGTACGTGGCGTAGCTGGTCTGGCAGCTTCCGGCGCCTCGGCAGGTGGTGCGGGAGACGGTGTTTCCGCGGGCGTCGTGCCCGGTGGTGATGGTGTGTCCGTTCGCGTCGCTGACGGCGTAGAGGTATCCGGCGGTGTCGTAGCCGTAGCGGGTGGTGTTGCCGTAGCCGTCGCCGCGCGAGAGCAGCCGGGAGGAGCGGGCGTCGTACTGGTAGGTGAGCTTGTAGCCCGTCGGGTCCGTGACGGTCGCGGTGGTCACCGGGACAGCGGAGCCGCCGTCGCCCATGGCCTTGAAGTGGGCGGCCACGGTCGCGGAGTCGAGCCGGCTGGTGTAGTACGAGGCTTCCGCGATGTTGCCGTTGAAGTGGTCGGCGCCACCGGCGGGCCAGCCCGGGCTGGTGGTGCCGGCGCCGAGGTAGACGTAAGGGGTGCCGTTGAAGGTGATCTTACGTCCGCTGGTGTCGGAGGCGCTGGCCTGTCCGTCGATGTAGAGCGTCTGACCACTGTCGTCCGCGGCGAGGACGACCTGGTGCCACTTGCCGTCGTTGACCGTCCGGTCGGAGGTCATCGGGGCGCCCGATCCCATCCAGAACTCGCCGCGCATCCGGCCGTCCGTACCGACGTAAAGGGCGGGGTTCCAACTGCTACCCGAAGCGCCCACCGGGAAGTCCTGGTAGCTGTACAACGGGCCGCTGCCGGTGGTCTTGAACCACAGCTCGATGCTGGCCGGCCCCCGGATGGGGGCGGCATCGGACGGGAGCTGGACCTTCGACGTGGTGCCGTTGAAGATCGCCGACCTCTGGTTGGGATCGTTGGAGGGGCCTTCACCGTTCAGCAGGACATCGGTCAGATCGCCGGAGTTCACGTCTGGGCGGGCGGAGCCGAGTTGACTCGCGGCGGACGAGGCGCCCGACGGATCGTTGAGGCGCCAGTACCCGACCGCGCCGTCCTGGATCTGGCCGACCCGGTAGGACCCGGCGGCGTCCAGCCCTCCGACCACGGCGCCGGAGGTCGCGCGGTTGTAGTGGCCGGAGACCGTGTCCTTGGTGAGGGGGTAGCGGTAGAGCGAGAAGTCTGCGATGGAACCGTTGAAGTACCCGACCTGGTCCGAGGGGCTGTTGGGCCAGCCTCCCCCGGTCCAGCCCGCGCCGAGGTAGGCGTACGCGGATCCGTTGTAGGTGATGGGCAGCGCGGTGGTGCTCGTCGCGGTGGGCGCGCCGTCGAGGTAGAGGGTCTGACCGGAACCGTCGCCGGCCAGGGCCACGTGGTGCCAGGCTCCGTCGGTGACGGTGGAGGACGAGACCAGAGCGTTGTTCGCCGAGCCCGTCCACAGGGTGCCGTAGAGCCTCTTGTCCGAGCCGATGTAGAGCGCCGGGTTCCAGCGGTCGGTCGAACCGTTCGGCTTCCCGTCGATCGGGAACGACTGGTAGCTGTACAGCACCCCGGGGGCGGTGGTCTTGAACCAGAGCTCGACGGTGGCCGCGCCCCAGTGCTGAGGGGCGGTGTCGGCGGGCAGTTGGACGTGGGCGTTGGTGCCGTTGAAGCCGGTGGCCGTCGAGGTGCCGGAGGCCCATGGGCCGGGCTGGCAGCAGGTGGTGTTGTGGTAGCTGCCACGGTTCTGGGCCAGTGCCGTCGAGGAGATGAGGTCGGTGGCCTGGTTGCCCATGGTGTCGCCCAGGCGCCAGTAACCTGTCGGCTTCTGGTCCACCATCGCGGCGTCGAACTGGGCGGCGCCGGATTTGGTGGCGAGATAGTAGATCAACGATATGACGGCACCGTTCAGACCGTGCGGATAGGCGGCCACGTCTGCGATCTGTCCCTTGAAGTGGCCCGCGCGGTCGGTCGGCGCCTGTGGCCAGCCTCCGGTCACGTTGCCCGCCCCAAGGAAGACGTGGCTGGTGCCGTTGGGGACGATCGTGCCGTTGAGGGGCCCGGCAACGGACGCACCGTCCAGGTAGAGGGTCTGGCTGCTCGGGGTGTCGGCGGAGATCACCGCGAAGTGCCACTTGTTGTCCGTGACGGTGGCGCCGGAGGCCAGAGTCGCCGCCGCGTCGCCCATCCACATCTGGGCCCGCAGCTTGCCGTTGCTGTCGACGTAGAGAGCCGGGTTCCAGCGGTCGGTAGAACCGTTGGGGGTGCCGTTGACCGGGAACGACTGGTACGAGAGCAGGACGCCTTCGCGGTCCGTCCGGAACCACAGGGCGAGCGCCCCTGGACCGTTCTGCGGAGCGTAGGAGGACGGAAGTTCCGCCCAGGAGGTGCTGCCGTCGAAGGACGCGGCGCCGGTCGAGCCGGCCATGGGACCGGGTGCCCCGAGCGCGACGTTGGCGTAGGTGCCGTTGTTGGGGGTCGGCCGAGGTGTGTAGATCTGGTTGGCGGCCTGGACCCCGGCGCCGTCGGACAGCCGCCAGTATCCGTTCGGCCGGGAGCCCATGACCGAGCCGCGGTACTCCTGGGAGGACCCGGTCACCGTCGGCTGCCCCAGGGACCACGTGCCACCGTTCTCGTCGGTCACCTTGTCCGCGCGGTCGTTGACGGCGTCGTAGCTCACGGCCAGTTGGGACTTGCCCGAGGGGAGCTTGATGCCGGAGAGCTCCGACGACTGCTGGCTCCCCGCCTGCCATAGGGACTTGACGGCCGGCACGCCCAGGGCCCGGTTGTAGAAGCTGACGTCGCTGATGCTGCCCTTGAAGTAGTTCGCCTGCCCGGACGACTGGTACGGGTTGTCCGGCCAGCCCGCGCTGATGAAGCCTCCGCCGACCGCTTCGTAGCGCTGCCCGGGGGCGATCACGGCTCCCGGCAGCGTTCCCTGCGCCTCGCCGTCCAGGTAGAGGGTCTGGGCGTTGCCAGCCGCCGACAACAGGGCGAAGTGCCACTTGTCGTCCTTGACTGGGTTCTTGGACTCGATGGTGTTCGCAGCACCGTTCCAGAACTTGCCGTGCAGCTTGCCCGACTCACCGACATACAGCGCGGGCGTGTAGTTGGCCGGAGTGGTTCCGTTGCCCGGGAAGGTGTCGGCCTGGTAGCTGAACAGCACGCCCCAGCTGTTGGTCTTGAACCAGAGGCCGACCGAGGTGTACGAGGAGGTGTCCAGCACGCTGGGCGGCAGTCCGACGAACCCGGAGGTGCCGTCGAAGGTCGCGGCCGTGGCGCCGGGGGTCGTGGGGCCCGGTGTGCCGAGGGTGACACCGGTGCCGGAGTAGCGGGCGTTGTCGTTGCCCTGGTTCTCGATCACCTCGCTGGCCGCGGTGCTGCCCGACTTCTCGCCGAGCCGCCAGTAGGAGGCCGGGGCCGAGTCCAGGACCGCCGAACGCAGGTGCGAGCCGGCGGTGTACGCGTAGCTGGTGCAGGACCGCGCGGTGTTCCCGCCGGTCGCCGGGGCGCAGACCTGGTCCAGCTGGTCGGGGTTGTCGGTGTTGTAGGTGTAGGTCCAGGTCAGGGCGGTGTTCCAGTCCGTCCCGGTGGCCGGGTCGGTGTAGACCTTCGCGACGTGCCGGTTGCCGGCTGTCCATTCGAAGTGCAGCATCCGGCCCGAGGTGGTGTCCTTCACCGTCGCCAGGGCTCCGTTGGCGTAACTCAGCTCCTGGGTACGGCCGACCGCGTCGCGGACCAGGGAAAGGACGTAGCCGTCGCCCGAGGCGACGTGGAACTCGTAGCGGGTGCCGTCCTTGGCCATCAGGTCGAAACCACCCGTGACCTTGGTGAGGGACTGGAACTCGCCCGAGGGCGGTGTGTACAGCGCGGCCTTGTTCGGGTCGGCCCCGAAGCGGGCCGCCCGCCCGCTGTCGGTGGTGAGGACGACGGCGTCAGTGCCGTCGTTGTCGGGCTGGACCCGCATGTCGAAGTTGGAGGTCCAGCCGTTTCCGAACAGCGTCGACGTGCGCGGGTCCAGGGAGTTGTACGAGCGGCTGACCGCGAGGGCCGGTCCGACGCCCTTGACGTCCGCGTCGGTGGCCGCCGTGGTGTAGTTGCCGACCTTGGCGTCGAAGGGGCGCCCCGCCCCATCGCCGACGGCGCCGCCCAGGTGCGAGGTGATCACCGGCTGCTGGACCTGGGTGGAGAAGGCGGCGGTGCCGGACAACGGGCTCTCGCCCGCGTGGTCACCGACCTTGACGTTCCACAGGTAGCCCGTGTTCCAAGCGAGTTTGCCCGGCGGCACCGCCCACGCGGTGCTGGGCCGCCAGCCCGACTCCACCACGAGCTGGGGGTCACCCGACGACGGGTTGGTGTAGACCCTGAAGTCATAGTCCAGTCCCGTGCCGGGATAGTTGTCCGGGTCGTGGCCGGTGGCGTAGAGCTGCGGGGTCAGGTTGCCGACCACCGTGTTGCTGGGCGGTGCCAGGACGTCGAGTTGGGGCGCGGTGTTGGCCGCGCCGACGGGGGTGCAGGTGCCGAAGGGTATCGAGTAGGAGTCGTGCAGGGACGTAGTCCCGCCGACGTAGCCGTCCCAGCAGAGGTAGTAGGACCGGCCGGGTGGCAGCGGTGGGATCACCCCGTCGATGGTCACGGACTCATAGGTCTTGACCAGCCCGGGAACTCCGATGAGCGGCGCGTTGAAAGACTGCTCGTTCCAGTTCGAGTCGAAGAGGCGGGCCTTGACCTGCATGCTCTGCGAATTCCACCAGTTGGCCGCCACGTTGGTCAGGGTGACCTGCTGGTGGCCGGACTGGTTGTACGTCGGCGGGGTGTAGGTGCCGGCCGGCGCGTAGGTCGCGGCCCAGTCGCTGTAGACGATCGAGAGGTAGGGCGGATAGGCGCTGTTGGCGCTGGAGAACTTCTTCCAGTGGTACGAGTCCGTGGTACTGGCCGTCAGCGCGAGGCCGTAGTTGGCGCCGCCCCGTGCCCAGCTCTCGACCAGTTGAACGCCCGGATCGTTGTGGCTCTTTCCGAGGTAGATGGGTTCCCACAGCGCACCGCCACAGGTGTCACCGGCGGAGAAGCTGGCGGTTCCCACCTGCTGGCCGATCGACACGCCGGGGTAGCTGTTGATCGTCGCCGGGTCCCACCCGCTGGTGATCTGGTTGACGTTCACCGGGTGCGGCGAGCACTCGTAGGAGTGCGTGTTGTTCAGATTGAGGGACACGACGTGCAGGTAGTCGTTCGGCAACGAGCCGGCCACGCCCGGGAAGTAGAGGTAGCTGTTGACCTTCGAGGCGCCACCGTCGGAGGTCCCGATCCGCAGCAGCGGGTCGGTCGAGAAGTTCGCCGTCTGGTCGGAGCGGACGTAGGTCGACTGGCCGACGCCGATGGACGCGGTCGACGGGTCGACGGTGACCGGGAAGACACGCCTGGGATCGTGCAGCCAGGCTCCGTCCAGGTCCATCTGAAGGGCGGGGGCACCGTTCCTGTCGACCAGCCGGTAGTGGACTCCGTCACTGACCACGCCGTCACCGGAAGCAGGATCGACCTTCGAGTCGGTCATGAAGCCACGCGGAATCGTCAGCCGCACGACGCCGGCCGCGTCCTTGAACTGCACCTCGCCGCCGGAGCCGATCGCTGCGGTCAGTCCGGTCGTGTGCAGCGGGAAGACCCAGCTCGTCGGGGCGGTCGCGTCGTGCAGCACCAGGGATTCCTTGACGCCCTGTGCGAGGCCGTTGTAGACGACGTCGCTCGCAGGGCGCGCCAACGGGTACGTCAGGGTGTCGCCCCGGACGACTCCGCGGACCGGGGCCGCCCCCTCCAGGCCGTAGGAGACGGCGTGCGCTTGGTCCAGCGACCAGCTCACCACCGAAGGGTCGTCGGACTTGACGGCGAAGGTCGCCTGCTGACTGTTGGCCTGCTCCGCCCACCGGCCGGCGCGGTCGAGCGAGAAGTTGGTGTTGATGTCGTCCCAGCTGCCGTCGGCCCTCCGGTAGTGCACGGGGCGGGGGTAGACGCGCAGGGTCTTGGTACCGTCCGGATTCTGGTACACCGATGTGCTGTCGGTCCGGGAACCGCTGACCTCGACCCCCTCGGCAGCGAGTCCCGGCGAGCCGGGCCCGGTGCCCGCGTCGTTCCGGGCCTGGAGATCCGGGGCCTGGGCACCACGCTTCTGGGCGCCGCGGTCGTCCTTGGTGTCGTTCTGCGGTACGGCCGTTGCCGGCTTTCCCTGGTCGCCGGGCCGGGGGCTGCCGGGCTTCGCGTCGCCCGGGCGGTGGTCCAGCGACGACGGCGGGACGACGGGTTCGCTCTTCACCGGAGCCTTGGACTGCCCGTCACCCGAGGGGTGCGGGGTGGTGTCGCCCGACACTCCCTTGCTCTCCGGCAGTTCACCCGGGCCGGGTTGGTGGGCGGATCCCCCTGAGGCGCCGCCGTCCTTCTTCGTCCGGTCGGACGGAACGGTGTGGCCACCCCGGCTCGGATCACCGCTGAGCTGTTGCGGAGTGCTCGGAGTGACCACCGGGGTCGGGGCGTTGGCGGCGGTGAATGCGCTCGCCTCCTGCGTACCGACCGTCAGCAGAACCAACAGGGCCGTCATGAACACGAGTAAGCGCCGCATGGCCAATCCCCCACAGATGCCAGCAAAGCGGCCGGCTCTCCCCTGGCTCGGCCCCGGTCATTCCTATACGGCCCAAGCTGGCGGGTACAGAGCGGAGTTGACGATCGCTTGGTCAATAGATGGAAAGATATCCCATGATTTCCTCATATGATCTTCAGATTCTTTTCATAGTCTTTACCTTCCGAGCGAAACCACTGAGCAAGACTTGGGGCGCCCACCGAACCCCGCCGACCGACCACCACGCGCGAGGAGCAGACCGCGATGACGTTCCCCGTCCGTCCACGTACTCGCTGGACCGTCGGCCTCGGCTCAGCACTGGCAGTGGGTGCCGCCGCCGGGTTGCTCGCCCTCGGGTGGAACGACTCCGGGAACGACCGGCCCGCCCCGATCACGCCCTCGAACATCGCCGGGCGTCCCACCGTCTGCCTGACGGGCGAAACCACCGAGGCCGACGGGCGAACCGACACGAACACGATCTGGACGTCACTCCAAGAGGCATCTCGGCAGAGCCAGTTGAACGTCCAGCGGCTCTTCGTTCCGGCCTCCACCGCCGATCAGGCGCTGCCGTACCTCGCCGGACTCGCCGCCCAGCACTGCGCTCTGATCGTCGCGGTCGGGCCCACCTTCGCCCAGGCACTGGACACCGCTGCCAAGGCCAACCCGCACAGCGCCTTCCTCGCGGTGGCCACCGACGGACAGCCCGCACCCGCCGGAGTCGGCGCGATCACCGGCAGCGACACCGACAAGGCCGCCGAGGTCCGCCGCCGGGCGCTCGCCCTGCCCTCCCCCGGCCACTGAGGCGCGGAGGCGGTAGGCCGCGGGGCGGGCAGCGGGGAGGGTCAGGGGGTGGGGCGCTTTTCGAGGCGGGTGCCTTCGCGGAGGGTGATGGACATCAGGTCGCTGGGGGTGTCGAGTTCGAGGCGGTGCCAGCGGCCGCGGGGGACGATGACGGCGGTGCCGGGGGTGAGGTGGTGCATCTCTTCGGGGGTGTCGGGGCGGGTGGGGCGGAGGTAGAGGCGGAGGGAGCCGGTGAGGCAGCAGACGGCTTCTTCGGCGTGGGGGTGCATCTCCCAGTGGTCGGCGTGGACGTCGGCGTCGGTCTCGACGTGGAAGGTGCCGATCTGCCAGGCGCCGGTGGGGCTGGTGGTCATCTTCCGTTCGGCGGCGTGGACGTGGCCGTCGGGGTGGAAGTGGAGGGCTGAGGTGAAGAGGGAGAAGGAGGAGGTGGTCATGAGGGGTTCCTTTCAGCGCGGCGTGAGGGCAGGGCGAGGACGGCGACGGCCGTGGCGAGCAGGAACAGGCAGGCCCCGCCTGTGAGGCCCGCGGCGTAGCCGTCGCCGAGCGCGGCGGTGTCGGTGGCGCCGCCGGTTCGCTGGGCGGCGACGGTGGCGAGGGCGGCCAGGCCGATGCAGCCGCCGAGTTGGCGGGAGCTGTTGAGCAGGCCGGAGGCGGTGCCGGCTTCGGCCGGGGTGACGCCGGTGGTCGCGGCGGCGGCGACGGGGGCGAGGAGGAGGCCGAGGCCGATGCTGGTGACGGCGGAGGGGCCGAGGACATCGGTGAGGAAGGTGCCGTCGGGGCTGAGGCGGGCGAACCAGGCGAGGCCCGCGGTGGCGAGGAGGGCGCCGGCGATGAGGCAGGCGCGGGGGCCTCGGGTGGTGGTGACGCGGGTGGCGATGACGGTGCCGACGACGACGCCCGCGGAGAAGGGGAGGAACGCGGAGCCGGTCGCGGCCGCGCCCATGCCGAGGACCTGCTGCATATAGAGGGAGACGAAGTAGAAGGCGGCGAACTGGCCTGCGGCCGCCAGGAACACCAGGACGTTGGCCCCGGCGACCCACCGGCTGCGCAGGAGTCCCAGCCGTAGCAGGGGTGCGGAGCTGCGGGACTCGACGAGGACGAAGCCGGCGAGCGAGGACAGGGCGACGGCCAGGGTGAGCAGCGTGGCCGGGGAGCCCCAGCCGAGGCGGTCGGCGCGGACGACGCCGAGGACCAGCAGGGCGCAGCCGCCGGTGGCGAGGAGTGCGCCGGGCACGTCCAGGCGCTCCCGGCGCGCGGCCCGCGCGTCGGCGGGTACGCCGGCGGCCGTCAGCACGAGGGCGGCGGCGACGATGGGCAGGTTGACGAGCATCACCCAGCGCCACCCGGCGTACTGGGTGAGGAGTCCGCCCGCGAGTACGCCGAGGGCGCCGCCCGCGGCGTTGACCGCGCTCCACACGCCGAGGGCGCGCACCCGGCTGCGCCCCTCGGGGAAGGTGGCGGTGAGCAGGGAGAGCGCGGCGGGGGCGGCGGCCGCGGCGCCGAGGCCCTGTCCGGCGCGGGCGGCGATGAGCTGCCAGGGTGCCTGGGCGAGGCCGCCGGCGAGGGAGCAGACGGCGAAGAGGGCGAGGCCGAGGGTGAGTAACCTGCGCCGCCCGTACAGGTCGCAGGCGCGGCCGCCGAGCAGGAGGGCTCCGCCGAAGGTGAGTGCGTAGACGTGGACGACCCAGGAGAGGTCGAGGGGGGCGAAACCGAGTGCGGTGCGGACGGCGGGCAGGGCGACGTTGACGACCGACTGGTCGAGGGCGAAGACGAACTGGGCGACGGCGACCGCCGCGAGCACCACGGCGGGGCGCCCTCGGGAGTTTCTGTACATGTATAGCAACGTAGCGCGCGGCAGCGCCCCCTGTCGAGCGAGAGGCGGGAAGAGCGCCCGGGGGATGATGGGTCCATGCCCGAGCAGCACGAAGAGCCCCGCGAAGAGCAGCGCAGAGCGCCCCGCAAGTCCCCCGGCCGCCCGCCCCGGATCTCGCTCGACCAGGTCCTCGACGCCGCGCGCCGGGTCGTGACCGAGGAGGGCGTGGCCAAGCTGACGATGCGCCGGCTCGCGACGGAGGTCGGCAGCACCCCGATGGCGCTGTACCACCACGTGCGCGACAAGGACGAGTTGCTCGTCCTGCTCCTCGACGACTACGCCCGGCGGAACCTGCGCCGCCCCGAGCTGCCGGCCGACCCGCAGGAGCGGGTGCTGCTGGCCGCGACGGCGATCCACGACGCGCTGGCCGGCTGCCCCTGGATCGTCGAGGTGCTGACCGCCGACGACCTGATGTCCACCGCCTCGCTCTGGTTCGTCGAACAGATCGTCGAGGGCCTGCTCGCCTGCGGCCTGACCCCCGAGCGGGCCGTCCACGGGTACCGCGCGATCTGGTACTACACGGCCGGGGAGATCATGATCCGGGCGACGGCCGGCCGGCGGCGCGCGGACAGCGGCCATCGAACGTACAGGGAGCGAGTTTTCGCCGATCTCGACGCACACGAGTTCCCGTGTTTGGCCCGGGTCGCGGCCGACTGGGCCGAAATCACGGCCGAGGACACCTACCGTCAGGGCCTGAGGGCCCTCGTGTACGGACTCCTGGCGGTTTCCTGACGCTTCGACACATCACCTCCACAGCCCCGGAAGAGAGGTGTCGTCACAGGTCATCCCACCTGTCACGGCCCCGGCCGCCCCCTCCCCCGGTAACAAGCGGTAGGCCAATCTTCAAATCTCGACCATGCGTTTCACACATCCACCTCTTCGGGTGGTCCGGATGCTCTACATTGATTCCGCCTCGCACGGTTGGACGAGGGGCGACGAGTGGTGATCTGCGGGTTCGGCGCCGGGGGCGGTGTGTTGACACGCCCTCAGGCGCGCGGTGGGGACGATCATTTCTCGGCGCCCGGGCGGGGTGTCCACGTCACGCGGCAATAGCGGCTTTAGCGACGACCGCCGATTCGCCATTCCCGGGAGCAGCGTTCCGGGTGCGGCGCGACGGCTGCAGGAACGGTGCGGCACGGGAGGTGGGGCCTCCCCAGGGGAGGCATCAGGGACGGAAGGCGCGAGCCTTCCTGGGGGGAGGAATCGTGTGGAGCGAACACGTCGAACCCGCTGACGACCTCGAAGGGGCTGTCGAGCAGGGGGAAGCCGAGTTATCGGCCCCGTTGCAACCGGTGCGACGGCACCGGACGCAGGGGGCGATCGACCGGGACGCGCTGGACTGGGAGCAGCAGTACCGCCGGACCGTGATCGTGAGCGACACGGTGGCCACCGCCTTCGTGGTGGCGGCGATCGGCGGCTTCTTCGGGGTCAGGGACGCGGCCAACTGGCACGAGAAGTGGGGAATCCTCGCCTTCGGCACCGAGGTTCTGGTGCTGGTGGCGCTGACGACCACCCGGGCGTGGGCCCCGGCGGTGCTCGGGCAGGGCGCCGAGGAGTTCCGCAGGCTCGGACGGTCCCTGTTCACGGCGGCCGTGGTGCTGTCGCTGGGCGGGATCGCCCTCACGTCGACCAACATCAAGCTCTGGATCTTCGTCGCGATCCCGGCGATCACGCTGGTCACCATGACCGAGCGCTATCTGCTGCGGCTCGCGCTGCACAAGCAGCGCAAGGAGGGGCGGTGCCTGCGCCCGGTGCTCGCCGCCGGGAGCCCCGCCACCCTGCGCGACCTGATCGCCCGCACCCGCAAGTTCCCTCACCTGGGCTGGCGGGTGGAGGCGGTGTGCACGCCGTACGGGCTGGGGCCCAACGGCGACCGGCTGGACGGCGTTCCGGTGGTCGGCCGGCTCACGGACGTGGCGGGCCACGTGCACCGCGACGGCTACCGGGTCGTCGCGATCACCCCCGACCCGTACTGGTCGCCGGACCGGCTTCAGCGGCTGGCCTGGAACCTGGAGGGCGGGGACGCCGAGATGGTCGTGGCGCCCGTGCTGATGGAGGTGGCCGGGCCCCGGCTGCACGTGGACGCCGTCCTCGGCATCCCGATGCTGCGGGTGTCCATGCCGGCCTTCACCGGCGGGCCCCGGGCGGTCAAGGCGGTCGTGGACCGGCTCGGCGCCGCGGTCCTGCTGGTGGTGTTCTCGCCGCTGATGCTGGCCGTCGGGCTGCTCGTCCTGATGGACAGCAGGGGCGGGGCGTTCTACCGCCAGCACCGGGTGGGCAAGGACGGACGGCAGTTCACGCTGGTGAAGTTCCGCACGATGGTCGTCGGGGCGGACCGCAAGCGCGCCGAACTGACCGACCGAAACGAGGGCGCGGGCCTGCTGTTCAAGCTCCGCCGCGATCCCCGGGTGACCAGGGTGGGCGGGGTGCTGCGGCGGTACTCGCTGGACGAACTCCCGCAGCTGTTCAACGTGTTGGCCGGTTCGATGTCGCTCGTCGGCCCCCGGCCCCCGCTGCCGGAGGAGACGGCCGCGTACGGGCCGGACATCAAGCGGCGGCTGCTCGTCAAGCCCGGGCTCACGGGCCTGTGGCAGATCAGCGGGCGCAGCGACCTGCCGTGGGAGGAGGCCGTGCGCCTCGACCTGCGGTACGTCGAGGACTGGTCGCTGGCCCTGGACGCGGTGATCCTCTGGAAGACGCTGCGGGCGGTCCTCCAGGGGCAGGGGGCGTACTGAATGCGGGACGAGCAGAACGTGCAGGACGTGCAAAACAAGCAGGACGAGCAAGAGGCGCAAGGGGTGCGAGCCGGCCACCGGGGCCGGCCCGAGGGGAGGGACGGATCATGCGGGTCAGCGTCTTAGGTCTGGGCTACGTGGGGTGCGTGTCGGCGGCCTGCCTGGCGAGCCTGGGTCACGAGGTCATCGGGGTGGACGTCAACCCGGTGAAGGTCGACCTGGTCAACGACGGCAAGGCCCCGGTGGTCGAGGAGCGGATCGGCGAGATGATCGCCGAGGTCGTCGCCTCGGGTGCGCTGCGCGCCACCGTCGACGTCCGCGAGGCGGTGCTGGGCACCGACGTGTCGCTGGTCTGCGTGGGCACGCCCTCGGAGGCGAACGGCAGCCTGTGCACCACCTACCTGGAGCGGGTCGCCGAGCAGATCGGCGCGGCGGCGGCGGAGAAGGCCGGGCGCGGCGAGCGGCACACCGTGGTCTTCCGCAGCACCATGCTGCCGGGCACCTGCCTGGACCTGCTGGTGCCGATCCTGGAGAAGCACCTGGGCGGCACCGCCGGGGTGGACATCGGGGTGGCGGTCAACCCGGAGTTCCTGCGCGAGGGCACCAGCGTGCGGGACTTCTTCGACCCGCCGAAGACCGTCATCGGCGAGCTGGACGCGGCCAGCGGAGACGTGGTCGCCGCGCTGTACGAGGGCCTGCCCGGCGAGGTGTTCCGGGTGCCCGTTCCGGTGGCCGAGGCGATCAAGTACGCGGACAACGCCTTCCACGGCCTCAAGATCGGCTTCGCCAACGAGCTGGGCGCCGTCTGCCAGGCCCTCGGGGTGGACTCGCACCAGGTGATCGACGTCTTCCTCGCCGACCGCAAGCTCAACATCAGCCCCGCCTACCTGCGCCCCGGTTTCGCCTTCGGCGGCTCCTGCCTGCCCAAGGACCTGCGCAGCCTCGTCCACGCGGCGCGGCGGGCCGACGTCTCGGTGCCGATCCTCTCGCACGTGCTGCCCTCCAACGCCGACCACCTCCAGCGCGCGGTGGAGCTGATCGAGGGCACCGGCAAGCGCAAGGTGGGCCTGTTCGGCCTCTCCTTCAAGCCCGGCACCGACGACCTGCGCGAGAGCCCGCTCGTCGAGCTCGCCGAGCGGCTCTTCGGCAAGGGCTACGACCTGCGGATCTACGACCCGAACGTGAGCCTGTCCCGGCTGCTCGGCGCGAACCGCGAGTACATCGAGACCCGGCTGCCGCACCTGGCGCAGCTGCTCGCGGAGTCCGTCGAGGAGGTGCTCGACCACGCCGAGGTGGCGGTGGTGGGCACCAGGGAGCCGGCCGTGCTGTCGGCCCTGCCCCACGGTGACGGCCCGCTGATCGTCGACCTCATCCGCCTTCCCGACGCGGACACGCGCCGGACCGAACCGGGGTACATCGGCCTTGCTTGGTGAAAAGACCGGCCGCGGCGGGCGCGGACGCCGCGCGCTGATCCTGGTGGAGAACCTGTCGGTGCCCTTCGACCGGCGGGTGTGGCAGGAGTGCAGGACGCTACGCGAAGCGGGCTGGACGGTGGACGTGATCTGCCCCCAGGGCAGCAAGCGGGACACCGAGCCCGAGGCGGTGATCGACGGGGTGCGCATCCACCGCTACCCGTTGCAGGCCGCCACCGGCGGCCCCGCCAGCTACCTGAAGGAGTACGGGACGGCGCTGTGGCACACCGCCCGGCTGGCCCTCAGGGTCGGCAGGGTCGACGTCGTCCACGCCTGCAACCCGCCGGACCTGCTGTTCCTGCCGGCGCTGCTGCTGAAGTGGCGCGGCGCCCGGTTCGTCTTCGACCAGCACGACCTGGTGCCGGAGCTGTACCTGTCCCGGTTCGACCGCGGCAAGGACGCGCTCTACCGCGCCGTCTGCGCGCTGGAACGATTCACCTACCGCGCGGCCGACGTGGTGATCGCCACCAACGAGAGCTACCGGGAGGTCGCGCAGAGCCGCGGCGGCAAGCGGCCCGAGGACGTGTTCGTGGTGCGCAGCGCCCCCGACACCTCGCGGTTCCAGCCGGTGCCGCCGGAGCCGGAGCTGAAGCGCGGCAAGCCCCATCTGCTGTGCTACCTGGGCGTGATGGGCCCGCAGGACGGCGTGGACTACGCCCTGCGCGCCCTGGCGAAGCTGCGCGACGAGGTGGGCCGCACCGACTGGCACGCCGTGTTCGTCGGCGGGGGCGACACCTTCGACGCGATGGTGGAGCTCTCCCGCGAGCTGGGCCTGTCCGAGCAGGTGGAGTTCACCGGGCGCGTCCCGGACGCGGACCTGGTGCGCTACCTGTCCTCCGCCGACGTCTGCCTCTCCCCCGACCCGCTCAACCCGCTCAACGACGTGTCGACCATGAACAAGGTCCTGGAGTACATGGTCATGGGCCGGCCGATGGTCTCCTTCGACCTGCGGGAGGCGCGGGTCTCCGCCGGGGAGGCCGCCCTGTACGCGCCCGCCAACGACGAGTCCCGTTTCGCCGAGCTGATCGCCGAGCTGATGGACGACCCGGACAGGCGCGCCGAGATGGGCAAGCTCGGCCAGGAACGCATCAACGGGCCGCTGGCCTGGCGCAACTCCCAGAAAGCCCTGCTCGACGCCTACGCCGCCGCCTGCCGTGACCACGGGAGCAGGAAGCACCGTTGAGCGACGACACGATACGCCTGGTCACGATCGGCCGGATCTTCCGGCGGCGCTGGCGGCTCCTCGCCGTCCTCGCCGTCGTGGGCGGACTCGTCGGCTACGGCACGTCCCTGCTGTTCCCGCCGCAGTACACGACCTCCGCGTCGGTGCTGCTGCCGGGGGCGTGGCAGGAACGCGAACTGCTCACCCAGGCCCAGATCGCCACCAGCTCGGTGGTGATCGACCGCACGGCCGCCACCCTCAAATGGGCCGGGGTGGGCGGCACCCAACTGCGTGACAAGGTGACCGCCACGGCCTCGAACGGGAACATCATCGAGATCACGGGCACGGCCGACACCCCGGAGCGCGCCCAGCAGCTCTCCGACCAGGTCGCCAAGCAGTTCGTCGGCTACGCGGCACGGCTCACCGGCGACGGCACCGACCCGGAGGCGGCGCAGCCCGAGGCGCTGCGGCAGATGGTGCAGCAGACCAACAACCGCATCACCGACCTGGCCAACGCCGCCAACCCGGGGCAGACGGTCGAGAGCGTGCAGACCCGCACGGAGCTCGCGAAGCTGCGCACCGCCCTCCAGGAGGCCGTCAAGAAGCTGGACCAGGCGGACCCGGCCACCTTCAAGTCCGCCAACATGGTGGTCATGGGCCCGGCCGCCCGGCCCACCGGGGAGGCGGCGCCGACGCGGATGCAGCTCGTCGCCGCCGGGGCGCTCTCCTTCTTCCTGTTCACCGTCATCGGGCATCTGACGGCCGCCCGGATGAGCCGGCGGCTACGCACCGAGGGCGAGATCACGGCGGCGCTGGGCACCTCGCTGCTGGGCAGTGTCGACGTGCCCGGCGACCGGGCCGCGCTGCGGCCCGGGGGCAAGGGCCCGGGGGCGCTGCTGCGCCGGGTGCTGGCCCTGGACGTGCGCTGGGACCTGCCGGTGCCGCACGCCTCCGGGGACGAGGCCGGCCGGCGGATCCGCTACCGCCGGGTGTGCGCCCGGCTGAAGGACCGGTTCGCCGCGCCCCGGCGGCTGCTGCTGCTCGTCCCCGAGGGGGACGGGCCGGCCCGCCTGGGCGCCGAGCGGCTCGCCGCCGAGGCGGGGAGCGACCCGCTGCTGCGGGTGGTCGAGGTGCCGGTCGGCAGGCCGCTGGTGCCCGACCACGACGAGGAGTCCGGCGCCGTGGTGATGCTCAGCGCGGGCAACTGGACGGCCCTCGAGCTCGGCGGCATCACCGAGGCCTGCGGGGACGCCGGGCACGAGGTCGTGGGCCTGGTGCTGGCCGGCCCGGTCGTCACCAAGGGGAGGCGCTCGGGCGGCCGCGCCTCGAAGAAGGCCGCCCCGGAGCCCGCCGCAACACCTACGGAGACCGAAGGCGGTGAGCGGTGACCACCCGTACGGCCTCCCCACCGTCGACCGCCTCCCCCCTGCTGGACCTCCAGTCGCTGGTGGTCGCCGTGCGCAGGCGCCGCCGCCTGTGGACGCTGCTGGCGCTGGTCGGCTTCGTGCTCGGCGCGGCCGTGGCCGTCCTGAAGCCGCCGCCGCCCACCGCCGTGGCCACCGTGCTGGTCCAGCACACGGCGGACCAGCCCAACGACCCCGGGACGCTGATCAAGACCGACGCGGCCCTGCTCCAGACCACCAACATCGCCGGCACCGCTCTGAAGGCCCTCGGGTCCCCGGACAAGCCCGAGGACTTCATCAAGGAGTACAGCGGCACCGGGCTGACCAACAACCTGCTCCAGATCACCGTCACGGCCAAGACCGAGACCCAGGCGACGGCCCGGGCCAAGGCGCTGGCCGAGGCGTTCGTCGCCGACCACGTGGCCCGGCTCCAGCAGGCCGCGGAGGCCGAGTCCAAGGCCCTGACCGAGCAGCGCGACCGGCTCAAGGCGGATCTCGACCAGGTCAACAAGGCCATCACCGACGCCTCCCAGGGCAACGCGGCCAAGACCTCGCCGAACCTGGAGACGCTGTTCGCCAGCCGGGCCGAACTCACCTCCCGCATCACCGACTTCGGGCAGCGCGCCGCCGAGGCGAGGGTCGGCACGCCCCGGCTCGTCGCCGGCACCCAGATCGTGGACGCCCCGCGCCTGGTGAAGGCGTCCCTGCCGAAGGCCGCCGCCACGGACGCCGCCGTCGGGCTCGTCCTCGGGCTGGTCATGGGCATCGCGCTGGCCGCCGTCGGCGCGGTGGTGGCGGACCGTCCGGTGCTGCGCCGGGACATCGCGGCCAACCTGGGCGCGTCCGTCCTCACCGAGCTGCCCCGCACTCCACGCGGGCCGCTCGCCCGCTTGCAGCGCCGCCGGGTGCGCGAGGCCCGGGAGCGGCTCACCGCGACCCTGGCCCGTCAGGTGCGCGGCGGCGAGGAGACGGTGTGCCTGCTGGAGCTGGGCTCCGCGCGCAGCACCGCCGGGATCGCCCTGGACCTCGCCGCCGACCTCCGGAAGGACCAGCCGGTGCTGCTCGTCGACGGCCTGCCCGGCACCCAGCTGGCCAAGGCCCCGAAGGCCTCGGGAACGGGCACGGGCACGGGCACGGACACCACGGTGGTCCGCGCCGCGCAGGCCCCCGACAGCCCGGAGCCCGGCCAACTGCGCCTCGCCGTCGGCTCGGTGGCCCCCGGTACGGCCTGGACGGACCTTCAGCACCTCGGCACCCGCGCCGTGCTGGTCGTGCGGGCCGGGCACGGCAGCGCCGCCTGGCTGCACACCGTGGCGCGCCAGATGGCCGAGCAGCGCATCGAGGTGATCGGCGTGGTGCTGATCGACCCCGACCCGCGCGACCGCACCGACGGCACCCTGTGGGACGGCCCGCCCGCCCCACCGCGCGGCGGGGGCGAACCGCCCGCCCGCCTCAACGGGGCCGCCCCGCGGCTGACCGAACGACAGCCCGTGTGGACCGCAGCGGTCCCCGACGACGACAGTGACCAGGAGGCGAGGTAGGACATGTGCGGCATCGCAGGCACGTACCGATGGCCGGACGGGAAGGCCGTGACCGACCTTCTCACCGAGACCCTCGCCCACCGCGGCCCGGACGGGTCCGGCCGCTACAGCCACGCCCTCGCCGAGGGCGAGGTGCACCTGGGCCACCGGCGGCTGTCCATCATCGACCTGTCGGAGACCGGCGCCCAGCCGATGGTCCGCGACGGACTCGTCCTCACCTACAACGGCGAGCTGTACAACGCGCCCGAGCTGCGCACCGAACTCGAGGCCGCCGGGGTGCGCTTCCGCGGCACCTCCGACAGCGAGGTCCTGCTGGAGGCGTGGCGGCGCTGGGGCACGGACTGCCTGCCCCGGCTGCGCGGCATGTTCGCCTTCGGCGTCTTCGACGAGCGCACCGGCGAGCTGGTGCTCGCCCGCGACCAGCTCGGCATCAAGCCGCTGTTCCTGATCCGGCGCGGCGAGGGCCTGGTCTTCGCCTCCGAGCTCAAGGCGCTGGCCGCCGCCACCGGCGGCTCCCTCGAGGTGGACCACGCGGCGATGGTCGCCTCCCTCCTCTACTACTGGGTGCCGGACTCGCGCTGCGCCTACCGCGAGGCGGAGAAGCTGCCGCCGGGCAGCTGGCTGCGGGTGCGCCCCGACGGCCGGGTGGACCGCGGCCGGTTCTGGCACCTGCGGGACGTCGCCGCCGAGGGCCGGGAGCGCGCCCTGGCCGGCGAGATCCCCGACCTCGCCGCCATCGTCGAGGAGTCCACGCGCCGTCACCTGCTCTCCGACGTCCCCGTGGCGACCTTCCTGTCCGGCGGACTGGACTCCAGCTACCTGACGGCGCTGGCGGCCCGCGACCACCCCGGCATCTCCGCGTACACCATCGGCTTCCGCGCCGAGGACGCCAAGTTCGAGGCCATGCCCGACGACCTGCGCTACGCCCGGCAGGTCGCGCAGCAGTTCGGCGTCGACCTGCACGAGATCGAGATCGCCCCGGACGTCCTCGACCTGCTGCCGCAGATGACGTACCACCTGGACGAGCCGATCGGGGACCCGGCGGCGATCAACACCTTCCTGATCTGCACGGCCGCCCGCGAGGCCGGGGTCAAGGTGATGCTCTCCGGGATGGGCGCCGACGAGCTGTTCGCCGGCTACCGCAAGCACCTGGCCAACCGGCTCGCCCTGCGCTACCAGCGCGTCCCGCGCCCCCTGCGCCGGGGCGTGTCCGCGGCCGTGGACCGGTTGCCGGTGGCCACCGCCAACCGGGGCCTGCGCTCGGTGCGCTTCGCCAAGCGCTTCCTCTCCTTCGCCGACCTGCCGGAGGAGACGGCGTTCCGGCGCAGCTACACCATGTACGACCGCTCCGAGCTGCTCGACCTGGTCAACCCGGACCTCGCCCCGGCGGTCGAGGACGTGCTGACCGAGCACGCGGACGTCTACGAGGACAACGACCTCGACGACTTCGTCAACCGCATGTGCCTGGGCGACGCCCGGATGTTCCTGCCGGGCCTGAACCTCACCTACACCGACCGCTCCAGCATGGCCGCCTCCACCGAGGTGCGGGTGCCGTACGTGGACGTCGAGGTGGTCAGGGCCGCGTTCACCTTCCCCGGTGACCGCAAGATCGTCGGCCGCCAGGGCAAGGCCGTCCTCAAGGAGGCGGCCACCTCGATCCTGCCGCGCGAGATCGTGTACCGGCCCAAGGGCCTGTTCAGCGCCCCGCTGCGCGCCTGGATGAGCCGGGACCTGGCCCCGCTGGTGCGCGAGGTGATCAACGACGGCGAGCTGGTGCGCTCCGGGTTCCTGCGCCGCGAGGCGCTGGCGCGGCTCGCGGCCGAGGACGCCGCCGGGCAGCAGGACTTCTCCAAGCACCTGTGGCACGTGCTGACCCTCGAGTACTGGTACCGCGGCGCGACCGGCGCGTAGCGGCCATCCCGGCCAGACCGGCCATCCCGGAACTGAAGCAACCGGCATAGAAACAAGGGGACTTCCGGTGAAACAGGTTGTGCAGAACTACAAGAGCGGCGAACTGTCGGTGCTCGAGGTGCCGGTGCCGGGGTGCAAGCCGGGCGGGGTGCTGGTGCGCACCGTCTACTCCCTGATCTCCACCGGGACGGAGATGATGAAGGTCTCCGAGGCCGGGATGTCGATGGTGGGCAAGGCCCGCTCGCGCCCCGACCAGGTGGCCAAGGTCATGCAGAGCGTGGCCACCAACGGCCTGCCCGCCACGTACCGCAAGGTGATGGGCAAGCTCGACTCCTACACGCCGCTGGGCTACTCGCTGTGCGGGGTCGTGGAGCAGGTCGGCGCCGGGGTCGACGACGTGAAGGTCGGCGATCTGGTGGCCTGCGCCGGCAACGAGCACGCGCTGCACGCCGAGATCAACTGGGTGCCGAAGAACCTCTACACCCCCGTCCCGGACGGCCTCGCGCCGCAGCACGCCTCCTTCGGCACCGTCGGCTCGATCGCCCTCCAGGGCGTGCGCCAGGGCGAGCCGCAGCTCGGCGAGGTGGCGCTGGTCATCGGCCTCGGGCTGATCGGCCAGTTGGTCGTGCAGCTGCTCACCGCCGCGGGCGTGCGCGTGGTCGGGGCCGACCCGGACCCCTCGCGCTGCGAGCTGGCCGAGCGCCTGGGCGCGGCGGCCTGCGGGGACCCGGGCTCGGCGGCCGTGGAGAACGCCGTCGCGGAGCTGACCGACGGCCACGGCGTGGACCAGGTGTACCTGGCGGCCGGCGGCGGCAGCAACCAGCCCGTGGAGCTGGCCGCCCACCTGGCCCGGGACCGCGGCCGGGTGATCGACATCGGCAAGTGCCGGCTGGACCTGCCGTGGAACGCGTACTACGAGAAGGAGCTGGACGTCCGCTTCTCCCGCTCCTACGGCCCCGGGCGCTACGACCCGGCGTACGAGCTGGAGGGCCGCGACTACCCGATCGGGTACGTGCGCTGGACGGAGCGGCGCAACCTCGCCTGCTTCATCGACCTGATGGCCCGCGGCCGCGTCGACGTCGACCCGCTGATCTCCCACGTCGCCGACTTCGAGGACGCAGTCGAGACGTACCGGCGCCTGAAGGACGGCGAACTGAAGGCCGTCACCGCGCTGTTCCGCTACGCCCCGGCGGAGTCGGATTCGCAGGCGCCGGCGCAGGAGGCCCCGAAGATCGAGATCCACGCAGTCAAGCGCCAGGCCGCGCAAGCCACTTCGGCCCGCCCGGCCAAGTCCCCCGTGCGGCTGGCGTTCATCGGCGCGGGCAACTACGCCTCCTCCATGCTGCTGCCGCACCTGGCCCAGCGCGAGGGCGTGGCGCTGTCCACCGTCGTCACCACCACGGCGCTCTCGGCGGCCAACGCCCAGCGTAAGTTCGGCTTTGCCCAGGCGACCACCGACCTGGACGCCGTCCTCGGGGACTCCTCGATCGACGCGGTCTTCGTGGTCACCCGGCACAGCTCGCACGCGAGCCTCACCCGTCAGGCACTGCTCGCCGGCAAGACCGTCTTCGTGGAGAAGCCGCTCGCCCTGACCGGGGACGAACTCGCCTCCGTGCTCGCCACGGTGGAGGAATCCGGCAACGACCGCCTCCAGGTGGGCTTCAACCGCCGCTTCGCCCCGCTGCTGCG
Source organism: Kitasatospora sp. NPDC051170 (assembly GCF_044455705.1). Lineage (NCBI taxonomy): Bacteria > Bacillati > Actinomycetota > Actinomycetes > Kitasatosporales > Streptomycetaceae > Kitasatospora > Kitasatospora sp. NPDC051170. Next base: position 120,409 of record NZ_JBITFA010000014.1, on the reverse strand, counting down.
CGAGGCGAAGACCCGCCTCGGCGCCCGCACGGGCCCGGCCAGCCTGCGCTACCTCGTCAACGCGGGCCGCCTCCAGCACGGCAGCTGGTACCTCCAGCAGGGCACCGAGGGCTCCCGCTTCGAGGGCGAGGGCGGGCACTTCATCGACACGGCGAGCTGGCTGCTCGGCGCGGACCCGGTCTCGGTGTACGCCGTCGCCCCGTCCGGCAACGAGGACCTGCAGATCGTGCTGACCTACCCGGACGGCTCCACGGCCACCATCAGCTACGTCACCTCCGGCGCGCCCGCCTTCCCCAAGGAGACGCTGGACCTGCTCGCCGACGGCAAGGTGCTCAAGCTGGACGACTTCGTGCGCGCCTCGGTGTATGGCCGCAAGCGGTGGGTCAGCTCCCGGCTGCCCAAGGCCCGGGACAAGGGCCAGTCCAACGAACTGGCCTCCTTCGTCAAGGCCGTGCGCACCGGCGGGCCGATGCCGGTGCCGCTGGAGTCCCTGGTCGCCACCACGGCGGCCACCCTCGCCGTGCAGGCCAGCCTGGCCGCCGGCGCCCCGGTGGCCCTGGCGAGGTCACTGTGACCATGAGCGCGGGCTGGTACCTGCGGCGCCTCTCCGCCATGGGGCCGCAGGAGATCGCCGGCCGGGTGGGCGACACGCTGCGCCGGCGCCGGTGGGGCGACGAGACCCCGCCGGCGGGCCCGGCCGTCAGCGGCGCCCGGTTCACCGCCGTGCTGCCCGACGGGGCGATCGAGGCGGTGCCCGTGGACGCCGCCAAACGGCTGGTCGCCGAGGCGGACCGGCTGATGGACGGCCGCGCCGAGTTCTTCGGCGTGGAGCGCGAGGACATGACCGACCCGGACTGGTGGCTCGACCCCAAGACCGGCCGCCGCGCCACCGCCGGCTACGCCCTCGACGTGCCCTACCGCGACGAGGACACCGTCGGCGACATCAAGCAGATCTGGGAGCCCTCCCGGCACCAGTACCTGACGGTGCTCGCCGCCGCGTACGCCGTCACCGGCGACGAGCGCTACGCCGAGCGCGTGGCCGCCCACCTGCGCTCCTGGTGGAAGGTCAACCCGCCGCTGGAGGGCGTGCACTGGGTCAGCGGCATCGAGCTGGGCATCCGGCTGCTGTCCTGGGTGTGGGTGCGCCGGCTGCTGGAGGGCTGGCCGGGCGCGGCCGCGCTGTTCGAGGCCAACCCGACGGCGCTGCACCAGATCTGGCACCACCAGCGCTGGCTGGCCGCCTTCCCCAGCCGGGGCTCCTCCGCGAACAACCACGTCATCGCCGAGGCGGCCGGGCAGTTCGCCGCCTCCTGCGCCTTCGACTGGTTCCCCGAGTCGGAGCGCTGGCGCGGGCAGGCGCTGCGCTCCCTGGACCGGCACCTGCGCGCCAACACCTTCCTGTCCGGCCTCAACCGGGAGCTGGCCAGCGAGTACCACGGGCTCGTCCTGGAACTGGGCCTGGCCGCGCTCGCCGAGGCGGACGCCGCCGAGGTGCCCGTCCCCACGACGGTGCGGCTGGTGCTGCTGCGGATGACCGACGCCCTCGCGGCCGTGGTCGACAACCGGCTGCGGCCCCCGCGCCAGGGCGACGCGGACGACGGGCACGGCCTGGTCGTGGACGGCGCGGGCACCGACCGCTGGGCCTCGCTCCTCGCCACCGGGGAGGCCGTGTTCGGCCGGCTGCCCTGGTGGCCGGAGGTGACGGCCGGCGACGCCCGCACCCCGATGCTGGCCGCGCTGCTGCGACCGTACGGGCCCGGCGTGGCCCGCCCGGAGCGCCGGCCCGTGCACCTGCCCGACGCCGGGATGACCATCCTGCGCGACGCGGCCGACCGGATCTGGTGCCGCTGCGACGGCGGGCCGCACGGGTTCCTGTCCATCGCCGCGCACGGCCACGCGGACGCCCTGTCCGTGGAGGTGCGCCACGACGGCGTCGAGGTGCTCGCCGACCCGGGGACGTACTGCTACCACGGCCAGCCCGAGTGGCGCAGCTACTTCCGCTCCACGCTGGGCCACAACACCCTGGAGCTCGGCGGCGCGGACCAGTCCGTCTCCGGCGGCCCGTTCCTGTGGACCAGGCACGCGAGGACCCGCGTCCTGGTCGCCGACACCTCCGACCCGGCCGTGGCCCGCTGGTGCGCCGAGCACGACGGCTACCAGCCCTCGACGCACCGGCGCCGGGTCGAACTCGCCGACGCCGCGCAGGAGTTGCGGATCACCGACGAGGTGGTCGGCGAGGGCGGCCAGGTGCGCCTGGCCTTCCACCTCGGCCCGGAGGTCACCGCCGAACTGTCGGACGGGCTCGCCCGGCTGACCTGGAGCGTCGACGGCGAGGAGCGCTCCGCGGTGCTCGACCTGCCCGGGCAGCTGGCCTGGCGGGCGCACCGGGGCGAGAGCGAGCCTCCGCTGGGCTGGTACTCCGAGGGCTTCGGCCGCAAGGTGCCCGCCACCACGCTCGTCGGCACGGGCCTCGGCCCGGCGGAGGGCGCGCGGGGGTTCGTCACCGTACTGACGTTCACCTAGTACTCGATCAACGGAAATTCAACGCAGCGAAGGTCAACGGCTAGGGAGGGCCACGGGGTTGGGTACGACAAGGCGGCTGTGGGGAGCGTCGGTGGGGCTGGTGCTGGCCCTGCTGGCGGCGACCGGGTGCACCAGCGGATCGGACGCCCCGCCGGAGGCGACGGCGCCGTCCTCCCTGTCGACGGCCGCGCCCGCCCCAGGGCTCCCCACGCCGTCCGCGCTGACGGCCGTCGCCCGGGTGTGCGCCGAGCCGGAGGCCGGTCCGGCCACGCCCCCGGAGGGCGCGGTCCTCGTCGACCCGGCGGTGACCGGGGACCTCACGGCGAAGACCAAGGCCAGCCCCCCGCACACCACCTTCTGGCTCAAGCCCGGCACCCACTCCCTGGAGGCCGACCGGTACGCCCAGGTCGTCCCCAAGGAGGGCGACACCTACCTCGGCGCGCCCGGCGCCGTCCTCGACGGCCACAAGGTCAACCAGTACGCCTTCGGCGGCCCCGCCACCGACGTCACCGTCCGCTATCTGACCGTCCAGGGCTTCGTCGCCCCCCAGAACGAGGGCGTGGTCAACCACGACTCCGCCGACGGCTGGGTGATCGAGCACTCCGTCGTCCAGAACAACTCCGGCGCCGGGCTGATGGCCGGCGCCCGGCAGAAGGTGCGCGCCAACTGCCTGCGCGACAACGGCCAGTTGGGCCTGAACGCGTACAAGTCCGGCGGGCCGCTGAGCGACCTGCTGGTCGAGGGCAACGAGATCACCGGCAACGACACCGACCAGTGGGAGAAGCGCCAGCCCGGCTGCGGCTGCACCGGCGGCGCCAAGTTCTGGGCCGTCAACCGCGCCGACGTGCTCGGCAACTGGGTGCACGACAACCGCGGGCCCGGGCTGTGGGCGGACACCGACGACAACGACTTCCGCATCGAGGACAACCTGCTGGAGTCCAACGACGGCGCCGCCCTGATCTACGAGACCAGCTACAACGCCGTCATCCGCAACAACACCATCCGGCGCAACAACTGGGTGGACGGCCGCCGGGCCGCCGACCGCGGCGACACCTTCCCGTACGCGACCGTCTACCTGTCCGAGTCCGGCGGCGAGCCGCGCGTGCCCGCCCGGACGGACCGGATCGAGATCGACCACAACGTCCTGGAGGACAACTGGTCGGGCATCACCCTGTGGGAGAACGCCGACCGGTTCTGCAACAGCCCGGCCAACACCTCCTCCGGGCACTGCACCCTGCTGGTGAAGGAGACCGCGCGCTGCGCCCAGCCGTCCATCGCCGCCGGGGCGCTGTACGACGACTGCCGGTGGAAGACCCAGCGGGTGGACATCCACGACAACCTCTTCTCGCTGGACCCGTCCGTCGTCGGCTGCACCTCGGGCTGCGACCGGATGGGCGTGCTGGCCAACTACGGCACCTACCCGGACTGGTCGCCCTACAAGGGCGAGCTGGTGGCCGAGGCGATCACCGGCTCGCAGGACAACCACTGGCACCGGAACACCTACGCCGGCCCCTGGACCTTCGTCGCCCACGACCCGAGCCGCACCCTCGACTTCCACCAGTGGCAGGGCGCGCCCTACGCGCAGGACGCGGGCAGCACCTACCAGCAGAAGGCCGGTGGGTGACATGGCGCACAGCCCTGAGACCGCGCAGAACCGCACGCCAAAGACGGTCGAGCTGATCTGGGGCCTGCTGATCCTCAACACCCTCGGCTCCGCCGGCGCCAAGACGATCATCCCGCTGCCCCGCTCCCTCATCCAGATGGCCACCATGGGCGCGCTGGTCTCGGCGTTCGTGCTGGCGCTGCTGCTCAACCCGCGGATCCGGCTGCGGGCCAGCGCCTTCCTGTTCCTGCTGACCCTGATGCTGGTGCTGAGCGTGGTCGCCAGCGTGCACACGGGCGCCGGCCTCGGCTCGCTGTTCCGCTGCTTCCGGCTGTCGCTGTTCGTGGGCACCCTGTGGCTGCTCTCCCGCTGGTGGGACGGCAGGCCGACGTTCGTCCGCTTCCACATCCGGATGTACTTCGTAGTGCTCGCCTCGGTGGCGGCCGGTCTGGTCGCCTCCCCCGGCGCGGCCATGCCGGAGCTGTACGGCGGGCGGCTGGTGGGCGCGCTGTGGCCGCTGACCCCGCCGCAGATCGGGCAGTACGCGGCGGTCATCATCGGGCTGACGGTGCTGCTCCTGCTGGACAGGCGCACCACGGGCCGCAGCGCGGCCGCGATCATCGTGCCCTCGCTCGTCCTGCTCGCGCTGACCCACACCCGCACGGCCACCCTCGGCATGATCGTCGGGCTGCTGCTGGCCATCGGCTCGCTGCTGCTGACCAGCGCCGCCGCCCGGCGGTTCTTCAGCTGGGCGGTGGTGATCTCGGTGGTGGCCGCGGTGGGGCTGAGCTCGCTGCTCCAGGCGTGGTTCCTGCGCGGCCAGAGCCAGGAGAACTTCTCCAACCTGACGGGCCGGGCGAAGGTGTGGGACGCGCTGCTGGCGGCGCCGCGCACCCCGCTGGAGGAGTGGCTGGGCTTCGGCCTGGGCGACAAGTCCTTCGGGGGCCTGCCGATCGACAACAGCTGGCTGGCGGTGTTCAACGAGCAGGGCCTGGCGGGGGTCTGCATCGTGGCGGCGGTGTTCCTGGCCCTGGGCGGGGTCGCCCTGCTGCGGCCGCCCTCGCTGGCGCGGGCCTGCGCGATCTACCTGATCAGCTACTGCGCCATCGCCTCGTACACGGAGGCGGGCCTCGGCGACGCCTCGCCGTACCTGCTGCACCTGACGGTGGCCGCCTCGCTGCTGGTGGTGCCCGACCCCGCGCCTGCCCTGCCGGTGCTGAGGATCCCCCGCCAACGCGGACCACGACGAGCCCGGAGAACGGAGGTGAGCTGAGATGCACGTCCTCGTGGTGCACAACCGCTACTCCTCGGCGCAGCCGAGCGGAGAGAACAAGGTGGTCGACCAGGAGGTGGCCCTGCTGCGCGAGGGCGGCCACCGGGTGGAGCTGTTCGAGCGGCGCAGCGACACCATCGCCGGGCGCTCGCTGCCGGGCAAGGTGGCGGTGCCGCTGCTGGTGCCGTGGAACCCGGCGGTGCGCCGGGAACTGGCGGCGAAGCTGCGCTCGGAGCGCCCTGATGTCGTGCACGTGCACAACGTGTTCCCGCTGCTGTCGCCGTCGGTGCTGGCGGCCTGCGCGGACGCGGGGGTGCCGGTGGTGGCCACGCTGCACAACTACACCCAGGTCTGCCCGCCGGGCACGCTGCAACGCGACGGGCGGCCGTGCACCGAGTGCGTGGGCGGCTCGCCGCTGCCGGCGGTGAAGCACGGCTGCTACCGCGGCTCGAGCCTGGCGACGGCGCCGCTGGCGGTGAGCCTGGCGGTGAACCGGCGGCGCTGGTGGTCCGGGGTGGAGCGGTTCTTCTGCATCTCGGCCGCCCAGCGCGACGTCCTGGCGCGGGCCGGGATGCCGGCCGAACGGCTCGCGGTGAAGCACAACTTCGTGCCGGACCCGGGGGTCCTGCGCGAGGGCGGGGGCGAGCACGTGCTCTACCTCGGCCGGCTGGCGGAGGCCAAGGGCGTACGGCTGCTGATGGCGGCCTGGGACGAGCTCACCGCCGCCGGCGGGGTGGGCGTGCCGCTGGTCATCGCCGGGACGGGGCCCCTGGAGCAGGAGGTCGCCGCCTGGGCGGCGGGCCGCGGCGACGTGCGCGCCGTGGGCCTGTACGACACCGAGCAGTGCCGGGCCGCGATCGCGCGCTCCGTCGCCGTGGTGGCGCCGTCGACCTGGCTGGAGGCGTTCGGCCTGGTGGTCGTGGAGGCGATGGCGGCCGGGGTGCCGGTCGTGGCCGCCGGCCACGGCGCCTTCGTCGAACTCGTCGAGGACGGGGTGACGGGGCTGCTGCACCGGCCGAACGACGCCTCCTCGCTCGCGGGGAGCCTGCGCCGCATCGCGGCGGAGGCCGGCCGCAACAAGGAGATGGGCTTGGCGGCCCGGAGCCGTTACGAGCAGGGGTTCAGCCCTGCCGTCGGCCTGGAGCGCCTCGTGGAGGGGTACCGGTCCGCGATCGCGGACCGGTCCGGCGGCGCGGAGGGCGCGCCGCCGGTGACGAATGGAAACGCAGGCCCGCGGCGGGGCGACCGCCCGGACAGGAATGGGGACACCACACCATGACACGTTGCCGACTGTGCGGATCGACGGCGTTGGGGAGCGTCGTCGACCTGGGAGCGACCCCGCCGTGCGAGAGCTTCCTCTCCGCCGAGCAGCTGGACCTGCCGGAGACGACGTACCCGCTGCACCTGCGGGTGTGCACGGACTGCTGGCTGGCGCAGATCCCGCCGCTGATCACGCCGGAGGAGACGTTCAAGGAGTACGCGTACTTCTCCTCCTTCTCGACGTCCTGGGTGGAGCACGCCCGCACCTTCGTCGACGGCGCCGTGGAGCGCCTGGGCCTGGGCGAGGACTCCTTCGTGGTCGAGGTGGCGAGCAACGACGGCTACCTGCTGCAACACGTGGTCGGGCGCGGCATCCGCTGCCTGGGCATCGAACCGTCCGTCAACGTCGGCGCCGCGGCCCGCGAGGCGGGCGTGCCCACGCTCACCGAGTTCCTGTCCCCGGAGACGGGCGCGGCGGTGCGCGCCGAGCACGGCCCGGCGAGCCTGGTCGTCGCCAACAACGTGTACGCGCACATCCCCGACGTGGTGGGCTTCACCCAGGGTCTGCGCGCCCTGGTGGCCGACGACGGCTGGGTCTCCATCGAGGTGCAGCACCTGCTGACCCTGATCGAGGAGAACCAGTACGACACGATCTACCACGAGCACTTCCAGTACTACACGGTGGCCTCCGCCATCCAGGCCCTGGCCAGCGGCGGACTCGCCCTGGTGGACGTCGAACTGGTGCCCACGCACGGCGGCTCCATCCGCCTGTGGGCGCGCCCCTCCGAGGTGGCCGGCGAGCCGACGCAGCGGGTCAGCGACGTGCTGGACCGGGAGAAGGCCGCGGGCCTGCGCGAGCTGTCCGGGTACACCGAGTTCTCCGCCCGGGTCGCCAAGGTCCGCCGGGACCTGCTGAGGTTCCTGGTCGAGGCGGCCGAGAACGGCAAGACCGTCGTCGGCTACGGCGCCCCCGGCAAGGGCAACACCCTGCTCAACCACTGCGGCATCCGGCCCGACCTGCTGCCGTACACCGTGGACCGCAACCCGTACAAGCACGGCCGCTTCACCCCGGGCACCCGCATCCCGATCCTGGCGCCCGAGCGGATCGCCGAGGACAAGCCGGACTACGTCCTGATCCTCCCGTGGAACCTGCGGGCCGAGCTGATCGAGCAGTTGTCGTTCGTGCACGAGTGGGGCGGCCGCCTGGTCTTCCCCATCCCGGACCTGAGCATTGTCGAGGTGGGGTCGTGAAGGTCGTCCTGTTCTGCGGCGGTTACGGGCTGCGCATGCGCAGCGGAGCCTCCGACGACGTGCCCAAGCCGATGGCGATGGTCGGCCCTCGGCCGCTGATCTGGCACGTGATGCGCTACTACGCGTACTTCGGGCACACCGAGTTCATCCTGTGCCTGGGCTACGGCGCCCGGCACATCAAGGACTTCTTCCTCAACTACGAGGAGACGGCGTCCAACGACTTCGTCCTGCGCAACGGCAAGCCCGAGCTGCTGTCCACCGACATCTCCTCCTGGACGATCACCTTCGCCCAGACCGGCATCGAGTCGCCGATCGGCGAGCGGCTGCGCCGGGTGCGCCACCACCTGGACGGGGACGAGATGTTCCTCGCCAACTACGCGGACGTGCTCACCGACGCCCCGCTGCCGGAGATGATCGAGAAGTTCTCCCGGCGCGACGCCGGGGCCTCGATGATGGTGGTGCCGCCGCAGTCCTCCTTCCACTGCGTGGAGCTGGGCGAGGACAACCTGGTGGGCGGGATCACGGCGGTGAGCGACATGCCGCTGTGGGAGAACGGCGGCTACTTCGTGCTGCGCCAGGAGGTCTTCGACCACATCCCGGAGAACGGGGACCTCGTCGCCGACGGCTGCGCGGGCCTGGCCAAGCAGGGCCGGCTGGTGGCGCACCAGCACCGCGGCTTCTGGAAGCCGACCGACACCGTCAAGGAGCGCGCCGCCCTGGACGACGCCTACGCCCGGGGCGAGCGCCCGTGGGCCGTGTGGGAGAAGGACGGCGCCGGCTCCGGCCTGAGGACACCGTGATCCGCCTCGCGGCTCCCGGGCTCGGCGGCGTCGTGGCGGTGGGCGCCCACTGCGACGACATCGCCATCGGCGCCGGCGGCACCCTGCTGACGATGTGTCTGGCGCGTCCCGGGCTGCGGGTCGACGCGCTGGTGCTCTCCGGCGGGGGCGGCGAACGGGAGCAGGAGGAGCGGGCCGCGCTCGCCGCCTTCTGCCCCGGCGCCGACCTGCGCCTGACCGTCCTCAAGCTGCCCGACGGGCGGATGCCGGCGCACTGGGACGAGGCCAAGGCCGCGGTGGAGGAGCTGCGCGCGCAGACCGACCCCGGCCTCGTCCTCGCCCCGCGCACCGAGGACGCGCACCAGGACCACCGCGGCCTGGCGAAGCTGATGACCACCGCCTTCCGCGACCACCTGGTCCTCGGCTACGAGATCGTCAAGTGGGACGCCGACCTCGGCCGCCCCACCGCGTACCAGCCGCTGACCACCGAGATCGCCGAACGGAAGGTGCGGCTGCTCCAGGAGCACTACGCCTCCCAGCGCCACCGCCCCTGGTACGACCGGGAGGCGTTCCTCGGGCTGGCGCGCATCCGCGGCATCGAGTGCCACGAGCGCTACGCCGAGGCGTTCGCCACGACCAAACTCACGCTCGACCTCGCGACCCCCGCGACTGCCGCCCTGGAGGGCTGACCCTTGCGCGTACTGCTGACCGGACACCAGGGCTACCTGGGCACCGTGATGGCCCCCGTCCTCGCCGAGGCCGGACACGAGGTCGTCGGGCTGGACTCCGGCCTGTTCGCGGACCGCGTCCTCGGCCCCGCCCCCGCCGACCCGCCCGGGCGCCGGGTCGACCTGCGCGACGTCACCGCCGAGGACGTGGCCGGGGTGGACGCCGTCATCCACCTGGCCGCCCTGTCCAACGACCCGCTGGGCTCGCTGGCCCCCGACCTCACCTACGACATCAACCACCACGCCTCGGTGAAGCTGGCCAGGCTCGCCCGCGAGGCCGGGGTGGAGCGCTTCCTGTACGCCTCCACCTGCTCCGTCTACGGCGCCGCCGGCGGCGACGAGCTGGTCGGCGAGGACGCCCCGCTGCGGCCGGTGACGCCGTACGCGGAGTCCAAGGTGCGCGTCGAGGACGACCTGCACGAGCTGGCCGACGCCGACTTCACCCCGGTGTACATGCGCAACGCCACCGCCTTCGGCTACTCGCCCCGGCTGCGTGCCGACATCGTGCTGAACAACCTGGTCGGCCACGCCCTGCTCTCCGGCGAGGTGCTGGTCCTCTCCGACGGCACGCCGTGGCGCCCGCTGGTGCACGCGGCCGACATCGCCCGGGCCTTCGCGGCCGCGCTGGTCGCGCCCAAGGAGGCCGTGCACGACCGGGCGTTCAACATCGGCAGCGAGGTCAACAACGTCACGGTGGCGGAGATCGCCGGTCAGGTCGCCGAGGCGGTGGAGGGCTCGACGGTGCGCATCACCGGCGAGGCCGGCGCCGACCCGCGCTCCTACCGGGTGGACTTCGCCCGCTTCCGGGCCGCGATCCCCGGCTTCGACTGCGAGTGGACGGTCAAGCGTGGCGCCCTCGAACTCGCCGACGCCTACCGGAAGTTCGGCCTGACCAAGGAGAGCTTCGAGCGGAGCTTCACCCGGCTGGCCGTGCTGCGCGCCGCCACCGAGGCCGGCACCGTGGACGACACCCTGCGGTGGCGCGGGTGACGACCCCCGGGGAGGAGATGGGGGTGGAGATGCACGCCCTGGTGGAGCGGCTGTACCCGCTCTGCCGGAGCATCACCGGCGACGGCGTGCGCGCCACCCTGGACATCGTCGGCGAGTACCTGCCGCTCCAGGTGCACGAAGTCCCCACCGGCACCCAGGTGCTGGACTGGACGGTGCCGCAGGAGTGGAACATCCGCGACGCGTACGTCGCCGACGCCTCCGGCCGGCGGGTCGTCGACCTCGCCGACTCCGCCCTGCACGTGCTCGGCTACAGCGTGCCGGTGGCGGCGACCATGCCGCTCGCCGAGCTGCGCCCGCACCTGTACACCCTGCCCGAGCAGCCCACCCTGGTGCCGTACCGCACCAGTTACTACAAGCCGGAGTGGGGCTTCTGCCTGGCGCAGGAGACCCTGGACGCCCTGCCCGAGGGCGACTACGAGGTGCGGATCGACTCCACCCTCGCCGACGGCCACCTCACCTACGCCGAGCACGTCGTGCCCGGCAGGGTCGCCGAGGAGGTCCTCGTCTCCTGCCACGTCTGCCACCCGGCGCTCGCCAACGACAACATGGCGGGCGTGGCGGTGGCGGTGTTCCTGGCACGGGAGTTGGCGCAGCGCGACCCCTGGTACACCTACCGGTTCGTCTTCGCCCCCGGCACCATCGGGGCGATCACCTGGCTGGCCCGCAACCGGGAGCGGGTGGAGCGGGTGAGGCACGGCCTGGTGCTGGCCTGCGCCGGGGACTCCGGGCAGCTGACGTACAAGCGGAGCCGGCGCGGGGACGCGGAGATCGACCGGGCCGTGGCCCACGTCCTCGCCGCCTCCGAACGCCCGCACGAAATCCGGGAGTTCACCCCGTACGGCTACGACGAGCGGCAGTACTGCTCGCCCGGGTTCGACCTGGGCGTCGGCTCGCTCTGCCGGACCCCGTACGCCGAGTACCCCGAGTACCACACCTCGGGGGACGACCCGGCCTTCGTGAAGCCCGAGGCCCTGGAGGACACCCTCGCGCTCTGCCGGGAGGCGTTCGCCGTGCTCGACCGCAACCGCAGCTACGTCAACCTCAGCCCGTACGGGGAGCCGCAGTTGGGCCGGCGCGGGCTGTACGACTCGCTGGGCGGGCGCAGCGACTCCAAGCAGGCGCAGCTGGCCATGCTCTGGGTGCTCAGCATGTCCGACGGCACGAGGAGCCTGCTGGACGTGGCCGAGCGCTCCGGGCTGCCCTTCGACGCCGTGGCCGCCGCCGCCGACGCCCTCGTGGGCGCCGATCTGATCAAGGCGTGAGGCCGGTGACCACCGAGGAGGAGAAGACAGCCACAGCCGCACCGGCGGGCTCAGTGACACCGGCGGACTCGGCCACACCGGCGGATTCGGCGGCCCAGGCACCCGCGCCCGCCAAGCGGGGCGGCGTCCTCGGCCGGCTGTCCTGGGGGCTGGCCGACCAGGCGGTCTCCAGCATGATCAACTTCGCGGTGGGCATCTACGTCGCCCGCGAGCTGGGCGTGGACGCCTTCGGCGTGTTCAGCCTCGCCTGGCTCACCTACGGCGTCGTGCTCAACGTCTCCCGGGGGCTGGCCACCGACCCGCTGATGGTGCGCTTCAGCGGCGTGCCGGAGGCCGCATGGCGTGCGGCGGCGGGCCGGTCCTCCGGGGCCGCGCTCGCCGTCGGCACCACCCTGGGGGCCGTGTGCGTGCTGGTCGGGCTGGGCCTGGGCGGTGAGGTGGGGACGGCGTTCTCCTGCCTCGGCGTCGCCCTGCCCTGCCTGCTGCTCCAGGACTCCCGGCGGTTCGCCTTCTTCGCCGCCGGGAGCGGCCGGAAGGCGTTCTTCAACGACCTGGTGCAGGGCGTCTCGCTCGTCCCCGCCATGCTCGTCGCGGCGCGCTTCGGCACCGTGGCCGCGTTCATCCTGGCCTGGGGTGCCGCCGCCCTGGCCGCCGCCGGGTACGGCTTCCTGCAGTCCGGCATCCGGCCCCGGCTCACCGAGGCCCGCGGCTGGCTGCGCGAGCAGCGCGACCTCGGCAGCCGGTACCTGGTGGAGAACGTCAGCCTCAGCGGCGCCGGCCAGCTGCGGGCGTACGGCCTCGGCGCCATCGTCGGGGTCGCCGCGGTGGGCGCCGTCCGGGGCGCCGAACTCCTGCAGGGGCCCTTCCTCGCCCTGCTGATGGGCCTGTCCCTGGTCACCGTCGCGGAAGCGGCCCGGGTCCTGCGGCAGTCGCCCGAGCGGCTCGGCCGGTTCTGCTTCCTGCTGGGCGGCGGGCAGGCCGGCGCCGCCCTGCTCTGGGGATCGGCGCTGCTGCTGATGCCCGACCGGCTCGGCGAGATGGTCCTCGGCGACGTCTGGCACGACGCCTCCCCGCTCATCCTGCCCGCCACCCTCGGCGTCGCGGGCGCGGGCCTGGGCAGCGGCGCCGCGGCCGGCCTGCGCGCCCTCGCCGCCGCCCGGCGCAGCCTGCGCTGCCAGCTCTTCGCCTCCGCCTGCTACCTGGGCGGGGGCCTCGGCGGCGCCGCCCTGGCCGGCACGGTCGGCTCCGCCTGGGGCGTCGCCACCGCCACGGCCTGCGGCGCGGCCCTGTGGTGGCTGCAACTGCGGGCCGCCCTGCGCGAGCACCTCAGCAATCTGAACACACCCCCGAAGTGAGGACGCAATGACCGCCGTTCCCCGGTTGAGCATCGGGCTGCCCGTCTACAACGGCGAGGAGTACCTCGCCGAGTCCCTCGACGCCCTGCTCGGCCAGACCTACGCGGACTTCGAGCTGGTCATCTCCGACAACGCCTCAACCGACACCACCGAGGACATCTGCCGCGACTACGCCGCGAAGGACTCGCGCATCCGCTACCTGCGGCTGCCGCGCAACATCGGCGCCGCGCCGAACCACAACCACGTCTTCACCCAGTGCCGCGGCGAGCTCTTCAAGTGGGCCTCCCACGACGACCTCTACGCCCGGGACCTGCTGCTGCGCTGCGTGGAGGCCCTCGACGAGCGCCCGGACGTCATCCTCGCCCACTCCGACCAGGCCGTCATCGACGAGACCGGCAAGGTCAAGGTGCCCTACGCGTACGGGCTGGCCACCGACTCGCCGTCCGCCCCCGTGCGCTTCCGCAGCCTGCTCTTCGAGCCCGGCGGCGACGACTTCTACGGCGTGATGCGCGCCGACGTGCTGCGCCGCGTCAAGCCGCACGACAGCTACCACCACGCCGACCGCACCTTCGTCGCCGAGCTCACCCTGCACGGCCCCTTCCACCAGGTGCCCGAGCTGCTGTACTTCCGCCGCGACCACCCCACCCGCGCCGAGCGAGCCAACCCCTCCAAGCGCTCCCGCTGCGTCAACCTGGACCCGCGCCGGGCGGGCCTGCTGCACCCGACGCCGCGGCTGCTCGTCGAGTACGTCTGGGGCTTCGTCGAGGCGATCCGGCGGGCGCCGCTGTCCCCGCGGGACCGGCGCGAGTGCTACCGGGCGCTGGGCTCCTGGCTGACCAGCCGCCGTCGCCCGGGCGCCGGCGAGCGGGTCGAGGACCGTGCCCCCGTCGTGCCCCCCGAGGTCGCCGTCTCCGTGGACGACCTGGTGGCCGGGCGCGAGGGGCGGCGCCCGTGACCTCCGCACGCCCGGTGCTCGCGGGGAAGGTGCGCGCGGGGAAGGTGCGCGCGGGGAAGGTGCGCGTGGGGGTGTTCGGCCTGCTCGGCTCCGGCAACCTCGGCAACGACGGCTCGCTGGAGGCCGTCCTCGGCTACCTGCGCGACCGGCACCCGGACGCCGTGGTGGACGCGCTGTGCGGAGGCCCCGAGGTCGTCACCGCCCGCTACCGCATCCCCGCCACCCGCCTGCACTGGTACCGCGGGGAGTACCGCACCGCCTCGCGCCTGGGCTCCGTCCTCGGCAAGGGCGCGGGCAAGCTCGTCGACGTGGTGCGCACCGCCGCCTGGGTGCGCCGGCACGACGTGGTGATCGTCCCCGGCATGGGCGTCCTGGAGGCCACCCTGCCGCTGCGCCCCTGGGGCTTCCCGTACGCGCTGTTCCTGCTCTGCGCCTCCGGCCGGCTCCTCGGCACCAGGGTGGCGCTGGTCGGCGTCGGCGCCGCCCCGATCCGCGACGGCGCCGTCCGGGCCCTGGTGCGCCGCTCGGCGCGGCTGGCCGCGTACCGCTCCTACCGGGACGAGCTGTCCCGCGAGGCGATGCGGGAGATGGGCGTGGACGTCTCCCGGGACGCCGTCCACCCCGACCTCGCCTTCTCGCTGCCCGCGCCGCCCGCCGTCGAGGACCGGGACGGGCGGGTCTGCGTGGGCGTCATGGACTTCCACGGCGCCAACGACGACCGCGCCGAGGCCGAGGAGATCCACCGCCGCTACGTCGAGGGGACCACCCGCTTCGTGCGCACCCTCGTCGAGGACGGGCGGCCGGTGCGGCTGCTCACCGGCGACGGGGCGGACACCGCGGTGGTCACCGCGATCCTCGAGGCCGTCGGCTCCCCGCTGGTCACCGCCTCCCCCGCGGCCTCGCTGGCCGAGCTGATGGCGGAGGCGGCCGCCGCCGACGCCGTCGTGGCGACCAGGTACCACAACCTGGTCTGCGCCCTGAAGGCCGGCGTCCCGACGCTCTCCCTCAGCTACGCGGCCAAGAGCGACGCCCTGATGACCGGGATGGGCCTGGGCGCCCACCGGCACCCGGCCCGCGAGGTCGACGCCGAGCGGCTGACCGAACAGTTCCGCGAGCTGGAGAAGAACGCGGCCGAGCTGCGGCAGACCCTCGCCGAGCACAACGAGGCCGCCGTCCGGCGCCTCGACCAGCAGTTCACCGCCCTGACCGCGGCCCTCTTCCCGAAGGAACCCTCTTGAAGGTGACCGAAGTCCCGGCGATCGCCGGCGCCTACCTGTTCGAACCGACGCCCTACGCCGACGAGCGCGGCTTCTTCTGCCGCACCTTCGACGCCGAGGTGCTGCGCTCCGTCGGCATCGACCCGAACGCCTTCGTCCAGCACAGCGTCTCCCGCTCGGTGAAGGGCGTGCTGCGGGGCCTGCACCTGCGCTCCGGCGCCGGCGAGGCCAAGCTGGTGCGCTGCTCCCACGGGGAGGTCTTCGACGTGGTCGTGGACCTGCGGCCCGGCTCGCCGACGTACCGCAACGTCGCCACCTTCGCGCTCTCCGGCGAGACCCAGGCCAGCGTCTACATCCCGGCCGGCTGCGCGCACGGCTTCCAGGCGCTGACCGACGCCGACGTCTCCTACCGGATCGACCGCCCGCACGACCCGGCCGAGGACGTGACGATCGCCTTCGACGACCCGGAGCTCGCCGTCCCCTGGCCGCTGCCGCCCGTATCGATGTCCAAGCGGGACCAGGAGGCGCCGAGCCTCGCCGAGGCCCTGGCGCCGGCCCCGTCGCCCGAGGAGAACCGAACCCATGACCGCTGACGACTTCGAGCTGCCCAGGTCCCGGGCGGCCAACGAGCGGCTGCACGCGCTCGTCCCCGGCGGCGCGCACACCTACGCCAAGGGCGACGACCAGTACCCGGAGCACCTCGCCCCGGTCATCAGCCACGGCCACGGCGCCCACGTGTGGGACGTCGACGGCAACCGCTACGTCGAGTACGGCTCCGGCCTGCGCGCCGTCAGCCTCGGCCACGCCCACCCGCGGGTCACCGAGGCCGTCCGGCACGAACTCGACCGGGGCAGCAACTTCGCCCGCCCGTCCATCCTCGAACTCGAGGCCGCGGAACGGTTCCTGGCCACCGTGCCCACCGCCGAGATGGTGAAGTTCGCCAAGAACGGCTCCGACGTCACCACCGCCGCCGTCCGCCTCGCCCGCGCCGCCACCGGCCGCTCCCGGGTGGCGATCTGCGCCGACCACCCGTTCTTCTCCACCGACGACTGGTTCATCGGCACCACCCCGATGGACGCCGGCATCCCCGCCGCCATCACCGACCTCACCGTCTCCTTCCCCTACGGGGACCTCGCCGCCACCGAGGAACTGCTCACCCGGCACCGCGGCGAGATCGCCTGCCTGATCCTCGAACCCGCCGGCCACGCCGAACCCGCCCCCGGCTACCTCGCGGGCCTGCGCGAACTCGCCGACCGGCACGGCTGCGTGCTCGTCTTCGACGAGATGATCACGGGCCTGCGCTGGTCCGAGGCCGGCGCCCAGGGCCTGTACGGCGTCGTCCCCGACCTCTCCACCTTCGGCAAGGCCCTCGGCAACGGCTTCGCCGTCTCCGCCCTCGCCGGGCGCCGCGACCTGATGGAACGCGGCGGGCTGCGCCACGCCGGGGACCGGGTCTTCCTGCTCTCCACCACCCACGGCGCCGAGACCCACGCCCTGGCCGCCGCCATGGCCGTGCAGACCACCTACGTCGAGGAGGGCATCAGCGCCCGGCTGCACGCCCTCGGCGAGCAGCTCGCGGCGGGCGTGCGGGAGGCTTCGGCCGGGATGGGCACCGGCGAGCACGTCGTCGTCCGGGGCCGGGCCAGCAACCTGGTCTTCGCGACCCTGGACGAGCACGGGCGGCCCTCGCAGGAGTACCGCACCCTCTTCCTGCGCCAGCTGCTGGCGGGCGGGGTGCTCGCCCCCTCCTTCGTGGTGAGCAGCGCCCTGACGGACGCCGACATCGCGCAGACCGTGGAGGCGGTGGCCGCCGCCTGCGCCGTCTACCGCAAGGCCCTGGACGCCGGGGACCCCACCCCCTGGATGGGCGGCCGCCCGGTCAAGCCGGTGTTCCGCCGCCGCGCCTGACGCGGGTCCCGTCAGCTACCCGGCCGACCAGCCAGGCGGTCGCCGGCACCGCCGCCAGCGCGGTGCACCAGCCGCCGAGCGCGTCGGTCGGGTAGTGCGCGCCCAGCACCACCTGCGCCCAGCCCATCACCGCGCCGGCCGCCAGCGCGATGCCCGTGCCGAGCCCCGCCCGGCCTTCTCGGTGGCTCGTCACGGCCATCGCCACGGCCAGGGCGAGCGCGGTGAAGAACGCCGTGTGGCCGCTCGGGTAGGACAGGTTCTGCGGTCCGTGGATGGTGCGCCCCACCACGTGCTTGAGCACCGTCGCCGTCCCCACGGCCAGGGCGACGCTTCCCACGACCACCGCCGCCGCCCGGGGCCGCCGCAGCGCCAGGAAGCACACCACCACGGCCGCGACCAGCAGCGTCGAGCCGACGGGCTCCCCCAGCCAGTCCATCGCGTGCGCGAAGCCTCGCCACGGCGAGCGCAGCCCGTACAGCTCCTGCCCGAGCCTGCCGTCCACCGGCCCCGGCTGCCCCTTGCCCGCGAACCACAGGCCCAGCAGCACCACCACCGCCCCCGCGGCCACCCCGAGCCATCCCCGCCACCGCTCCAACGCCCGCCCCGTTCCTCGCCGTTGGGCCCCATTCAAACGCATGGCGGGCCAGGATTCCCATTTCATGTCACATTGACGATAATGACCGCCATGAGCACGGACGAGCGCAGCCCACAACAGGCATCCCTGGAAGCCGAGATCGCCCGCCTGAGCGCCCTCATCGGGCTCACCCCCTACCAGACCCCCGACTTCACCTATCTGGAGGGCGCCACCCCCGCCATGTTCGTCGACCCCGACGGCACCCTCCACCAGCGCTACTTCGAACGCGGCGAACTGGTCACCGAGCGCTCCACCCGCGACCCCGACGAACTCCTCTACTGGGCCTTCGAAGCCGCCACCGCCCACGTCGCCCACTTCTGGGCCGAGGCCCACCCCGAGGAACCCGGCGACCACACCACCCGCAAGCTCTCCCTCCTCCACGCCCTCCACCCCCACTGGGCCATCCGCTTCCACGGCGAACTCACCTCCCCCCACCCCGAACTCACCCTTCCCCCACCCGCACCCACCTTCGACGCCCCCACCCCACCCCGCCCCTGGTGGCGCCGCCTGCTCGGTTGAACCACCCGCCCACGGCCGCCACCGGTCAGCATCCGTACTAGTGTCGTGAGCGCGCCGAGTCCGCCCACCGTGGCCGGGCCCGGCGCGGCGGGTGTTCGTCTACTGGGGGCTGAAGCGGATGAGGATGACGTTCGGGCTGCTGGGCCCCTTGACGGTCGCCGCGGACTCCGTGCCGCAGCCGCTGCCGCGCGCCACCGTCCTGCGGGGGCTGCTGGGGGCGCTGCTGCTCGCCGAGGGGGAGCGGCTGCCGGTGGGGCGACTGCTGGAGCTGGTGTGGGCGGGGCAGGACCGGGTGGGCCGGGGGGCGGTGCACACGGGGATGTCCCGGCTGCGCACCTGGCTGGGCCGGTTCGGGGACGAGACGGTGGCGCTCGAGTCCGACGCCCAGGGGTACCGGCTGCTGACCGCGCCCGACGCCGTGGACCTCGCCCGCTTCCGCGCCCTCGCCGCCGACGGCCGCCTCGCCGAGGCCCTCGCCCTGCGCCGAGGCCGGGTGCTCGCAGGCCTGGAGCGCGTCCACCGCGAGGACCCGCTGGCCACGGCCGTCGAAGCGGCCGTCCGCGCCGCCGTCCTGTCCCTGGCCGAAACCTCGCTGGCCACCGGCGCGCCTCGCACCGCCGTCCCCGCCGTCCCCGCCCTGACGGCCCTGACGGCCTTCGCCGACGAGCACCCCTTCGACGAGCCCGTCCACGCCGCCCTGCTGCGCCTGCTCGCCGCCGACGGGCGCGCCGCCGAGGCCCTGCGCCGCTTCCAGTCGCTGCGCCGGCGGCTCTCCGAGGAGCTGGGCATCGAGCCCGGCGAGCAGGTGCAGTCCGTCTTCCTCGCCCTCCTCGCCCAGGACCGCGCCGGCCGCCACGCCACCCCAGGAGCACCCCGCACCCCCTCCCAACTCCCCGGCGACGTCCCCGACTTCACCGGACGCGAGGAGCAGGTGCGGCTCGTCCTGGACACCCTGGCCGCCGGTCTCGTCCCCGTCGTCTCCGGCATGGGCGGCATCGGCAAGACCGCGCTCGCCGTCCACACCGCCCACCGCGCCGCCGCCCGCCACCCCGACGGTCGCCTCTACGCGGACCTGCGCGGCGCCGACGAGCGCCCCGCCGACCCCGCCCGCGTCCTCGCCGCCTTCCTGCGCGCCCTCGGCGCCGACGCCCGGGAGATCCCCGAGTCCCTCGACGAACGCTCCGCGCTCTACCGCACCCTGCTCGCCGGCCGCCGCGTGCTCGTCCTCCTCGACAACGCCGCCGACGAGCAGCAGCTCAGACCGCTGCTCCCCACCACGCCCGCGCAGGGCGAGGACGGCCCCGCCGTCCTCGTCACCAGCCGCTCCGCGCTCACCACCCTGCCCGGCACCCGGCTCGTCGACCTCGGCGAACTCGACTCCGCCCAGGCCCAGTCGCTGCTGCGCCGCATCCTCGGCGACGCCCGCGTGGCCGCCGAGCCGCTCGCCGCCGCCCGGATCGCCGAGCTGTGCGGCGGCATGCCCCTGGCCGTCCGCATCGCCGGGGCCCGCCTGGCCGCCCGCCCCCGCTGGACCCTGGCCCGCCTCGCGGACCTGCTGGCCGACGAACGCCGCCGCCTCGACGAACTGGCCGCCGGAGACCTCGCCGTCCGGGCCGGCTTCGCCGTCGGCTACGCCCGCCTGAGCGAGCCCACCCGCCGCACGTTCCGGCTGCTCGGCCTGCTGGACGCCCCCGACTTCGCACCCTGGGTGGCGGCGGCCGTCACCGACACGCCCCTGGAGGAGGCGCAGCAGCGCCTGGAGGAACTGATCGACGCCCAGCTCCTCCAGGAGACCGGCACCGAGCCCCACCTGCGCTACCGCTTCCACGACCTCGTGCGCCTCTACGCCCGCGAACACGCCCAGGCCACGGACGAGCCGGGCGCGCGCGGCGCCGCGCTCCAGCGGGCCTTCGGCGCCTGGCTCTGGCTGGCCGAGCAGGCGTCCGACCAGGTGCCCGGGCCCTGCTTCGCCCCGCTCCACGGCGACGCGCCCCGCCACCGGCTGCCCTCCGCCCTCACCGCCGCCCTGCTGGACGACCCGACGGCCTGGTTCGACGCCGAACAGCCCGCCCTGAACGCGAGCGCCCGCCAGGCGGCCGGGCTGCGCCTGGCCTCGGTGGCCTGGGACCTGGCCGCCTGCCAGGAGAAGTACTGCGACGTACGGGGCCTCTACGACGACTGGCACAGCACGCACCTCGCCGCCCTCAACGCCTGCCGCGCGGCCGGGGACGTCCTGGGCGAGGCCGTGCTCACCCGGGGCCTGCTCGAGGTGACCACCTGGACGACCCCGGGCGACGGCTCCCAGACGATGGTGGCCCTGCACGGCCGCGCCGAGGAGCTGCTGACCCTGTTCGAGCGGGTGGGCGAGCCCCGCGGAAGCGCCGACGCCCTGGTCCTGTCCGCCTGGAGCCTGGTGGCCCAGGGGCGCGAGCAGGAGGCCCTGGACGCCGCCCACCGCGCCCTGGAGCTGGGTGCCCTCCACGACCACCCGGGCGGCCAGGCCAAGGCCCACCAGATCATCGCCGTCGCCTACGGCGAGAGCGACCTCGACCGCACCATCGAGCACCTCACCGAAACCCTGCGCCTGGCCCGCATGATCGGCAACACCCGCTTCGAGGCCACCGCCATCCAGTTCCTCGGCGCCGCCCACGGCCGCAACGGCCGGGTCGAGCACGGCTGCGAGCTGCTCGCCCGCTCCCTGGCCATGGCCCGCTCCCTCCAGGACCGCTACGCGGAGGCGTTCTCCCTCCTCTACCTGGCCACCTTCCAGGCGGCCACCGGCGACCCCCGCGCCCGGGAGAACGCCGAGGCGGCCCTGGCCATCGCCCGCCGCTTCGCCATGGGCCACCACCTCGCCCACGCCCTCGGCGTCCTCGGCGAGCTGGACCTCGCCGCCGGCGACCACACCTCCGCCATCGCCCGCCTCGAGGAGTCCGTCCTGATCTGGCGCGCCCGCGGCTGGCGCTCCTTCCTCGCCGCCGCCCTGCACACCCTCGCCCGCGCCTACGACCGCGCCGGCCTGCCCGACTCCGCCACCCGCGCCCTCGCCGAGGCCCGCGAACTCGCCGACACCCTCCCGGCCACCGATCGGTAAGGAGTCGGCGGGCGATCGGTAAGCGATCGGTAAGACTTCCCGTCCTACGGTCGAAAAGCCGCACGGCACAGGCGCCTCCACGACGCGCCGGCCGTCGGGGCGCGCCCGTGGACCAGACCGCTCACCGCCGCCCCCGAGGCACCCGGTCGGGTCCGCACAGGGGACGGACCCGGCCGGACCCGTTCACTGCGCCCCGGTTCACTGCGCCCCGTTCACTCCACGTGGGTGGCGATCACGGTCCAGGCAGCGGGCGAGGAGTCGGTCGAGGAGTCGGTCGAGGAGTCGTCCAGCCGCAGGTCGAAGGCGAAGGCCACCGGGCCGCGCTTGTGCGCGTCGCCGCGCAGCACCTCCTCGCTGCGCCGGTCGACCTCGTAGTAGACGCCCTCCGCGTCGACCGCGACGCGGAAGACGACCGGATCGCGCGAGACCAGCGAGCGCACCGTGACCGACCGGACGACGGCGTCGCGCATGACCGTCCGGTTCACCGTGCGCACGGACGTGAAGTCCAGGCTGCCGTCGTTCATGACCCACTCCTCGAGGAACCGCTCGACGGCCACCTCGAGAACCGCCCGGTCGAACCGGCCGTCGAGCACGCTCAGGTCCCCGACGGCGGCGTCGGCGTCCGTGCTCCAGGAGATGTTGGTGAGCGACAGGATGTCGCCCGCGCCCTTGACCGCCGTCCTCCCGGCCACCTCGAGCACCGCCTCCCGGGCGACCTCCTTCTGGTCCCAGCCGTCCGTCTCGACGGCGTCGGTCAGGTGGTGCGCGCCCTCGGCCGCCTGCTCCACCGACGAGACGATCCACTCCCCGGCCGGGCTCTTGCGCAGCGTCCAGTACTCGACCGGGCGCGTCGAGTCGTCCTTGCGCACGGCGTCCGGGCGGTTGGCGCGGCGCACGTAGTCCCTGAGCGTCGCGGAGACCCGGAAGGTCACGGTGTCGTTCACCTCGCCCGCGCGGTTCGCGACACCGACGAGCTCGACCGCCGGGCCGGAGACGATCTCCACGACGTTGACCTCGCCGCGGGACTCGTAGTCGCGGAGCTCGTCGGCCCACTTGCCGTAGAGCACCGGGGAGAGGATCTGCCGCAACGTGGCGTGGTCGTGCCGGGTCCAGGCCTCCTGGGCGGTCGTGTACAGCCACACCGCCCGCTGCTCGAGCGCGGCGCGGTCGAAGGTCGCGTCCGTGTCGGCGACGGCATCGACCCGGGCCCCGACCTGGACGGCCCGCTCCCGCGCCTGCGCGTCCGCGAGATGCGCCGTACGGTCCGACACCGTGTTCAGGCCGACCGCCTGCGCCGTCTTCCGGCGCCGGTGCATGAACCACACGAACAGGAGGAGCAGGACCACGACCACCAGCAGGACGACGAACCCGCCGCCACCGCTGCCGGCCCCGAACCCGAAGCCGAATCCGCCGGTCGACCCGTGAAGGCCGCCACCGTGGCTGCCCCCACCGCCGCCGCTGCCGTGACTGCCCCCACCGCCGCTGAACCCGTGGCTGCCGCCGCCACCGCGGGCGTACGCGACCGCCGGGCTGCTCAGCGCGACGACTCCAGCGACCACCGTTGTCCACCGACGGGCGTGCACGGGATTCCCCCTTCACGAAACAGAGCTGTTCCCTACGAGCCTACAATTCGGGCCCCGAACAGCCCCAGGCCGGTGACAGCGGCCAGAAATGCCACTACGCCGGTAGTGGCACTACATCCGTAGTGCCACTACCGGCGTAGTGCCGCGCCGCCGTCAGCCCCGGCCGAGGACCCGTTCGACGGCGATCTCGATGACCACCCGGTCCGGGTTCTCCCGGGGCGTGCGGTAGCGCTCCGCGTAGCGGCGTTCGGCGTCGGCGACCTGCTCGGGCTCGTCGCGGACGACGGCCACGCCCTCGAGGGTGGACCAGCGCGCCCGGTCCACCTGGCAGAGCGCGACGCGCTGCCCCTTCTCCCCCGCCGCCACGACGTTGCGCGCCTTGCGGCTCTCACGGCTGGTGATCACCCGGGCGGTCGCGGTCGCCGGGTCGAAGGTGACCCCGACCGGCACCACGTGCGGGGAGCCGTCCGGGCGGGCGGTGGTCAGGGTGGCGATGTGCCGCTCGGTCCAGAAGGCGAGCAGGGCGTCGTCGAGGTCGCGCGGATCGTGAGCCATGATCGCGATCGTACGGCCCCGCACTCCCGCGGCTCAGGCCGCCCCGAGGAACCGCGCACCGGCCGCCAGCAACGGGGGCAGCGGCGCGGCGCCCGGGTGCCAGGGGGCCTCGTACTCCCAGCACACCCAGGCGCCGGCCGGCAGGAGGCGCAGGCAGTCGGCGATCGGGAGGATGCCGGTGCCGAGCGGCAGCGGGGTGAGGTCCTCGGGGCCGGCGACGTCCTTGACCTGGACGTGCCCGAGGTGCGGGCCGAGCGCCGCCCACGACTCGGCCGGGGTCTCACCGGCGAGGTGGGTGTGCAGCAGGTCCCAGAGGGCACCGACGGCGGGGTGGGCGACCCGGTCCAGGATCCGGGCGACCGCCCGGCCGCCGCGGTGCGAGTCGTGGGTCTCGACCAGGGCCCGCACGCCGAGGCGCTCGGCCTCCGGCGCGACGGCGGCGAGCCGGCGGGCGGCGCGCTCGGTGGCCTCGGCGATCGGCCCGTCCCCGCCGCGCGGGAAGACCCGCAGTCCGGCGGCGCCGAGGTCGGCGGCGAGGCGCAGCCCGGCACGCAGCGCCCGTACCACCGGTTCGTCCGGCCCGGGCGCGGCGACGCCGGTGTAGGAGGCCAGTGCGAGCGGGACGAGGCCGTGGGCACTCAGGGTGCGGGCGGCGGCGCGGCGCTCCGCGGCCGTCATCGCCGGGTGGACGCTCTCGCCCTCGGCACAGCGCAGTTCGAGCCCGTCCCAGCCGTGTTCGGCGGCGAGCCGGGACGCCTCCGCCAGGGGCAGGCGGGGGACGCCGAGGGTGGAGTAGGCGATCGGCACGGCACGGCTCCTCGGCGAAAGGTCGGCGAGCGGCAGGACGGGTACGGCCCCAGGATAATATTCGGACTGAGATGAAGTCCTGACCAGCCTCACGACGAGGGAGCGCCGCATGCCCCCGGCCCGCACCCCGGCCCGCACCCCGGCCCGCACCCCGGCCACCGCCACGACGCAGACCGTCGCGCAGGTCAACCAGACCGTCCTGCTGGAGGTGCTGCGGCGGCACGGCACGCTGTCGCGGCAGCAGTTGGCCGCCGAGAGCGGGCTGAGCACCGCGACCGTGCACCGGCTGGTGGAGGTGCTGCGGACCGAGGGCCTGGTGGAGGTGGAGAGCGTGCGGGCGCCGTCCAGCGGGGGCCGGCCGCCGCAGCTGATCCGCTACAACGCCCGCGCGCAGACCGTGCTGGCGGTGGCCGTGCGTCCGCGCCGGATCCTCGGCGTGGTGACCGACCTCGAGGGTGTGGTGCTGCACGAGGCCGAGCACCACTGGGAGTTCGCCGACCGGGGCCCCCTGGGCGCCGACGGGCCCCGGGAGGTCGCGGCCGAGGAGCTGACGGAGCCGCTGCTCGCGCTGGTGGACGGCCTGCGGGCCTGGGCGGGCCGCAACGCCGGGGCGCCGCGCGCCCTGGTGGTGGGGGTGCCGGGGGTCGTGCGGGACCGCACGGGGCTGGTGGAGTTCGCGCCCGCGCTGCAGTGGCCGGGGCTGCGGCTGGGGGTGCTGCTCCAGGAGCGGTACGGCGTGCCGGTCGCGGTGGAGAGCAACGTCAACCTGGTCGCCCTGGCAGTGCAGCAGGCGGAGGCGCCGAGCGGCGTGCGGGACCTGGCGGCCGTCGTGGTGGGCATCGAGGTCGGCGCCGGGATCGTGCTGGACGGCCGGCTGCACCGGGGCCGCCTGGGCGCGGCGGGCGCGCTGGGCCACCTCATGTCCGGGCGCGCCGCGCTGGACCGGCCGCTCGGGCGCACCGGCGACACCCAGGCCCGGATCGGCGACCACGCGGTAGACCGGCGGATCACCGAGGCCGGGCTGACGGTGTCCGGCAGCCCGGCCGAGCGGGTGGCCGAGCTGTTCCGGCTGGGGCGGGAGGGCCACCCGGCGGCCTCCCGGCTGATCGGTGAACTCACGGACGACCTGGCGCTGCTGGTGGCCAACCTGAGCACGGTGCTCGCGCCCGAGCTGATCGCCCTCGGCGGTCGGCTGTTCTGGGAGAGCGGGGGTGAGCTGCCCGCCGCGATCGAGCCCCGGCTCCAGGGGCGGGTGCCGGTCGTGCCGCGCCTGGTGGTGGTGCACAGCACGACCACCGAGCTGGTGGGTGCGGCCACGGCGGCCGTGCGGCTCGCGGACGGGGCGACCTTCATCACGCGCTGAGCCCGCTGGGCCCGCTGGGCCCGCTGGGCCCATCGGCCCAACCCACTATTTCTCACTATGATAGAAACTCCTTGAGCGCCGACGCCCCCGTGAGGACGCCGCCAGTGAGGAGACCCGGATGCCCACCGCCGCCTTCGCGATGGACCCAGCGCGCTTCCCCGACGTCTACGGCCCCGAGGCCCGCGCCCGGGTCGCCGCCCACGCCGAGCTGCTGCGGGACCCCGCCTCCCCCGACGGCGTCTGGACCGCCGAGCGCCTGGCCGCCGCCCCGCCGGAGGCGCTGCGCGCGGTCGAGGTGCTGTTCACCGGCTGGGGCGGCCCCGTCCTGGACGCCCCGGCCCTCGCCCGCCTCCCGCGCCTGCGACTGGTGCTCTACGCCGCCGGATCGGTGCGCCGGATCGCGGGCGAGGCGTTCTGGGCGGCGGACGTCCCGATCGTCACCGCCCTGCACGCCAACGCCGTCCCCGTCGCGGAGTTCACCGTCGCCCAGATCGTGTACGCCCTCAAGGGCGGCTGGCGCCACGTCCTCGCCGCCCGGGCCGCCCGCGCCGCCGTCCCGGCCGGCCGCACCCCGGGCGCGTACGGCTCCACCGTCGGCGTCCTGTCGCTCGGCGCGGCCGGGCGCCTGGTCTGCGAGATGCTGCGCGGCTACGACGTCACCGTCCTCGCCCACGACCCGTACGCCCCGCCGCCGCCCGGCGTGCGGGCCGTCGGTCTCGAGGAACTCTTCGCCACCGCCGACGTGGTGAGCGTGCACACCCCGCTGCTCCCCGAGACCCACCGGCTGATCGGCCGCCGGCTGCTGACCTCGATGAGGCCCGGCGCCACCCTCGTCAACACCTCGCGCGGCGCCGTCCTGGACGAGCCCGCGCTGCTGGAGGTCCTCGCCGAACGGCCGGACCTGTTCGCCGTGCTGGACGTCACCGACCCCGAGCCGCCGGTGCCGGACTCCCCGCTGTTCACCCTGCCCAACGTCGTCGTCACCCCGCACCTGGCGGGCAGCCGCGCGCTGGAACGGCGCCGCCTCGGCGACCTGGTGGTCGGCGAGTTCGAGCGCTGGCTGCGCGGCGAACCGCTGCTGCGGGCGCTCGACCGCCGCGCCTACGAACGGATGGCCTGACACCGTGCGACGACCCCGACAGCCCGACGTCGTCCTGATCCTGACCGACCAGCAGACCGCCGACGCCATGAGCGCCACCGGCAACCCGTACCTGCGCACCCCCGCGATGGACGCGCTGGCCGCCGCCGGAACCCGCTACCCCAACGCCTACTGCGCCCAGCCCCTGTGCACCCCGTCCCGGGCGAGCCTGATGACCGGCCGCCTGCCCAGCACCGTCGGCGTCACCGGCAACACCGGCGGCCCCGAGGACCCGCTGCTGGGGCGGCTGTTCACCGAGGCCGGGTACGACTGCGGCTACGGCGGCAAGTGGCACCTGCCCGAGCTCGACCTGCCCGAGGGCCGGGGCTTTCGCCGCATCCACCCCGCCGGCGGGGACGACGCCGGACTGGCCCGCGCCGCCGCCGAGTTCGTCCGCGCCCCGCGCGAGCGCCCGTTCCTGCTCGTCGCCTCCTTCCTGGAGCCGCACGGCATCTGCGAGTGGGCCCGCGGCCAGGACCCGCGCACCGGCCCGCTCCCCGCGCCGCCGCCCACCGCCGAACTCCCGCCGCTGCCCGCCAACTTCCCGGTCGCCCCGTACGAAGCGGCGCTGCCCCGCCTCGCGGAGCGGGCCCAGCCGCACACCCACCCGACCGCCGCCTGGCGGGAGGACGACTG
The DNA here is from genome assembly GCF_044455705.1 of Kitasatospora sp. NPDC051170. NCBI lineage: Bacteria > Bacillati > Actinomycetota > Actinomycetes > Kitasatosporales > Streptomycetaceae > Kitasatospora > Kitasatospora sp. NPDC051170. The sequence goes on along the minus strand of NZ_JBITFA010000014.1, from coordinate 92,955 downwards.
GCGGCGCTACCGGCACGCCTACTACGCGCTGGTCGAGCGCGTGGACCGGCACATCGGGCAGCTGCTGAAGGCGCTCGAGGGCCGCGACCGGGAGACCGTGGTGGTCTTCAGCTCCGACCACGGCGACGGCGCGGGCGCGCACCGCTGGAACCAGAAGTGGGCCCTGTACGAGGAGTGCGTCAGGGTCCCGCTCGTGGTGACGGGGCCCGGCGTGGCCGCCGGAGCCGTCGACGAGCGGCTGGTGGCGGCCGGGCTCGACCTCATCCCCACCCTCTGCGACCTGGCCGGGCTGACCGCGCCCCAGGGCCTGTCGCCGGGCCTGCCGGGCCTGCCGGGCCTGCCGGGCCGCAGCCTCCGCTCCCCCGAGGAGCACGCCAGCGTGGTGGTCGAGACCCGCTGGGAGATCCCCGGCTTCAACAACGCGCTGGGCCGGATGGTCCGCTCAGGGCGGCACAAGTACGTCTGCTACGCCTGGGGCGACCACCGCGAGCAGCTCTTCGACCTCACCGCCGACCCGGGCGAGCTGGTCAACCTCGCCGTAGACGCCCGGCACGCGCCGCTGCTCGACCGCTTCCGGGGCCTGCTCGCCGAGCACTGCGCGGCGGTCGCCGACCCGTTCGCCCGCTTCGTGCCCCGAGCCACGCAGTGAACGAAGAGGGGCTGGCCCGGAGACCCCGGGCCAGCCCCTCCGAAGCCCCTGTCTACGGCCGCACCGCGATCAGCTCCCGCCCCCGCAGGGTGTAGAGCACGCCGTCCTCGTCGGCGGCCAGCCGGGCGCCGCTGTACCACTCGGCGTCCACCTCGACCAGCACCGTGGCGGCGAGGGTGTCCCGGTCCAGCCGGAACAGGGCCCGCTCGCTGATCCCGTACAGCGCCCCGCCGACGGCCAGCAGGCGCGGGTTGGTCCCGGCCGCCGCGCCGAGGGCCGCGCGCCGACCGATCACGGGGACGTACCCGGCCTGCCCCGAGTGGCGCAGGTCGACGGTGAAGGCGGTCCCGTCGACCGTCAGCCCGTACAGGGTGTGCCCGTGCACCTCGAGGCTGCTGACGCCCGCGCCCAGGTCGGTGGCGGTGCGCCACAACTCGCGGCCCGCCACCGGGTCCCAGGCCGCCAGGTCGCCGCGCGGGCCGGTCGGCCGGGCGTTGTCGCCGCCGAGGAACGCCTGCCCGCGCCCGGCCGCGACGGCCCGTACGAGCTGGCCGGGGCCGAGCGGGTCCAGGTGGACGGTGGGCCGGTCGGTGCCCGGGCGGTGGGTGACGAAGGAGCCGCCGCCGGTGGTGTCGGCCTGGACGCCGAGCAGCAGCAGGCCGCTGGACGGGTCCCGCCGGATCACCTGCGGCCGGTTCTGCGCCTGCGGCAGGGCGGCCTCCTGCACGGGCACCGCGTCCAGCCCGGGGCGGTAGCGCCAGATGCCCTGCGAGGAGTAGACGCCGAGGTAGAGGGTGCCGTCCTCGAGGACGACGGTGTCCTTGGCCTCACCCGGCACCGGGAGCTTGTGGACGGTGCCCGCGGCGAGGTCGTGCAGGGCGATCGAGCCGTTGCCGCCGACGTACACCCGCCCGCCCCGGGCGGCCACCGACATGCCGAGCTGCGCGGAGGCGGGTGCGCCCGCCTCGACCAGGTCCCGGATGGCGACGGCGCCGCCGACGAGGTCCAGGGTCCACACCGTGCCGCCCTCGGTGACCCCGACGAGGGTGTCGCCGTACCGGCCGAGGCCCCAGGAGTTGCCGTCCGGCACGGGCACCGCGAGCTGCTCGAGGGCGCCGGTGGCGAGGTCGTGGCGCCACAGCACGCCGTGCTCGGTGGAGGTGAACCAGAGGGTGTCGCCCCGGCGCTGGAAGTTCGTCACGCTCTTGGTGCCGGGCACGGCGAAGGCGCGCAGCACCCGGTGGTCGGCCGGGTCGAGCAGCGCCACGTGGGCGGGCGCGCCCTCGGTGGAGACGGCCAGCAGGTCGTCGCCGAGGACGGTGATCCGTCGGACGACCGTGTCGCCGCGCAGTTCGGGCGGGGTGATGTCGGTGACGGCGCCGGTGGCCCGCTCGACGGCGTACAGCCTGGCGGGGCCGGCCCCGGAGCCGCCCGCGAGGTTGCTGCCGACGCCGAGGTAGGCGCGGGTCGCGGTGGCGGCGACGGCCCGGCCCTGGGTGGCGGTCGGCGCCGGGGAGGCGACCTCGGTGACGGCGCCGGTGGCCGGGTCCCAGGCGTACAGCCCGGGCCCGGCGGCGCGGCCCTTCTGGCGGCCGGTCGCGTAGACGGTGCCGTCCGGCGCGACGGCGACGTCCCGTACGTCCGCGCCGGGGACGGTGCCGAGCGCGGTGAGCGTGCCGTCGTAGCGGTAGAGGTTGGTGGCGCCGGGGGCGTCGGTGACGCCGAGGTACAGGGCGCCGGCGAAGGCGGCCGAGCCCTGGACGAAGTTGCCGGTGGGCAGGTCGACGGTGGCGGTCACCCGGCCGGTCGGCAGGTGGTAGCCGATCACCCGGGCGGGGGCGAGGTTGCGCGAGCCGATCCAGACGGTCTCGCCGATCAGGGTGGCGCTCATCAGCGGGAAGTCGGCGTTCCCGGGCCCGAGTCCGGTCACGTCCGGGTCCTCCGGAGCGGAGACGGCGGAGACGGCGGGGGCCGCGACGGCGGACGGCAGGCCGAGGGCCGAGAGCGCGGCCACCGCGCCCGTGCCGAGCAGCAGTCGGCGGCGCGAGGGGTTCACGGAAGACATGGTTCTCCAGGGTCCAGGGTCCGGTCACGGCGGGGTCCGTCACAGCCGGGTCGGTACGGGAGCGCCGGCGGCCGCCAGCAGCTCCCGGGTGTACGGGTGCGCGGGCTCGGCGAACAGCCGCTCTGCGGGGGCCCGTTCGACCACCCGGCCGTGCCGCAGCACGAGCACCTCGTCGCACAGGTGCCGCACCAGCGCGAGGTCGTGCGAGATGAACACCAGCCCGACGCCGGTGCGTTCACGCAGGTCGGCGAAGAGGTTGAGGATCTGCGCCTGCACGGAGACGTCCAGCGCGGACGTCGGCTCGTCGGCGACCAGCACCTGCGGGCCGACGGCGAGGGCCCGGGCGATCGCGACCCGCTGGCGCTGCCCGCCGGAGAGCCGGTGCGGCCGGGCGTCGAGCACCGCCTCGGGCAGGCCGACCAGCTCGCACAGCCCGCGCGGGTCGCGCTCGCCCGGGCCGTGGACGGCCAGCGGCTCGGCGAGCGCCTCGCGCACCGTCATCCGGGGGCTGAGCGAGGCGTACGGGTCCTGGAAGACCATCTGGACGCGGCGCCGCAGCCCGCGCTCCTCCGCCCGCCCGGCCTCGGCCCAGGAGCGGCCCGCCACCCGCACCGTCCCCGTGTGCGGGGAGACCAGCCCGAGCAGCGCGCGGGCCAGGGTGGACTTGCCGGAGCCCGACTCGCCGATCACCCCGACCGCCCGCCCGGGGGCCGCGCTCAGGCTCACGCCGTCCAGGGCCGGGGGCCGGCGGCGGCCGTAGCGGACGGTCAGGTCCTCGGCGACCAGGACGGGCTCGGCCTCGCGCTCCACCGCCCGGTCCCGCACCACCTGACGTATCGTCATCTCACCTACGGGCACCGGCAGATGGCAGGCGAAGCCCGCCTCCCCCTCCCCCTCCGCCTCCTCCGACGACCCCGACCACCCCGACGCCCCCGACGCCCCCGACGCCCCCGAGGCCCCCGACCACGGCGGCTCCTCGCTCGCGCACCGCTCCACGGCGGCCGCGCAGCGCGGCGCGAAGGCGCACCCGGGCGGCGCCTGTCCGGCCGCGGGCGGGCGCCCGCCGATGACGGTCAGCGCCGCACCGCGCGGCCCGTCCAGCCGGGGCACCCCGGCCAGCAGCCCGGCGGTGTACCGGTGCCGGGGGCGGGCCAACAGTCGGGCGGCGGGGGCCCGTTCGACGATCCGTCCGGCGTACATGACCTGGACGGTGTCGCAGCTGCGGGCCACCACGCCGAGGTCGTGGGTGATCACCAGGACGGCGGTGCCGGTCTCGTCCCGCAGGCGCACGAGCAGGTCCAGGATCTCCACCCGGGTGCTGGGGTCGAGCGCGGTGGTCGGCTCGTCGGCGATCAGCAGGTCGGGGCGGTTGGCCATCGCCATGGCGATCAGGACGCGCTGGCGCATGCCGCCGGAGAACTCGTGCGGCCGGTCGCGGTAGCGGCGCGCGGGCTCGGCGATGCCGACCAGGTCGAGCAGTTCGAGCGCCCGCTCGCGCGCCTGGCGGCGACCCGCGCCGTGGACGAGGGAAGCCTCGGCGAGCTGACCGCCCACGGGCGTACGGGGGTTGAGGTGGGCCAGCGGATCCTGGAAGACCATGCCGATGCGGCGCCCGCGCACGGCCCGTACGGCGGGTTCGGGCAGGGCGAGCAGGTCGGTGCCGTCGAAGCGGACGGTGCCGGCGGTGGTGCGGCAGCCCGGCGGGAGCATCCGGTTGACGGCCAGGGCGGTGAGCGTCTTCCCGGAGCCGGACTCGCCGACCAGGCCGAGGATCTCCCCGGGCCGCACGGCGAAGTCCACCCCGCGCACCGCCTCGGCCCCACCCGCCTCGACCCGCAGACCCCGCACCTCCAGCAGGGGCGCCGGGCTCGTGATCCCGTCGACGGCTTCGGTCTCGGTCGCGGTCAACGCAGTCTCTCCCGGTTGAACGAGTCGGCGAGCAGGGTCAGGCCGAACACCAGCAGGCCCAGCAGGGCCACCGGCGCCAGGGCGTAACCCGGTTGCAGGAACAGGTACTTGGAGCCTGCGTTGATCATCGAGCCGAGTGCGGGGGCGGGCGGCTGGACGCCGAGGCCCAGCACGCTCAGGCCGCCCTCGATCTTGACGGCGTGGGCCATCGCGACGGCCAGCAGCGCGGTGGTCGCGTCGACGACGTTCGGCAGGACGTGGCGGCGCAGCACCCGGCCGCGCGGGACGCCGAGCACCCGGGCGGCCACCACGTGGTCGCGGGCGAGCTGCCCGAGCAGGGCCGCGCGGGCCTGGCGGCCGAAGGAGGGCAGCGCGCTGAGCACGATGGTGGCCACCACGGTGCCCAGGCCCGGGCGCACCAGCAGGGCGAGGGCGAGCCCGAGGAGGAGGCCGTGGAGGCCGAGCAGCAGGTCGAACAGGCGCTGGACGAGTTCGCCGAGCAGCCGGTTGAGTCCGCCGAGCAGGCCCAGCAGGGTGCCGAGGAAGGCGGCGGCGGGGACGGCGAGCAGGCAGACCAGCAGTTCGGTGCGGACTCCGGCGAGCGCGCGGGCCAGCAGGTCGCGCCCGACCTCGTCGGTGCCGAGCGGGTGGTCCCAGGTGGGGCCGGCCAGGGCGTCGCGGCCCTGCTGGTAGGGGTCGGCGTCGAGCAGCAGCGGGCCGAGGAGCCCCAGCAGGACAACGAGGAGCACCAGGGCGGCGCCGGTGCGCCCGCGCGGGGTGCGCAGCGCGGGCGGCAGGGCGAGGCGCGGGCGGCGCCCGGCGGCGAGACCGTGGACGGTCACCGGGCCTCCCCCGTTCCGGCGCGGGCGATCCTCGGGTCGAGCCGCCCGACGAGCAGTTCGGTGCCGAGCTGGACGAGGACGGCGACGGCGATCGCGAGCATGATCAGGGTCTGGGCGACGGGGTAGTCGCGCTGGTTGATGGCGTCCAGCAGCAGCTGGCCCAGGCCGTGCCGGGCGAAGAGCTGTTCGGCGACGACGGCGCCGCCGAGCAGTTCGCCGAGGTGGAGGCCGAACTCCACGCAGAACGGGGCCAGGCTGTTGGGCAGCACGTGCCGGGCCAGGACGCGCCGGGGCGAGGCGCCCTTGGCGACGGCGGTGAGCACGAACTCCTCCTGGCGGGTGCGGCGCAGCTCGGTGGCCAGCAGCCGGGCGAGGACGGCGGCTCCGGGCAGGGCGAGGGCGGCGGCGGGCAGGGCGAGGTACTGGAGGGAGAGGTCGGGCGCGGTGAGCAGGTCGCGTTCGCCTCCGGCGGGCAGGACGCGCAGCAGGACGGCGAAGACGAAGACGAAGAGCACGGCGGTGACGTACACGGGCAGCGCCAGCAGGGCGGTGACCAGCGGGTCGAGCGTGCGGGCCAGGCGGTGGCGCCGTTCGGAGGCCAGGGCGACGCCGAGGAGCAGGCCGAGCAGCAGCATGGACAGCCCGGCGACGAGGGCGAGTTGGAGGGTGCTGGCGACGCTCTGGCCGATCAGGCGGCTGACGGGTTCGCGGTAGTGGAAGGAGTCGCCCGCGTCCCCGGTGAGCAGGCCCTTCAGCCAGCCCAGGTACTGGGCGGCCATCGGCCGGTCGACGCCGAGGCCCGCGGCGAGCCGGTCGCGCTGCTCCTGGTCGGCCTCGGCGCCGAGCGCGGCGGAGACCGGGTCGCCGGGGGCCAGGCGCAGCAGCAGGAAGACGGCGACCGAGGCGAGCCAGAGCGTGGCGAGGGCGCCGGCGGCCTTTCTGGTCCAGTAGGGCACGGAGGGGACTCCAGGGTGGGGAGGGCCCCAGGGCGGTGGGGGTCGCCCTGGGACGTCACTGCGTGGATCGGCGGGGATCGCTGGGGCCAGACGGGGTCAGACAGTGTCAGGCGCGGTCAGGCGCGGTCAGGCGGTGCGCCCGGTGTCGCCGAGCCGCAGGTAGCCGAGCGCGCTGGTGGCCACGCCGTGCACCGAGGAGGCGAAGGCGTAGGTCTCCCAGGCGTGCGCGAGGGTGATGTGGAAGGACTCGGTGAGCAGGTACTCGGACAGCGCGTGGTTGACGTCGGCCTTGGCCGTGTCGTCGGCGGCGGCGAAGGCGCGGGCCTGGAGGTCGGCGTAGGCGGGGTCGGTGACGTGGGAGGTGTTGCGGCCGACCTGGAGCGGGCCGGAGACGGTGATGCCGCTGAGCGGGGAGACGCTGACCATGCCGTGGTTGGCGATGAACAGCCCTTCCAGGGTGCCCTGTTGGATCTTGGGCTGGAGGGCGGCGTTGTCGAGCAGCTGGACGTCGACGCCGAACCCGGCCTGCTCCAGGTCGTACTTGACGAGTTCGACGAGGGAGGCGAACACCGGCGAGTTGGCGGCGGTGAGCGGCAGCCGGGTGCCTTCGGCGCCGGCCTCGCGGAGCAGTCCGCGGGCCTTGTCCGGGTCGTGCGAGTAGCGGTTGACCTGGTCGGGGGTGACGCCGAGGGTGTGGGAGGGCCAGGGCAGGCTGCTGGCCTCGGCGTGGCCGCCGTACACCTGGGCGACGATGCGTTCGCGGTCGACGGCGTACTGGAGGGCCTGGCGCACCCGCCGGTCGTCGAGCGGCTTGGTGGCGGTGTTCGCGCCGAGGAACGCCTGCTGGTACGAGGACTTGGCGGACTGCACGGTGTACGCGGCGTTCCCGGCGAGGACCTTGAGGTCGCGCCCGGGCACGGCGCCGATCAGGTGGGACTGACCGGACTGGAGGGCGGAGAGCGCGGCCTGGCTGCTGGTCACCGAGCGGACGGTGATCCGTTCGAATCGGGGCTGCCCGCTCTGCCAGTAGTGGGGGTGGCGGGCCAGGTCGAGCTGGTTGCCGCCCTTGAACGCCTGCCAGGTGAAGGGCCCGGTGCCGTTGACCTTGTCGGCGGCCTTGCCGTCGACGTAGCTGCGGGCGTCCACGACGGGGTTGAAGGCGAGGGCGTCGAAGAGGTTGCTGGTGGGCTTGGCGAGGGTGAGGGTGACTTCGTGCGCCGCGCTGGCCTTGATGTCGGCGAGGCGTTCCAGCAGGGGCTTGACCTGGGAGGTCTTGGTGGCGCCGGTGAGGGAGAAGACGACGTCGTCGGGGCTGAGCGGGCGGCCGTCGTGGAAGGCGACGTCCTCGCGGAGCTTGAGCACGAGCTTGGTGCGGTCGGCGTTCCACTCCCAGGAGGTGGCGAGCCAGGGCACCGGCTGGAGGGTCTGCGGGTCGAGGTCGACGAGCCGGTCCAGCACCAGGTTGACGAACACCGGGGTGTCCGGGCCGCGGTGGAGGAGCTGGGTCGGGTCGGGGGCGGCGCCGTAGACGATCTGCAGGTCGGGGGCGCTCGCGCTCGTGGAGGCTCCGGCGGGTCCGGCCCCGGCGGCGTCGTCGGTGGCGGAGCGGCAGCCCGCCGCCAGCAGGGCGGCCGCTGCGGCTCCCATGCCCAGGAAGCCTCGTCGGGGCAGGCCGGGTCGGCGGGCTGCTTCGCTCATGGTGGTGCTACCTCTTCGGTTCTCGGTCGGTGGATCGGCTGCTCGGCACTCTCACGCTCAGTACTCGGTGACGACGACGCTGTCGCTCCAGGCCACCACGTCGGGCCCGCCGGTCGGGTAGGGGATGTCCTTGGCCGGGTTCCAGTTGGCCCGGTAGATCCCGGTCTTGAAGTACGGGGACTGGTTCTGGTGGTAGTTGTTGAGGCCCGTGTACGCGCCGACCTGCACGCCGTCGCGCAGGACGGTGATGCTGCCGGGGGTGGTGTCGGTGGACCAGGTGATGTCGAAGGCCCACTGGTTCCAGTGGCCGAACTGGACGGCGCCGAGCGGGATCACCGCTTCCTGGACGGTGGTGGGGTCGGTGAGCCAGTGCACCTTGAGCCGCCAGCTGCCGTCCTTGACGGTCAGGGCGATGGGCGGCTTGGTGTCGCTGCCGTCGGCGAGCGGGTAGCCGTGCCACTGGGCGAGGATCGTCTCGGTGGAGGTGAGCGCCCAGTCGGCGGGCAGGTAGTCGGCGAGCGCGAAGCGGTAGCTGCCCCAGCCGAGGGAGTTGACGGCGACCTCGGAGCGGTAGGAGGCGCCGTCGTTCGGCACGGCGAAGCGGGCGGCCAGGCCGCTGCCCCCGGCGGGGGCGGGGGCGACGGTGATGCTGCCGTTGCCGTCGATGCGCTGGCGGGTCCAGGCGGAGACGGTGCCGGACTCGAAGTCGTCGGCGAAGACGGAGGTTCCGTCCACGGTTGCCGCCGGCGCGGGGGCGGCGTGGGCGGGGGCGGCGACGGTCACGGCCAGGGCGGCGGTGAGGACGGCGCCGGCGAGGCGTCCGGACAGGCGGGACATGGTGGTTCTCCTTCTCGGGTTCGGGTCTGGGCGTGGAGGGCGGTGGGCCGGCTGGCGCGGGCGCGGGGTCAGCCGGCCCGGCGACAGGAGTCGGCCCCTCCCACCCACGTCGGGCTGGACCAGGCCCACTGGTCGTTCAGCTGGCGTACCCGGACGTGGTAGAAGTCCCCGTCGTGGCCCGGCCGTTCGTCGGTGAGGTCGATCTCGGCGCTCGCCTCCCGGTCGGGCACCGCGCGGTCGAACCGGTAGGCGCCGGAGACGAATCCGCCGGTGAAGCCGGTGCGGGCGCCCTCCAGCAGCTCGCCGACGGTGTGCGCGCTCCCGACGCCGTTGACGACGGCGACCAGCCGGGTGCGCGCGTCGCCCTCGATCCGCAGGGAGAGCCCCTGGGTGCTGTCGGTGGCGGTGTTGGGGTTGCCCTCGGTGACGGTGCGCAGCCGGACCTCTGCCGGCGAGGTGCGCTCCCAGGTGGAGGGCCGGTACGTCACCGGTTCGGCCTCGGCGGGGGCCACGGTCTCGGAGCCGCGCAGCCGGGGCTGGACGTCCAGCAGCCGTCCGCCCTCGACGCGCAGGGTGACGTCCCAGTGGACCGTCTCGCCGCGCTTGCCCCAGCCGACGGCGAGGCCCAGGGTGCCCGTGAACGCGTCCGACGCGCCGGCGCCGACGAGGAGTTCGGGACGGCTGACCCGGTGGATCGGCACGCCGTTGCGCAGCAGCTCCACGTGGTCGAGGGCGTCGCGGCCCCGGACGGTGACGCGGATGCGGCGCCGGTCGGCGGAGGCGGTCTCGGCGCCCATCGGCGCGCCGTTGACGGAGGTGGCGAGCAGGATGCGGTCGCCGGTGATGGCGTAGGTGCGGCGCTGCTGGACGGCTGTCCAGATGCCGTCGCGGGTCAACTCCGGCGCCCAGACGGCCAGTCGGCCGTGGCCGTGGCTGCCGGGGAAGGCGCTGTGGTGGTCGGTGGAGCCGATCAGGCCGAAGCGGTGGCCCAGCCGCAGGCCGTGGACGGCGGTGCCGGCGGCGGCGCGGGGGCCCATGGTGTGCAGGTAGTCGCGCGGCGCCTCGTCGGACTCGGCGCAGCCGTGCATGGACATCATCTCCACCACCGGGGCGAACTCCTCGGTGTAGGAGGCCCAGTCGATGCCGCGCCGGGCGGGTCCGTAGCCGATGTGGTGGGGCAGCGCCCAGGTGCGTACGCCCTGGGCGGCGAGCTCGCGAAGCCGGGTGCGCAGCTGCTCCAGGGAGCCGGCCCGGATGATCTCGCCGCGCGGGCCGTCGAAGTACACGCAGTGGTCGCCATGAGCGAGGCTGTGCCACTCGAAGGACTGGAAGGTGACGAACTCGCCGTCGCGGTGGGCGGCGGCGGTGACGTCCTGGACGTGGTCCCAGAGCCGGGCCAGGCGGGCGAAGCCCTCGGTGTGGTAGTCGACCAGGCTCGCCAGTTCGGGCGTGCGCTCGGGCAGGTCGTGCCACCAGCCGTGGCCGGTGACGCTGGCGAAGTCGAGCTGGAGCCGGGCGTTGGCGTAGGCGTCCTCGATGCCGCCGTGGCCGTAGCTGATGCCGCAGTGGTTGTGGAGGTCGCCGACGTACAGGCCCAGGCCCGCGTAGCCGGGTGCGTCGGTGGTGGGGGCGGTCATCGGGGCTGGCTTCCTCGGGTCGCGGTCGGTCGGTCGTCGCGGATGTTTGATCGACTCTGAGAAGAAGTTAGCCCGGAAGCCTGGGCAACGGTCAAGGTCACCTCGGCAGGCGTCGCGCGATCGCCATCGGATGAAACATCCGCTTCACAGAAGATCAGCAGGTGGACTGGGGAAAGCGCAGGTGGGCCACACTTCGGCGAACCCCCTCGACTTTTGATCGATCTGATAGAAAACTCTCGATCCACGTCTCCTCTCGCCGAAGGACGGCCCCATGTCCGACCCCGCCCTGCCCGCCGACCCCGCCCTGCCCGCCGCCCCCGACCTGAGCGGCTCCCACCTCGTCCGCGCCCCCGAACGCCCCGAGCCCGGCTACTGGGCGGGCTGCCCGAGCGTCCGCTACGAGCCCGAGCTCGACCGGTTCCTCCTCACCTACCGCGAGCGCCGCCCGCGCGACAGCACGGCTTCGGGCCCGGACCGGGGCTGGCGCTGCGCCGTCGCCGAGAGCCGCGACGGGCTCGAGTTCCGCGACCTCTGGTCCGTCCGCAGCGAGGAACTCGGCTCCCCCTCGATGGAACGCCTCGCCTTGCTGCGCCGCGACGGCCGCTACCTGCTGCACCTCAGCTACGTCGACCCGGCCGACAACCGCTGGCGCATCGACGCCCTGAGCGCGGAGACACTGAGCACGCGGGCCCTCGGCACGGACACCCCGAGCGCCGAAGCCGCCGAGTCCTTCGACCTCGCCGCCCGCACCCCCGTGCTCACCGCCGCGGGCACCGGCACCGAGGGTGTCAAGGACCCGTACCTGCTCGACACCGACGAGGGCGTCCACCTCTTCAGCACCGTCTCGCGCGCCCGCCCGTTCACCCCCGAGGAGCGCGAGCGCGCCCACGCCACCGCCGACATCCACACCACGGGCCTCACCGTCCAGCCCACCGCGCACGCCCTCTCCCCGGACGGGCTGCGCTTCACCGCGGCCCCCGGCCGGGCCGCCGAAGCCCTGGACGTCGGCCCCGCCGGCGCCTGGGACGCCTACGAGTCCCGGATCACCGCCGTCCTCCCCGACGGGCGCGGCGGCTGGCTGGCGCTCTACGACGGCTCGGCGGACGCCGACGGCAACTACGAGGAGCGCTGCGGCCTCGCCGCCTCCCCCGACCTGCGCACCTGGCACCGCCTCACCCCGGACGGGCCCTGGCTGGACGTCCGCTACGCCGACCTCGTCGCCGCCCGGGGCCGCTGGTACCTGTACTACGAGTGGACCCGCCCGGACGGCGCCCACGAACTGCGCGTCGCCGTCCTCGACGAGTTCGCGGGCCTGCGTCCGGCCGGCGGCCCGGACAGGGCGTAGCACGAAGCCCCGGGCGGATCACCTGACCGCCCGGGGCCCCGCACAGCAGAATCAGTGCCCGCGCGCGATCCACTCCGGCAGGGCCGGGGCCTCGGCGCCGATGGTGGTCGGGTCGCCGTGGCCGGTGCGCACCACCGTCTCCGCCGGGAGCGACAGCAGCCGCTCGCGGATGGACTCGACGATGGTCGGGAAGTGCGAGAACGACCGGCCGGTGGCGCCCGGGCCGCCCTGGAAGAGGGTGTCGCCGGTGAAGACGGTGCCCAGGCCCGGGGCGTAGAGGCAGACCGCGCCGGGGGCGTGGCCGGGGGTGTGCAGCACGGTCAGTTCCGTCCCCGCGACCTCGATGACCTGTCCGTCGGCGAGTTCGCCGTCCGGCAGCCGCTCGGGGTGGGTGAGCTTCCACAGCGGCAGGTCGTCGGGGTGCAGCAGGATCGGCGCGCCGGTGCGCCCGGCGAGGGCCGGGGCGGCGTCGATGTGGTCGTTGTGGGCGTGGGTGGAGACGATCGCCAGCAGCCGCCGGCCGCCGAGCGCCGCCTCGATGGCCCCGGCGTCGTGGGCGGCGTCGATCACCACCGCCTCCTCGTCGTCGCCGACGATCCAGACGTTGTTCTCCACCTCCCAGCTGCCGCCGTCGAGCTCGAAGGTCCCGGCGGTGACGAGCCGGTCGATCCGGACGGTGCCCGCGCCCATCAGAACACCACCACCGAGCGCAGCACGTCGCCCTCGTGCATCCGCGCGAACGCCTGTTCCACGCCGTCGAGTTCGATGGTCTCGGTGACGAACGCGCCCAGGTCCAGGCGGCCCTGGAGGTAGAGGTCGATCAGCATCGGGAAGTCGCGGGAGGGCAGGCAGTCCCCGTACCAGGAGGACTTGAGCGCGCCGCCGCGGCCGAACACGTCGAGCAGCGGCAGTTCCAGCGTCATCTCCGGGGTCGGCACGCCGACCAGGACGACGGTGCCGGCGAGGTCGCGGGCGTAGAACGCCTGCTTGTACGTCTCCGGGCGGCCGACCGCCTCGACGACGACGTCCGCGCCGTTGCCGCCGGTCAGTTCGCGGATCGCCTCGACCGGGTCGGTGGTGCGGGAGTTGACGGTGTGGGTGGCGCCCAGGGCGAGGGCCTTCTCCAGCTTGCGGTCGTCGATGTCGACGGCGATGATCCTCGCCGCACCCGCCAGCCGGGAGCCCATCACGGCCGCGCCGCCGACGCCGCCGCAGCCGATGACGGCCACCGAGTCGCCCCGGCCCACGCCGCCGGTGTTGATCGCGGCGCCGAGGCCCGCCATCACGCCGCAGCCCAGCAGGCCCGCGACGGCCGGCTCGGCCTGCGGGTCGACCTTGGTGCACTGCCCGGCGGCGACGAGGGTCTTCTCGGCGAACGCGCCGATCCCCAGCGCCGGGGACAGCTCGGTGCCGTCCAGCAGCGTCATCCGCTGCTTCGCGTTGTGGGTGTTGAAGCAGTACTGCGCCCGCCCGCGCTTGCAGGCGCGGCACTGGCCGCAGACCGCACGCCAGTTGAGGATCACGAAGTCGCCGGGCGCGACCTCGGTGACGCCCTCGCCGACCGTCTCGACGATGCCCGCGGCCTCGTGGCCGAGCAGGAACGGGAACTCGTCGTTGATGCCGCCCTCACGGTAGTGGAGGTCGGTGTGGCACACCCCGCAGGCTTGGATCCGGACCACCGCCTCGCCCGGGCCTGGGTCGGGCACCACGATCGTGGTGACCTCCACGGGCGCGCCCTTCGCGCGCGCGATGACTGCCTTGACCTGCTGGGCCATCCGTTCCCACCTCCGTCCACCGGGGCGCCGTCGCACCCGGCTCGACCTGCCGTCTTTCCTGCGGCGGCCCGCCGGTCCGACCCGCCGTCACCGCCGCCCCCGCAGCCTAGCGCCCACCCGTGGAGCCGGGGCTGAAGGCGGGTGCCGGCCCCTCACCGGGCCCTCACCGGCCCCTCGCCGGGCGCGAGAGCGGGGTGCGTCGGCGCGGGCATGCCATGGGGGGCGCACGGCAGGCACCGGGCGCCCGCCGCAGTGCCCCGAAGCGCCCGGATTCCACCGCCGTTGGCTGGAAGTGCCGCAGACGGACACCTCACCGTCCACGTACGGTCGTAGCGGAGGCGGACGGGCCGACCACGCTCGGCGCACCCGCCCCACGCGACGGCGCGCCACCGCGCACCGCCCGTACCAGGGGCGTACCGACCGTACGCGCCCGTACGTCTCGCGCCACAGCTTCACGCCACCGTTCCCACCGCGCACCCCATCCCACCCAGCCGCGTGCTCCACCCGGCCCGCACCACCGCCAGCCGCACGCACCATCCCGGTTCCCCCCGTCGAGCCGCACCCCGCGGCTCACCGCCCTGGAGTCTGGAGTTCGGATGCCCGCCCAGAACAGTGCGCCCGGTGCCGCGACCGGCACCGCGCCGCTCCCCCCGATGCACTGCCTGCGCCACGCGGAGCCCGGCCCGCCCCGGCTCGCCGCCCTGCGCACCGGCACCCCCGTGTGGCTGGTCAGCCGGCACGCCGACGTGCGTCAGGTCCTCACCGACCCCCGGCTGAACCGCAGCGCCCTCTACGCGACGGACGCCCCGCCGGTCACCCTCGCCCCCAACATCCTCGACGACCCGCAGAGCATGCTGAACATCGACGGCACCGACCACCAGCGGCTGCGCCGCACCGTGCAGCGGGCCTTCACCCCCCGGGCCATCGCCCGCTGGCGGCCCTGGGTGGCCTCGGTGGTCGAGTCCCTGATCGACGAGCTGATCGACGCCGGCTCCCCCGCCGACATCGTCGACGCCTACACCCGCCCGCTGCCCGTCGCCGTGATCAGCCGTCTGATGGGCGTGGACAACCTCGACTCCAAGCGCATCGGGCACTGGAGCGACCACGCGCTCTCCGCCACCGCGTACAGCGCCGAGGAGATCGCCACCGCCATGGGCGAGTTCTACGCCTTCGGCACCCAGGTGATCGCCGAGCGCCGCACCGACCCCGGCGACGACCTGGTCAGCAGCCTCATCACGGCCGCCGCGGACGGCAGCATGACGGAGGAGCAGCTGGTCACCCTCGTCATCGGCCTGGTGATCGCGGGCCACGAGACCACGATGACCAGCCTCGGCAACGCCCTGGTCTACCTGCTGGAGGACGGCCGCGACGCCTGGAGCCGGCTCGCCGCCGACGAGGCCAGCGCGAGCGCCGCCACCGAACAGCTGCTGCGCCGCGTGCCGCTGGGCGACAACACCGAGCACATGCCCGGGCTGCTGCGCCGCGCCGTCGAGGAGGTGGAGATCGGCGGGGTGCTCATCCCGGCCGGCAGCGTGGTCGCCGCCGACACCGCTGCCGCCAACCACGACCCGGACGTCTTCACCTCGGACCTGCTCACCGAGCTGTTCTCCCCCCTCGCCGCCCCCAGCCTCACCTTCGGCGCCGGGCCGCACCACTGCCTGGGCGCCTGGCTGGCCCGGATGGAGCTGGAGCTGGCCCTGCACCGCCTGGCCCGGCGGCTGCCCTCGCTGCGCCTGGACGAACCGATGAAGGACATCGACTGGCGCCGGGGCCTGCTGACCCGCAGCCCGAACGCGCTCCGGGTCACCTGGTGACGGCCTCGCCGGAGGCCGTGGTCGTCCGGGTGGACCGCGTACGCTGCATCGGCTCGGGGATGTGCGCCCTCGGCGCGCCCGCCGCGCTCGCCCTCGGGCCGGACGGCGTGGCCGAGCCGCTCGCCCCGTACGCGGACGGCGGCGCGGACCTGACGCCGGAGCTGGCCGACGCGGTGGACTACTGCCCGGTCGAGGCGCTGACCCTGCTGTCGGCGCGCGGCGGGTACCGGATCGCCCCGGCGGAGTGAGACCCGTGGAGGAGGGGCCCTGGTCTCCAGGGCCCCTCCATCCATGAGCCCGGCTAATCGATCGATGAGCCGATCGATCTTGTTCGCCCTCCCGCCCGCTGATGAGCTGGGCGACATGTCCAGCACCCAAACCCCTGACACCCAGCCCCCTGACACCCAGACCCCGAGGGCGGAACCGCTCCCACCCCCGACCCGCTGGTCCCCCGTCCTCGCCCTCGCCCTCGCCACCTTCACCGTCGTCTCCTCCGAGATGATGCCCGTCGGCCTGCTCACCCCGATGGCCCACACCCTCGGCGTCACCGACGGCGTCACGGGCCTCTCCCTCACCATCACGGGCCTGGTCGCCGCCGCCGTCTCCCCCTTCGCCCCGGCCCTGATCGGCCGGCACGACCGCCGCCGCGTCCTCGTCGCGTTCCTGCTACTGCTCTCCGCCGCCGACGCCTTCAGCGCGCTCGCCCCGAACTTCGCCGTGCTCGCCGCCTCCCGCGTCCTGCTCGGCGTGGCGATGGGCGTCGTCTGGGTCGTCGCCGCCGCTCTCGGCTCACGGCTCGTCCAGGGGCCGCGCGTGGCCCTCGCCACCACGCTGATCTTCTCCGGCGTCTCCATCGCCTCCGTCCTCGGCGTCCCCCTCGGCACCTACCTCGCCGCGGCGATCGGCTGGCGCGGCGCGTTCTGGGCGCTCGCCCTGCTCGGCGTGCTCTGCGCCGCCGTCCTCGCCGCCGTGGTGCCCGCGCTGCCGGTGCGCGAACGCGGCCGGATCGGGGGTCTCGCCGCCGCCCTGCGCCACCGCGGCGTCGCCACCGGACTCGTCGTCACCGCCCTGGTCGTCCTGGGCCACTTCACCGGCTACACCTACGTCCGCCCGGTGCTGGAGAGCGACGCGGGCCTGGCCGGCGGCGTCATCGCGAGCTGCCTGCTGGTGTACGGGCTGGCGGGCGTCGCCGGGAACTTCACCCTCGGACCGCTCGCCGGCCGCCGCCCCAAGGCCGCCGTGGCCACCGCCCTCGCCGGCGTCACCCTGGCCGCCGCGCTCCTGCCGCACGGCACCGGGAGCCTGGTCACCGTCCTGGCCGTCCTGGTGCTGTGGGGCGTCTCCTACGGCGGCGTGTCCGTCTCCACCCAGACCTGGGTGAGCGCCGCCGCCCCGGACCGCTTCGAGACCACGGTCGCCCTCTGGTCCGGCGTCTTCAACGCGAGCATCGCCCTCGGCTCCCTGACCGGCGGCCTCGTCATCGACCAGGCCGGCAACCACGCCGTCCTCGCCACGGCCGCCCTGTTCACCGGCGCCGGGCTGCTCCTCGCCGCCCTCTCCCGGCCGCAGCCGGCCTGCTAGCGATCACGCCGGCGCACCTGCTCGACGAGCAGCGGGGACAGCCGGTGCGGCCGGCGCTCGTTCTGCACCAGCACGAGCGTGGAGGGCAGTTCCAGGCCCTCGACCGGCAGGTACCGGATGTCCGGCCGCTGCACGTACCGGGTGCTCCCCTCGCACAGCATCATGCCCCGGCCGGTGACCGCCACCATCGTCAGCCCCTCCTGCACGGTGGCCGCGCCCGCCGTGTACGTCAGCGCCCGCCCGCCGTCCACCTCCCGGGGGGCGTTCGCCACCCGCCAGTACTCCGGGGCGGGCCCCCGCGGCTCGATCAGCTCCAGCTCGGCCAGCCGCTCCCCGGGAATCACGCTCTCCCGCGCCCACCGCGTGGCCGCCACCGCGACCCGCACCGGCTGCCGGGAGAACTCCAGCAGCACCTCCAACTCCGGTTCCCGGCACGGCCCGAGCACGATCCCCAGATCGATCTCCCCCCGGGCGAGGTGCGAGAACGGGTCCCCCCAGGGCAGCTCCACCAGCTCCACGACGCCCCCGGGCAGCGCGGCGATCGCCCGCGCCACCGGCTCGTACACCGCGCACTGGAACCCCACCCGCAGCGGCCGGTCCGAGGCCGCCGCCCACGCCCGCGCGGCGTCGTACCCCTCCCGCAGCCGCCCGAACGCCGGCACCACCTCCCCGGCGAGCCGCCGCCCCACCTCCGTCAGCTCCACCCGCCGGCTCGTCCGCGCGAACACCGGCGCGCCGATCCGCCGCTCCAGCCGCTTGACCAGTTGCGAGACCCTGCCCTGGGAGAGGCCCAGCACCTCCGCCGTCCTCCCGAAGTGCAGCTCGTGGACGAGCACCGAGAAGCACTCCAGTTCCTGAAGGGGCAGCTCGGGGAGGGGGTTCTGTTCCACCCCGGCAGTCTACGAGGCGCGCCGGGCGGGGCCGCAGGCCAGCGCGGCGCGCAGCTCGGCGGCCGGGTCACCCTCGTGGTAGGGGCGCTCGCTGGTCTCGATGTGGTCCAGGAACTCCTGGTACCGCAGCGCGTACGCCAGGTGGTGCAGCGGCTCGGCCAGTTCCAGCGCCCGCCCGGGCCGGGAGCCCGGGGCGTGGGCCCGCCAGGCCTCCGACCACACCCGGGCGTGGTGGCTCCAGGCGTCCGGGGTGAGGAACTCGCGTGCCCGCAGGCCGTCCAGGGCGGGGTGGCCGAGGCAGGCGTCGGCGTAGTCGAGCACCACGGCCGGGCCACCGGCCTCGGCGCGCCAGTTGCCGGGGTGGAAGTCGCCGTGGATGAGCGTCACCGGGAGTCCGCACTCCTCCAACTCCTCGATGAGATCCGGGAGTTCGGCGACCAGCCGGGCCACCTCCACCCGCTCCTGCGCGCTCAGGTCCGTCTCCTGCGGGAGCCGGTCGAGCAGCACCTCCAGCTGCCCGAGCAGCGCCAGCGGCGTCCGGTCGCGCAAGCCCGCCGAGGCCGCGCGCCCGTCGGCCGCCAGCGCCGCCTGCGCGGCGACCAGGCGGGGCACGACCTCCGCGACGGTGTCGGCGGACGGGCCCCAGCAGTCCTCCCCGGGGACGGCCTCCAGCAGCAGCCGGCCGGCGGCCGCGTCGGCGGCGATCACCGTCGGGACGAGCGTGGCGTCGACACTGCCGAGCAGCGCGATGACCTCCCCCTCGGCGGCGTTGAACGCGGGCGTGGTGGTCTTCAGCCAGGCGCCGCCGGGAAAGCCGTCGGGAGAGCCGCTGGCAGAGCCGCCGGAAGTGCCTGCGGGGAGACGGAACAGCCCGGAGAGGTTCCACGTCCGCACCTGCCGCACCGGCCCGGCGCCGTCCACCCGCGCCTCCGCCCAGGCCAGCGCCTCGCGAAGCCCGTCCGGGCGGGCCCAGGAGGACCGCCCCTCGGCGGGGCCGAGCACGGCCGCCGTCCCGGCGTCCATCGGCCGGGCCTCGCGCCCATCCGGCCGCTCCAGCGCCTCGACGTGGTAGCGCACCTCGCCTCCGCACGGACCGCCGTCCGCCCCGCGGCCGTCGACCAGGCGCAGCACCACGGCGGGCACGTCGACCCCCGCGAGCACACCTTCCGTGGACTGCCAGTACGGCCCGGCCGCACCGAAGGGGCCGAGCCTGCCGAAGTACTCGCCCCGATGCGTCAGTTCGACGGTCACCATACGTCTCATCCCCGCACCCTCCCCCACGAGCGCCCCTCGCCGCGACCGCATTTCCGACCGGGGCCGCGACGCGCGCCGCCCCGCTCGGAAATGCCGCTACGGGATCGCCACCGCCGCGCCCGACACCCGCACCCGGGCGTCCCCCTCCCGCAGCTCGACGCGCAGCAGCCCGGGGCGGCCCAGGTCGTCGCCCTGGTGCAGGGTCAGCACCGTCGGCGCCCTCACCACGCCCAGCTCCCGCAGGTACGCGCCGAAGGCGGCCGCGGCGGCGCCCGTCGCCGGGTCCTCGACCACGCCGCCCACGGGGAACGGGTCGCGGACGTGGAACACCTCGGGGCTTTCGCGCCAGGCGAGTTGGAGGGTCGTCAGGTCCCGTGCCCGCATGTAGGCGGCGAGGCCCTCGAAGTCGTAGTCGAGCCGCGCCAGCCGCTCCCGGGTGGTCACGGCCAGCACCAGGTGCCGGGCGCCCGCGTAGGCGATCCTCGGCGGCAGCTCCCCGTCGAGGTCCCCGGCCGACCAGTCCAGCAGGACGAGCGCCTGCGCCACGTCCTCAGCCGGCACCTCCTCGGTGTGCGGCTCCACGCTGGTGAGGGTGGCGCGCAGCACGCCGTCCGCGCCGCGTTCGATCTCGACGGGCACCGGGCCGGCCGCCGTCTCGAAGAGGTAAGCGCCGGGCCCGCGCCGGTCGGCGAGCGCGACGGCGGAGGCGACGGTGGCGTGGCCGCAGAACGGCACCTCGGCGAGCGGGCTGAAGTACCGGACGCGGTAGGTCCGTTCGCCGTCCCCGGGGGTGAGGAAGGCCGTCTCCGAGTACCCGAGCTCGGCGGCGATGGCGAGCTGGCGCTCGTCCGTCAGCCCGGTGGCGTCCAGCACGACCCCGGCCGGGTTCCCGCCCTCGGGGCGGCTGGCGAAGGCGGCGTAGCGGAGGATCTCGGGCGTGCTGGCGTCGGCTGTCATGCCCGGACGAACGCGCTCCGATCGACGGGTGTTCCCGTTCACCGCAGCGCCGTTCACCGCAGGACCGTTCACCGCAGTGCCCTTCACCGCAGCATCGCCTCCAGCAGGTCCGATCCCAGCCGGGTACCGACGGCGAGGTCCAGCTGGTAGAGCACGTACCGCCCGCGTCGGCGGGTCGTCAGCAGCCCGGCCCGGCGCAGCACCGCGAGGTGCCGGGACACCTCGGGTGCGGTGAGCTGCCAGGCCGCGGCCAGCTCGCCAGTGGTGTGCGGGCCGCGCGCCATCGTCCGGGCCAGGCGCAGCCGCACGGGGTGGGCGAGCGCCTCCAGCCGCTGCTGGACGAGCGCGAGCGAGACGGGCTCGGGCACGCCCGCCTCCCCGACCGGGTACTGGACGACGGGGCGCCAGCCGCGGGTGTGGACGACGAGCAGGTGCGGGCGGCCGAAGGCGGTGGGGATGAACGTGACGCCCCCGCTCTCGGTGGCGGCGGTGGCGTTGTCCTGGAGCTTGTCGATGACGATCCGCCGACGCCCGTCCTCCCCGTCCTCCAGGCCCACGGACCCCGACACGGCGGCCAGCGTCTCGGCGAGCCCGTGCCGGGCGAGCAGGTCGGCCTTGCGCCGGGCGTCGGCCGCGAGGTCGGGCAGCACGCTGCGCCAGGCGTCCGCGAAGAACGCCCGGCCGCAGTCCTCGAGCATCCGCCGCACCAGGGCCCGTACGGCGGGCGGGTCGGCGAGCAGCCGGTCGGCGAAGGCCGCCTGCCGGGGGCCCCGGGCGAGGGCGAGGTCCCGGGCCCGCTCGCCGGCGACGGGGTCGGTGAGCGGGGACCCGAGCCGGTGGGTGAGCCGGGAGGACCCGCAGGTGGTGATCAGCGCCGCGGCCACGTACAGCTCGTCGTCGATCCGGTCGACGGCGTCGAGTTCCTCGCCGAGGCTCGCCCCGGGCAGCCCGGGCACGAGGAAGTCGGCCCGGGAGGAGCGCCAGAGGAAGTCGGCCTCCAGCAGCCGTTCGGACAGCCCGGGCGGGATCGCGGCGGTGGTGCTCGCCGCCCAGCCGTGCAGCCCCGGGTGGTGCGCGGGCTCGGCGAGCACGTGCAGCATGGAGGTCAGCTCGGCGAGGGGGGACGGGGTGAAGAGCAGCCGCTCCCCGGGCAGGCCGGTGATGTCGATGGTCAGGCTCACGGGGCCGATCCTCCCACCCGGGGGTGAGGGCGCCGCCGCGGATTGACGGTCACCGTCAATCCGCGTGCCAGGGGCCACGGCCGGGGCGGACGGTACCGGCCATGACCCTGATGCAGCAGAAGTCCGCCCCCGCCGCCGACGACCACCCGCGCCCCGGCCCGCTGCGCCTGCTGGCCGCCGCCGGCGGGCCCCGCTACGCGACCGCCCTCGCCGTGGACGCCGTCGGCGGCGGCCTGCTGCGCCCGTTCCTGCTGCTGTACGGCGTCGGCGTGCTGCACCTGGGCGCCGGCGCGGTAGGGCTGGCCCTGTCCGCCGGGATGGTGGCGGGCCTGCTGGTCGTCCCGCTCACCGGCCGCTGGATCGACCGCGGCGCCCGCACCCTGCCCGCCGCCGTCACCCTCGTCCTGCGCGGGGCGGGCGCCCTGACCCTGCTCGCCGCCGGGTCGCTGCCGCTGTTCGCCGTGGCCGCCGTGCTGTTCGGCGTGGGCAGCCAGTCCTGGCCGACCACGCACGCCGCGGTGGTCAGCACCCTCACCGAGGGCCGGCTGCGCGACGCCGCCCTCGCCGCCGGGCGCTCCCTGCGCAACGCGGGCCTCGGCGCGGGCGCGCTGCTGGCCACCGCGGCCGTCGCCGGCGGCACGGGCACGCTGCGCCTGCTCGCCGGGGTGACGGGCGGGGCCTGCCTGACCGCCGCCGCACTGGTCGCCTCCCTGCGCGTCCACCTCCCCGCGCCGCAGCGCCCGGCCGCCGCCCGCCCCGGCCCCGGCCCCGAGGCCGAGGCCGAGCAGGACGAGCCGCTGCGCCGCCTCACCCTGCTCAGCCTCGCCAACCTGCCGTACGCGTTCTGCTTCGACGTGCTGGAGGTGGCGCTCCCCGCGCTCCTCGTCCTCCAGCTGCACGTCTCGCCCGCCTGGTCCTCGGGCATCTTCGTCGGCAACACCGTGCTGGTGATCGCCCTGCAACTGGCCCTGGTCCTGCGCCTCGCGAAGCACCCGCGCCGCAGCGTCCTGTCCGCCGCCGGCGCCGTCCTCGCGGCGTCCTACCTGGGCTTCTGGGCGGCCGGAGCCCTGGGCGGCACGACGGGCGCCGTCGGGATCGCCCTCGTCTCCGTCCTCTACACCCTCGGCGAGATCCTCTACACCGGCTCCGGCATCGCCCTGGTCACCGCCACCGCCCCGCCGCACCTGCTCGGCCGCGCCCTCGCCCGCTGGGAGTTCTCCTCCGGCGTCGGCCGCGCCGCCGCCCCGGCCGCCCTGACCGCCCTCCTCAGCGCCGACCCGGCCTACCTGTGGCCCGCCCTCGCCCTCACCACCGCCGTCGCCGCCCTGGCCGTCCGCCGCCTGGCGCCGCGTGCCTAGTGCCGCGTGCCTAGGCCTTGTCCTTCGGGAAACTCGGGATGCGGGCAGGGCCCGCAGCGCCGATCCTGACGACGAGGCGTGCCCGGCCCCGCACGTGCCCGGCCCGAGGAAGGATGCCCCTACATGAGTGCGCTCGACTTCGAGATCGTCGACAGCCCCGACAGCTCGCTCAACAAGACCTCCGTCCTGGTCACCGGCCCGCAGGACGCCCTGCTGGTCGACGCCGGGTTCACCCGCTCCGACGGGCGACGCCTCGTGGAGCGGATCCGCGCCGGCGGCAAGCGGCTGACCACCGTGTTCGTCAGCCACGGCGACCCGGACTTCTACTTCGGCGCCCAGGAGATCCAGGACGCCTTCCCCCAGGCCCGGTTCCTGGCCACCGCCTCCACCGTCGAGCACATCCAGGAGACGTACGAGGCCAAGCTCCGCGCCTGGGAGCACCTCGGGCCCGAGCTGCCCACCCGCCTGGTGCGCCCCGAGGTGCTGCCCGGCGACGAACTCGTCTTCGAGGGCCACCGGTTCGAGCTGCGCGGCGCCGACTTCCACCTCCCCGACCGGCACTACCTGTGGCAGCACCACCACCGCACGGTCCTCGGCGGGGTGCTGCTCTTCGAGGACCTGCACGTGTGGACGGCCGACACCCCCGATCCCGCCCAACGCACCGCCTGGATCGACCTGTTGGACGGCATCGAGGCCCTGGAACCCCAGTGGGTCGCCGCCGGCCACCGCCGGGCGGACGCTCCCACCGACCTCACCTCCCTCCACCAGACCCGCGACTACCTGCGCGCCTTCGAGACCGAGATCGGCCGCGCCCCCGACGCCGCCACCGCGAAGGCCGCCCTGGAGGGCCGCTTCCCCGGCTACGGGCTGGGGATCGCCGTCGACATCGGCACCAAGGTCGCCATGGGCGAGATGAGTTGGGGCTGAGCGCGCCGTGATCGAGATCCCCCGGGACGTCGCCGGCTTCGCCGAGTCCTCCGCCCCCGCCGACGTCGTCCGCCGCCAGTACCTCGCCTCCGCCCGGGGCGACCTCGCCGCCCTGCGCGCCACCCTCGCCGAGGACGTCGAGTGGACGGAGATGGCCGGCTTCCCCCTCGCCGGCACCTACCGCACCCCCAAGGGCGTCACCTCGGGCGTGATGGAACGCCTCGCCGCCGAGTGGACCGACTGGACGGCCCACGACGACACCTACGTGGTCGACGGCGAGGACGTGGTGGTCCTCGCCCGCTACACCGCCGTCAACCGGGCCACCGGCAAGGCCCTCGCCGTCCGCGTCGCCCACCACTTCACGGTGCGCGGCGGCCGGATCGTCCGCTTCGAGCAGTTCACCGACACGGCGCTGGTCCGCGAGGCGATGACCCCGTAGACACGCAGCGGTCCGGCCCCCGCCGGGGACCGGACCGCCCTGTTTCCCGCTGGTCGGTCAACGGCCGTTGTCCGAGGTCACCGACTGGGTCGCCGTTGTACGCCGTGAGCCCGAGCTCAGTGGCCGGACGCGGGTCCCGTCACTCGAACGGGCGGGCCACGCGCGCCGCGCCCGGCGCGGTCTCGACAGGGCACCGGCCCGGCGGCAGGCTGGCCCCGAATTCCCCGTGGACAGAGTGGAGTCGAACATGTCGGGCTTGTCAGGCACCGAGGGCCGGGAGCGTCCCATCGTCATCGTCGGCGCGTCCCTGGGCGGCGCCAAGGCCGCCGAGGCGCTGCGCGCGGCCGGGTACGAGGGCGGCATCGTGCTGATCGGCGAGGAGCACGAACGCCCGTACGAGCGGCCGCCGCTGTCCAAGGGCTACCTGCTCGGCACGGAGCCCCGGGAGAAGATCTACGTCCACCCGCCGCAGTGGTACGCCGAGCAGAACGTCACCCTGCGCCTGGGCACCGCCGTCTCCGCGATCGACCCGGCCGCCCGCACCGTCACCCTCACCGACGACGGCCGGATCGAGTACGCCAAACTCCTGCTCACCACCGGTTCCGTCCCCCGCCGCCTGCCCGTCCCCGGCGCCGACCAGGACGGCGTGCTCTACCTGCGCCGCGTCGAGGACAGCGACCGCATCAAGGAGGCACTGAAGAGCGCTTCCCGCCTCGCGGTGATCGGCGCGGGCTGGATCGGCCTGGAGGTGGCCGCCGCCGCCCGCACCGCCGGGGTGGAGGTGACCGTCCTGGAGGCCGCCGAACTCCCCCTGCTGCGGGTGCTCGGCCGCGAGGTCTCCCAGGTCTTCGCCGACCTCCACCGCGACCACGGCGTGGACCTGCGCTTCGGCGTCCAGGTCGCCGAACTCACCGGCGACGGACGCACGGTGAGCGGCGTGCGCCTCGCCGACGGCACGGTCGTCGACGCCGACGCGGTGGTGGTGGGCATCGGCATCTCCCCCGCCACCGCCCTCGCCGAGGCCGCCGGCCTGGAGGTGGACAACGGCATCAGGACCGACGAACACCTGCGCACCTCCGACCCCGACGTCTACGCCGCCGGAGACGTCGCCAACGCCTACCACCCCCTCTTCGCCACCCACATCCGCGTCGAACACTGGGCCAACGCCCTCAACCAGCCCCAGACCGCCGCCCGCGCACTCCTCGGCCAGCCGGATGCCGTCTACGACCGCGTCCCGTACTTCTTCAGCGACCAGTACGACTTGGGCCTGGAGTACGTCGGCTACGTCGCCCCCGGCGGCTACGACCAGGTCGTCTTCCGAGGTGATCCCGCCACCCGCGAGTTCATCGCCTTCTGGCTCTCCGGCGGCCGCGTCCTCGCCGGCATGAACGTCAACGTCTGGGACGTCGTCGACCCCATCCGCCAACTCATCACCTCCCAGCGGGCGGTGGACCCGGCCCGCCTCGCCGACCCCTCCGTCCCCCTCACCGACCTGTAGAGCAATACTGGAAGCCGAGGCAGGGAGGCGCGGCAAGGCCGGAGACCTCTGACGACCCACAGCCCCGGGCCCGGCTACCGCAGCGTGGTGAACTCGGCCCAGCGGTAGCGGTCGGAGGTGGCGTGCCAGTGGACGTACCCCTGGAGGTACTGCAGCAGGTGCGGGCGCTGGTGCGGGGCGGCGTGTTCCAGGATTCGGTGGTAGGCGGTCTCGGCCCGGTCGAAGGTCGCCGCGTAGGCGTCCAGCAGGGTCGTGCCCTGCTGGACGGCCCGGCGGTAGATGCTGTTGGAGGTGAACTCGCCGCGCAGCACCTCCTTGTAACAGGACATCAGGTCGTTGACGAGGTTGAGGTAGTCCACCCAGGCGCTCAGCGTGGCACCCCAGAGCGGGAGGTTGCGCTCGAAGTCGAGGCAGTCGTACGCCACGGCCGCCACGGTGGCGTAGAACTCGCAGAAGCCCGAGCGCCCGCGCACGTATTCGGTGTCGATGCCGTCGCGGACGTCGGGGGTGAAGCCTGACTCCAGGATCACCCCGATGAAGGACTGGTAGTAGAACTCCTTGTGCAGACTGAGGAGTTCGGGTGAGCAGAACCGGGCCAGCTCGTTGAAGGAGTGCTCGGTGTAGACCGACGGCGGGTGCAGGACGCTGTCGAGGACGGCCCGGCCGTGCCGGAGCTGGATCACGCCGCGCAGCATCGCGGCGCCCAGTGCCCGGTGCGCGTCGGCCCCGCTGCGGCCGCAGGCGTCGTCGACGATCAGCGGGACCAGGCAGTCGCGGGTGAGGGCCAGGCCCAGCTCCGGGCTCTCGACCGGGATCATCAACTGGCGGTAGTGGGCCATGATCTCGACGTACGCCCGGTCGTGCTCGATCCCGAAGGACGCGAGTTCCGCGGTGAGGAACGCGGCCTCGGCCCGCACCCGCTCGGGGTCGGCGCCGGGGACGTAGCCGTCCGCCAGTGCCTCCAGCCGCCGCGGGTAGCCGGCCCGGACGACCTCGCGAAGGAAGTCGGAGAGGTCGGCGTCGCGGGCCGTGGGGCGGAGCCGGGCGGCCGAAGTGCCCAGGCCGGTGGGCCCGGTGGCGCTGAAGGTCGATCGCATGGGCGTCAGCGTAGCCAGCACGGGCACCGATCGTTCGTCAACAATCCTCCGCGTGGCCCTTCTCGTTCGGGTGGGTTCAGGGCCCCGGCCCGGCTATCCCTCCCGGCTCGCGCGCAGACCCGCCGGGGTCACGCCGGTGTGCAGGCGCATGGTGCGGGTGAGGTGGCTCTGGTCGGCGAAGCCGCTGAGCTGGGCGACGGCGGCGATCGGGGTGTCGGTGGTGAGCAGCGCCCGCCGCGCCCGTTCCAGGCGCAGCCGCACCAGGTACCGGTGCGGGGACTGCCCGGTGGAGGCGCGGAAGGCCCGCGTGAAGTGGGACGGGCTGACGCCCGCGACGGCGGCGAGGTCGGGCAGGCTCAGCCGGCCGTCGAGGTAGCCGTTCATGTGGTCGATGACCCGGTTGAGCCGCTTCGGCGTCAGCCCGCCCTCCACCTCGGGCCCGGTGGGGCGGCGGGTGGCGGCGGTGCGGATGAGGTGGGCGGCGAGCGCCTGGAGCATCGACTGGGCGTAGAGCGGGTCGGCGGGCTGCGGGCCCTCGTACTCGGCGACCAGGCGTTCGACGAGCATGCCGAGGAACGGGTCGGTGAGGTGGTAGCGCGGGGCGAGTTCGAGCGGCCCGGGCAGGTCGCTCTCGGTGGCGAGCTTCTCCAGCCAGGCCGGTTCGAGGGCGACGAGCAGCAGTTCGGTGTCCTGCGACCAGCTCGGTCGCGCGGCCGTGCCCGCCGGGTTGATCAGCGCCTGCCCGGGGTGGAACCGCTCCCGGCGGGCCCGCCCGTCCTCGGACCAGTGCAGGTCGGCGGAGCGGCCGGTGTGCACCACGACGACGTGCCGCGAGGGCCCGTCCACCGCCCCGCCGCCCGCACGCTCCATGCCTCTCTCGACCACGCCCTCGTCGAGGTCGGCGCCGCTGCCGGAGAGGCGGACGAGGCGCGGCTTGATCGCGGAGGTGGAAGCAGTGGGGCTGGAAACGGTGGGGCTGGAAACGGTGGGGGTCGCCATGGTGTCGATTCTTCTCCGTCCGGGCCCCGGACCGCGAACCGGCGGGAGCGGTCGTGGTCGGTTCGTTCCAGGCCCGGCCGATTGTTCAAGCCCGGGGGCACCCCCACGAAGGAAGGTGATCGGGCGAACATCCCCTTCGATCTGGCGAGGAGCCGAAGATCATGAGCAACAACCACTCCCTGGCGGGCAAGGTCGTCCTGGTCGGCGCGGGCGCGAAGAACCTCGGCGGGCTGATCAGCCGCAATGCGGGCGCGGACGGCGCGAAGGTCGTCGTGCACTACCACTCGGACGCCACCGCGCCCGACGCCGAGGCGACGGTCGCGGCCGTCAAGGAGTCCGGCGGCGAGGCCGTGGCCGTCCAGGGCGACCTGACGAAGCCGGCCCAGGTGGAGCGCGTCTTCGCCGTGGCCACGGAGACCTTCGGCGGCGTCGACGTCGCGGTGAACACGGCGGGCATGGTGCTGCGCAAGCCGATCGTGGAGACCACGGGGGAGGAGTACGACGTCATGCACGCGGTGAACGCCAAGGCCGCGTACTTCTTCATCCGCGAGGCGGGCCGCCGGCTCAACGACGGCGGCCGGGTGATCACGGTCGTGACCTCCCTGCTGGCCGCGTTCACCGACGGCTACGCCACGTACGCCGGGGCGAAGGCCCCGGTGGAGCACTACACCCGCGCGGCGGCCAAGGAGTTCGCCGCGCGTGGGATCTCCGTGAACACCGTGGCGCCGGGCCCGATGGACACCCCGTTCTTCTACGGCCAGGAGACCCCGGAGCGCGTCGCCTACCTCAAGTCGCAGGCGATGGGCGGCCGGCTGACCCGGATCGAGGACATCGCCCCGATCGTCACCTTCCTCGCCACCGAGGGCGGCTGGATCAACGGCCAGACCATCTTCGCCAACGGCGGTTTCACCACCCGGTAGCGGTCAGATCGCGGCGGTGGTCGCGGCCGTCGCCGCCGTGGCGGCGATGACGGCGGCGAGCACCGCCTGGGCGTTCCTGATCGCCTCCCGCACGGACTCGCCCGCCCACTCGCCCTCGGTGATCTCGGCGAAGCGCGGCTCGACCTCCTTGCGCGGCACGTCCGGGAAGGCCGACCGGTACAGCTTGGCGGCGTGCAGCAGCGCGATCAGGGCGGCGGTGCGCGCGTCCGGCTCGGCGCCGTGCAGCACGGCGGCGGCCAGTCGCTCGCGCAGGGCGCGCTCCACGCTGCCGTCCGCCTCCGGGTAGCGGCGGACGGGGAAGATGCCCAGCGCCTTGTGCCGCTCCTCGGTCACCAGGCCGCGCTCGACCAGCCGCGCGAGGGTGTCGGTGGGCGCGGTGGCCCGGTCCTTGAGGAGCCAGTCGGAGGCCTTGGCGGTGCGCCGCCCCTCGGCCCATCCCGCGAGCCGGTCGAGGCACCCGTCGAGCAGCGGCTCGCCGACCGGCTCGCCGTCGAGGACGGCGACCTTCCCGTCCTCGACGGTCACCCGCCCCGCCAGCGCCAGCTCGGCCAGCAGCGCGCCCGGGATCGCCCAGGCCGCTCCGAAACGCTCCTTCGCCACCCCGGACTCGTCGTCCAGCGTGAGCAGCAGGACCTCCTCGGCGAGCGTGACCTGCCCGTTCATCTATTCGTCCCCTTCTCGGTTCAGCGCCTCGGCGAGCCGCCTGGCCCGGGTGTCGTCCTCCAGCAGCGAGTGCACCAACGCCCCGGTGTCGGTGATCGCAAGATACGCCTCGACGGACTGCGGGTCGGAGGGCAGGGCCACGGTTTCGGTGGCGAGCGCCGCGCGGGCCCGCGCGTAGTCGAGCCCGAGGGCCGTCAGCCGCGCGCCGCCCCGCTCGTCGAGGACGCCCTCGACGCCGTCGCCCTCGCGCGCCGCGAGCAGCGCCAGCAGCACGTGTTCCGTCCCGGGGGTGCTGCGGCCGAGGCGCTCGGCCTCCCGGTCGACCTCCCGGCGCAGCCGTCCGCCCGGGCGCAGCAGGCGTTTCCAGCGCTTGGTGTCCATCCCGTCCCCTCCCACCACCCCGCGGATTTCCTCGAACCATATCCTTTCTTTGCCTGTTCTTTGCCGTTTTCCGTACGTCAAGATCGCGCATGGACGCCGGCGAGCCCGCACGCCCCTGCTTGCGGGGCGGACTACCGCTCGACGGGGGCGAGTTCGCGTTCGGCGCCGAGCGGCAGGTGCCAGCGGGTGCGCCGGTGCAGCGCCTCCAGGTCCTGGAGCAGCGCGGGCCCGGGCACGGCCAGCACAGGGCAGGCGGCCCTTCGCACGCAGTACGCCGTGACGGAGCGCCGGAACCCGCGGCGCAGCACGCCGCCGCTGCGCCCGAGGACGAGCAGGTCCCCGGGCCGGTCGGCGAGGTGGACCAGCGCCGGCCCGCTCTCGCCCCGGATGACGACGGGCCGCATCGGCGCCCCCGGTTCAGCCCCGCCGAAGGCCGCGTCCAGCGCCTCGCGCAGCCGCCGCTCGGCGTCCTCCCGGACGGCGGCGAGCAGCGGCGGGCAGGGCGAGCGCCGGTAGCCGTGCTCCCCGCCGGGCGGTTCCCAGGCGAGGACGGGCCACACCTCAGCACGCCGTTCCCGCGCCTCCCCGACGCCCTGATGGAGCGCCGCCAGACTGCCGAGCGAGCCACTGACCCCCACGATCACCCTGCCGCCCATCGACCCGCCCTCCCACACTTCCTCCGTACTCACACCCCCCACCCAACCTCCCCGCCGACCACCCTCCGTCCACCCCTGACGCCCCCTTGACGCCCCGCGCCACCTTCCGTACGCGACCCATACGCCTCACCCGTGCACGCCGAAGCCCCGGGACGGCCGTCCCGGGGCTTCGGTGTGCTCAGTGCGTGCTCAGTGCTTCGCAGCCGACTCCGGGAGGCGGCGCGAGAGGTTCATCTCCTCGACCGTCGCGACCAGTGGGGCCAGTTCGGGGTTCTTTGCGGCCTCGTCCAGGGCCTCCCGCAGGGCCGCCTCGTTGGTCGGGCGGGCCGCCGCCAGGAGGGTGAGGCCGTCGGGGGTGACGTCGGTGTAGATGCCGCGGCGGTCGGTGACGCAGAGGTAGCGCGAGAGCAGGCCCCGGTCCTCCAGGCGGGTGACCAGGCGGGTGGTGGCGCTCTGGCTGAGCACGACCGCGTCGGCGACCTGCTTCATCTGCAGGTGGCCGCCCTGGCCGTCGTGCTGGCGGCTGAGCACGTCGAGGAGCGAGTACTCGCGCACGCTCAGGT
Organism: Kitasatospora sp. NPDC051170; assembly: GCF_044455705.1. Lineage (NCBI taxonomy): Bacteria > Bacillati > Actinomycetota > Actinomycetes > Kitasatosporales > Streptomycetaceae > Kitasatospora > Kitasatospora sp. NPDC051170. Next base: position 62,044 of record NZ_JBITFA010000014.1, on the reverse strand, counting down.
CGTGCCGGGTCTGGAGGGTGCGCTCGAGGTGCGCCTCGATCCGGCCGGCCAGGAGGTAGAGGGCGGCCCAGCCATTGGCGAGGGCGGTCAGCGCGGGGTCCGTGGCGGGCATGGGCGCGGGTCTCCTTCCGGTGCGGTGGCGTGCGGCGTGCGGCGAGCTCCAGGGTACGCCGCACGGCAAATGCCCGCTCTTGCACATAGCGCGCGTCTGCAACTATTGTCTAAGCCTGTAAGGCGCATCAGCAATCACATGGAGGGCGGCACACCATGCCTCTCGCGCTCCTCGCCCTGGCCATCGGAGCCTTCGGGATCGGCACGACCGAATTCGTGGTCATGGGCCTGCTGCCCGAGATCGCCGGCGACTACGGGGTCTCCATCCCCTCCGCCGGGCTCCTGGTCACCGGGTACGCGATCGGCGTCGTCGTCGGCGCCCCGCTGATGACGGCGCTCGGCACCCGGATCAGCCGCAAGAGGATGCTCATGATCCTCATGGGCCTGTTCACGGCGGGCAACCTGCTCTCCGCCGCCGCACCCACCATGGGCGTCATGCTCGCCGGCCGCATCGTGGCCTCCCTGGCGCACGGCGCGTTCTTCGGCATCGGCTCGGTGGTCGCCGCCGACCTCGTCGCCCCGGACAGGAAGGCCGGCGCCATCGCCACCATGTTCACCGGGCTGACCGTCGCCAACATCGTCGGCGTCCCGCTGGGCACCTTCATCGGCCAGGCCGTCGGCTGGCGCACCACCTTCACCGTCGTCGCCGCGCTCGGCGTGGTCGGACTGCTCGGCATCGCCAGGCTCGTCCCCACCCTGCCGAGCCCCGAGAGCGCCAACCTGCGCGGAGAGCTGAAGGCGTTCCGCAACCCGCAGGTCCTGCTCGCCATGGCGATGACCGTCCTCGGCTTCGGCGGGGTCTTCGCCGCGATCACCTACATCGCCCCGATGATGACCCGCGTCGCCGGCTACTCCGACGGCGCCGTCACCTGGCTGCTGGTCCTGTTCGGCGTCGGCATGTTCCTCGGCAACCTCCTCGGCGGCCGGTTCGCCGACCGCAGGCTGATGCCGATGCTCTACGCCTCCCTCGGCGGACTGGCCGTCGTCCTGGCCCTGTTCACCCTCACCGCCCACGACAAGGTCCTGGCCGCCGTCACCATCCTGCTCGTCGGCGCGCTCGGCTTCGCCACCGTCCCGCCGCTGCAGAAGCGCGTCCTGGACCAGGCGCACGGCGCGCCCACCCTGGCCTCCGCCGTCAACATCGGCGCCTTCAACCTCGGCAACGCCCTCGCCGCCTGGCTCGGCGGCCAGGTCATCGCCGCCGGGTTCGGCTACACGGCCCCGAACTGGGTCGGCGCCCTGCTCGCCGGAGCGGCCCTCCTGCTGGCCCTCCGCTCCGCCCAGTTGGAGCGCCGCACCGCCGTACGGACGAGCGCCCCGGCCGCGCCCGTGCCGGCCCACCACTGACCGACCCCTCCCCCGTTCACGAGAGGTGCGCGAGCGACGGTGGCACCATCGGCAGATGGTGCTACTGTCGCTAGCATCATGTTGCTGAAGCTGGACATCGGAGACGCCCGGCCGCTGCACGAACAGGTCGCGGGCGCCATCAGACGCGCCGTCGCCGAGGGCGAGTGCGCCCCCGGGGACAAGCTGCCGCCCGCCCGCGAGCTGTCGCAGGCCCTGGGGGTCAACACCAACACCGTCCTGCGCGGGCTGCGCGCCCTGCGGGACGAAGGGGTGCTGGAGTTCCGCCGGGGCCGTGGCATCACGGTCGCGGCGGACGCCGGGGCCAGGTCGGAACTAGCCGAGCGCGTACGGCAGTTGATCGCCGACGCGGCCAGGGCCGGCTACAGCAGGAACGATCTCGTCGATCTGATCAGGGGGATGTCGTGAAGGACGAGGAACCCGGCGCACACCGGCCGGCGAGCCGGGGAGCGCTCTGGGGCGCGGTCGCCTGGACGCTGGGCGTCACGGCACTGCTGGTCACGATGCCGCTGGCCGCCCGAGACCGGCTGCCGGAGCAGGTCGCCACCCACTGGAACGGGAGCGCCCCCGACAGCTCGATGTCCGTAACGGCGGCGGCCCTGTTCCCGGCAGGCGTCTGGCTGGTAATGACGCTCGTCGTCGCGGCCGCCTTCCGCTTCCGGCCTGGCCGGGCCCGCCCGGTGTTCGCGGCGACACTGGCCGGCACGGGCGTCCTGCTGACGGGCGCCCAGGCGAGCGTCGTGCACGCCAACCTGGACCACACCCGCTGGCAGGACGCCGCACCCTTGGGCCTCCAGGTGGCCCTGACCCTCCTCGCCTCCGGCACGGCCGGCGCGCTGGCCTGGCTGGCCGCCCGCCGGCCCGCCGCCGCACCCGCCGCCCTCCCGCCGGGCGCCCCGGTGCTTCAACTCCCCGCGGGTGAACGGGCGGTGTGGCTCTCGCACGCGGCCAACGTCCCGATACAGGTGGCGGCCACCATCCTGGGGCTCGGCGCGATCACCGTCCTGCTGACCTCGTCGACCGGCCTGACGGACGGGCACTGGCCCGCCGCCGTCTGCCTGGCGCTGGCCGCGGTGGCCCTGCTGCTCGCCTCCTCCGCCCACGTCCGGGTGACGTCGCAGGGCCTGCACGTCGGCTTCGGCCCGTTCGGCCTGCCCGCCCGGCACTGGGCCCTCGCCGAGCTCGAGTCGGCCAGGGTCGAGGAGCGCGGCGCCGGTGAGGCCGGCGGCTGGGGGTACCGGATCAACGACCGGGGCACGACGGTGATGCTGCGGCGGGGCGAGTGCCTGGTGGTGCGCACGCGGCGCGGCACCGACTTCGCGGTCAGCGTGGACGATGCCGAACGGGGCGCGGGCCTGCTCAACTCGTTGATCGCGACGGCGGCCGGAGTGAACCTCTGACCGTACGAACGACGGGAGTTGACCGACGGGAGTTGACGGCGAAACCGCTCGATCCGGTGGTGACCGTTCGGTACTGAGCGGGTACACCAGGTGACAGCAGTCCGCGCAAGGAGGCCCCCATGACCCGTCCCCAGGAATCCTCCGACTCCGAACACGACTCCCTCACCGAAACCGCCGCCACAGACACACCCGCCACCTCAGACACACCCGCCACCACCGGCAGCCCCCAGGACCAACGCACCGTCACCTTCCTCCGCCTCGGCGTCGGGCTGATCGGCATCCTGCTGCCGATCGCCCTGCCCCTGGGCAACTGGCTGTTCGCCGAGCTACGCGGGCAGAGCACGGCCGGCTGGTGGCCCCCGTCGATGAGCGGCTCGTACTACACCAGCACCCGCAACCTCTTCGTCGGCGGCCTGTGCGCACTCGGGGTCTTCCTGATCTGCTACCGCTTCGACCGCCGCGACGACCGCTGGAGCAGCGCCGCCGGGTTCTTCGCCGTGGGCGTCGCCCTCTGCCCCACCGCCCCGAACGACGCCACCACCTTCCAGGCCACCATCGGCGTGCTGCACCTGGTCTTCGCCGCACTCCTGCTGCTCCTGCTGGCGATGTTCTGCCTGCACTCCTTCCGCAGCCAGAACCCCGCCCAGCCCCCGTGGGTCGACCGCGCCTACCTCACCGCCGGCGTGCTGATCCTCGCCCTCCTCGCCCTCGCCGTCATCGCCGGACTGACCGGCATCGGCAAGACCTGGCCCGTCCGCCCCCTCTACCTGTGCGAGTGGTTCTGCACCTGGGCCTTCGGTGCCGCCTGGATGGGCGCCGCCGTCCAACTCGCCTCCGCCGACGGCCGTTCGACCCGCCGCCTCCTGCTCCCCCGCCAGGCGGCCGCCTCTCACTGACCGGCGCCCGGTCGCCCTGCCCGTACGTCGGCCAGGGCGACCAGCAGCGCCACCAGGACCAGGCCCGCCGCGACGGTGACGCCCAGCTGGAAGGCGTGGGCCCAGTCCGGGCGGGGCCCGGCGGCGTGGGCGAAGAAGACCGAGCCGACCACGGCGATGCCCACCGCGGAGCCGACGCGCTGCGCCGTCTGCAGCACCCCGCCCGCGCTGCCCGCCCGGGCCAGCGGCACCTGCTGGAGCGTCAGGGTCTGGTTCGGCGAGATGACCAGCCCGCTGCCGGCGCCCGCGACCAGCAGCGGCAGGGCCGTGGCCCAGCCCACCCGGGGCCCGGACCACAGGTGCACGGCGAGCGCCGAGGCCAGCAGGCCCAGCAGCACCAGGACCAGCCCGAACACCACGAGCCCGCGCCCCATCCGGCTCACCAGCCGCCCGCCCACGGCGGCGGCCACGCCCGAGCCGACCGCGAACGGGGTGATCGCCAGGCCCGCCGTCAGCGCGGCGTAGTGCAGGCCGGCCTGGAGGTAGAGCGTGAAGATGAAGAAGATCGCCGTGAACCCGGCGAAGTACACCAGGGACAGCAGCACCCCGGCCGCGTAGGAGCGCACCCCGAACAGCGCCATGCTGACCAGGGGCTCGCGCCGCCGCCCGTACACCCGCTCCCAGACGACGAAGGCCGCCAGCAGAGCCGCCGCCAGCGGCAGCAGCAGCCAGCGCCGGGCACTGTGCCACTGCTGCTCCTGCACGAAGGGCAGCAGCAGCGCCACCGTCCCCGCGCCGAGCAGCAGCACGCCCACGGGGTCGAAGTCGCGGTGCCCGGCCCGCTCGCGGGCGGGCGGGGGCGCGGGCAGCAGCCGGTACGCGACGGGCAGGGCGGCGAGGCCGATCGGCAGGTTGACCAGGAAGACCCAGCGCCAGCCGTCCTGCGCCCCGGCCAGGTGGATCAGCAGACCGCCGAGCAGCGGGCCGACGGCCGTGGACAGCCCGATGACGGCGCCCAGGGCGCCGAAGGCCCGGCCGCGTTCGGGCCCCTGGAAGAGGATCTGGATGAACCCCGAGACCTGCGGCACCAGCACGCCGCCGGCCGCGCCCTGGAACAGCCGGGCCAGCACCAGCCACTCCTGGTTCTGCGCCGCCCCGGCCAGGGCGCTCGCGGCGGTGAACAGGGCGAGCCCGGTCAGGAAGACGGCCCGGCGGCTGCGCGCGTCGCCGAGGCGCCCGGCGGGGACGAGCACCAGGCCGAAGGCGAGGGCGTAGCCGCTGAGCACCCACTGCAAGCCGCTGTCGGACATGTGCAGCCCGGAGCGGACGGTCGGCAGGGCGACGTTGACGATGCTGACGTCCAGCAGGGTCATGAAGCCGGCGACCAGGCAGACGGCGAGGGCCCGCCAGCGCCGCGCCCCGGCCCGTCCGCCCACGGCCGTGGCGCCGGGCGGCGGCTCTTCGGTGTCGCGAGTGGTCATCCGTGCCTCGTCGCCTCGGCCTGGTCCTGGGCGCTGCGGTCGCTGCGGTGCGCTGCGGTGCGGTCATCCTCACCCGGCCCGTGGACCAGCGCCACCGGGCGCCCGCCCTCACCCGTACGGCCGAACCGGATCGCGACCGGCGCGCCCGCCCCGGAGGCTGAGCCCATGACAGTCGCCACCGAACCCCAGCCGTCCGCCCCACCGGTCCTGGACGTACGGCAGCGCAACGTCGTCTTCGCCACCATCGTCCTCGGCATGCTGCTGGCCGCCCTGGACCAGACGATCGTCGGCACCGCGCTGCCCACCATCGTCTCGGACCTCGGCGGGGCCGCCCACATGTCCTGGGTGGTCACCGCGTACCTGCTCGCCGAGACCGTCGCCACCGTCCTCGCGGGCAAGTTCGGCGACCTGTACGGGCGCAAGCTGATCTTCCAGGTGTCGGCGATCGTCTTCATCACCGGCTCGTTCCTGTGCGGCCTCTCCACCAACATGACCCTGCTGATCGCCTGGCGGGCCGTGCAGGGGATCGGCGCGGGCGGCCTGATGGTCACCGCCATGGCCCTGATCGCCGACGTCATCCCGCTGCGCGAGCGGGGCAAGTACCAGGGCGCGATCGGCGCCGTGTTCGGCCTGGCGACGGTCATCGGGCCGCTGCTGGGCGGGCTGTTCACCGACCACCTGTCCTGGCGCTGGGCGTTCTACGTCAACGTGCCGATCGCGATCGTGGTCGTCATCGCCGCCGCCCGGACGATCCCCGCCGTACGGGCGGCCGTGCGCCCGGTGATCGACTACCTGGGCATTGCGCTGGTCTCGATCGGCGCCAGCGCCCTGATCCTGGCGACCAGTTGGGGCGGCAACCAGTACGCCTGGGGCTCCGGGGTGATCATCGCCCTGTTCGTGGGCGGCGCCGTCGCCCTCGCCCTGTTCTGCTGGGCGGAGACCAGGGCCGCCCAGCCGATGCTGCCGATGCGGCTGTTCCGCAACCCGGTGTTCGCGGTCTGCTCGGTGCTCAGCTTCATCGTCGGCTTCGCGATGCTGGGCGCGCTCACCTTCCTGCCGACCTTCCTGCAGTACGTGGACGGGGACTCGGCGACCGTCTCCGGGGTGCGGATGCTGCCGATGGTCATCGGCCTGCTGATCGCCTCCATCGCCAGCGGCAACATCGTCAGCAAGACCGGCCACTACCGCGTCTTCCCGATCGCCGGCACCGCCGTGATGGCCCTGGGCCTCTACCTGCTGTCCCGGCTGGAGCCCGGCACCGGCACCGCGCTGGCCTCGCTGTACATGTTCGTCCTGGGCGTCGGCATCGGGCTGAGCATGCAGGTGCTCACCATCGCCGTGCAGAACACCGTCGACTACGCGGACCTGGGCACCGCCACCTCCGGGGTGACGTTCTTCCGCACCATCGGCAGCTCCTTCGGCACCGCCGTCTTCGGCACCATCTACGCCAACAGCCTCAAGACCGAGCTCACCCAGGGCGTCGGCGCCGCCGCCCGCCTCACCGGCGCGGACCCGGCCGTCCTGGCCCGGGCCGCCGAGAGCCCCCAGGGACTGCACCGCCTGCCCGCCGACCAGGCCGCGCCGATCGTCCAGGCGTACTCGGACGCGCTGCACACCGTCTACCTGTGGACGATCCCGGTGGCGGCGGTCGGGTTCCTGGTCGCGCTGTTCCTCAAGCAGGTGCAGCTGCGCGACACCGCCCGGGCCGGCTCCACCGACATGGGCGAGGGCTTCGCCCAGCCCACGACCAGCGACTCCGACCCGCACCTGGAGTACGCGGTCGGCAAGATCGTGCGGAACGTGGACCTCACCACCGTCCGTTCGATCGTCGGCTCCGCCGGAGCGGGCGTGGACCTCGCCGGCGCCTGGGCGCTGATGGAGGTCGCCGGCCACACCAAGGCCGTCGGGCACGCCTCCCTCGAGCTCGTCGCCGCCCGCAAGCGCATCCCGCCCGAGGTCCTGGAACCGGTCTTCGACCGGATGGCCGCCGAGGGCCACCTCACCCGCGACGGCGACCGCCTCGCCCTCACCGAGGCCGGCACCCGCGAGGTCCGCACCCTCGCCGCCGCCTGGTCCGACTGGCTCAACGCCCGCCTCGACGCCGACGCCGGCCGCCCCCGCAGCCCCCAACTGCGCACCGCCGCCACCGCCATCGCCTGGCGCCTCCTCACCGAAGACCTCGCCAACGGCCTCCCCACCCACGCCCGCCCCCAGGAGACCGCCCGCCGCTGACCCCGCACGGCCCCCACAGCCAGCCCCACGGCCCCCACGGCCCCCACGGCAAAGGCGGGCTCCGGCGTGCCGGCTACAGGCGGCTCGTGTCGAGGTCGACGTCGAAGGGCGCCGGGAGGTGGACGGACGCGCCGAAGGGGTGCGGACCGCTCTCGCTCGCGTAGCCGAGGCGACTCGGTTCACTGAAGAGCGTGCACGTGCGGTTCTGCCGGTCGATGAGGAGGTAGAGCGGGGCGCCGTACTGGCCGTGGCGGCGGCGCTTGACGACCCCGTCGGTCTCCGCGTTGGACGGGGAGGTGACCTCGACGACCAGCAGGGTCTGGTCGGGCAGCAGCGCGCCCTCGGCCTTCGCCGCGAGCTCGGCGGGCACGACGGCGAGGTCCGGGATGTACCAGTTCTCACTGCCGGGCAGGTCGAGGTTGCCGGAGCCCGACACCAGGTCGAGCTCGTCCATGCGGGGAGTGATCTGCCGGCGCACGACCTCGGCGGCGGACTCGTGCGCCCAGGACGGCGACATGGGGGTGATGACTCCCTCGATGATCTCGGTGCGGTCGCCGGCGAAGTGTCGGATCGCATATTTCAACGCCCGCTCGGGGTCGCTGACGGTGCTGTAATCACCGGCGACACGGGGTGCCGTACTCACGACGAATCTCCTTCCGTCCACCCCTGATTCTGCCCTGCTCCGCGCCACCCATCGGCCCACCGCGCGAGGTTGGCGATTCTTGATCATCTGCGATCGGCCGACTCGGGCGACCACGGGTGGGCTGTCGAACGGCCGCACGGCGCGCCTGTGCGCCGTACGGCCGTTCGACGGGAGAGCCGCGGTCTAGAAGAAGCCGTCGTCGTCGCTCTCGTAGTAGTTGTTGACGACCACCTCGGGCGCGTCGTCGCTGAGGGCCTCGTTGATCAGCATGCCGCCGACCAGGCCCGCCGCGCCCGCGCCGATCATGGCGCCGGTGCCGAAGCGGCGGCCGCCGCCCTCGGCGGGCTGGGCCTGGCCGGGCACCTGGGGCTGGGCCTGCTGCGGGTAGCCGGCCTGGGGCGGGGTGTAGAACGGGGGGACGGTGGTCTGCACCCGCTGGGCGCAGGCCGCGCACGCCTCGATCTGGCGCGGCACGCCCCACTGCGGCTGCCACAGCACCGCCGTCGAGCCTTGGCCGTGCGAGGGGTCGAAGAAGCAGGTCACGGGAGAACTCCCTGTCACTGGCTGGTTCTTGGGGATGACGGCGGGCGCCGCGGAGACGGCGGCGGCGGAAGCGGGCGCGGGCGCGGCGGGCTGGAGGACGTCCACCCCGAAGTCGGTGGCGATCCCGGCGAGCCCCGAGGCGTAGCCCTGCCCGATCGCGCGGAACTTCCACTCCGCGCCGTTGCGGTACAGCTCGCCGAAGACCATCGCCGTCTCGCTGCCCGCCTCGGCCGCCACGTCGTAGCGGGCGAGCTCGGTGCCGCTGTCCTCGTCGGCGACGCGGATGAAGGCGCCCCGGACCTGCCCGAAGGTCTGCCGGCGGGGCACCGCGTCGTAGATCGCCACCGCGAACACGATCTTCTCCACCCCCGCGGAGACCTCCGCGAGGCCGACCTCGATCCGCTCCTGGTCCCCGCCGACCGCGCCGGAGGCGCCCGCGTGGCGGACGGCGCCGTCCGGGCTGCGCAGGTTGTTGAAGAAGACGAAGTGCTGGTCCGAGAGCACCTTGCCGCCGGGCCCGCACAGCAGCGCGCTGGCGTCCAGGTCGAGGCCGCCGCCGGCCTGCCAGCCGAGGCCGACGCGCACCGTGCGCAGCCCGGGGGCCAGCCTGCTCAACGAGACGTTGGCGCCCCTGGTCAGGGCCACACTCATGGGACTTCCTCCACAGCCGTGCCGATTACCGTCGTATCCCCGTTCGACGACGACAACGCTGTAGAGGTCATGGCGGTTCCCGGGCGATCGATCATCCTCGCAGGAGTGCGGGCCGGGCCCTGCGTCGGCACCCTGGCGGGGCGTCAGCCCGACCCCTATTGTCGGTGGACATGACACGCCTTCGCCGCGCCGCCGGGCTGGCCGCCGCCCTCACCGGAACGCTCGCCGCCCTCCTCGCCCCGGCCGTCGCCCAGGCCGCCCCCGCCGCCGACCCCGCTGACTGCCTGCGCGCCACCGCCGAGCACCCCGACGCCGAACAGGCCCGCCTCCAGGACGCCCGCACGGCCGCGTTCACCGAGCGCTCCGGCCTGGACGGCCTGCCGCGCGCCTTCCCCGCCGCGCTCTGCTCCGCCCGCAGCGCCCGCCAGGCCGAACGGATCGTCACCGGCTGGGGCCGGGCGCTGTGGCAGGCCGGCGTGGACCGCGCCCAGGGCCGCCGCCCGTCCGGCGAGCTGCCCGCCCTCGACGACCGCCCGCTGTACTGGACCAGGCTCGCCATGACCGTCCAACTCGCCCGCTGGCAGCCCGCCTTCGCCGTCGACGGGGCCGCGCTGCGCAGCCGCTTCGAGGACGCCTCGCGCGGACTGGACGACGGCTTCGGCGACGGGTCGGGCGGCTCCCCCGACGTACGCCACGTCTTCATCAGCGGCTTCGACCCGTACGGCCTGGACACCGAGCCCCGCCGCGCCAACCCCGCCGGCGCGGCCGTCCTCCAGCTCCACGGCGGCCGCATCACCCTGGCCGACGGCAGCACCGCCGAGGTGCGGGCCGTCGTCCTGCCCGTGCGCTACGGCGACTTCGACCGCGGCATCGTGGAACGCGCGTACGGCAAGCACCTGGAGCCCGGGCCGCAGGCCGCCGACCTGATCACCAGCATCAGCCAGGGCTACCCCGGCGTCTTCACCCTCGAAGCCTGGGCCGGACGCGCCCGCAGCGCCGACCCCGCCACCGACAACCTGGCCGCCCGCTCCGGCGGCACCCGGACGCACCCGGTGGACGCCCCCGGGCTGGGCGAGGGGCCCGAGTTCATCCGCACCAGCCTGCCCACCGACGCCATGACGGCCGTCCAGCAGCCGTTCCCGGTGTACCTCAACACCGCCGTCACCGAGATCCCCGCGGGCGGCGAGTACCCCGTCGACCGGGAGGACGGCCCCACCGAGGGCTCGCGCGCCGTCAACGGCGGCGGGGGCGGCTACCTCTCCAACGAGGTCGCCTACCGCTCCAACCGGCTGCGCCTGGAACTCGCCCCCGACCTGCCCGGCGGGCACCTCCACACCCCTGTGCTCACGGGCCTGCCCACCGAACAGGACCGTCTGACCGCGCCCGAGTTCGAGCGCAACGAGGCGGCCATCGCGGCCGAGGTGCGGGCGATCCTCGGCAGCGCCCGCCTCTAAGGCGTCCGCGCGAAGCGGGTCCCGACCGCCCGGGCCCGGGACGCGGCGATCTCGGCGTACGCCGCGTCCCGGTCCGCCCAGTGGGAGCCCTCGACGGACTTGCCGCGCTCGAGGTCCTTGTACACCTGGAAGAAGTGGGTGATCTCCAGCAGGTCGAACTCCCGCACGTCCCCGATGCCCCGCAGGTCCCGGTAGCGCGGGTCGTGCGCGGGGACGCAGAGCACCTTCTGGTCGGGGCCGCGCTCGTCGCGCATCACCCACATGCCCACGGCCCGGCAGGTGCGCACGCACCCGGGGACGGCCGGGTCGCCGCCGAGCACCAGGGCGTCCAGCGGCTCGCCGTCCCCGCCGAGGGTGCCCTCGACGTAGCCGTAGTCGGTCGGATAGGCGGTGGCCGTGAACAGCGTGCGGTCCAGGCGGATGCGGCCCGCGGCGAAGTCCATCACGTACTTGTTGCGCGACCCCTGCGGGATCTCGATCATCACCTCGAACTCCACCGCGGCCTCCTCCGGCGTTCCCTGGGGAGATTCTCCGCCGCGCCGGGCCGCCCGGCACCCCTCCGCCGCCGTACGGCCGAGGGGCGGCAGGGGCGGCCCGGCGGCGGGCGGCCCGGGCAGCTCGGATCAGCGCACCACCGGCAGGTCCAGGGCGGACGGGCGCGCGCCGCCGTGCCCGATCAGGTAGCTCGCGTCGCCGTTCGGCGGGAGCAGCTCGAAGGAGTCGGGGTTGGCGGCGGCGACGGTGAGCCGGATCCGGTCGCCGGCCCGGAACAGCGCCGCGACGGGCAGCAGGTCCAGGGTGACGGACTCGGCGCGGCCCTGCGGGAAGGGCCGGGCGTCCCCCGCGTCGTAGGTGCGCGGGGTGCGCAGCCGCCGCCAGTCCGGGTTGCCGTCGGCCACGGCACGGTTATCCAGGGCGAGTTGACCCTCCGTCAGGTAGGTGACCTTCCCGTCGGGCGCGACGTGCTCCAGGTAGACGTGCAGGGCGCCGTGCGCCGAGCCGGCGAGGCCCGTCACGTCGAGGGTGACGCGGCCGTTGCCGGTGACCCGGGTGTCGGCGGCCAGCGGTGCGGTGGTGTAGCTGAGGAGCCTGGCGTCGACGGCGGCGCGGTCGGGGTAACGGACCGCCTGCCCCGAGAGGTTGGTGTTCCAGCGGTCGAGCTCCCCGGTGCCGGCGGTGCGGTCGAGCCGCAGCAGGTCGCCGCCCTGGTCTCCCGGGTGCCTCTGGCGGGTGAGGGCGCCGCCCTCGCCGAGGTAGAACCGCTGGGTGCCGGTGCCGGTCAGGGGCCAGCGCGAAGTGGACCGCCAGACGCCTTCGTTGAAGGTGTAGTAGTGCAACTTCCGCTGCCCGTGCGGCTGTCGGCCGTCGCGGACGTACCGGTCGAAGAACGCCTGGACCCGCTGGTCGAGTTCGGCGCGCTCCTGGTCGGTGAGGCGGCGCTCGGGCAGGAACGGGTCGGCGAGGTGGGAGGCGCCGTGGTTCCAGGGGCCGAGCCAGGCCTCCTGGGTGTTGTCGAGGCTCGTGAACTGGGAGAGCACACCGTTGGCGGTGCCCGCGTCCAGCCAGCCGGCGACGGTGAGCACGGGCACACCGCCCTCCTCGATCGCCTCGGTGCGCTCGCCGACGCTGCCGTCCGTCCAGTTCTTGGGCCCGTCCCGGTAGTCGCGGTACACGCCGGCGTGCGCCATCTCGACGAGGTTGGCGTTGCCGGCGTGCTCGGCGCGGGCGGCGGCGAGCAGGGCCGGGCCGTCCGGTCCGTCCACCGGGCGGGGTGAGGCTCCGGTGAGGCCGACCTGTGCGCACAGCGCCCGGGTCTCGTCGCTGGTCTCGCAGGTGGTGCCGGCGCGGGCGTCGAGGATGCTCAGCAGCAGGGCGTACGGCGCGATGCGGGGCTGGATCTCGATGCCGCCGGGGCGCACCAGGTCCTCGTACGGGTCGAAGTCGTAGGAGACCGGCGCGACGGCGGCGATGTGGTGGTTGCCGAGGGAGGCGGCGAGCACGGCGGTGTCGCCGCCGTAGGAGACGCCGGTGGTGCCGACCCGGCCGTTGGACCAGGGCTGGGCGGCGATCCAGTCGCCGAGCGGGCCGCTGTCCGCGGTGACCTGCTCGCCGAGTTCGGCGGTGAGGGTGCCGAAGGAGGCGCCGGTGCCGCGCAGGTCGGCGACGACGTAGGCGTAGCCGCGGGCGTTCCACGCCCCGGCGGGGCCGCTGCGGCCGCCGTCCGGGGTTGCGGGCGAGACGCGGGCGCGCCAGTAGCGCTGGGTGACCAGAACGGTGGGCAGCTGGGCGCCGGGGCGCGTGCCCTCGGGAAGGTAGACGTCGACGGCGAGGCGTACGCCGTCGGGCATGGCCACGTAGCGTGACTGGAACGGCGGTTCCGTGGGGCCGGACTGCGCGCCGGCGGGCGCGGCGGCGAGCCCGAGGACGGCGGTGGCGGCGAGCAGCGCGGCCAGCGGGCGGCGCAACGGCCGCCTCGGTGGCGACGGCTGCGACGGCTGCGACGGCTGCGACGGCTGCGACGGAGACTGAGATTTCATGCGACGACCCGGCCTCATCTCGTAACGTGCACGGAGTTTCGGGCTCGTCCCCCGCCGCCGAGGGGACCACGACCGCCGGGCCTCGTGCCAGGGCGCCTCGTGCCCTGGCACGAGGCGCCCCGAGTGAGCTACACCGCCGCCGCGCCGCCGAACTCGCGCACGGCGTCGTCGACGATGGCCTCCAGCCGGGCGTGGTGGGCGCCGCGCCAGTACGCCTGTCCGCACTCGACGCACTGGGCGAAGGCGTCGTACGAGCGCTCCGTCCCGTCGTGCAGCTGCTCGCGCACGGCGGTCTTGGTCGCCGGGCGCAGCGCGCCGTTGCAGGCGGTGCAGCGGCTCCAGGGCGCGAGCGGCGGCGCGAAGCGGGAGAGCACGTCGCGCAGCTGCTCGGCGGGGCGGTGACTGTAGACGTACGCGCCGGCCCACAGTTCGCGCCGGCGCAGCAGGCCCCGGTCGCGGGAGAGCATGACGCGCTGCTCGGCGGCGGAGCGGGCGGCGAGCGCGGCGTCGCCGATGTCGGGGTTCTCGTAGGCGGCGTCGATGCCGAGCAGCCGCATCCGGCGGGCGAGGGTGCCCAGGTGCACGTCGAGGAGGAAGCGCGGCGGGGCGTCCCCCGAAGGCAGGGGCCTGGCCACGGCCCGGACGGTGATCTCCTCGGCGTCGGCGGGGACGTGGGAGTCGGGCACCGGGCGCCCGTCCACCAGCAGCGCGCCGACCTCGGTGAGCGGAACGCCCAGCGACTCGACGACGTGGCCGAGGGTGGAGGCGCCGTCGGTGCGCAGCGCGGAGCGCCCTGCGCGCCGGGGGGCGGAGACGAAGAGGTGCAGCTCAGGGGCGAAGTCGAGCCAGATCTGGGGTCGGTCCACACCGCCAGCATGCCAGCGTCCGGCGGGCGGGGGCCACAGGTTTGCGGGCCGGGACGTCTCCAGTTTCACCTCGGGCGCCGTCCCAATGCGCAGGTCATCGCGCTGAGACACCGTCACGGCGGCGTGGGACGCGGATGGGACGCCGTCGGCGCCCCGCCTTCTGCGTACGTTGGTGATCCGTCCGTTCATCAGATCGAAGGAACACGTTCAGACATGGCCATCCGCAAGCGCATAGCCGCCCTCGCCGCCGCCTCCGTCCCCCTGCTCGGCCTCGTGGTGGCCACCCCGGCGCACGCCGACGGACAGAACGAGATCCGGTTCGCCGGCGGCTTCTGCCTGGACTCCCAGGGCGGGAACTGGACTCCCGGCAACCCCGTGCAGATCTGGGGCTGCAACAACACCTGGGCCCAGCAGTGGTCGATCGAGACGGTGGACGCCACCCACTTCCGCATCGTCTTCTCCCACGAGTCGCCCGACAAGCGGCCGCTGTGCGTGAACAACTGGGAGGGCGGCGACACCACGGGCAACCACCTCAAGCTCTACTACTGCGACTCGTCCAACCCCGGTGACGTGCTGTGGAACAAGACCTACTACGGCGGCAACATCCAGCTGCAGCCGAAGGTGGCGTCCACGAACTGTCTGAACGCCTGGGGCGGCCTGTTCCAGGGTGCCGAGGCGCGCCTGTTCCCCTGCGGCAACTACTCCAACGAGAACATCACGTCCGCCCCGTTCTAGCGGCCTGCGGCCGGTGCCCCTCGCCGGGGGGCGCCGGCCGCAGAGGCGCTACAGGGCGAGCAGGACGGCGAGGAGGCGGTCGACCTCCTCCGGGGTGTTGTAGACGTGCAGGCTCACCCGCACCGAGCTCTCGCTCTCTCCCGCCCGGCCCTGGCAGTGCCCGTCCGCCCGCACCATCAGCCCGTGGCTGGCGAGGACGAAGCCGAGGTCGTTGGAGCCGATCGCCCGGTGACGGAAGGTGACGATGCCCTCGCGCCGCTGCACCTCGGTGTCGCCCGCGAGGCTCTGCTGGCAGCCGAGGACCTCGTACGCCTGCGCCCCGCGCAGCCCCTCGGTGAGGCGGGCGGCGAGGGCGACGATCCAGCGGCGGATGCGGTCGGTGCCGGCGGCCTCCAGCCAGTCCAGGGCGGCCTCCAGGCTGGCGATCCCGCAGGTGTTGGGGGTGCCGGACCAGCCGCCGGGGCGGAACCCGGGGCCCCGGAGGTTGCGGGCCCAGACGGCGCCGGTGCCGGGCAGGGCCATCGCCTTGTGCCCGGAGAAGACCAGGAAGTCGACGTCGAGGGCGCCGACGTCCACGGGCAGGTGGCCGACGCTCTGCGCCGCGTCCAGGCAGATCGGCACCCGGGGGCCGACGGCGGCCCGGAGGCGGTGGACGTTCATGTCGCCGCCGTAGACGTGGTGCACGTGGGTGGCGGCGAGGAAGGCGGTGCGCTCGGTGACGAGCCCGGCCAGCGCGGCCGGGTCGTAGTCGTGCGAGGCTTCCTCGTAGGGCAGCTCACGCACCGTGACGCGCACGCCCCGCTCGGCGAGCAGGTCGCGGGCCTCCAGCCAGGGCAGGGCGTTGGCCTGGTGATCGGCGAAGGGGACGATGATCTCGTCCCCGTCGCGCAGGTGGCGGGGCAGCCAGTCCCGGGCGACCGTGCGCAGGCCCTCGGTGGCGCCGCTGGTGAAGTGGACGCCGGAGCGTTCCAGTGGCGCCGGGTCGCCGAGGAAGCGGGCGACGCGGGCCCGGGTGCGCTCGACGAGGGCGGTGGTGGCGTTGGCCCAGGTGTAGGTGCCGCGCCCGGCGTTGGCGTTGGCGGTGGTGAGGTAGTGCTGGACGGTGTCGAGCACGGCCTGCGGCTTCTGGGAGGTGGCCGCGCTGTCCAGGTACGCCAGGCCGGGGCTGCCGGTGACGATGGGGAACTGGGCGCGCAATTCCCGCTGCCAGTCGCCGAGTTCG
Source organism: Kitasatospora sp. NPDC051170 (assembly GCF_044455705.1). NCBI lineage: Bacteria > Bacillati > Actinomycetota > Actinomycetes > Kitasatosporales > Streptomycetaceae > Kitasatospora > Kitasatospora sp. NPDC051170. The sequence goes on along the minus strand of NZ_JBITFA010000014.1, from coordinate 45,929 downwards.
TCCAGATCGCCGGTGGTGCCGGCCGGGGTACATCGTTCGTCGTGGGTGGTCATGGCCGCCTCCGTTCAGTCCCGGACCAGGGGGGCGCCGGCGTCGCGCCAGCCGATGACGCCGCCGGCGAGGCTGCGCACGTCCCGGTGTCCCATCCGGGTGAGCAGCGCCGCGTACCGGACGGACTTCTCGCCGACCGGGCAGGCCAGCAGCACGGGGCGGCTCGCGCCGAACGGCAGTCCACCGTGCAGGAGTTCGTCGAAGAGCTCGTCGACGATGTTGATCGATCCCTCGATGTGCAGGGCCGCGTACGCGAAGGGCCCGCGCAGGTCGACGACCAGCGGGCTCTCCTCGGCGATCCACCGGCGGGCGGCGTCCACGTCGAGGGAGCGGGCGGCCTCGACCTCCGAAGGGGCCAGCGTGGCGAGGGAGTTGGGCCGCGCGGGCCGGTTGAGCAGCTCGGGCCTGCGCTGGCGGACGTAGCTCAGGTAGCTCTCGGCCCGGTCGCAGACGATGAAGACGGCCGTCCTACGTTCTTCGCCCTGCTCGCCCTGCTCGCCCTCCGGGCCCGACTCCTCGTCCACCACCCGCAGATGGCGCAGCGCGCCGTGGAGGGCGCCGCCGCCGGTGGGGCCGGCCAGGATGCCGCAGCGGCGGATAAGGGTGAGCATGCCGTCGATGGCCTCGTCGGCGGTCACCGAGGCGATGGTGTCGTAGGTGGCGGGGTCGAACAGACCCACCTCGTGCACCTCGTCGATGGTGCGGATGCCGGGGATGAAGTCGGACTTGTGCGCGACCAGCCCGACCACCTCCACCTCGGGGTTGTGGGCGCGCAGGACGCTCGCCACGCCGGTGGACGATCCGGCGGTGCCGACGCAGGCGATGAAGTGGTCGGGCGCGCGGCCGCCGAGGTCGCGGAGGATCTCCGGGCCGGTGCCGGTGAGGTGCGCCTCCAGGTTGAGCGGGCTGTAGTACTGGTCGGTGTGCAGGTATCCGGAGTCCGCCTCGGAGAGCATCCGGTGGATGCGGGTGAGCGGGTCGTCGACGTCGGTCGGGTCCAGGCACTCGGTGCGGCCGGGCAGTTCCTCGATCTCGGCGCCGAGGAGCAGCAGCAGGTCCTTGACCTCGGGGACCTTCATCCGGTTGGTGACGCTCTTGAAGGGCAGTCCGTGCATGCCGGCGATCAGGGCGAGTGCCTTGGCGGTGTTGCCGCTGGACAGTTCGACGATCGTGTCGCCGCGTTCGACGGCGGCCGGGAGCGCGTCGCGGGTCATGGTCCAGGCGGCGCGGTCCTTGACGGAGCCGAAGGGGTTGAGCATCTCCAGCTTGGCGTACAGGTCGATGTGTCGAAGACCGGTCACCGCCGGGTCGATCCGGACCAGCGGGGTGTCGCCGATCGCGTCCGTGATGCTGTCGTACCTCATGCCTGTCTCTCCCCCTGTTCCTCGGCGGTGGCGATGGCTGTGGCGTTCCCGTCGGGCGCCGTCGCGTCGATGGGCCAGTACTGCTCGTCCAGGCGCCAGTGCCAGGCGCCGTCCTGCCGGTGGACGGCGACCTTGCGCGCGACGGGCTGCTGGAGGGCCCGGTCGGCGCTGAAGTCCATGAAGTAGCCGGCGGTGTTGGCGAAGGCCAGCAGGTCGCCGGGGGCCGGGAGGCGGGGCAGGAACACCTTGCGGCGGGTGATCAGGTCGGCCTCCAGGCAGAGGTTGCCGATCAGGTGGACCCCGTCCGGTGCGGCCGGCGCTTCCCGGGCCGAGGGCGGTCCGGGCCGGGGGACGAGGACCGGGTCCATCAGGACGCCGTGCTCCTCCAGGCTGACGTCCCGGGCGTTCATCTCCAGCCGCACCAGGGTGTCGCCGTCCGGGGTGCGGCGGACCTCCAGGACGCGGGCGAGCGCGGCCCCGCACTGGTCGACCAGCGCCCGGCCGGGTTCCACTGCCAGGTCGTACAGGTTCTCCAGCAGCAGGGTGGCCAGCGGCCGTCCGAGCGTGGGGGCCGGGTGGCGGAGCAGGGCGTCCAGGTACGCGGCGGCGGCGAGCGGGCGGTGCGCCGGATAGAGGCCGAGGGTGCCGCGCAGGGTGCCGGCCTCGTTGCGCAGCCCGTAGCCGTGGCCCTGCCAGGTGAGCGGGTCCCGGTGGCCGAGGACGGATTTGGTCAGTTCGGTGGTGTACCGCTGCCACTGGGCGCCGTCGGCGAGGTAGTCGACGCCGAACCCGCCGCCGATGTCGATCGTGCGCGGGTGGAAGCCCCGGCGGTGGCACTCGTTCATCGCCTGGATGCAGGCTTCGAGCGCCACGGCCTTCTCGTTCAGGTCGACGGTGTCCAGGTGGTAGGCCAGGCCCGTGAGTTCGACGGCGTCCCGGTGGCGTTCCAGCGCGTCGAGCAGGCCGTCGAGCGCGCCGACGTCCGTGCCGAAACGGCTCGGACGGCTGAGCACCGTGACGCCCTGCGCCCGGAACCCCGACAGCCGCGGCAGGACGCGCACCCGGGGCAAGGCGTTCTTGCGCACCAGGTCGGCCAGTTCGTCGAGTTCGGCCGTGGAGTCGAGGCTGACGGCGACGCCCGTACGGGCCGCGAGCCAGAGGAACGCGCGGTTCTTGGGGCCGGTGGCGATGACCCGCTCGGGCGTGATCCCGTCCCCGAGGACGTGCTGGAGTTCGGCCAGGGAGGCGACGTCCAGCCCGGCCTCGGTGGCGGCGAGGCGGCGCACGAGCGCGCGGGAGCGGTTCGCCTTGTGGGCGAAGTGGATGGGGCCGGCGAGGTGGTGCTCGCGGTAGACGGCGCGGAAGCGGGCGAGGTTGTCCGCGAGTTGTTCGGGCAGGAGCACGTTCAGGGGTGACCCGAGCGCGTCGACCAGCGGGTGCAGGAAGTCGCCCGCTTCCAGGAGGGTGCGGAGCCGGGGCTCCAGCCGTGGTTCGAGCCGCAGCGGTTCGGGATGGTGCGGCTCGGTGTGGGGCGGCTCGGGATGGTGCGGCTCGGAGTGGGGCGGCTCGGAGTGGGGCGGCTCAGGATGGAGCGGTGATGACCGCATCGCGAAAACAGCTCCCCGTCATCGGAAATCGGATGAAATCGGCATGGAGGAGGCACGGCAGCCACCGACAGGCTGCCCCTTGTCGGCCGTCGTCCCCGGCCGAGGGAAACGGTAACTGTTTTCAGTTTCACGCAACAGGACTTTCTGTCACGCCATCGCAAAGACTGTGCCAATGTGGAGAGTTGACGTCCAGTTAGGACTTTTTCAGCGCAGGGCCACCAGCACCGCACTGGTCCCGTACTGCCAGACCGGACCCGCCTGACGGAAGCCCGCCCGCAGCAGCAGGTCCGCGTGCCGGGCGGCCGAGAGACCGTTCCCGTCGCCCTCGCTCGGCGGCAGCTGCCGCGCCCGGGCCTCCAGCAGGTCCGCGAACTCGGGGATGCGGGCGGCGGCCGCCCACCACTGCGACCAGTCCTCGGCGGCGCCCCCACCCCGGCGCTGGCAGCGGCGCCGCTCGACGGCGAGGGCGAGCTCGGCGAGCGAGGGCTCCTCGGGGACCAGATGGTCGGCGTTGACCAGGACGGCACCGGGGCTCATCACGCCCGCGAGGTCGCGGTAGATGCCGAGGAGCGTCTCCGGCGGCGGGTAGTGCAGCGCGGTCGAGGACACCACGGCGTCCAGCGGACGATCGAGCCCGAGCGCGTCGACCCACCCCGGGCGGCCGATCAGCGTCTCGACCCAGCGGGCGATCTGGGGCCGCCGCGCCCGCCCGAGGGAGAGCAGCAATGGGTCGATGTCGACGGCGAGCACCTCGGCGTGCGGCAGCCGCGCCGCCACCCGCGCGGACAGCGAACCGGGCCCGCTGCCGAGATCCGCCACGAGCGGGCGCTCGCGGTGCCCGGCGATCTGCTCGACCACGTCGGCGACCACGGTGAACCGCTCCTCGCGCTCCACCGCATACCGCTCCTGCTGGCGTTCCCAGCGCTCGATCCAGGTCTCGGCCAGGGCCGCATCGACCGGCATGTCCACTCCCGCCGTGTTCGCGCGCATTCTCGAGAGCTCCGCTCGCCGCCAGTGTTTGTCATGCCCACCCCAGCAGGCAATGGGGCCGCGGAGTGAGAGCCATCACTGCGAAACGATATCCGTTTTCATTTATGGATGCACGGCGGGCGCGGCGGGCGGCGGCTCGTCAGGTCGGGGCCGGGCGGGAACTACGCCAGTAGTGGCACTACTGCAGTAGTGCCACTACTGGCGTAGTGCGGCGCCGCCGGGGGCTACCGGCGGTCGGTCAGGCCACGAACCAGCGGGCGAGCGCCGAACGCAGCGCGTCCAGTTCGGCGGGCGCCGGGCGGGGCGAGCCGCAGGCCCAGGCGACGTAGCCGTCCGGGCGTATCAGCAGACCAGTGAGGCCGATAAGACCGGTAGCGCCGGGCGCGCCCTCCAGGCCCAGGCCCGGATCCGGTTCCGGTTCCGGCTTTGCGAGAACGAGGTCGACCGCCTCCTGGCCCTCCGTCAGCACCGAGGCCGGCGACCGGTCCTCGGTGAGGTCGATCAGCAGCGGCCGGGCGCCGCGGGCGAGCTCGGCGAGCCGGACCCGGCCCGTCGGGGTGCTCAGCTCCAGCTCCGGCGCGAAGCGGCCGACGGCGGGGTGGGGGTCGGCGAGACCCATCTCGTAGCGCACGTCGGTGCCGGCGGTGAGGTCGGCGAGGTGCTGGACGACCTCCTTGTGGGTGAGCAGTTCGGCGAAGAGCTCGCGCAGGGCGGTGGTTTCGCTGCCCGGCGCGGTGAGGGCGGACTGCGCCTCGGCGTTCAGCACCATGCGGCGGGCGGCCTGCCGGCGCTCGGCGTCGTAGGTGTCGAGCAGGCCGGGCGGGGCGGTGTCGCGCAGGGCGGCGGCGAGCTTCCAGCCGAGGTTGGCGGCGTCCTGGAGGCCGAGGTTGAGCCCGGGCCCGCCGCCGGAGGTGTAGACGTGGGCGGCGTCGCCGATCAGGAAGAGCCGGCCCTCACGGAACCGGTCGGCCACGCGGGTGTTGCCGCCGTCGACCCGCCGCAGCACGTGCGGGCCCTCCCCCTGCGGCGGGCCGAGCGGCAGGTCGACGCCGAGCACCCGGCGGATGCTCTCCTCCATCTCGGTGAGGGTCATCGGCTCGTCCGTGGCGGGCTGGTCCCACTCGGTGGTGCTGACCAGCGGCGGCCGGCCGGGGAAGGGCGCGTAGGAGAAGCCGCCCCCGTCGGTGCGGTGGGGCAGGAACGGCAGCACGGGCCCGTGGCCGGGGACGGTCAGGGCGCCGCTCGCGGGGTCGACCCAGTCGGCGGGCACGGTGGCGTGGGCGGTGCGGTTGGTGCGCCGGTCGTAGCTGACGCCGGGGAACCCGATGCCGCCGCGCTTGCGGATCACGCTGCGCGCGCCGTCCGCGCCGACCACGTAGCGGGCGCGCAGCCGCCGCCCGCCCTCGGGGCCGGTGACGTCGAGGGTGACGGCCTCCCCGTCCTGGGCGAGGTCGTCGACCCGGTACCCGCGCCGCAGGTCGACGCCGAGGGCGAGGGCCCGTTCCTCCAGGAGCTGGACGATGCGGTGCTGCGGGGCCGCCAGGCCGTACACCGGACTGGCGTCCAGCAGGCCGAGGTCGAGGCCCATCGCGGCGAACATGAAGTAGGCGGAGTTCGGCTGCGGGGGCTCCGCGCTGCCGCTGAGCGGCTCGTACAGGCCCCGGTGGTCGGCCAGGCGCACGACCTGGCCGAGGAGGCCGTTGGCCTTGGGTTCGGTGGAGGGCTGCGGCAGCTGCTCCAGCACGACGGGGCGGATGCCCGCCAGGCTCAGTTCGCAGGCCAGCATCAGCCCGTTCGGGCCGCCGCCCACGATGATCACGTCTAAGGTCATGGTCATGCCAGATCTCCTCTGATGCGGATGCCACGTCGGTGGCATCGGAAACGCTGAAACGAGCGGGACGTCGCGCTTGCGGCGGTACGGAACCCGCGGCGGCAGGGAGCTCTCGGCGTTACGGAACTCTCGGCACTGCGGAACTCTCAGCGCTACGGGACTCTCGGCGCTACGGAACGGGCAGCCCCGCCGCGAGCTGCTCGAACACCTCGGCCAGGGCTGCACCCAGCGGTACGGACGCCTCCGCGCGCAGGCTGCGCTCGACCGCGACCCCGCTGCCCGCCGCGACCACGGCCGCCACCAGGTGCGGGTAGACGTCGTGCTCGAGGTCCGTCCCGGTGCGCAGCGCGACGGCCCTGGCCAGCTCCTGCTGGGCGGCGGCGTTGGCCTTGACGATCTCCCCGGCCAGCGCGGGCTCGGCCAGCATCAGCCGCACCCCCTCGCGCCAGCGCTCGTTCTGCGGCGCGGAGTCGTCCTGCGGCGCGAACCGCCCGAGCACGGCGTGGAGCAGCGAGTCCCACAGCGGCTCACCGGCCGGGCGTTCCAGCAGGTCGTCGGCCACCTGGTGCATCCGCTCCAGGTGGCTGGCGGCGATCGCCTCGGCCTTGCCGGCGAAGTAGTTGCGGAAGGTGCGGACCGAGACGTCCGCCTCGGCGGCGATCTGGTCGACCGTCACGGCGTCCCAGCCGTGCAGGACGCAGAGTTTGATGGCCGCCCGGCTCAGTGCCACCCGGGTCTCGCGCTTCTTGCGCTCGCGGAGCCCCGGCTGCCCGGGTTGTCCGGGCTGCCCTGCGGTCTTCTCTGCTGGTGCCATGCGAACAGCGTAGGACGAAACTTGCCGCCACGGCAATGTTTCCGTGGCGGCAAGTTTTTTGGGATGGTCGGGCGGCCGTCTCAGCCGATGCCGAAGAGCGCCTCGCAGCCCGCGAACCCGCTCACCCCCACCGGCGGGCGCTCCCGCCCGTACCAGTCCTCGCGGGAGAGGCGGAAGCGCTGCGACTCGACGACCTCGCCGTGCAGGACGTCCCGCGTGATGCCGTCCGGGCGGTAGCCGAGCTTGCGCGACACGGTCAGCGCGGCGTGATTGTCGGCGAAGGAATCCGAGGTCGCCGAGACCGCCCCCAGCTCCGCGAAGGCGAGGTGCAGCACGGCCAGGCGCATCTCCGTGCCGAGCCCGCGCCCGTGGTGCTCCAGCCCCAGCCACGAGCCCGAGACGATCTCGCGGCGGACACCGAAGTCCACGGCCCGCAGGTCCTGCATGCCGACCGGGCGCCCCTCGTGGAAGGCGACCAGGTCCAGCGTCCACTCCTGGGGAGTCCACCGGCCCAGACTTCTCCAGTGGGCCTGCACCACGTGCCGGGCGCGCTCGGCCGGCGGCCGGTCCGTCCAGGACGACAGGAAGGGGCGCTCGCCCGGGCCGTGGACGCCGCGCGCGGCGACGTCGGCGATCTCCGCCAGCTCCTCCTCGGTGGGGAGCCGCAGCTCCAGACGGTCCGTCCTGACGCTGAGGCCCCTGATCGGCCAGTGGTTGATGAGCACCCGCGCCAGTGTGCCGGGGCCGTATCCGTCGCGCACACCCTTTTCCGATCCCCCGTCAGCGGATGTCGTGGTCGGGGTGGTCCCGGTCGTAGGCGTGCCGGGCCTCGGCGATGACGCCGCGGTGGGCGAGCGACCAGTCGGCGAGGGCCTTCACCAGGTGTGTCAGGCCCGCGCCGGTCTCCGTCAGCCGGTAGTCGACCTGGGCCGGGACGGTCGCGTACACGGTGCGCAGCACCAGGCCGTCGCGCTCCAGCCGGCGGACGGTGAGGGTGAGCATCCGCTGGGAGATCCCCTCGACGGCGCGCTGCAGCTCGCGGAACCGCCGTGGCCCACCGGCGAGTTCGACGATGACGAGCACCGACCACTTGTCGCCGATGCGGTCCAGGACGTCACGGATGCCGCAGTCGGGGTGCTCCTCGCGGCCGCAGGGGTCGAGGGCGGCGGGGGTGGTTACCCCGGTGTGCGTGGGTGACATCGAACTGCCTCCTTGTGGCCGGCGGGCGGGCGGTCGAGGATCGAGCGTAGTTACCGAAGAGAACCACGATGGAAGGCTCCCACGCACATGATCCTGGTGACAGGCGCCCACGGAAACCTCGGCTCGGCCGCCCTCGCGGCACTACGGGCCGCCGGCGCCACCGCGACGGGCGGCAGCCGCACCCCCGGCGAGGGGATGCGGCACCTCGACTTCGACCACCCCGCGACCCTCGACCTCACCGGGGTGTCGACCCTGCTGCTGGTCTCCGCTGGCTACGCCGAGGACGACGTGGTCCTCGCCCGGCACGCGGCCGTCCTGGACGCCGCCGTACGCGACGGCGTCGGCCACGTCGTCTACACCAGCCTCACCACGGCCGGCGACCACCTCGGCTTCGCCCTGGCCCACCGCGCCACCGAACACCTCGTCCGAACGAGCGGCCTGCCGTGGACGATCCTGCGCAACGGCCTCTACGCCGAACTCTTCGGCTCCCTGCTGACCTGGACGGACCGCGGCCTGGAATCCCCGTTCGCCGACGGCGCCCTGGCCGCCGTCGCCCGCCAGGACCTCGCCGAAGCCGCGGCCACCGTCGCCGCCACCCCGACCCCCCACACCGGCCGCACCTACGACCTGGTCGGCGCCCCCATCACCGCCCCCCAGGTGGCCACCCACCTCGGCGCGCCCCACCACACCATCCCCCTCGGCGAATTCCGCCGCCGCCTCCTCACCCAGTCCCCCGCCCTCCTCCCCTTCCAGCCCCCCATGGCCGCCTCCATCGCCACCGCCATCCGCCACCACTTCCTCGCCACCCCCTCCCCCGACCTGACCACCCTCCTCCCCCACCCGCCCCGCAACCCCCTCCCCCTGGCGGCCGCAGCCGTCTCCCGCCCGTCCTAGACCCCCGTTGCACAGGAAGTCGGGCGGGCCGACTTCCTGTGCAACGAGCAACAGCAGCCCGGGACCGCACCCAGATCGGGCAGACCCCCGCCTGCCGTAGAACCCCGCCGGCCCCTACCACCGGATCCGCCCACCACCCCCAAGCACCCGAACCCCACCCCAACCAAGGCAACAGCTCCACCACACAGACCAACCCCAACCCCCACCCGAAGCCACCTCCCACACCACCAGACCCCCCAGGGCCCCACCCCCCAAGCACCCGAACCCCACCCCGGCCAAGGCAACAGCTCCACCACACAGACCAACCCCAACCCCAACCCGAAGCCACCTCCCACCCCAGCCCAGGACCCGCCAACACCCCGCACCACCAGACCCCCCAGGACCCCACCCCCCAAGCACCCGAACCCCACCCCAACCAAGGCAACAGCTCCACCACACAGACCAACCCCAACCGAGCAACCACCAGTGCCCACCCCCATCCGTGGCCGCCGCCACAACCGCCTCCCGTCCGGCCCAGGACCCGCCAGCCCCTGCCATCGGATCGCCCAGCAGCGCCTCACCAACGCCCGCACGGCGCAGCCTCTGCCCCGGTCGGGGCAGAGGCTGCGCCGTGCGGGCCGAAGCCAACCCCTCAGAGCGGGCAGGGCCCCGGCGCCCCCGACCGGACCTTCGAGGCGGCCAGCGCGGCCGGAGCTACTACGCAAGTAGTGCCACTACTTGCGTAGTGCCGGGCTGCCCGGTCGAAGACCAGGGCGGTGTGGCCAAGGCCGAATGAAGCTGCGCAGGAAGTCGAGCCAGCCGACTTCCAGTGCAGCGGGGAACGGGCGCCGCCAGCACGTGCTAAGGCGATGCGCGGCCGACGTCGGCGGGGAGACGCGGCGAGGGTCGAGGCCAGACCACAGAAGCACTGCGCAGGAAGTCGAGCCAGCCGACTTCCTGCGCAGCGGGGGAACGGGCGCCGCCAGCACGTGCTGAGGCGATGCGGGGCCGGCGTCGGCGGGGTCGAGGCCAGACCACAGAAGCACTGCGCAGGAAGTCGGGCGGGCCGACTTCCTGCGCAGCGAGGCAAAGCGGGTGGATGCCGTCAGTGCGTGGAGAGGTGGTGCGGGGCGGAGGTCGGCGGGGGGACGTGGCGGGGGGTGGGGGGCTGGGGTGGGGTGGGGCGGAGGGGCCACCAGAGGGTGCGGCCGAGGAGGGCGGCGAGGGCGGGGACGACGGCGAGGGAGAGGACGAGGGCGGAGAGCAGGATGCCGACCGTCAGGGAGAAGGCCATCTGCTCGCTGCCCGGGGTGGCGACCAGGGTCGCGAAGGAGCCCGCCAGGACCACGCCCGCCGCGGCGACCGCGGGGGCGGTGTGCCGGACGGCGCGGGCCACGGCGGCCCGGGCGGGGCCGGGGTGGGCCATCTCCTCGCGGATGCGGTCGGTGATGAGGATGTTGTAGTCGGTGCCGAGGGCGACCACGAACAGGAACAGCACCAGCGGCAGCGTGAAGCTGACGCCCGGCCGGTTCAGTCCGTGCTGGAAGAGCAGGGTGGCGGCGCCGAGGGTGGCGGCGAAGCCGAGGCCGACCGCGAGCATCAGCACCACCGGCGCGAGCAGGCTGCGCAGGAGGAGGAGCAGGATCAGCGCGATCAGCCCGGCCGCGACGGGGAAGACCACGGCGAGGTCGTGGTCCACGGCGTCGGCGACGTCGGCGAAGATCGCCGCCGTGCCGCCCACGTGACCGACCGTCCCCGCCGGAGCGTGGGCGGCGACCGCGGCGCGGACCGGTCCGGAGGCGAGGGCGCGGGCGCGGTCGCTCTGCGAGTCGACGTTCAGGGAGACGTCGATCCGCGCGGCCCGGTGGTCGTCGCTGAGGACGGCCGGAGCGACCCGCCCGACGCCCTCGACGCCGCTCAGCGCCTTGGCGAGGCCGTCGAAGCGTCCGGCGTCGAGGGTGGAGCCGTCCTTGGCGACGAGGTAGACGGTCGTCGGGTCGGAGACGCCGGCCGGCAGGGCGCGGGCGATCTCGGCGGCGGTGGCGGCGGCGGGCGTGGAGGAGTCCTCGCCGAGGCTGTAGTCCATCCGGACGCCGACCACCCCGGCGGCCAGCGTGCCGAGCAGCGCGACGGAGGCGGCCAGGACCGCCAGCGGGCGGCGGGCGAGGAAGCGGCCGTACCGGGCGGCGAAGCCCTCGCGGGGTGCGCGGCGCAGGCTGCGGGAGGGCCAGAACATCGCGCGGCCGCAGGCGGCGAGCAGGGCGGGCATCAGGGTGAGGCTGCCGAGCAGCATGACGAGCACGGCGAGGGCGATGGCCGGGCCGAGCGCGCGGAACTGGCCGAAGGAGGCCACGCCCAGGGTGGCGAAGGCGGCGACGATGGTCAGCGCGGCCGAGGTGATCGCGGTGCCGACGCGGCCGGAGACCTCGGCGGCCGCCTCCCGGGCGGGCTGGTCGGGCCGGGAGCGCAGGTGTTCGCGGAAGCGGAAGAGCAGGAACAGCAGGTAGTCGATGCCGATGCCGAGCAGGACGACGGAGATCAGGCTCGGGGTGTTGGCGTCCAGCTTGAGGCCGGTGAGCTCGGCCGCGCCGGCCACCACCCCGCTGGCCGCCGCCCCGATCAGGCCGACCGCCAGCAGCGGCAGCACGGCCGCGAGCGCGCTGCGGAACACCAGCACGTTGAGCAGCACGATCAGGCCCATGACGAGGGCGCCGCCGACGGTCGTGGCGGTCTTGTTGGCTTCGACGGTGTCGGACATCTGGGCCATGGAGCCGGTGAAGCCGGTGCGCATGCCCATCTCGCCGAACTCGGTGCGGGCGCCCTCGCGGAAGTTCTTGTAGACGCCCTGGACGCCCTCCTCGGAGGGGTTGCCGGTCAGTTCGACGGTGAGCAGTTCGAAGCTGCGGTCGGGCGCGGTGGCCGCCGGCGCGATCCGGGGCGTCTGGGAGTGGTCCTTGACGAGGAAGTCGGGCTCGTCCGCCTTCCGGGGCATCTGGACGCGGCGCTTGGCGAGCTTGGCCGCGCCGTCCTCGATCTTCTTCTGGTCGGCGGCGCCCAGCTTCGCGCCGTCGGCCCGGGCGACCAGCACGGTGATGGTCACGGCGTCCGGGCGCACCCCGAAGTTGTCCTCGGCGATGCGCAGCGCGGCGGCCGAGTCGTAGCTCTTCGGCAGGAAGTCCCCGGTCTGGGACTGGGTCACCCGGGGCATCAGCATCGGGCCCAGGAGGCCCAGCCCCATGGCGAGGACGCCCCACAGGGCGATGACCTTCCACGCGTGTCTCGTGGCGAATCCGGTCAGTGCGCGGATCAACGTGTTCCTCCGGCTCGTCGACGCGTACGTCGGCTTCGGCGCCGGGGTTTCCCGGGCCTTCTCCAGACCATCAGTCGAAACGGGGCCGGACGTCCGAGCCGGGGACGATCCGCACCGGGGGCCGGGCTCCCCCGCCGGGGCCGCGACCGGGACCGTGGTCCTGGGTCCGCCCGTGCGGCTTCGGCCGTGGGGACGAGCTGGGGGCCGGCGGGCCGGTGAGAGAATGGGCTGGTCAGAGCCGGTCGGCCGGGAGGGATGAGATGGACGCGCGTGCGCGCCGTGTGTGGGGGCCGATGCCCTGGAGCCAGGCGGACGCCTTGCTGGTGGTCATCGTCACGATGATCGACCTGCTCGGGCACCTGCTCATCGGCCAGGTGGCCGACGGCCACCACGTGACCGTTCCGGGCTTCCTCCTCGTCGCCCTGTCCGCTCTGCCGCTGCTGGCCCGGCAACGGCGCCCGCTGGAGATGCTCGCCGTCGTGCTGGTGATCCAGGCGGCGATCGACCAGTTCGTCCCCACGACCAGCCACTTCGGCGCGGTGCTCACCGTCGCCCTGTACTCGGTCGGCCGGTACCGGCCGCTGCGGGACACGGCGGCGGCCTCGGCCGTGACGACGGTGGTCGTGTCGCTCAGCCAGAGCCACTTCCACCTGCCGTCCTGGGCGGCGGTGTTCTCCACGGTCGCCGCCGCCGTGATGGTCGCCGGCGCGGGGCTCGGCGTCGCGCGGTGGCAGCGCGAGCTGGCGGCCAACCGCCAGCTGCTGGCGGACCGCGCGGTGGCGGACGAACGACGGCGCATCGCACGGGAGTTGCACGACATCGTGGCCCACCACATCACCACCATGCAGCTGATGGCGGGCGGCGCCCGGGCGAACCTGGGCAGGCCGGAGGTGGTCCGGGACTCGCTGGTGACCCTGGAGTCGTCGGGCCGCCTCGCGCTGCGCGAGATGCGCCAGCTGCTGACCGTCCTGCGGGCCGACGACGACGAGCCGGAGCACGCCCCGCCCGCGCCGCAGCCCGGGGCGGAGGACGTCCAGCGGCTGGTGGACGAGTCCTGCCTGGCCGGGCTGCCCACCGAGCTGACCGTGGACGGGCCCCGGCAGCCGCTGCCGCCGACCGTCGGCCTGACGGTGTTCCGGATCGTCCAGGAGGGCCTCACCAACGCCCGTAAGTACGCGGGCTCCGCGCGGGCCGACGTCCGCCTGGCCTACCACCCGGACCGGGTCACGGTGGAGGTGCGCGACGACGGCGGGGGCTCGCCCGCGCCCGAGCCCACCGGCCGGGCCGGCTACGGCCTGGTCGGCATGCGCGAGCGCGTCGCCCTGCACGGCGGCACCCTGGAGGCGGGCCCCCGGCCGGGCGGCGGCTTCACCGTACTGGCCGAACTGCCGCTGACTGCCGCCGAGTCCGCCGAGGCGGCCGTCCAGACCGGGCTGGCGGCCCGGTGAGCGCCGACGCCACGACCCCCGACCCGACGCCCGACCCCAGGACCCCCGACCCGACGCCCGACCCGAGGACCCCCGACCCCAGGACCCCCGACGACATGAGCCCGTACCCCACGGCCCCCGACGCGCCGATCAGGGTGCTCATCGCGGACGACCAGCCGCTCGTGCGGCGCGGCCTGTCGCTGATCCTCTCCCCCGACCCGGCCTTCGAGGTGGTCGGCGAGGCCGAGGACGGCGAGCGGGCCGTCGCCGCCGCCCTGCGGCTGCGCCCCGACGTCGTGGTGATGGACATCCGGATGCCCGTCCTGGACGGCGTCGGCGCGACGGCCGAGCTGGCCCGGGCCCTGCCCGACTGCCGGGTGCTGGCGCTCAGCACCTTCGACATGGACGAGTACGTGGTGGCCGCGCTGCGCGCCGGCGCCCACGGGTTCCTGCCCAAGGACGTCTCCCCGGAGGAGCTGGCCACGGCGATCCGCACCGTCCACGCCGGGGAGGCGGCCGTCGCCCCGCGTCTGCTCACCCGGCTGATCTCCGCCTACGTCCGGGCGCCCGCCCCGGCGCCGGAGCCGCCGGCGGTCGTCTGCCGGGCCGAGCTGACGCCCCGCGAGGCGGAGGTGTGGCGGCTGATGGCCACCGGGCTGGACAACGCGGCGATCGCGCTGGCCATGGAGATCAGCCAGTCGACGGTGAAGAACCACATCACCAGCCTGTTCGGCAAGCTCGACGTCCGCGACCGCGCCCAGGCCGTCATCGCCGCCTACGAGACGGGCCTGGTCACCGCGCGTTCGTCGTGAGGCGCGCCTCCCGTCTCCGCCCCGAATCCAGGAAACCCGTCCCCCCGGTGTTGATCTAGAGCGCACTCCAACACCTAGCCTCGGTCCGTCCGCGCATCGGGACGGCCCGAACGGCCCGATCCCGACGGGCTGTCGTAACGGATCGCAACAACGGGGAGACATCATGAGCGTTTGGTTCGTCACCGGGGCCTCGCGGGGCCTCGGCGCGGAGATCACCCGCCAGGCGCTGGAGCGCGGCCACAGCGTGATCGCCACGGCGCGGGACGCCTCCGCCGTACTCGCCGCGCACCCGCGGCCGGACGCCCTGCTGGCGGCGGAGGCGGACGTGACCGACCCGGAGCAGCTGGCCGCCGCCGTGGAGGCGGGGCTGGCCCGGTTCGGCCGGATCGACGTCGTCGTCAACAACGCCGGCTACGGCCTGCTCGGCGCGGTGGAGGAGAGCTCGGACGAGGCGGTGCGCGCCCTGTTCGACGTCAACGTGTTCGGCGTCCTCAACACCCTGCGGGCGACCCTGCCCACCCTGCGCGCCCAGCGCTCCGGGCACGTCCTCAACATCGGCTCCGTGGCCGGTTTCGCCACTGCCCCGGGGGCGGGGCTGTACGGCGCCTCGAAGTTCGCCGTCGAGGGCATCTCGGAGGCGCTGCACGGCGAACTCGCCCCGCTCGGAGTCCGCGTCACGATCGTCGAACCGGGCGGCTTCCGTACGGACTTCCTGAGCCCCTCCAGTCTGCGCGTCGAGCCGGCCGACATCGCCGACTACGTCGAGGGGACGGGCCCGGTGCGCAAGGCGATGGCCGACTACGACGGCCGCCAGCCGGGCGACCCGGTGAAGGTCGCCAAGGCCGTCCTCGACGTCACCGAGGCCCAGGAGCCGCCCCTGCGGCTGCAGTTGGGCACGGACGCGGTCGAGCGGATCGAGGCGAAGCTGAACCGCGTCCGCGAGGAGCTCGACCGGTGGCGGCACGTGGCGCTCTCCACCTCCTTCTGAGCGAGTTCCGACGATCGGCCGCCGGCCCCGCGGGACGCCGGTCAGGTCCGGCGGGAGATGACCATGAGGTAGTCGCAGGGGGCGTCCGTCGGGTTGGCGAAGCCGTGGTCGGCGTCGGCCTGGAGGAAGAGGGAGTCGCCGGTCCCGAGGGTCTCGACGATTCCGCCGACGGCGACGGTGAGGGTGCCGGAGAGGACCACGAGCTGCTTCTCGGTGCCCGGCGGGGAGGCGGGGAGCAGGCCCAGGGAGACGCGGGCGGGGAGGTGGTGGACGATCAGCTCGGGGCCGCCCGCGCCCGGGGCGGCGGAGAGCATGTGCCGTTCGAAGCCGGTCTCCGGGTCTCGGAAGACGGGGCGTTCGCGCTTGCGCAGGACGACGGCGACGCCGGACGCGGCGGCGGCCGGTGCGCCGATCAGGTCCGAGAGGGAGGCGTCGAGGGCCTGGGCGATCCGCGACGCGACGCCGATCGTGGGGCTCTTCTCGCCGCGTTCGACCTTGGACAGCATCGCGCGGCTGACGGCCGACCGTACGGAGAGCTGCTCCAGCGTCAGGCCGGCCTCCTCACGCAGCCGCCGCACGTTGCCGCCGAACGCGCCGGCCAGTTGGTCGTCGCCGTCGCCGTGATGCGGTCCGGTCACCGTGTTCCTCGATCCTCGAATGCCCCGCTGCTGATCGCCCAGTGTAGTGTTTCTCCCATAGGAGACAGAGTCTTCCATCGAAGACGCTACGGAGGGGGTTCCATGCGTGTGATCTCGAGTGGCCGGCACCATGCCGTGTTCGCCTTCGGCGACCTGCGGGTCGTCTCGCTGCGGGACGGGTACATCGACATGCCGCCGACCCGGCTGCGCGGCGAGGACGGATGCGCGCTCGACGCGCTGCCGCCCGCCGTCCCCCTGGTCGGCGGCAACCTGCGACTGGCGGTCAACGCCTTCTTCGTCACCGACGGCACGCGCTCCCTGCTCATCGACACCGGCGCCTCCGACAACTGGCACGTCCCGAGCATGGGGCTGATCTACCGGGCGCTCGACGAGGCGGGGATCGACCGCGCGCTCATCACCGACGTCGCCATCACCCACGACCACGAGGACCACGTCAGCGGCCTGGTCATGCCCGGCGGTTCGGAGGCGTTCGCCGGGCTGGAGCGCGTCTGGATCGGCGCGGGCGACGCCCCGGTGTTCACCGAACCGCGACTGGCACCGCTGCGCGACCGGGTCGTCCCCGTGACCGAGCGGGTCGCGATCAACGACTGGGCCACCGCCGTCCCCACGCCGGGCCACACCCCCGGCCATACCGTGTACGAGATCACCGGCGACGCCGGCCGCCTCCTCGTCTGGGGCGACACCGTCCACGTCCCCACGCTCCAGTTCGAACGGCCGCGGGTGGCCTGGGAGTTCGACGGCGACCAGTCCGGGGCCCGATCCGCGCGAGCGGCCCTCCTCGAACAGCTGACCCTGCCGGACCACTTCGTCGCGGGCGCTCACCTCGACTCCCCCGGCATCGCCCGCGTGAGCCCGTCCGGCGACGGCTACGCGCTGGAGTACCTGGCACCCACGATCGGCTGACCGCACCCCGAGGTCCGGGGCCGCGTCGCCAGGTTGGTCCGCGGACCGGGCCGCTACGCTTCCCGGATGCCGTACGAGCTCGACGCCGTCATCGGGCGGTTCGACCTGTTGAGGAGCCGGGCCGCCGGGGTGCCGGGCGCAGGCGTCGCCCCGCTGCCGCAGGGCCTGGGGCTGGTGCCCGTCACGCAACGGCTGCTCGAGGAGCGGCCCTTGGATCACTGGTCGCAGGGTGGGACGGTCGCGCACGTGGAGGCGCGGTTCCACGGCGGCCTCGGCCACCAGGGCGCCTCGGTGTGGCGCTCCGGGGAGCAGGTGTGAGGGCCGGTCCGCACCCGGGACTTCGGCGGGCCCCGGGAGAGCTGGCCGATCAATACGGCGCTGGCCCTGCTCGGTGTCGCCCCGGGCGCCTGCGGCCGGGACTTCTTCCTGGAGGCCGGTCTGGGCCGGGAGCAGGACATGGAGGGCTGGCGGGAGGCCGCCCGGTGGGCGGGGAGCTACGAGCAGTGGCACGCGGAACAGGAGCGGGCCGCGCTGGCCGCCGCGGAGTTCGAGCGGCGCGAGCGGCTCCGCGACGTCCCGGTGGCGCTGGACGGCAGGGCGATCATGGCCCTGCTGGGCCTGCCGCCGGGCCCCCTGGTCGGCGCGGCCATGCGCCACCTCCAGGATCTGCGGCTCGAACACGGCCCACTGTCCCCGGAGGAGGCCTCCACCCGGCTGCGCGCCTGGGCCGCCGGCGAGCACCGGAGATCCTGAACCCACCGACGCCCGTCAGGCGGAGGCCACCGCCGCCGCGGGGCCCGTGACGGTGTCGCGGTCGCGGGCGGCCCAGCGGGCGACCGGGCCCATGGCGTAGCCGGCGGCGAGGAAGACGGCGCCGAAGACCAGCCAGCCCGCCAGGCCCCCGTCGAGCAGGAGGGAGGTGAGCAGGAGCGGGCCGACGGTGCGGGCGACGGCGACGCCGGTGTTGAAGAAGCCCTGGTACTGCCCGATGCGCTCCGGCGGGGCGAGGTCGAAGCTCAGCTGCCAGGAGCCGGCGGACTGGCGCATCTCGCCCACGACCTGGAGCGTCGCCCCGGCGACCAGGAGCGCGCCGATGGCCCACACCGGGACGTCCAGCGCGGAGAGGCCGCAGACCGCGCAGGACAGCAGGAGCAGCACCCCGGCCGAGCGGACGGCCCGCACGGCCGAGTCGAGGCCGTCCACGTCGCGCGCCGCGCGGACCTGGAAGAGCAGCACCGCACCGGTGTTGAGCACGAACAGGGCCGATCCGAGCCAGCCGAGGCCCGGTGCCCGCTGGGCGATCCAGAGGGGGAAGATCAGGCTGAGCAGCGGCATCCGCAGCAGCAGCACGGTGTTGACGAGGGTGACGGCGGCGTAGCGGCGGTCGCGCAGGACGGCCAGGCGCTGTCCGGGGCGCGGGCCGGTGCCCGACTCGGCCTCGGCGGGCGGGACTTCGGGCAGCCGGCGCAGCAGCAGCGCGCCGGCGAGCAGGCCGAGGACGGTGACGACGAACGCGCCGAGGTAGGCGTCGCGGGTGCCGATGGTGAGGGCGATGCCGCCGATGGCGGCGCCGACGGCCAGGCCGCCGTTGAGGGTGGACTGGAGGTGGGCGAGCAGTGCGGTGCGTTCGGCGCGCGGGACGAGCCCGGCGACGAGCGCCTGGCGGGCGGCGGTCAGGCCGGACTGGGCGGTGGCGTAGAGGGAGACGGCGAGCAGGAACGGCAGGTAGGAGCGGATCACCAGGAAGGCGGCGGCGACGACGGCCGCGGCGAGCGCGAGGGCGAAGGCCGTACGGCGGGGGCCGCGGCGGTCGGCGAGGTGGCCGAGGGGGACTCCGGCGATCGAGCCGATGGCCCAGCCGACGGCGAGTCCGGCGCCGAGGGCGGTGGCCGACATGCCGACGACGCGGGTGAAGTAGAGGGCGGAGCAGGTGTAGTAGGCGCCGTCGCCGACCGCGCTCGCCAGTTGCGCGGCGGCGAGGGTGCGTTGGGGCCCGGCGGGTGGCAGCAGGGCGAAGCGGGCGGGGCGGGGCTCGGACACGTCTCTCCTGTCGACTTCCGGGTGCGGGCCGCGGCGTGCGCCACGGCCGCGCGGCGTGCGCGCCGACTGCGGGGCGCGGGCCGCGGTTTCGCTACCCTTCGCGGTGACGCTCACCACCCGGTGGCGGCGTCATGCCAAGACTAGGCGCAGAGTGGACCGGCCGACAGATCCAGTGATCTTGAATTTCCCTGGGCCATTTCCGGCCTCCGCCGCACCGCTGGGCGAGCGCTGAACTCCCGTACGAGCAGCTGGCGTTGCCTGCCATCGACCCCGGAAGCGCCCCCGCCCGTACCGCCGAAGCGCCGTCCGTACCCGCTCCGAACGGGCCCTCGCGGGGGCCGGATTCCCGCTCCTCGGAGCAAACTTGGCCGTGTTGACCGGCCTGTGGAGCGCTCCTATGCTCAACGGCGTTCGCGATCCGCCTCCGGGCCCTGGGCCGTCACGCCCGCCCGATCCGGCGCCGTCACCGGCTCGAAGGGTTTCCTCCCATCAGCACCTCCATCGCGCCCTCGGACTCCAGCGGCCGCCCCGACGCCGACGCCCCCAACGGCAGTGCCCCCGGCGGCAACACCCCCGCCGCCAACGCCCCGGGCGAGCCCGTCACCACCGGCCGCCGACGCTTCCTCACCTACCTGCTGGCCGCGCCCACCCTCACCGTCGCCGCCCGCCTCGGCCTGGACGCCGCCGCGCCCGCCCGCGCCCACGCCGCCGTACGGAACGCGGCCGGTGCCGCCGCGGGAACGGCCGCCGCCAAGGACGCGGCGCCCTCGCAGCTGCTCGGCCTGCCCGGCATCCCGGACATCCTCGACCTCGGCGACGCGATGATCCTCGCGGGCCTGCCGACCTCGCACCTGCTGGTGCTCGAAGTCACCGCCGCCGGACGGGCCGTGCTCCACCTGCCCCGCCTGGAGGTCGGCCAGGGCCTCACCACCGCGATGGCCATGCTCGTCGCCGAGGAACTCGACGCCAGGCTCACCGACGTGGACGTGCCGCTCTCCGACGGCCGCCCCGAACTGCTCTTCAACCAGCTCACCGGCGGCTCCAACTCCGTACGCTCCCTGTACGATCCGGTGCGCGCCGCGGCCGCCGCCGCCCGCGCCCGGCTGGTCACCGCCGCCGCCGACCGCTGGAACCTCCCCGCCTCCGGGCTGCGCACCGCCGACTCCACCGTGATCGCCCCGGACGGGCGCACCGCCGGCTTCGGCGAACTCGCCGCCGACGCCGCCACGGTGGCCGTCCCCGCCGTGCCCACCACGCCCAAGCCCGCCGACCAGCGGCGCCTGGTCGGCAGGCCCACCGGCCGCATCGACGCCCGGGACATCGTCACCGGCCGCGCCCAGTACGCCGGAGACCTCCAGATCCCGGGCGCCGTGCCCACCGTCGTCGCCCGGCCGACCACCATCAACGGCACCCTCAGGTCCCTGGACGCCACGGCCGCCCGCGCCATGCCCGGGGTGATCGGTGTCGTACAGATCCCCACCGGCGTCGCCGTCCTCGCCGAGACCTTCTACCAGGCGCTCAAGGCCAGGGACGCGCTGCGCCTGGCCTGGAACCCGGGCCCGGTCGCCCAGCTGTCCACCCCCGACATCCAGCGCAAACTGCGCGACGCCCACCTGCCGTTCCTCATCCCGCCGCTGCTCACCCAGTACCTCGACGGCGAGTTCGACTTCGCGTTCGTCAACCACGCCCCGATGGAGGTCCTCACCGCCGTCGCCGACGTACGGCCCGGCCGGGCCGAGCTGTGGTTCGCCTCGCAGTCGCCGATCATCGCCCAGCAGAGCATCGCCGCCGAGCTCGGCCTGCCGCAGGACGCGGTGACCGTCCACGTGGTGCGCGGCGGCGGCTCCTTCGGCCGCCGCCTCTTCTTCGACGCCGCGCTCGAGGCCGCTCAGATCTCCAAGGCCGCCGGCCGCCCGGTCAAGCTGATGTGGACCCGCAACGACGACATGCGCCACGGCCGGATGCGCCCCGCCAGCCACCACCGCATCCGCGCCACCTACGGGCTCCTCGGCCAGGTCGTCAGCTGGGAGCACCGCGCCGCCACCGTGCAGACCGACCTGCGCCACGGCCTCGGCGAGGCGCTCACCGCCGCCGGGTTCAGCCTCTCCCTCGCCGGGATCAGCCTCGCCCAGGCGTTCTTCCTGCTCACCGAGAAGAACCCGTACGACGTCGGCATCCCCACCCAGCTCCTCGCCGAGGTGCCGCTGGACGTGCACACCGGCAGCTGGCGCTCGGTCTACTCGGGCATGGTCCGGGTCGCCGACGAGATCATGATGGACGAGCTCGCCCGCCGGATGGGCCAGGACGAACTGGCGTTCCGCCTCACCCGGGTCCGCGACGCGGCCGGGCGCACGGTGCTCAGCACCCTCGCCCAGAAGGGCGGTTGGGGCCGCCCGATGGCCCCGGGCACGGCCCAGGGCATCGGCTACCACGACGAGAACGGCGGCCGGGCCGCCTACCTCGTCGAACTGGACGCCACCGACCGGGCCAACCCCCGCGTCACCAGGGCCGTCGCCGTGGCCGACGTCGGCCAGCCCATCAACCCCCGGGGCCTGGAGGCCCAGCTGACCGGCGCGCTGATCGACGGCATCTCGGTGATCCTCCAGGCGGGCAACCACATCGACAACGGCGCGGTCCGGGAAGGCAGTTACGCCGACTTCCGCTACGCCAAGCAGCAGAACACCCCGCCCTCGGTGGAGATCCACATTCTGCCGCCGAGCGGACCGCCCGGCGGCGCGGGCGAGCTGGGCGTCCCGGCCGCCTCCGCCGCCGTCGCCAACGCCTACGCGCGGGCGACGGGCACCAGCCCGCGCTCCTTCCCGATCAGCTTCTAAGGACCCGCCCCGATGCCCACCCACACCTTCGTCCTCAACGGGCGGTCCGTCACCGTCGAGGCCCCCGACGACATGCCGCTGCTCTGGGTCCTGCGCGACAAGCTCGGCGTCACCGGCCCCAAGTACGGCTGCGGCGTCGGCGTCTGCCGCGCCTGCACCAGCCACCTCGACGGCCAGGAGTTCCAGCCCTGCACCCGCACCGTCAAGGACTGCGAGGGCCACACCGTCACCACCATCGAGGGCCTCGCCGACGGCGACACCCTCCACCCCGTCCAGGAAGCCTGGCTCGCCTGCGACGTCGCCCAGTGCGGCTTCTGCCAGCCGGGCCAGATCATGACCGCCGCCGCCCTCCTGCGCCGCACCCCCGACCCGACGGACGCGGACATCGACCAGATCCAGAACATCTGCCGCTGCGGCACCTACCCCCGCATCCGCCAGGCCATCAAGCAGGCCGCCGCAGCCACCCGCCCGACGACTCCCTGACGGCGCCCCGGCCGTCCGTCACTACGTCCGCAGTGGCACTACGCGAGTAGTGACACTGCGGACGTAGTGCCACTACTCGCGTAGTGCCGGGGTCCCGCGCAGCGGCGCGTGCGCCCCTCAGGCGTCGTGAGCGGGCCAGTGGGGATCCCGGCCGAAGAAGGCGGCGAGCCGGTCGTACGCCGGGGCGTCCTCCGGGGCCTCCACCTCGGGGCCGAAGGCGTGGTGCTCCGCCTCGGCGCCGCGGAACTCGGGCTTCAGTGCGCCGTGCGCCCAGGCGAGGGCGGCGATGGCGACCTCGTGGTCCAGGCCCTCGGTGGACTGGGCGGTCGCGCGGGCCAGGTCCCAGGCGTGGACGGCGAACTCGGCCGTCTGCTGGTCCAGCGCGGCCCCGGCGGACGCCGCGCCGGCCGTGCGCCAGGCCGCGACCAGGCGCTCCGCCCCCGCTTCGAAGACGTGCAGCCACTCCTCCTCCACCCGTTCGAAGGGCTGCGACCAGTCCGGCTGCCCACCCTCGGCCCGGACGGTGAACTGCCGCAGGTCGTGCAGCAGATGACTGATCAGATCCGCGACGTCCCAGGAGGCGCAGGGCGTCGGATGCTCCGCCAGTTCCACGCCCGCACCGTCGATCACCCCGGCGGTCTGCGCGAGCGCCCGGGAGAGCAGCCCGGTCGGGCCGTCCACTGCGGTCATGGCACGCACCTCTCGATCGGCGGGTTCGAACCCGGCCGATCGTAAGCGGTCCACCCGCCTTCACCTGCGACGAAGCGCAAGTTGAACATGTTCTATTTTCCTCCCATGATCAGCGCACCAAGCAATCGGGAGGACCAGCGATGAGCCGGAGAGCATCACGACCATGGGCACTCGGCGGCGCAACCGTCCTGCCGGCCGCGCTGTGCGCGTGCGCCGGCCCGGGCCAGTACGTCGACGGCACCGGGCTGCACGACGCGGCCGCCCCTCGGGGGCGGCCGCTCGATACACCGGGGAGGCGGTCAGACCGTCAGGGTCTGGCCCGGGAAGATCAGGTCCGGGTCGGCGCCGATGACACCGGTGTTCCGGCCGTAGAGGCTGTCGGTGTCGGTGCCGAACTTGGCGGCGATGTCGCTCAGCGTGTCACCGCTCCTGACGGTGTAGCTGCCGCCGCCGGTGTTGGTCGTGACGGGAGCCGGGGCGGGTGCGGCGGGCGCCTGCGGCTCGGCCTTCGGCTCGCCGGCGGCCTCGGACGCGCCGGGGGCCTGCGGCGCCTTGGCCGGCTTGGCTGCCTTGGCCGGCTTGGCCGCTGCCTTGGCCGCCGCCTTGGGCGCAGGGGCGGCCTTCGGCGCCTCCGGCGCCGCTTCCGAGGTGTCGACGGCGGCCGGGGCCCCGCCCTTGCTCAGGCCCGCCTTCTTCGAGCACACGGGCCAGGCCGCCGGCCCCTGCGAGGCGAGTACGCGCTCGGCGACGGCGATCTGCTGCGCCTTGCTCGCCCGGTCGGCCCGCGGGGCGTACGCGGTGCCGCCGTACGCGGCCCAGGTGGAGGGCGAGAACTGCAGTCCGCCCTGGAAACCGTTTCCGGTGTTGATGCCCCAGTCGCCGCCGCTCTCGCACTGGGCGACGGCGTCCCAGGTGGAGGCGGGGGCCGCGGAGGCCGAGGTGGCCGTGACGAGGCCGGTCACCGGCAGGACCGCGACGGCGGCTCCCGCGATGACCGCCAACCGTACGCGGTTGCGCTTGGTGACGGTGGTGGAGGTGACAGCGGCGTTCTCGTGACGGTGAGTCATGAAGGTCCTCTCGGCAAACCCCGGGCGGGCAGCCGGAACCAGGCCCGGGACATGGGCCGCTCGGTTCCGTTCGCCGCACTCGTCGGGCGGCCGGACACGTGTCGGACGTGCCGTGCCGCCCCGGCCACCACCACTCGCCGGCGAACTGACGACCTGTTGCTGCCCGTGCGGGCCGGTCGCGTCGGCGGGCACGGCCCTCGCGCCGGGGGTCAGTCGGCGGGCCGTGCGTCGGGGTGAACCCGGGTGGCGCTCGTTGCGCCGCCCAAGAAGCTACGGGCCACCCCGGGGCGCGGCAAGCAATTCTTGGTCGTCGCAGGTCAGTTGACTGTTACCGGCGGTATCGATCAAGAAACGACGCCCGGTTCGACCGGATTTGACGGCATTTCAAAGATCACCCGATCAATTTCCGTGCCCTCGCTCACACCTCTCCGCCCACGAGTGCGCCCACACTCCCCACGCACCGCGACGGTGGACTGACACACCGTCACCGGTAAAGCCGGAGTTCCCGCCTCCGCGAGGCCGTGAAGTGGCGTGCGCCACACCGACTACTCTCCGCAGTCGCACGACTACCCCGGACTACCGCCCGCCCAGCTCCGCGTCCCGGGCCAGCAGCGCCGCCTGCACCCGGTTCTCGCACCCCAGCTTGGCGAGGATGCGGCTGACGTACGTCTTCACCGTCGCCTCGCTCATGTGGATGCGCGCCCCCGCGTCCGCGTTGGAGAGCCCCTCGCCCAGCAGCTCCAGCACCTCCAGCTCCCGCCCGGTGAGCGCCTCCAGCCGCCGCCGGGCCTCCGCCGCCCGGGTGGCCGCCGAGGAGCCGCGCCCCGCCGCCAGCGAGTCGACGATGTGCCGGGTGGCCGCCGGGGACAGGAAGGCGTTGCCGCCGGCCGCCGCCCGGACGGCCTGGATCAGTTCACCCGGCGCGGTGTCCTTGAGCAGGAAGCCGGCGCCGCCCTCGGTGACGGCGCGCAGGACGTTCTCACGCTCCCCGAAGGTGGTGAGGACGATGGCACGCGCCCCGGGCGCGACCCTCGCGAGCTCCCCGAGCGCCGTCAGCCCGTCCATCACCGGCATCTGGATGTCCAGCAGCACCACGTCCACCCGGTGCGCCCGGGCGAGTTCCAGCGCCTCCCGGCCGTCCGAGGCCTCGGCGACCACCTCGATGTCGTCGGCGGAGCCGAGGATCATCCTGATCCCCGCCCGGATCAGCGGCTCGTCGTCGGCGACGAGGACTCGGATCACAGCTGGCCATTCCCCTCGAACGGTGTTTCGACTGAAACACCCATCCTCACATCCCGAAAAGGCGGCACCGCAGCGGGTCAGTCGCGCACCGGATAGTCCGCCTTCTCCACCAGCACGCCGTCCCTGAAGCAGAACCGCAGCACGTTCTGCTCCGCCCACCTGTCGTTCTGCTCGCCGGACAGGAACCAGAGGCAGTGCGCCCCGGCGGGCCTCGGCGGCCCGCTGTCGTGGTAGTCGCCCGTGAAGAAGTCGTTGCCGCCGGGCAGCCGCTCCCTCACCTCGGACTCCTGCATGCCGACCATCAGCTTCTCGTACACCGGCAGCGACACGGTCGCTTCGCCCGTGCCCTGGACGAACGCGAAGACTCCCCACGCCAGCAGTGCCAGCAGCGCCACCGAGACGCCCACCACGCCGACCGCGCAGCCGATCGCCGGGCTGCGCCGGCGGCCCTCCGGCGCGGGGACGGCCTCCAGTCCGGCCAGCGCCCAGTCGTCCAGGTCCGAGGCGGCCGCCGCGCCCTCCGACTCCGCGCCCTCGTACGGGAGGACGGCGGCGAGCCGGAAACCCTGCTCGGGCGTCGGACCGGCGTGCACCATCCCGCCGACCAGCCGCGCCCGCTCCCGCAGCCCGGCCAGCCCCTGACCGCCGCTCACGGGCGCGTGCGCGCCGGGGCGCGCGCCCCCGGACTCCGGCGCGCGGGCGTTGCCCACCTCCACCACCAGCGCGTCCGGCTCGTACCGGAGCGCGACGGCGATCGGCGCGCCGGGGGCGTGCTTGTGCGCGTTGGTGAGCGCCTCCTGCACGATCCTGTACGCCGCGTGGTCCACGACCGCCGCGAGCGGACGCCGCTCCCCCTCGCTGGTCAGCTCCACCTCCGCGCCCGCCGAGCGGGAGGCGTCGACCAGGGCGGTGATCCCGTCCACCCCGCCGGCGGAGGGCGCCGGGGCCGGGGAGGAGGAGGCCACGGCCGTCGACTCGTCGTGCAGCACCCCGACGACCTCGCGCAGTTCGCGCATCGCCGCCACCGCCGCCTGCCGCAGCACCCCGACCGCCTCGCGCTGGCGCTCGTTGAGGGTGCGGTCCACCTCCAGCGCGCCCGAGTGCACCGAGATCAGCGCCAGCTGGTGGCCGAGGCTGTCGTGCATGTCCTGGGCGATCCGGTGCCGCTCGCGCAGCCGTGCCTGGTGCACCACCATGACCCGTTCGCGCACCAGCTGCTCGTTGCGCTCGCGCAGCGCGTCGGTCAGCGCCCGGCGCTGCGCCCGGTAGCGGCCCCAGAGGGCGGGCAGGACGGCGATCAGCAGGAAGGTGCCCAGCGACAGTCCGATGATCAGCTTGGGCGAGACGGAGGCGCCGTCCTTGAGCGTGCCCGTCACCGTGAACAGAACCCAGGCCGGCACGAAGGTGCCGACCAGCACCCAGACCCGCCGGATCCGCGAGCCCGCCGTCCAGGCGGCGCCCACCATCATCGGGAAGGGCCCCAGCGCGTAGCCGCCGATGGCCGCGGTGGCCAGCAGCACGGAGGCGGGGAAGGCCCGGCGCAGCACGCACAGCAGCACGGTGGCGAGCCCGATCAGCAGGGCCGGGCCGGTGCGGGCGAAGGTCTCCAGGAGGGTGGCCACGCCGCCCATCACCAGGGCGAGCAGCACCTCGCCGACGATCCGCCGCCGCGGCCAGGGGCCGGGCAGCGCCGTCCGTACCGCCTTCTTCCAGGCCCGCGCGATCGCATCCACCCGTCGAGGCTACCGATCCCGTCACCCGGACGGCCGTCACCCTTCGTCGACGCCGGAGACGACGAAAGTCTCCTCACCACGAGCAGCACCACGAAGCACCGCTCAGGCCCCGTCCACCTCCGTGAGCAGCAGCGCCACGTCGTCCACCCCGTCCGCCGGCCGCACCTCCCTCAGCAGCCGCTCCGCGAGCGCCTCCGGCCCGGCGTCGCCGCCCGCCTCCACCGCCGCGCGCATCCGCTCCACCCCCTCGTCGATGGCCGCCCCCGGCTCCTCCACCAGCCCGTCGGTGTACAGCGCCAGTAGCGCCGCGCCCGGCAGCCGCAGCTCGCGGACGGGGTAGGCCGCGCCCTCGTCCACCCCCAGCAGCGGCCCGCCGGGCACGTCCAGCACCTCGGCGTGCCCGTCCGCGTGGCGCAGCACCGGTGGCAGGTGCCCGGCGCGGGCCAGGCGCAGAGTGCGGCGGGCGGGGGTGAGGCGGGCCAGGCAGCAGCTGGCGAGCAGGCCCGGGTCGAGGTCGAGGAGGAGCCGGTTGGTGCGGGCGAGCACCTCGTCGAGGGGTTCGCCGCCGCTGGCGAAGGCGCGGACGGCGCTGCGCAGCTGGCCCATGGCGGCGGCCGCGGCGACGCTGTGGCCCTCGACGTCGCCGATGACGAGGGTGAGGTCGCCGTTGGTGGTGAGGGCGTCGTACCAGTCGCCGCCGATCTCCATGCCCTGGGTGCCGGGCAGGTAGCGGGCGGTGATCCGCACACCGGGCACCTCGGGGAGCCGGTGCGGCAGCAGCGCCTGCTGGAGGCCCCGGGCGAGGGCGAACTCGGCGTCGTAGAGGCGGGCGCGTTCGAGGGCCTGGGCGATGAAGCCGCCGAGGGCCGTGAGCAGGCCCCGGTCCTCGGTGGTGAAGGCGCGCGGCCGGTCGAAGCCGAGGATGCAGCTGCCGACGGGGTGGCCGGAGGCGATCAGGGGCAGGAAGGCCCAGGCGCCCATCTCGTCGAGGGCGAGGCCCGGGTAGGCGGCGGCGAGCTCGCGTACGGACTCGAAGAAGATCGGGGCGCCGGTGCTGAGGGTCTCGGCGCCGGGGACGCGGGCGCCGACGGGGGTGCCCTCGAAGCCGTCGAGGAAGCCCTCGGGGTAGCCGGACTGGGAGATGAGGTGCAGTTCGCCGGCGCGGACGCCGTAGAGGGCGAGTTCCTGGCCGCCGAAGGCCGGGAGGATCTGGTCGGCGACGGCCCGGCAGACGTCGCGGACGGTGACGGCCTCGGTGAGGGCGCTGGCGAGCTGGAGCAGGTGGTGGGTGCCGCCGAGCGCGGCGCGGGCGGGTGGCGGGGCGGGCGCGGCCTCCGGAAGGTCGCCCGGGGGCTCGGCGGCGATGACGCGGCCGGTGACGCCGTGCGCGTCGGGGTAGAGCGAGAAGGCCAGCCAGCCCTGCGGGGGCCGGGCGGCGAGGAAGACGGTGGGGCGCTGGGAGAGCAGGGCGGCGCGGTAGCGGTTCTCGTAGAAGGGGTCGGCGAGCCAGGGCAGGGCGTCCCAGGGGTGGCGGCCGACGAGGTCCTCGCGGCGGACGCCGAGCAGCGGTTCGGTGCCGCGGTTGGCGTAGCTGATCCGGCCGTCGGGGTCGAGGGAGAAGACGCCTTCGCTGAGGCGTTCGACGGCGGCCGCGGCGGCGGTGAGGGTGCGGACGTCCAGGACGGCGCCGACGAGGTGGGTGCGGCCGTCGGAGACCACGGCGGGCACCCGGGCCCACAGCTCCACGGGGTAGGGGTGGCCGTCGTGGCCGAGCACCCGGACGCGGGCGGCCAGTACCTCGCCCTCGGCGAGGGCGGTGCGGGCGGCGGCCCGGAAGCCGGCCAGGTCCCCGGGGGCGATCCGGGCGTTGAGGGCGGAGACGGTGCCGTCGAACTCGCCGGGCGCGAAGCCGAAGATGTCGCGGAACCGGGCGTCGGCGGCGAGGGCGCCGGTGGCCACGTCCCAGTCGAACAGGCCGACCCGGGTGGTCGGCGCGGTGGCGGGCGGCAGCTCGACGACGGCGGCGTCCTCCGGCGCCTCCGCGCCCGCGCCCGAGGCCTCCAGTTCGGCGAGCCCGGCGGCCAGCCGCCCGGCCACGGCGGCGAGCCTGCGCCGCGCCCGGGCGGGCACCCCCTCGTCCGAGGCGGGCCACAGCACGCTCAGCACCCCGAACCGCTCCCCGCGCGCCGCCACGGGCACGCAGGCCGTCGCGTAGTCGTAGGGCAGGCCCACCGCCAGCTGCGGGAAGCGCCGCATGGCGTCCTCGGTGTCGGTCACCGTGACGGCCCGGCCCGTACGGAAGCAGACGGCGACGGGCAGCGGCCCGGCGGCGGCGATCCGCCGGAACGGGCTCATGATCGACAGTGGCACCCCCGCGATCGTGCGCAGCACCAGCGACCTGCGGTCCCGCGAGCGCAGGTACACCATCGCCCCGTACGCCCCGGTCCGCCCCAACGCCCGCCGGACGGCCTCCACCATCAGCTCGTCCCGCTCGGGCACCTGCCCCCGGGCCCCACCGGTCGGATGCGGATGGCGCATGCTCTTTTGCTACGCCGGGCCCCTGACCCTGTCAAACGCTCACCGTCCCGGCCCCCGCGCTCGGGGGTTTCGGGGGGTTCCGGGGTGTTCGGTAGTGTGCGGGGTCTGGGCCGACGGCGGTGTGGGCCGCCGGCGGGTGGGAGTGGGAGCGGGTATGCAGGGGCCGGCGTCCGGGGGTTGTGACGGGGATGCGGCGTGGGAGTGGGAGGGGGAGTCCGGCGGCGGCGAGGCGGCCGGGGAGGTGATCGGCGGAGGGCCGGGGCTGGGGCGGCGCGGGCTGCTGGTCGGGGCCGGGGTGCTGGCGGCGGGCGGGGCCCTGTGGGCGCTGGGCCGTTCGGGCGAGGGCGAGGGGGCGCGCCCTGAGCCGAGGCCCCGGCCGACGGCGCTGTCGGGGCCGACACCGCTGTGGACGTACCGGGGGCCGGAGGCGATGACCCCGGAGCGGCTGGTCCGCCCGCCGGGGCGACCGCTGTACCTGTCCAGGGCGGGCCTGCAGGTGATCGACCCGGCCTCGGGCGAGGCCGCGCGGCTGCTCGCCTTCGACCGGCCGGACCCGCGGTGGCCGAGCGACGCCGAGCGGCTCGGCAAGGTCGTCCTCGGGGACGAGCACCTGTACAGCTCCGAGTCCTTCGGCCACCTCGACGCCCGCCACTTCACCGACCCGGCCCGGGACTGGAGCCTGCCGCTGCCGCCGGAGCTGGTCGGCGCGGCCGAGCACGCGGGACCTGCGCCCACCGACGTGCTGACCCTGTCCGCCTGCGAGAACGGCGTGCTGTACGGCTCCGTCTGGGACCGCTACCAGGGCGAGGAGATCGGGCCCGACAACCTGGTCTTCGCGCTGCGCCTGGCCGACCGCTCCCTCCTGTGGACCGTCCACGGCCCGCACGGCGAGCAGCCGGTCGCCACCACCGCCGAAGGCACCCGTACCGTCTGCGTGCGCAGCCTCGGCAACCGGGCCGCGCTCGTCGTGCGCGACGCCGCCACCGGCGGGGAGCTGTGGACGGCCCCCGGTGACGAGGACCTGCGCTGGTGCACCGCCGGGCCCCGGCAGGTGCTCGTCCCGGACGGCGACGGCGGGGTGCGCGCCCTGCGCCCCACCGGCGAGACGCAGTGGACGCACTCCCCCGCCAAGGGCGAGTCCTGGCGGGCGCTGCCGCCGCTGGTGGACGGGGCGCAGGTGTACGTCCCGCGCGACGACGGCCTGGTCACCGCGCACGGCACGGACGGCGGCGCGGTGCGCTGGACGGCGCGGATGCCCTTCCTGCTGGACCGCCGCAGCCGCCCGGTGGTCGTCGGCCCGACGCTGTTCGTGCCGGGGACGGCGGCCGGCGGGGTCTGCGCGGTGGACACCGCGAGCGGGCGCACCCGGTGGACGTTCCGTGACTCGGGCCCCGGCCGGGACGTCTGGGCGCTGGCCGCCGACGCCGAGCGCCTCTACGCGGGGCACGACGACGTCCTGCACGCGCTCCCCCTGCACTGATCACCCTTCAACCGACCGCCCCGCACCGATCGGCCTGCACTGACCGCCCCACACCGATCACCCTGCGCTGACCGCCCTGCACTGACCGAACGGACAGGATCACTGCATGCAGGTACGCCCGATCTCCCCCGAGAAGCTGACCGAGCTGCTCGCCGAGCGCATCGCCGCCCTGCCCGGCGCGGGCGGGCGCCACCTGCGGGTCGCCGTGGACGGCGCCGACGCCGCCCGGCCGGGCGAGCTGGCCGACGCCCTGGTGGAGCCGCTGCGGCTGCGGGGCCTGCCCGCGCTGCGCGTCCCGGCCGCCGGGTTCCTGCGCCCGGCCTCGATCCGGCTGGAGTACGGCCACCGGGACGCGGACGCCTTCCACGACCTGTGGCTGGACGACGGCGCCCTCGCCCGCGAGGTGCTGGACCCGCTGGAGCCCGGCGGCAGCGGCCGCGTCCTGCCCTCGCTGCGCGACCCCGCCACCGACCGGTCCACCCGCGCCCCGTACGTCCGGCTGCCGCCCGGTGGCGTGCTGTTGCTGGACGGGCCGATGCTGCTGGGCCGCTGGCTGCCGCTGGAGCTGACCGTCCACCTGGCGCTCTCCCCCGCCGCGCTGGCCCGCCGCACCCCGGAGGAGGAGCGGTGGACGCTGCCCGCCTTCGCCCGCTACGAGGAGGAGACGGGCCCGGCGGAGGCGGCGGACCTCACCGTCCGGATGGACGACCCGCGCCACCCCGCGCTGGTCGAGCGGCCGTGACCTCCGGCGCGGGGCCGCGCTGGCAGAAGGGGCACCAGAACACCACGCGGTCGTAGGGCGGTTCTCCCTGACGGTCCGTCAGGACGGGTGTGACGCACCGGGGGCAGGGCCGCCCGGCCCGGCCGTAGACCCAGTGCCGGTAGCCGGGGCGGGTGTCGCCGGTGGTGATGTGGCCGGGGCGCAGCTTGTTGGCCTCGAGCATCTGCCGGGCGCGCTCCACCAGCCGGTCGGGGTGCGGGAGTTTGCCGACGGCCGTCCACGGGGTGAGCCCGGCGACGAAGCAGAGTTCGTTGGCGTAGACGTTGCCGATCCCGGCGAGGTTGCGCTGGTCGAGGAGGGCTTCGACGAGCGGGCGGGAGGGGCGGGCGAGGAGGCGGCGCACGGCCTCGACCGGGTCCCAGTCGGGGCCGAGGAGGTCGGGGCCGAGGCGGCCGACGATGCGTGACTCGTCGGTGGTGCGCAGGAGTTCGACGACGGGCAGCCGGTAGCCGACGGCGGTGCCGCGTTCGGTGCCGAGGACGGCGCGGATCTGGTGGGCGGGCCCGCCGCTCCAGCGTTCGCCGGGGCGGTAGACCTCCCAGCGGCCCTCCATCCTCAGGTGGGTGTGGAGGGTGAGGCCGCCTTCGAGGCGGGTGAGCATGTGCTTGCCGCGGGGGCGGACCTCGAGCACCCGGCGCCCGGCGAGGTCGGCGGTGGCGTGCGCGGGGACGCGCAGTTCGGCGTGGGTCAGGGGCTGTCCGGCGAGGGTCTCGTGCAGCCGGGCCGCCTCGCGGTAGACGGAGTCACCTTCGGGCATGTCTCCATCCTCCACCGCGGGGCGGCCCGGCGGCGCACCGGCCCCCGCCTGGGGCTATTCGGCGACGGCGCCCTCGCGGACGACGGTCACCGGGCAGGGCGCGTGCTCGGTGACGTGGCGGCTGACGGAGCCGAGCAGCACGCCGGAGAACCCGCCGAGGCCCCGGCTGCCGACGACGAGCAGCGCGGCGCCCTTGGCGGCCGCGAGCAGGGCCTGCGGGGCGCCGCCGGGCACCACCTCGCGGGTGATCGTGACATCCGGCGCCGCGCCGGCGACCTTCTCGATCGCCTCGGCGAGGGTCCCGGCGGCGATCTCCTCGGGGTTGAAGGTCTCGGCGGTGGGGACGCCCTGGCCGCCCCAGCCGTAGAAGGCCGGGTACTCCCAGGCGGCGACGGCGTGGATCGTGCCGCCGACGGCCCGGGCGTAGTCGAGCGCCCACTTCAGCGCCTGCTCGGAGGCGGGCGAGCCGTCCACGCCGACGACGATCCGGGGGTTGGCACTCATGGTGTTGCTCCTTCGGTCGATCCGCTCATTCCTTCGAACATAGATCAGATCGGCCCTGTTCCCGGCGTTTGCCACGCCACTGAGGCCGTTTCACCTTCGAAGTGACGACACCGGCGTCAGCTGCGGTAGGCCGCCCAGGACTTCGCCATCCGCTGCGCCTGGCCGGGGGTGAACTGGGTCATGCACTCGTCGTAGCTGTAGTCCATGAAGTTGTGGATCGGGTCGAGCCCTTTCGCGGGGCAGGTGTCGCGGCCCTCGGGGCAGCCGTAGGCGGCGCTGCGCTCGGGCGGGGTGTCGTCCACGTAGTCGCCGGGGAGCAGGCAGCCGCCCTGGAAGGTGTGGAAGAGGCCGAGCCAGTGGCCGGTCTCGTGGGTGGCGGTGTTGCCCTGGTTGTAGTGGGTGGCGGGGCCGCCGGGCAGGGAGTCGTCCAGGACGACCACGCCGTCGTCGGACGGGTCGGAGCGGTAGGCGCTGGGGAAGGTCGCCCAGCCGAGCAGGGACTGGCCGAGGTGGGCGGTGTAGAGGTTGAGGGTGCCCTGGTCGCCCTTGCGCAGGGCCGACTTCATGTCCTTCTCGGCCGCCGAGCCGGGGGTCATGCCGTTGTACCAGCCGGCGTTGTCGGTCCAGTCGGTGCCGGCCGGCTCGAAGTGGAACCGGGTGTCGGTGTTGCCCGCGCCCTGGCCGCCGTAGGTGGCGTTGAGGTGGTCGATCTGGGCGTCGACGGCGCTCTGGTCGAGCAGGCCCGCGGCGCCGTCGTGGATCACGTGGACGTACACCGGCACGGTGGTCGGCACGGCGGCGAGCGGCACGTGGGTGGAGGCGAGCCGGGCCAGCCGGTCGTCCAGGTCGGCCTGCATGGCCTTCGCCTCGGCGGGGCTGACGGCGTTCGGGTCCTTGCCGGACGGGCCGCCGGCCGGCTTGCGGGCGGCGGCGTCCCGGCCGTCGCAGACGGCCGGCAGGGCCGGCAGGGCCGGCCCGGCCACGGCGGCGGCGTGGTGCGCGACGGGCGCCGCGAACTGGCTCAGACCGGCCGCGGCGACCAGCGCGGCGGCGCAGGGGAACAGGCGAAGGGTCCGCGGGCGCACCCGGGGAGAAAGGCGCATCGGCGCTCCTGACAAGGGAGTTGACGGAGGGTCGACCGCGCCCCGGGCCCGCCCGGCGGCGCGCGACCAGGTGCGGAGCGGCCTGCGCGACGGCGTGCGGAACGGCGTGCGAACGCGTACGGGACGGGCGCGCGGGAGCCGCGGACCCGCCGAGACTACGACGCGGTGAAGTCGATCTCCCGCAGGGCGCGCGCGGCGGCCCGGTCGAGTACCACCGCCGACGCGCAGCCGGCCGGCACTCCCGCCGCGAGCAGCCTGGCGACGGCGCCCCGGTGCCGGGTGAAGGCGTAGCGCGAGACGCCCTGCCCGCGTCGGAGCTGCCCGTCGCGGGCCTCGTCCGGGTCGGCGTCCAGCACCAGCAGGTGCACCCGCCTCCCCTGCCGGGCGGCGGCGCGGCACAGCCACGCCCGTACCCACGGCAGGGTGCCGCAGTCGTGCACCGCGAGCGCCCCGCCGGCCAGCACGGCGCGGCGCAGCCGCCGGTAGTGGTCGAGCCGGACGAGAGGGCGGTAGAGGGCGTACGGGAGGCGGGCGGGCAGGCGGGCCGCGTACTCGGCGCGCACCGGCTGGGAGTCGACCAGCGGGGCGCGCACGCAGCGGTGCATCAGGGTGCTCTTCCCGCTGCCGGGCAGGCCGGAGACGACCAGGAGGTCACCGGCGGGGTAGTGCAGGGCGGCCGGCCCGGGGCCGCGCAGCTCGTGCCACCCCTTCCGGACG
The DNA here is from genome assembly GCF_044455705.1 of Kitasatospora sp. NPDC051170. NCBI lineage: Bacteria > Bacillati > Actinomycetota > Actinomycetes > Kitasatosporales > Streptomycetaceae > Kitasatospora > Kitasatospora sp. NPDC051170. Next base: position 11,131 of record NZ_JBITFA010000014.1, on the reverse strand, counting down.
GCGTGGACGGCGTGGGCGGCGTGGACGGTGTGGCCGGCGTGGACGGCGCCTGCCTCGCCCGGGCGGGGCGGCGGCACGCGGGGCGCCGCCGCCCGTCTCGCTCCCGTCCCGGCCATCGGCTCTCCCCCGGTGGTTCACCCTCCTGGGAGCATCGCGCATTCCCAAGAAAGAGTAAAGACCCGTGGTCAGAGCCCGGAGGGTGCCGGACGTGCTTCAGGAGAGCTGCGGGGCGACCTCGGAGGCGATGACCTCCAGGTGGTCGAGGTCCTGAAGGTCGAGGATCTGCAGGTAGATCCGCCGGCTGCCGGCCTCCGCGTACCGGCCGATCTTCTCCGCGACCTCGGCCGGGGTGCCCGCCAGGCCGTTGGCCTTGAGCTCGTCCACGTCGCGGCCGATGGCGGCGGCCCGGCGGGCCACCTCGGCGTCGTCGCGGCCGACGCAGGCGACCAGGGCGTTGGAGTACACCAGGTCGTCGCCGGAGCGCCCGGCCTGCTCCACGGCGGCGCGCACCCGGGCGAAGTGGCCGGCGGTGTCCTCGGCGGAGACGAACGGCAGGTTGAACTCGTCGGCGAAGCGGGCGGCCAGCGCCGGGGTGCGCTTGGCGCCGGTGCCGCCGACCAGCACCGGGATGCGGTCCTGGGCGGGCTTGGGCAGCGCGGGCGAGTCGGTGAGGGTGTAGTACTCGCCGGCGAAGTCGAAGGTGTCGCCGAGCTTGGTGTTCCACAGACCGGTGATGACGGCCAGCTGCTCCTCCAGCCGCCCGAACTTCTCCTTGGGGAACGGGATGCCGTACGCGGCGTGCTCGGCCCCGTACCAGCCGGCGCCGAGGCCGAACTCGACGCGGCCGCCGCTCATCGCGTCCACCTGGGCGACCTGGATGGCGGTGACGCCGGGCAGGCGGAAGGTGGCGGCGGTCATCAGGGTGCCCAGGCGGATGGTGCTGGTGTCGCGGGCGAGGCCGGCCAGGGTGATCCAGGCGTCGGTGGGGCCGGGCAGGCCGTCGACGTCGCCCATCTTGAGGTAGTGGTCGGAGCGGAAGAAGGCGCTGAACACGCCGAGTTCCTCGGCGGCGCGCGCCACCGCGAGGAGGGTGTCGTAGCTCGCGCCCTGCTGGGGTTCGGTGAAGACTCGAAGATCCATACGGGCCATTCTGGTACGGATCGCCCCCGGGGCGCGGCACGGAACCGGCCAAGGTCGGAAGAGGGCCGGGGTGGCCAAGGTCTCAGCACGGAACCGTCACGGGCGGCCGGTCGGGCCGGGGCGCTCGCCTACCGTGGACGGATGTTCGCGACCTCCGACGACTCCTTCCGGCGCTCCCCCGACGAGCCGGCCGGCTGCCCGCTGCCCGGCATCGTGGCCGCCTTCACGCCCCGGCTGGCCGAGTTCGCCTTCGAGCCCGGCTTCGTCGCGGCCGTCGACCAGCACGCCTCGATGCTGCGCGAACTGCTCTACGCGCAGGGGCCGGAGCTTTCGCCCCGGCCCCTGGACCGTGAGGAACTGTCGGACTACGCGCTGGGTTTCCTGGACGCGCTCGCCGAGATCGGCTGGCGGGAGCCGGTCGGCCACGACTACGCCGTGCTCCGGCTGACCGCGATCTGCTGGCTGGTGCGCGAGCAGGGGCTGCTCGTCTGAAGCGTTCTACCGCTCTTCGATGCCCGGGGCCGGGGAGCTTCCCGGCCCGGTCTGGGCCGTCGGGTTCACCGGCTGGTTGGCCAGGGCGTCGGAGCGGCCGGCCTGGTAGGCGCTGCCGCGCAGCCGGGCGGTCTCCCGCTCGGCGCCGTCCAGCCAGCGCTCCCAGCGCTGGCGCATCGGCATGATCAGGCCGCCGCCGACACCGACCACCACCACGCCGGTGATGGTGGCGAGCGCCGCGATCAGCACCGGGCCCGTGATCGCGGTGGCGATCCCGGCCTGGCCGAGCGCCGCGATCACGCCGAGCGCCACGATGAAGCCCCAGACCAGGGTGGAGACGGTGCGGCCGTACGAGGCGGCGGCGAGCGAGTTGCGGACGATGTCGCGCACGCCGTTGGCGATGGCCATGGCGACCACCAGGATGACGACGGCGACGATGCCCCTGGGCAGCCAGGCGACGATGCTGTGGATCATCACGCTGATCGGGTTCGGCCCGAAGACGCCGAACGCCAGCTGCAGCGTCATCAGCAGCACCGCGTAGTAGACGATCTTGCAGACGATGCCGGTCAGGTCGTACTTGGACCCGCTCAGGTAGCGGTCCATCCCGGCCCTCTCGGCGACCCTCTCGGAGCCGATCCTGCGCAGCACGCGGTCCAGCACCTTGGCGATCGCCTTCGCGACGAACCAGCCGATGACCAGGATCGCCAGGAAGGCGATGAACTGCGGGATGAACTTGGCGATCTTGTTCCAGGCTTCGGTGAAGCCCGATCCGAAGTCGACGGAGAGTGCGAGCTGCTGAGCCACGGGGTCCTCCACTCGGTGAGCACGGCGCGACCGACGGCGCCGGGCGGCCCCCACCCTTCGTGGATAGCAGCCGCCCGCCGGGGCCGCGCGCGCCCACCGCCCGGGATGGTCCCCTCGGGTGAACACGCCCGGCGGGCGCCCACGTACAGTGGCAGCGGCGAAAGGGTCCGAGGGTGAGCATCGGCGAGGCGGAGAGCGGTACGGCAGCGAGCGGTACGGCGCAGAGCGGTACGGCGCAGAGCCGCGCGGCGACGGGCGATGCGGTCGCGGGCCACACGGCGCTGTCCTGGCGGGCCCTGCCCGAGCGGCCCCGGGCCGCGGTGCTGGTGCTGCACGGCGGTGAGGAGCACAACCTCGCCCGGCCGGGCGCCGTCAACCTGCCGCTGCTGCGGATGCACGGCTTCCTGCGGCCGCTGGCCCGCCAGGCCGCGCAGGCCCGGATCGCGGTGGGCACCGTCCGCTACCGGCACCGGGGCTGGAACGGCTCGCGCGCCGACGCGGCCCGGGACGCGCTGGCCGCACTGGACGAGCTCGCCGAACAGCTCGGGCCCGTACCGACCGTCCTGATCGGCCACTCCATGGGCGGGCGGGCCGCGCTCCAGGCCGGCGGACACCCGGCGGTGACCGGCCTCGTCGCCCTCGCGCCCTGGTGCCCGCCGCAGGACCCGTGCGAGCAGCTCGCCGGGCGGCGCGTGCTGATGCTGCACGGCGACCGGGACAAGGTGACCCCACCCGCCGACACCCTGGCCTTCGCCGCCCGCAGCCGCGCCGCCGGCGCCCGGGTCTGCGGCTACACCGTCGGCGGCAGCGGGCACGCCATGCTCCAGCGCCTGCCCGACTGGCACCGCGCCACCGTCCGCCTCACCGGCGCCCTCCTCGGCCTGCGACCGCTGCCCGCCGAGACGGCCTCCGCCCTCGCCCTGCCGCCCGCCTCCGGCGAGGCCCTCACCCTGCCCCTGCCCCGCCAGCCGCGCAGGGCCCCGGCCAACCCCTGACGGCCGGCCCCTGACGCCCAACTCCTGACGGCCGACCTCTGACGGCCGGCCCCTGACGGCCGGCCCCGGCATCGCCCGAACGCCCGGTGTCGCTCGCGCGGGCGAGCGGGACGCATGACCGACCATCGGGAATGGTTCGTCGGCGACCCGCTCGGGTCGAGGGCCGGAAGGAGCGGTGGATGAGCAGGATGCGGTGGGTCGGGGGTTCGCTGCGGGTGGTGCTCGTGGCGGCGTCGCTGCTGGGAGCGGGGGTGGCCGGGCCCGGTGCGGCGCGCGCCCTCGACGCGGGGCCGACGGTGGCGAGCGAGCCGCTGTTCGCACCGAAGGTGGCGTACAAGGCGGGTGACTACCCGTTCGAGGTGGCCCTCGGGGACTTCCACGGGAGCGGCCGCCTCGACATCGTGGCGAGCAACAACTACGACAACACCGTCTCGCTCTTCCCCGGCAACGGCGACGGGACGTTCGCGGCGCCGGCCACGATCCCGGTCGGCGAGATGCCCGGCAACCTGCTGACCGGGCGGTTCACCGACAGCGGGCGGACGGACCTCGCGGTGGCCGTCGGCACGCACCCGGTGAGCAACGTCGGCTCCGTCGAGGTGCGCCTGGGCAACGGCGACGGGACGTTCCAGCCCGTGCGCAGCTACCCCGTGGGGGCGTCCCCGAAGGGGCTCGCCTCGGCGGACCTGCGGGGCCTCGGGCGGCTCGACCTGGTGACCGTCAACAGGAACGACAACACGGCGTCGGTGCTGCTGGGCAACGGCGACGGCACCTTCCAGCCCCAGCACAGCTACCCGGTGGGCAACGACCCGGAGGGCCTGGCCCTCGCCGACCTCGACGGCGACGGCCGCATCGACCTGGTGGCCGCCAACGCCCAGGACGGCACGGTCTCGGTGCTGCGGGGCAACGGCGACGGCACCTTCCAGCCCCAGCGCAGCTACCCCGTCGGCCGGTTCCCCCTGGCCGTGGCCGTCGGCGACCTGCGCGGCGTCGGGCACCCCGACCTGGCCGTGGCGGTGGCAGGGGCGGACGCCTTCGCCGTCCTGCCGGGCGACGGGGACGGCACCTTCGGCGCGCCGACCCTGATTCCGCTGGAGAAGCAGGCGTTCCCCTCCGAGGTGGCGATCGCCGACCTCGACGGCGACGGCCACCGCGACCTGGTCGGCGGAGTCAACAACGCCAACGTGTCGGTGCTGCTCGGCAACGGCGACGGCACCTTCCAGCCGCGGCAGGACTACCGGATCTCGGCGTTCGGGACGCGCGTGGCCATCGGTGACCTCAACGGCGACGGCAGACCGGACGTCGTCGCCGGCGACGACAGCTCCGTCGACGTCCTGCTGAACATCGCCAGACGCCACGTCACCACCACCCTCACCTCCGACCCCGATCCCTCCGCCTACGGCCGACCGGTCACCCTCACCGCCACCGTCTGCCCCGCCCCGGCCACCACCGGGACCCCGACCGGCACGGTGACCTTCCGCGACGGGACGACGGTGCTGGGCACCGCTCCCGTGCGGGCGAGCGGCGGCTGCGGCACCGCGACGCTCGCCACCTCCACCCTGGGGGTCGGGCCGCACGGCCTCACCGCCGAGTACGGCGGCGACGCCACCTTCCTCGGCGCCACCTCCGCGGTGCTCACCCAGCAGGTCACCCGGGCGGCCGTCGTCACCACGCTCTCCTCCTCGCCCGACCCGGCGTCCTTCGGCAGCCCGGTCACCTTCACCGACACCGTCTGCCCGGCGCCGACCAGCACCGGCCCCGCCTCCCCGCCGACCGGCACGGTCACCTTCTCCGACGGCTCCACGACCATCGGAACGGGCACCCTCGCCCCCGGAGGCGGCCCCAACTGCGCGACCACGAAGATCAGTTGGTCCCACCTGCTGCCCGGATCCCACACCGTCACGGCCCAGTACCCGGGTGATGACGACTACCTCCCGGGCGCACCGGAGAGCATCACCCAGCAGGTCGGCTGCGAGCGCACGATCACCGGCCCGGCCGGGTCCGTCCTCGCCACCGGCACGAGCACCTGCCTGGTGGACGCCACCGCCGACGCGGTGGTGGTGCGGCCGGGGGCGGCGCTGTTCGTCTCCCGCTCGACGGTCGGCACCATCACCTCGCGCGGCGCCTCCTTCCTCGGCGTCTGCGCGAGCACCGTCACCGGATCCGTGCAGGTCGGTGACTCCACGGGGTTCGTGGTGATCGGCGACCCGGTGGACGAGGGCTGCGCCGGCAACCGGATCGACGGCTCGGTCGTCCTCAAGGACAACACCGGCGGGCTGGTCCTCGACGACGACCGGATCGGCGGCAGCACCGTCGTCGACGGCACCACCGGCGCGGGCCCGTTCCCGCGCGACGACCGGGCGCTGATCACGGCGAACACCGTCGGCGGCTCGCTGGCCTGCTCCGGCAACACCCCGCCGCCGGGCGACGACGGACGGCCGAACGCCGTCGGCGGTCCGCGCACCGGGCAGTGCGTGGGTCTCTGACGGACCGTCAGGCCACCGCCGTGGCGCGGGCGAGGGCGGCGGCGCGGATCTCGGAGGGGCCGCAGGCCCACACCAGGAGCCGCCCGCCGGCCCCGGCCAGCGGGCGGTCCCAGGCCGCGCGCACCAACCGGGGGCGCCGGACGGCGAGTTCGGCCCGCGCCCAGGGCGGCAGGAGGCCGATGGAGGCGTTCGTCAGGATCCGTACGGCGGCCCGCTCGCGCCTGCTGCGCCCGAACCCGCGCAGCAGGCGCAGCACCTCCAGCGCGGGCCGGGTGACCGCCAACTCCGGGCGCAGGCGCGCCAGACAGGCCCGTACCTCGGCCCGCGATCGGGGCACCTCGCGGGCGCCGAGGCGCTCGGCGACGAGGGCCGCCTCGGCGTAGTAGCGGTCGCACTCGGCGGCGGTCAGGGGGGTCCGGGCGAAGGCCTGGTAGCCGGCCAGGAAGCAGACCACCTCGGCGGTGTGCACCCAGGTGAGCAGGTGCGGATCGTCCGCGCGGTAGGGGCGGCCGTCCGGCGCGGTGCCGCTGATCCGGGGGTGAATGCGACGCACTGCGGCGATCGCCCGCTCGGCCGCCTCCGTGGAGCCCAGCGTGGTGGTGGAGACGAACCGGGCCGTGCGGTGCAGCCGGCCTGTCGGGTCCTGCCGGAAGTCCGAGTGGGCGTCGACGGCGGCCATCGCCAGCGGGTGCAGCGACTGCAGCAGCAGGGCCGCGAACCCGCCCACCAGCATCCCGGCCGGGTGCCCGTGCACCCGCCACACCATGCTGGAGGGCCCGAACAGCCCGGGATCGCCGGCCGGGCGGTCGTAGCGCTCCAGGTGCAGGTCGTCCCCGTGCACGGTCGCGTTGATCTCGGCCAGCAGCCGCGCCCGCACCGCCGCCACCGGCGTACGCCACCCGTCCATCACGCCCGCCCCTCCCCCGTCCGGCCACGCTCGCGGTCCGGCCACGCTCCTGCCGATCGTATCGACCGTGACGCGCCCGGCCCCGGCGGGTGCAGTGGCGCGGATCACACCGGAATCCGGACGGCCCGTGAAATGCGGCGGCCGCCACGGTGGTTGGCACGGCAGTCACCAGCGTCCCGCCGCACACCACCGCCATCTCCGAGGAATCCTCATGACCGTCTCCGCGAACCCGGCCTCCCGCGCGGCCGAGATCCTCTCCCGGCCCGTCACCATCAACGGCCTGACCGTCCCCAACCGCATCGTCATGGCGCCGATGACGCGCAGCTTCTCCCCCAAGGGCGTGCCCGGCGAGAACGTGAGCTCCTACTACGCCCGCCGCGCCGCCGCGGGCGTGGGCCTGATCGTCACCGAGGGGACGTACGTCGGCCACGAGTCCGCCGGGGAGAGCGCCCAGATCCCGCGCTTCGACGGCGAGGAGCAGCTCGCCGGATGGGCCCGCGTCGCCGAGGAGGTCCACGCGGCGGGCGGCACCATCGTGCCGCAGCTCTGGCACATCGGGATGGTCCGCAATCAGGGCAAGCCGCCGTTCAACGACGCCCCCGCCATCGGCCCGTCCGGCATCACCCTGGACGGCACCGAGGGCGAGGGCCGGGCCATGACCCGCGCCGACCTGGACGCCGTGATCGGCGCGTTCGCCCAGGCCGCCGCATCCGCCGAGCGGATCGGCTTCGACGGCGTCGAGCTGCACGGCGCCCACGGGTACCTGATCGACCAGTTCCTGTGGGAGCGCACCAACCGCCGCACCGACGCCTACGGCGGCGACCCGGTCGCCCGGACGAAGTTCGCGGCCGAGGTCATCGCGGCCGTGCGCGCGGCCGTCTCCCCGGAGTTCCCGGTGATCTTCCGCTACTCGCAGTGGAAGGCCGGCAGCTACGACGCCCGCCTCGCCGAGAACCCGCAGGAGCTGGAGGCGATCCTCACGCCGCTGGCCGAGGCCGGGGTCGACGCCTTCCACGCCTCCACCCGCCGCTACTGGATCCCGGAGTTCGAGGGCTCGGACCTCAACCTGGCCGGCTGGACCAGGAAGCTCACCGGCCGCCCGGCCATCACCGTCGGCTCGGTCGGCCTCGACGGCGACGTGGTGCGCGCCTTCGCGGGCGAGGGCGCGGGCGTCGAGGGCATCGACAGGCTCCTCGACCGGCTGGAGCGCGACGAGTTCGACCTCGTCGCCGTCGGCCGCGCCCTGCTCCAGGACCCGCAGTGGGCGGCCAAGGTCCTCTCGGGGCGCCTCGACGACCTGCAGGCGTACAGCGCGGCGGCGCTGCGCACCCTGAGCTGAGCATTCCCAGCCGAGGGACCGTCGGCCCGTCGTGTCGCGACACGACGGGCCAACGCCTGTTCGGCCTGCCGGTCGGGGTGTTCGCGCTCGGCGCCGGTGAAGCGGCGGACCAGGTCAGCTCGTCGGCGCATCGGACCTCCCGTTCGACCGGCCGACCCAGGCGTCGACGTCGTAGCCGCCCTGCTCCCAGTACCCGGGCTGGACCGCGTCGGTGACGGTGCGTGTCGACCCGCACCTCGCGCACCTCGTCCAGCAGCGCGTACAGCCCCGACCCGCCGATCACACCCAACTCGGCCCGCGCGGTGCCCTGATCGACCCCCACCTGAACCGCCTCTCGTCGAAGAGCGCCCAGGGCCACTGTAGGAGCACTCCCGCAGGTGGTTCAGGTGGTACGGCGCTCAGGCGGTGCGGCGCGGGCGGGCCACCAGCACGACGGCGTCGTCGCCGATCCGGTCGGTGCCGGTGGCGAAGTGCTCGCGCAGCGGCGGCAGCAGGGCTTCGCGCAGGGCGGCGAGCCTGGGGTGGCCGGGGTTCCAGTACCCGGCCAGGGCCTCGGCGGCGGCCCGGGCCTTGGCCTCGGCGCCCTCCTCGGGGAAGACGACGTCCACGCGGGCCCGGGTCGACGAGACCTCCGCGAAGCCGTGTTCGGCGAGGAGGTGCACCGCGCGGCCGAGCAGGTAGCCCTGGTGGTCCTCGGGCTCGCCGAGCAGAGGGGCGCAGGCGCGGTTCCACAACGCGATCAGCTCGTTGTCCGGCGCGCCCTGGACGAGGACGACCTTGGCCTCGGGGTGCGAGGCGTCGACCGTGCGGGCCATCTCGGTCACCGCCATGTCCGGGTCGTCGGTGTAGTGCAGCAGCCAGGCGCCGACGGCGGCGTCGAACTCGCCGTCGCCCAGCGGCAGTTCCTCGGCCCAGCCGGGCAGGACGGTGACGCCGTGCTCGGCCAGCGGCCGCATGGCGGCCGCGCGGGCGGGGTGCGGCTCCACGGCGGTGACCGCACCGAGACGGCCGGCGACGGCCCGCGCGAGCGCCCCCGTGCCGCCGCCGACCTCCAGGACACGGTGGTTGCCCGCGAGGGCCTCGACGACCAGGGCGATGTCGTGCCGCTCGCAGCGGGCCTCCATGGCGAGCCAGCCCTCCTCGCTCAGCCCGTGGGCGCCCCGGTAGTCGAGGGGCAGCGGGGACGGGCCGGCGGTGGTTTCCATGGTCAGCAAAGGGTGCTCCTCGTTCCGGACGTGGGGATCATTCGAACCGCGCCGGACACTACCCTGTGGAATCAGCTCGACACCGACCGTCGTCAAGGCGCGTTGACACGGGCCCACGCCCCTCCGAAGCCCCCCGCCCGATGACCAGCGATGCTGACGAAGAGCCCGCCGACTACTTCGCGTACCGCGACCGGCGCCACCCCGACGCCGGGCCGGCGCCGGCCCGGGCCATCAGCGCTCGCCCGCCGCCCACTGGTGGGCGCCGCCCTGGTGGACGGCCGCATAGACGCGGTCGCGCAGCAGGTTGGCGTCATGGTCGGTGAGCGTGCGGTCGAGGTGCCGCAGGACCACCTTCAGCAGGAGGTTCTTCTGCTCCCGGCGGGCGCCGAGCCGCGCCAGGGCCTGCGGCGGCAGATCGGCGCACGGCGTCTCGGCGAGGATCTCCACCGTCTCCACGCAGTCGGCGTCCGGCCCGAGGGCGTCGCGGACCCGGTCCCCGAGATCCTCCGCCAGGTCGTCGCGGTCCACGGCCACCGACAGGTCCCGGCGGACCGCCGGCATCGCCGACACCGGCCGGTACGGGGTCAGATCGGTCATCTGGGCGGCGACGGACGGCTTCGCCGACCGCAGGATGCGGATGTCCGGGACACCCTTGAGCAGCATCAGCATCCGGTCCAGCCCCATCCCGAGCGCCAGACCACTCCACTCGGCCCCCAGCCCGGCCCGCTCCAGCACCCGGGGGTGCGCCAGGCCGCACTCCGCGACCTCGATCCACTCCCCCTCGCGCTCCACGTCCACCTGCCGGCCCGACAGGGTGTACGGGTGGACGCGGTCCTCGTGCCGGTGCTTCGCCCCCGGCAGGAGCGCCTCGACGAGGGTCGTCACCATCCCGTCCAGGTCCGCGGTGGTGAGGGCGGACGGGCGGCGGGTGAGCCGCCACAGGTCGAGCTGGTGGGGTGTGCCGGTGTGCAGCCGGTCGATGCTGTCGCGGCGGTAGACCAGCCCCGGGCAGACCAGGAGCACGTCATCGTCGGAGGAGTGCCGGGCCTGCTCGCCCGCCAGCGCCCGCAGCGCGGCCGGGATGAGCGCGCTGGAGTGGCTGCGGAGCATGAGCCGGTCGTCGACGTAACGGGTGTAGCGGGTGTCTCGGGTGATGTCGTCACGGCGGTAGCCGAGGTTGTCGTAGTTGTCCTCGACCGTGACGGTGCGCTCGCCGCGCCACCAGCGGACCTGGCAGCCCCACTCCTCCGCCAGCGCGTCGACGGCCCGGGCGAGGACGAGTTGGAGGGCGTGCGGCCCGGCGGCGGGGTCGCTGAGGTCCCGAACGGAGAGGTCACGGGCGAGGTGTTCGGCGGAGAGATGAGCAGGCATGGGTCGGCCTCCTGGCCAAGAGCGGTGACGGGGATTCACACCCCCCAGCCCCTGGGTCCGACCGCTCGACGGGGCCCGCCCGACTCAGCTCCCGAGACGTGGCGAAGTCCGACCCCTGCGGCGCCCTTCGGGGGCCAGGGGGCCGGTAAATCGGCGAATGATCGCTACGACGGCCACACGAGGACTGTAGCCCGGGCGCCCGGGGCCCGTCTCGCCGTTTTCCGCTCCGGATCCGCCCCGGGCTTTCCGGAAACGCAAAGAACCCCCATCCGGGATCCCGGGTGGGGGTTCTTCACAATGATTGTTCGGCGGCGTCCTACTCTCCCACAGGGTCCCCCCTGCAGTACCATCGGCGCTATGAGGCTTAGCTTCCGGGTTCGGAATGTAACCGGGCG